>NC_014391.1:5537500-6137500 GCF_000145235.1 Micromonospora aurantiaca ATCC 27029 | reverse complement strand
AGCGGTGAGGCGAGCGTGGGCACGCCGCCCCGGCTGCCCACCAGACCCCGGGACATGACGTACGCGCCGCCGACCGGGTCGAGGTTGTCCACCGCGTACAGCCCGTTCGCGGTACGGAAGACCGCCACCTGTACGCCGTCGACGAGGGCGGCCACGCCCCGGTCGGGGTCGAGCCGGTCCAGCGGGCAGACCGGGGTCCAGTCCAGCGTGACGACGGGGCTCATCGGCGTACCTCCGGCAGGCCCAGCGCGACGGGCTGGCGGCGGTGTCCGCCGTCCGGGGGCGCGCCCCGGGCCGGCACCGGCTGGCCCCGCTCCTGGGTGAACGTGATGGACGGGTCGGGCACCTCGGGCGCGTTGACGAAGGAGGTGAAGCGGCGCAGCCGGTCCGGGTCCTCCAGGACGTCGCGCCACTCGTCGGAGTAGCTCGTGACGTGCCGGGCCATGGCCGCGTCGAGGTCGGCGCAGAGCCCGAGCGAGTCGTCCACGAGCACCGACCGGAGGTGGTCCAGGCCGCCGTCCATGGCCTCGATCCAGGCGGCGGTGCGCTGCAACCGGTCGGCGGTGCGGATGTAGTACATGAGGAACCGGTCGATCAGGGTGACCAGTTCCGCGGTGCTCAGGTCGGTGGCGAACAGGTCGGCGTGCCGGGGCCGGAAACCGCCGTTGCCGCCGACGTACAGGTTCCAGCCGGTCTCGGTGGCGATGACGCCGAAGTCCTTGCTCCGGGCCTCGGCGCACTCCCGGGCGCAGCCGGACACCGCCGACTTGAGCTTGTGCGGCGCGCGCAGGCCCCGGTAGCGCAGCTCCAGCGCGACCGCGAGCCCCACCGAGTCCTGCACGCCGTAGCGGCACCACGTGTCGCCCACGCACGACTTCACGGTGCGCAGCGCCTTGCCGTACGCGTGACCCGACTCGAAGCCCGCGTCGACGAGCCGGCGCCAGATCTGCGGCAACTGGTCGACCCGGGCGCCGAACAGGTCGATCCGCTGCCCACCGGTGATCTTCGTGTAGAGCCGGAAGTCGCGCGCCACCTCACCGATCGCGATCAGCTTCTCCGGGGTGATCTCCCCGCCGGGAATCCGGGGCACCACCGAGTAGCTGCCGTCGCGTTGCAGGTTGGCCAGGAAGTGGTCGTTGGTGTCCTGGAGCGACGCCTGCTCGCCGTCGAGCACGTGCCCGGTGCCGAGTGAGGCCAGGATCGAGGCCACCACCGGCTTGCAGATGTCGCACCCGCTGCCGCGCCCGTGCTCGGCGACGAGCCGGGAGAACGTGCTGATGTCCCGCACCCGGATCAGGTCGAACAGCTCCTGCCGGCTGTGGTCGAAGTGCTCGCACAGCGCCGTCGACTGGCGTACCCCGGCGGCGTCCAGCAGCTGCTTCAGCATCGGCACGCAGGAGCCGCAGCTCGTACCGGCGCGGGTGCACGCCTTCAGCGCCGGCACGTCGGTCGCCCCACCGGCGATCGCCGCGTCCAGGTCGGCCCGGGTCACCGCGTTGCAGGAGCAGACCTGCGCGGTGGCGGGCAACGCGCCCGCACCGGCGCCCGCGCCGCCGGCCGGCGCCAGCAACGCCAGCGGGGGAGCGGGCAGCGGTCCGCCGACACTGGCGCGCAACGCCGGGTACGCGCTCGCGTCCCCGACCAGCACGCCGCCGAGCAGCGTCCGCGCGTCGTCGGAGAGGACCAGCTTCGCGTACGAGCGGGTGGCCGGGTCGGTGTACGTCACGTCGAGGCAGCCGGGGGTGACGCCGTGCGCGTCACCGAACGAGGCCACGTCCACGCCGAGCAGCTTGAGTTTCGTGGCGGTGTCCGCGCCGGGGAACGTCGCAGCGCCGCCGAGCAGCCGGTCCGCGACCACCTCGGCGGTGGCGTACCCGGGCGCGACCAGACCGTGGCAGACCCCGTCGACCGCCGCGCACTCGCCGACCGCCCAGATCCGCTCGTCGGCGGTCCGGCAGGCCGTGTCCACCAGCACGCCGCCGCGCGGGCCCAGCGGCAGCCCGGCCATCCGGGCCAGTTCGTCGCGCGGCCGGATCCCGGCGGCGACCACCACCAGCTCCGCGTCGAGGCTGCGGCCGTCGGCCAGGTCGAGCGCGGCCACCGTGCCGTCCGGGCCGGGACGCAGCGCCGTGGTGGCCACCCCGAGGTACGGCGTGACGTCCAGTTCCTCGACGTAGCGGCGGAGCATCGCGCCGCCCGCCTCGTCCACCTGCACCGGCATCAGCCGGGGCGCGAACTCGACAACGCTCGTGACGAGCCCGAGCAGCCGCAGCGCGTTCGCCGCCTCCAGCCCGAGCAGCCCGCCACCGATCACCGCGCCGGTACGGCGGCCCCGTGCGTGCTCCCGGATCGCGGCCAGGTCGTCGAGTGTCCGGTAGACGAAGACGCCCGGCAGATCGGTGCCGTCGACCGGCGGCACGAACGCGTACGAGCCGGTGGCCAGCACCAGCGCGTCGTAGGGGTACTCGCCGGCAGCCGTGGTCACCACCCGCCGTGCCCGGTCGACGCCGGTGGCCGGTTCGCCGAGTCGCAGGTCCACTCCGGCGTCGGGCGTGTGCAGGTTCAGCTCACCGGCGTCCACCCCGTCGAACACGGCCGAGAGCCGCACCCGGTCGTACGCCGGGCGCCGCTCCTCGGCGAGCACCGTGACCCGCCACCGCCCGTCGGTGTCCCGGGCCCGCAGCGCTTCGACGAAGCGCTGCCCCACCATGCCGTTGCCGACCACCACCAGCCGCTCGTTCATGACACCTCCACCGTCTCGCGATCCGTCTCGCTGTCGCGTGTCTCGTCCGTGGGCGGGTCCACCTCGGCGAGCCAGGCGGCGATGCCGGCCACCGCGTCCCGGCAACTGCCGCAGCCGGTGGCGGCCCGGGTCTCCGCGGACAGCTCCGCCGCCGTCCGGGCACCCGCCCGCCAGCACGCCACCAGCGCGCCCTTGCTCACGTCGTTGCACCGGCACACGGTCGCGGCGTCCGGCATCAGCGCCGGTGACGCGGCCGGACCGGCCGGCGCCTCGCCGAACGCCCGGCCGAGCAGCAGCGAACGCCGGTCCGCCGGCACCGGCGCGCCCCTGTCGAACAGCTGCACCACGGTGCCGACCGCTGGGTTGTCGCCGAGCAGGATCGCGCCGGTCAGCCGCTCGTCCCGGATGCGCAGCCGGGCGTAGGTGCCCCGGGCCGGGTCGGCGAAGGTCAGCTCCTCGACCGGCCCGCCCGGGTCGCCGGTCCCGTCCACGTCGCCCATCGCGGC
Source organism: Micromonospora aurantiaca ATCC 27029 (assembly GCF_000145235.1). NCBI lineage: Bacteria > Bacillati > Actinomycetota > Actinomycetes > Micromonosporales > Micromonosporaceae > Micromonospora > Micromonospora aurantiaca (nom. illeg.). The sequence goes on along the minus strand of NC_014391.1, from coordinate 6,134,251 downwards.
CAGGTCGATACCGGCCGCCTTGAGCCGGGTCACCGCCGGGCGGGGCCGGTACCGGGCCAGCGGGTCCGTGCCGGTCAGCACGTCGGCCACCACCCGGGCCTGCGCCCAGGCCGGCGCGACAAGCCCGGTCAACGTCCCGTCGTGCTGGGCGCAGTCGCCGATCGCGGAGATCCGCCGGTCGCTCGTCCGCATCCGGTCGTCCACCACCACGCCCCGCTCGACGGCGAGCCCGGCCGCGGCGGCGAGCGCGGTGTCGGGGCGTACCCCGCAGCAGAGCACCAGCAGGTCGGCGTCGAGCGTCCCGGCGTCGCCCAGGTGCAGGCGGACGCCGTCGGCGCCGGCGCTCACGGCGGTGGCCGGCACCCCGAGCCGGGACCGGACGCCCAGGCCGGCGAGCGTGCCCGCGAGGACCGCGCCGGCCGGCGGGTCGAGCTGGCGTTCCATCAGGTGCCCGACCGGGTGGACCACAGTCACGTCGAGCCCTCGGGCGGCCAGCCCGCGGGCCGCCTCCAGACCCAGCAGCCCGCCGCCGAGCACGACCACGCGCCGCGCGCCCTCGGCGGCGCCGAGGATCCGCCGGCAGTCGCCGAGCGTGCGGAACGGGACGACCCGCTCGGGCACCGGGGCGAGGCCCGGCAGCGGCGGCACCACGGCCCGGCTGCCGGTGGCGAGCACCAGGTGGTCGTACCCGTGCCGCTCGCCGTCGTCGGTGACCACCTCGCCGGCGGCCCGGTCCACTGCGGTGACCGCCGCGCCGGTGCGGACCTCGACGCCCGGCCCGACGGCTTCGACAAGCTCCACGTCCGGCTCGCCGATGCGTCCGGCGAGCAGCGTGGAGAGCATGATCCGGTTGTACGCGCGGTGCGGCTCCGCCCCGAGCACTGTGATCGAGTGGTTCCCGCCGCGTGCGTGCAGCTCGGCGGCGAGCCGGGCGCCGGCCATGCCGTAGCCGACGACGACGATGCGTTCGTTCATGCCCGCTCCACCCGGACCGCGCAGATCTTGAACTCGGGCATCCCGGAGACCGGGTCGAGCGCGTCGTTGGTGACCGAGTTGGCGCGTTGCGCGCCGGGCCAGTGGAACGGCGCGAAGACGGTGTCCGGCCGGATCGCCGTGCTGAGCCGGGCCGGTGCGCACAACTCACCCCGGCGGGAGACCACTCGTACCGGCGCGCCCTCGGCCACGCCGATCCGTGCTGCCAGGTCGGGATGCAGCTCCACGAAGCCGCCGGGCGCGGCCCGGCGTAGCGCGGCCACCCGCCGGGTCTGCGCGCCGGACTGGTACTGCGCGAGCACCCGCCCGGTGGTGAAGTGCAGCGGGTAGTCGGCGCACACCGGCTCGGCGGCCGGCCGGTGGGTCACCGGATGGAACCGGGCCCGGCCGTCCGGGGTGGGGAAGCGGTCGGCGAACAGCCGGGGCGTGTCCGGGCCGTCCCGGTCCGGACAGGGCCAGAACACGCCGGTGTCGGCGTCGATCCGGTCCCAGGTGATCCCGGCGTAGTCGGCCGGCCCGCCGGCCGAGGCCCGGCCCAGCTCCGCGAACACCTCGCGCGGGTCGGCCGGCAGCGGCGTCCCGCCCCCGGTCAGCCGTTCGGCGAGCGCGGCGAGGATCTCCAGCTCGGTACGGACCCCGGCGGGTGGTTCGCGCAGCGCCCGGCGGCGCAGCACCCGGCCCTCCAGATTGGTCATCGTCCCGTCCTCCTCGGCCCACTGGGCGACCGGCAGCACCACGTCGGCCAGCTCGGCCGTCTCGGAGCGGACGAAGTCCGCCACCACGAGCAGGTCCAGGGCGCGCAGCCGGGACTCGACCCGCGCGGCGCGGGGCGCGGACACGACCGGGTTGGAACCGAACACCAGCAGCGCCCGCGCGCCGGACGGCGTGCCGAGCGCGTCGAGGAGCTGGTACGCCGGCACCCCCGGCCCGGGTAGCGAGTCCGGGTCGACGCCCCACACCCCGGCGACGTGCTCGCGGGCCGCCGGGTCGTCGATGCGCCGGTAGCCGGGTAGCTGATCGGCCTTCTGCCCGTGTTCCCGGCCGCCCTGTCCGTTGCCCTGCCCGGTCAGGCAGCCGTAGCCGGAGCCGGGGCGGCCGGGCAGGCCCAGGGCGAGCGCGAGGTTGATGAAGGCGGTGACCGTGTCGACGCCCTTGGCGTGCTGCTCGGCGCCCCGGGCGGTGAGGACGACCGCGCGGTCCACAGTGGCGAGTGCGCGGGCGGTCGCGTACAGGTCGGCCACCGGCACGCCGGAGAGCCGTTCCACCTCCGCCGGCCAGTAGCCGGCCACCGTCCGCCGGACGTCGTCGAACCCGGTGGTCCGCTCCGTGACGTACGCCCGGTCCAGCCAGCCCTCGGTGAGCGCGATGTGCAGCAGCGCGTTCGCCACCGCGAGGTCGGTGCCGGGCAGGGGTTGCAGGTGCAGGTCGGCCTGGCGGGCGGTGGCGGTGGCGCGCGGGTCGACAACGATCAGCCGGCCGCCGCGTTCCCGCAGGTCGGCGACGTGCCGCATCAGCGGCGGCATGGTCTCGGCCGGGTTCGCGCCGACCAGCAGCAGCGTGTCCGCGTGCCCGAGGTCGGCGAGCGGGAACGGCAGTCCCCGGTCGATCCCGAACGCCCGGTTCCCGGCTGCGGCGGCCGACGACATGCACCAGCGCCCGTTGTAGTCGGTGTGCCGGGTCCGCAGCGTCACCCGGGCGAAGCGGCCCAGCGCGTACGCCTTCTCGTTGGTGAGCCCGCCGCCGCCGAAGACCGCTACCGCGTCCGGCCCGTGGTGGTGCTGCACGTCCTTGACCCCGGCGGCGACGCGGTCGAGCGCCTCGTCCCAGGTCGCCGGGCGCAGCTCGCCGCCGGGCCGGTCGTGCAGCAGCGGGGTGGTGAGCCGGTCCGGGTGGTCGAGCAGGTCGGCGGCGGTCCAGCCCTTCTGGCAGAGCCCGCCCCGGTTGGTGGGGAAGTCGCGGGCGCCGACCTCGACACCGTCGCCGGTGGCGCGTAGCACCATGCCGCACTGCAACGCGCAGTACGGGCAGTGCGTGGCGGCCTCGACGAGGCGTGACCCCGTTCGCGTCGCCGTGCGTGCACCGTCTGTCATGTCGGAAAAGCGTGCCGTCGGGCGGTTTCCGGTCCGGGTCTGCTCTGTTTCGGTCCTGTCACGAGCGCTTCACACCGCACGCGGGTGACGAGACGCTCCGCGGGGCTTAGAATATGGGACAACAATCTCATATAACGGGAGGCATGATGAGCGTGGCGGACGCGTTCGACGCGGTGGCCGGCAGCTACGACCAGGCCCGGCGCCGCCTTGTGCCCTGCTTCGACGCCTTCTACGGCACCGCTGTCGAGGTGGCCGCACCCCCGCTGCGCGCCGCGCTCGCCGCCGGGCGTACCCCCGAGGTGCTGGACCTGGGCGCGGGCACCGGCCTGCTGTCCCTGCTGCTGACCGCGGCCGTCCCCGGGGTCCGCCTGACGCTCGTGGACGGCGCCCCCGGCATGCTCGCGGTGGCCGCCGGGCACCTGGACGCCCGTGGCGTGCCGCACCGCACCGTCCACGCCGACCTGGCCGGCCCGCTGCCTGCCGGCCGGTACGACGCGGTGGTCTCCGCGCTGGCCATCCACCACCTCGACGACGAGGGCAAGCGGGCGCTGTACAAGCGGGCCGCCGACGCGCTCGTCCCCGGCGGGGTGTTCGTCAACGCCGAGCAGGTCGCCGGGCCGACCCCCGCGCTGGACCGCCGCTACGACGAGGTGTGGACGGCGCGGATCACCGAGCTGGGCTCCGACGCCGAGGAGATCGCCGGCGCCCGGGAGCGGATGCGGCACGACCGGCCGGCCCCGGTGGCCGAGCAGTGTCGCTGGCTGACCGAGGCGGGCCTGGTGGACGTGGACTGCTTCTTCAAGGAATGGCGTTTCGCGGTCTTCGGCGGTCAGCGGCCGGACGGATCGGCGAGGTGATTCTCGAGCCGATCGGCGAAACGGGACGCGCCGGCCTTACGTAGGTGGGCGATCAGTTCGACCGCGTCCTTGTCCTCGGCGACCAGGCTGCGCCGGTAGTAGTCGATCTGCCGCGCCAACGTTCTCATGACCAGAGGCATCGAACGGTCGGCCACCCAGTTGAGGAACTCGTCGCCGGTGCGGACCGACAGCGATTCCCGTACGCATTCCGGCGGAAAGGCGCGCCGGTCGTCGGTCACCAGGATGTCGGCGCGGCCGTGGACGGCGGCGGCCAGCACGTGCCGGTCGTCCGGGTCCGGCGGGCACGGAACGTCGTTCGGCGAATAGCCGGTGACGAGGCCGTACGGGAACGCCTGGACGAAGCGGCGTCGCTGCCCGCCGATCGCCTGCTCGGAATGCTCGGGCCGCTTACGGCGCAGGCGATACATCCATTCCGCCAGAACGTCCTCGCGTCCAGGAACACCAGTGAGGCGCTGGGGATCACAGTGGACACCCTACCCAGCACCCCCTGGCCGGGCCCGGAACTACACGTCGTCGGTGAAACCCAGCGCGTCGGATTCCCACATCAAGGCCTCGTACGACTTCCGTCGCTCCTCCATCTGCCGTTGCCGGAATGCGAGGACGTCGCGGAGGAAGAGGCGCCGGTGGCTGCCGACCCGGTGTGACGCGATCGACCCGTTCTCCAGGAGGCGGACGAGTGTGGGGCGGGACATGCCGAGCAGCTTCGCCGCCTCGGTCGTCGTCAGTTCGCGGGAGATGGCGCTGATCGCGACGCCGTCGCCGCGGGCGAGCATCGCCGAGATCTGATGGAGGACGTCGAACATCTGGGCGGGCACCTCGACCTCTTCGCCGTCCGCCGAGACGAGGCGGGCCACGCCTCCGCCCGCGGCGAGGGGGTGCCGCACGAGGAACTCCTCCATGGCGGCCGCCTTCTGGCGCTCCGCTCCCTCGGTGGGCATGACCGAGGCGGCCATGCCGGTGCTGAGGCTCATGACGGCTCCCTGTGGCAGATGCGGCTTGTGTCGTCCCAGCCGTTCGGACCTGCTCTATCGTCGCCCCCAAGTGCAATATCCGCAACCGGCTTCGCTTGTTTCACCTGTAGGTGTCCGATTCAGCGATCGGCGGGGACGAGGATGACTGGCGGTCATACCGATGGGTAGTCTTCCCGGCATGACCGCCAAGGTGACGCTGTCGTTCTCCGACGAGACGATCGAGGAGGCGCGCCGGTTCGCCAAGCGGGAAGGGCTCTCCCTCTCCGCCTGGATGGACCAGGCCGCCCGGGAGAAGGCGCTGCGCGAGGTCTTCACCGCGCACGCCGACGCGGTCGGCCGTGCCGGCCTGGACCTGGAAGCCGCCGCCCTGGCCGACGCCCAGGAGGTCGCGCTCGTCGACGACGCCCTGTTCGGCGGGCGTCCGCGTGCTGCGTAGGGGTGAGGTCTGGCGCATCTCCGGCGCCCGGGAGCGGTTCGGCCTGGTGATCAGCTCCGACGTCTACAACGCCACTGTGGTACCGATCGTGATCGTGGCCGAGGTGGTCGAGGAGTCGCTGCTGCGCGACTCGCCGCTCGCCGTGCCGATGGGCGCGTACGTGGTGATGCCCGACCGGATCTCCTCGCCGATGAAGAAGTGGTTCACCGAGTGCGTGGACGTGGCGGACACCGAGACCATGCAGCGGGTCGGCCGGGCGCTGCGGATCCTCCAGGAGCTGTGACCGCCTCACCGGCGCCGTCCGGCGGACGTGCGATCTCCGTTGCCGGGCCGACGCGTGCGGGGCACGCCGGGGAAACCACGGGCTGAGAGCGTCGCCTCGTCATCGACGAGGAGGAGTCGCCCGTGAGCACTCTCGTTTCCGCACCGACCACGCCTCCGGCCGCCACCGCCGGCCGGCTCACCGAATGGCGGCCGGAGGACCCGGCGTTCTGGGCGGCCGGTGGCGCCCGGGTCGCCCGGCGCAACCTGTACGTCTCGATCTTCGCCGAGCACGTCGGCTTCTCGGTGTGGAGCCTCTGGTCCGTCACGGTGCTGTTCCTGGGCCCCGAGTACGGCATCGACCCGGCCGGGAAGTTCCTGCTCACCGCCGTACCGGCCGCGCTGGGGGCGGTGCTGCGGCTGCCGTACACGCTGGCGGTGGCCCGCTTCGGCGGCCGGAACTGGACCATCGTGAGCGCGCTGCTGCTACTCGTGCCGGCGGTGCCGATGGCGGTGCTGATCGAGCCCGGGGTGTCGTACGCCACGCTGATGGTGCTGGCCTGCCTGTCCGGCGTCGGCGGCGGCAACTTCGCCTCGTCGATGGCGAACATCAACCTGTTCTTCCCGGAGCGGCTCAAGGGCCGGGCGCTGGGGCTCAACGCCGGCGGCGGCAACCTGGGCGTACCGGCCGTGCAACTGGTGGGGCTGGCGGTGCTGGCGACCGCCGGCGCCGCGTACCCCCGGCTCGTGCCGGCGGTCTACCTGCCGCTGATCGTGCTGGCCGCGCTGGCCGCGGCCCGGTGGCTGGACAACGTGCCGGGGGCGCGCAACGAGCCGGGCGCGCTGCGCGCGGCGGCCCGCGACCCGCACACCTGGGTGATGTCGCTGCTCTACGTGGGCACGTTCGGCTCGTTCATCGGCTTCGGGTTCGCCTTCGGCCAGGTGCTCCAGCTCCAGTTCCACGACCGGTTCCCGACGCCCGTGGACGCGGCCTGGCTGACCTTCCTGGGGCCGCTGATCGGGTCGCTGATCCGGCCGGTGGGCGGTCAGCTCGCCGACCGGCTGGGCGGGGCGCGGGTCACGTTCTGGAACTTCGTGGCGATGGCCGCCGGGGCCGGGCTGGTGCTGTACGCCGCCAGGGAGAAGTCGTTCCCGCTCTACCTGGCCGGGTTCCTGGCGCTGTTCGTCTTCTCCGGCATCGGCAACGGGTCGACGTACAAGATGATCCCGGCGATCTTCCGGGCCCGGGCCGTCGCGGAGAGCGAGCTGACCGGCGACCCGGAGGCGGCGCAGCGGCGGGCCCGGCGGCTGGCCGGCGCGGTGATCGGCATCGCCGGGGCGGTCGGTGCCTCGGGCGGGGTGCTGGTGAACGTGGCGTTCCGGCAGTCGTTCCTGGCCTCCGGCACTGCTGATGCCGCCTACCTGGCCTTCATCGGCTGGTACGCGCTCTGCTTCCTGGTCACCTGGGTGGTCTACCTGCGTCCCGGACCGCGTACGCTGGTCGGCGTGTGACCTGTGCCATGACGAACCCGCAGGCCACGCGCGGCGCGACCCCGTTTTGACCTGCCGCCGGGCGGCCGGGTATCGTTGCCTGCTGTTGTACGACATTCTTAGGCGTGCCGCATCAGGTACGCTTGGTCGTTCGTGCGCGCTGGTCCGGCTGGGTACTCCTGGTCACCTCGGCGCGCGACCCCAGACCGACGACGAGACAAGGTAGACCTGTGCGTACGTACAGCCCGAAGCCGGGTGAGATCGAGCGTCAGTGGCACGTCATCGACGCCTCTGATGTCGTGCTGGGCCGCCTGGCGACCCACGCCGCCACGCTCCTGCGTGGCAAGCACAAGCCGACTTTCGCGCCGCACGTCGACACGGGCGACTTCGTCGTCATCGTGAACGCGGGCAAGGTCGCGCTGACCGGCAACAAGCGCCAGACCAAGGTCGCTTACCGCCACTCCGGTTACCCGGGTGGCCTGAAGCGGGTCGGCTACGACGAGCTGCTCACCAAGCGGCCCGAGCGGGCCATCGAGCTGGCCGTGAAGGGCATGCTCCCGCACAACAAGCTGGGCCGTCAGCTTCTCAAGAAGCTGAAGGTCTACGCCGGTGCCGAGCACCCGCACACCGCGCAGCAGCCGGTGCCGTTCGAGATCAAGCAGATCGCGCAGTGAGCGCGGGCGAAGGAAGCAGCATGACCGACATCACCGCCACCGAGGTCGCCCCCGAGGCCACCGAGGCGCCGGCGCCCGTCGCGCGCGCGCCCCGTGGTGACCGCCCGATCCAGACCGTGGGTCGGCGCAAGGAAGCCATCGTCCGGGTCCGGATCATCCCGGGCAGCGGCAAGATCACCTGCAACGGCCGCGACCTCGAGGCCTACTTCCCGAGCAAGGTGCACCAGCAGCTCATCAAGGACCCGCTGGTCACCGCCGAGAAGCCCGAGGCGTTCGACGTGATCGCCAACCTGCGTGGCGGCGGCACCACCGGCCAGGCCGGCGCGCTGCGGCTCGCCATCGCCCGGGCGCTGATCGTCAGCGAGCCCGACGACCGCCCGGCCCTGAAGAAGGCCGGCTTCCTGACCCGTGACGCCCGGGTCAAGGAGAGCAAGAAGTACGGCCTCAAGAAGGCCCGCAAGGCTCCCCAGTACTCGAAGCGCTGATCACCACAAGCGTCTTGTACTTCTGACGGACGGCCGGCTCGCTTCCCCTTCCCGGGAGGCGGACCGGCCGTTCCGCGTTTCTCCTCTCATCGGCAGTTCCACGGAGGTTGGCGGGTATGGGCCGGTTGTTCGGCACGGACGGCGTACGTGGGCGGGCGAACGCGGATCTCACCCCGGAGTTGGCGCTTGCGGTCGCGGTGGCCGCGGCCCACACGCTGGCCGAGACCGACAAGAGCCATCCGCCGCTCGCGGTGGTCGGCCGGGACACCCGGGCCAGCGGCGAGATGCTGGAGGCGGCGGTGGTCGCCGGGCTCACCAGTGCCGGCGCCAACGTGGTCCGGGTCGGCGTGCTGCCCACCCCGGCGGTGGCGTTCCTCACCGCCGAGGCAAAGGCCGACCTGGGCGTGATGCTCTCCGCCTCGCACAACCCGATGCCGGACAACGGCATCAAGCTGTTCGCCGCCGGCGGGCACAAGCTGCCCGACGAGATCGAGATGCAGATCGAGGAGGCGGTTAAGGCGAACGCCACCACCGCCTGGAAGCGCCCCGTCGGCGCCGGTGTCGGCCGCGTGCACGACCTGCTCGACGGCGCCGACCACTACGTGCAGCACCTGGTCGGCACCGTGCCGCACCGCCTCGACGGGATCAAGGTCGTGGTCGACTGCGCCAACGGCGCGGCCGCCGACGTCGCACCGGTCGCCTACCGGGAGGCCGGCGCCGAGGTGATCGCCATCTACGCCGAGCCGGATGGGCTCAACATCAACGACGAGTGCGGCTCGAACCACATCGAGGCGCTGCGCGCCGCGGTGGTCGAGCACGGCGCCCACCTCGGCATCGCCCACGACGGCGACGCCGACCGCTGCGTCGCGGTCACCGCCGACGGGAACGAGGTCGACGGCGACCAGGTCATGGCGATCCTCGCGCTGGCCATGCGGGACGCCGGCGAGCTGACCCAGGACACCCTGGTCGCCACAGTGATGAGCAACCTCGGTCTCCGGCTGGCCATGTCCGAGCACGGCATCCGGCTGGTCGAGACCAAGGTCGGCGACCGGTACGTGCTGGAGGAGCTGCGCGCCTCCGGCCTGGCGCTCGGCGGCGAGCAGAGCGGCCACATCGTGCTGCCCGCGTACGCCACCACCGGCGACGGCGTGCTGACCGGCCTGCACCTGATGGCGCGGATGGCCGCCACCGGCACCTCGCTGGCCGAGCTGGCCGCCGTGGTCACCAAGCTGCCCCAGGTGCTGATCAACGTGCCGGTCGGCGACCGTACCGTCGGCGCCGCCGCACCGGCCGTCCGGGCCGAGGTCGAGCGCGCCGAGGCGGAGCTGGGCGAGACCGGCCGGGTGCTGCTGCGCCCGTCCGGCACCGAGCCGCTGGTGCGGGTCATGGTCGAGGCGGCCACCGAGGACACCGCGCGCGAGGTCGCCGAGCGCATCGCCGAGCAGGTCCGCACCGCCAGCCCGGTCGCCTGACCGACCCGGGCCGCCTGCTCTTCCTCCTCGCCGGTCAGCTCGGCCGGACGCGGCGGTCAGTTCGCCTGGACCCGGCGCAGGAAGCGGGCGGCCAGGTCGGCCACCGCGCCGGCGTCCAGCTCCTGCGCCGGCCCGGCCACGGTCACCTCGGCCAGCGCCAGCCCGGGCACCTCGGTGTCCCGCCAGCCGCCGACGAACCACGCGCGTTCCTCCTCGGCCAGCGCCAGGTTCGCCGCGTCCAGCACGGCCGCCGGGTACGGCAGCCAGAACCGGAACTGGTGGGTGTGCGGCGGCGCCGGGTACACCCGGGCGCCGGGCAGGGCGGCCAGCGCCTCGGCCACCACCCGGGCGTGCACCACGTACCCGGGGAGGCGGGGCAGCTCCCGGGTCAGCCCGGCGAGCGCTGCGAGCGCCGCCGGCCACTGCTGGAACAGCGTGCCGCCGTAGCGGTGCCGCCAGGCACGCGCGTACCGGATCAGCTCCGCGTCGCCGGCCAGCGCGGCACCGGAGATGCCGCCCAGCGACTTGTAGAACGAGACGTACGTGCTGTCGGCCAGCGCCGCGATCTCGGCCGGCGAGTAGCCCAGATGGACTGACGACTCCCAGAGCCGGGCCCCGTCGAAGTGCACCCGGGCGCCGCGGGCGCGCGCCGCCGCGACGACGGCCACCAGCTCGTCCCAGGTCGGCAGCACGAACCCGGCGTCCCGCAGCGGCAACTCCAGGAAGAGCGTGCCGATCGGCTCGTCGAGCGTCGCCACCTCGTCGGCAGTCGGGTTGCGCGGCGCGCTCGTGGTGCGCACCGCGCGTACGCCGGCGAGCAGCGCGTACGCGTCCCGCTCGTGCGTCAGCGGATGGCTGAGCGGGTGCAGGCCGACACCGGCGCGGCCGGTCAGCTCCGCCCCGTGACGCATGGCCACCTGCTGCGCCATCGTGCCCGACGGGAAGAACGCGGCAGCCTCCGCGCCGAGCAGCTCGGCGACCCGCAGCTCCAGCTCCGCCACCGGCCCGCCCTCGCCGTACAGGTCGGGCGGGTCGTCCCCGGCCACCTGATCGAGCGCGGCGAGCTGTTCCCGTACGGAGGCCGGGCGTACGCCGGAGAGCATCGTGTCGCAGCCACGCTGGGCGGTGAACCGGCGCAGCCGCGTGGCCTGCTCGTCGCTCATCCGTCCGCCCGGAGCCGGCGCAGCCGGGTCACCGCCTCGGCCAGCACCTCCGGCCGTTTGCAGAACGCGAACCGGATCAGCCGGCGCCCGGCCTCCACGTCGTCGTAGAACACCTGCGTCGGCACCGCCACCACGCCGCAGCGCTCCGGCAGCGCCCGGCAGAACTCCACCCCGTCCCGGCCGCGCAGCGGCGTGACGTCGGCGGTGACGAAGTAGGTGCCCTCCGGCGCGAGCACGCCGAACCCGGCGTCGGCCAGCCCGGCGGCGAGCTGGTCCCGGCGGCGTTGCATGTCGTCCCGGAACCCGGTGAAGTACGCGTCCGGCAGCCCGAGCGCCACAGCCACCGCCGGTTGCAGCGGCCCGGCGTTGACGAACGTGAGGAACTGCTTCACCCGCAGCACCGCCGCCACCAGCGGCGCGGGGCCGCTCACCCAGCCGACCTTCCAGCCGGTGCAGGAGAACGTCTTGCCGGCCGACGAGATGCGCAGCGTCCGCTCCCGCATGCCCGGCAGCGTGGCCAGCGGTACGTGCGGCGCGGCGGCGTCGGTGAACACCAGGTGCTCGTAGACCTCGTCGGTGACCGCGTACACGTCGTGTTCCCGGCACAGCTCGGCCACCGTCGTCAGCTCGTCGGCGGTGAAGACCTTGCCGGTCGGGTTGTGCGGCGAGTTCAGCAGCACCAGCCGGGTACGCGGCCCGAACGCGGCGCGCAGCTCGTCCGGGTCGAACGCGTACCTGCCGTCGGGGCCGGGCCGCAGCGTCACCGGGCGGCGGACCGCGCCGGCGAGCGCGATCGAGGCGGCGTACGAGTCGTAGTACGGCTCGAAGCAGATCACCTCGTCACCCGGCTCGCAGAGCGCGAGGATGCTCGCCGCGACCGCCTCGGTGGCGCCGGCCGTCACGACGATCTCGCCGTCCGGGTCGTACTCCAGGCCCCAGAACCGGCGCTGGTGCCCGGCGACGGCGGCGCGCAGCGCGGGGATCCCCGGGCCGGGCGGGTACTGGTTGTGGCCGGTACGCAGCGCCTCGGCCGCGGCGGCGAGCATCTCCGGCGGGCCGTCGGTGTCCGGGAAGCCCTGCCCGAGGTTGACCGCGCCGGTGCGCACGGCCAGCGCGGACATCTCGGCGAAGACGGTGGTGCCGAACGGCCGCATCCGGGCCACCAGGGGATCGGTCGTCGTCACGGCGGCCAGCCTACGGCCCGCCGCCGACCGCTCACCAGCCGAAGCAGGTCGCGCCGTACTCGCCCGAGTCCGTGGAGACGACCTTGCCGTTGACGGTGATCCGGCAGGTCACCTCGCCGGACTCGACGGGGCTGGCGATGATCTGCACCCGCTCGCGGTCGTTCGCGGTGAGGCTCAGCCGCCAGGGCGTGTCCACGGCGCCGGGCTGGTGGAAGTTCGCGTCCGCGTCGTAGAACTGCACCTCCGCCTCGCCGTCGGTGGCTGTGACCTCGTACAGGACGGTGAACCTGCCGGGTCCGCCGGACGGGGTGGTGACCGGTCGGGCCGGGGGACCGGTGGGCTCGTCGGCCCATCCGTCGGGCTCGCCGTACAGCGGCCCGTCGTACCGGTCGCCGGAGGCCGTCCCCTCGGTCATGGAGCGGCCGAGGAAGGACAGCCCGACGCAGCCGCAGACGATCAGTGCGAGGACGGTGACGATGCCGATCACCAGACCGGCCACCCAGCCGCCGCCGCTGCGGCGCGGCGGCATGCCCGGATACGCGTACGGCGGCGGGTAGGGCCCGGGCGGGTAGGACCCGGATTTGTGAGGGCCGGGCGGGTAGGCGCCCGGTGTCCAGGCCGGCTGTGCCGAGAAGTCCGGGACGCCGGGCTGGGACGGCCAGCCGGGCGTGGCCGGGAAGCCTGGGGCCTGCGGATCGCCGGAGGCCGGTGGGACGGCCGGGCGTGGCGTGGCGGCCGGGTCGGCCGGAGCCGCCCACCCCGGTTCGCCCACCGGCCGGCCCGTGCCGCTCGGGGACGAGGCCGGGTCGGTTCCGGACGCGCTCTCCGGGCCGGCTGCCGCCCACGGGCTCGGTGCCGGGGGCGGCGACCAGGGCGCGGGCGGCGTCCACGGCTGCGGGGCGGCCAACGGGTCCGGCGGCGTCCAGGACGAGGGCTGCGGCGTGGCCGGCGCGGCGGTCGGGTCGCTCGGTCCGGAGGCCGGTTCGGGGGCGGGGGTCGTCTCGGACATGGGCTCAGCTCACAGGGGTACGGCGCGGACGACCGCGGAACGGTGGGGCCGGGGGACGGCGCCCGGCCTCAATGTAGGCGGTGGCGACCAGCCGTGCGGTCCCGGCCGGCGGTCCGCGCCCCGCGTCCCGAACCGGTAGGGACGGGCGGAACGACCTGGATGGTGCTTTGTCCGGTAATCGCATCCCCGGCGCTCGGTTCGCTCAAGTTCAGTGATCGTTAACCGCCTTTCCGAGCACGCACGATGAGCGAAACTCGGTTAGGCTGCGGACCATGTGTGGAATCGTGGGTTACGCCGGTGCGCGCCCGGCGCTCGGCATCGTGCTTGACGGACTGCGGCGTCTCGAATACCGCGGCTACGACTCGGCCGGCGTCGCCGTGGTCTGCGAGGACGAGCTGCTGACCGAGAAGAAGGCCGGCAAGCTCGCGAACCTGGAGAAGGTCCTCTCCGAGCGGGCGGCCGACAACCCCGAGGACTGCGCCGCCAGCCCGATCGGCATCGGCGACGGCACCACCGGCATCGGCCACACCCGCTGGGCCACGCACGGCGGCCCGACCGACCGCAACGCCCACCCGCACCTCTCCCCGGACGGCCGGGTCGCGGTGATCCACAACGGCATCATCGAGAACTTCGCGAAGCTGCGCGCCGAGCTGGAGGACGAGGGTGTCGAGTTCGCCAGCGACACCGACACCGAGTGCGCCGCGCACCTGATCGCCCGCGCGCTGGCCGACCTGCGCTCGGCCGGCGAGACCGACAGCCCGGCGCTGCTCGCCGCCGCCATGCGCGTGGTCTGCGCGCGCCTGGAGGGTGCGTTCACGCTGCTCGCCGTCGACGCCGGCATCCCCGGCGCGGTGGTCGGCGCCCGGCGCAACTCGCCTCTGGTCGTCGGCCGGGGCGACGGCGAGAACTACCTGGCCAGCGACGTCGCCGCGTTCATCGAGCACACCCGGGACGCGGTCGAGCTGGGGCAGGACCAGATCGTCCTGATCACCCCGGACAGCATCGACATCACCGACTTCCACGGTCAGCCGGCGAGCGGCACGGACTTCCACATCGACTGGGACTCGTCGGCCGCCGAGAAGGGCGGCTACGACTGGTTCATGCTCAAGGAGATCGAGGAGCAGCCGCAGGCCATCGCCGACACGCTGCTGGGCCGGCTCACCGAGACCGGCGAGATCGCCCTCGACGAGGTCCGCCTCAGCGAGCAGGACCTGCGCGACGTCGACAAGATCTTCATCGTCGCCTGCGGCACCTCCTACCACGCCGGCCTGGTCGCCAAGTACGCCATCGAGCACTGGACCCGCATCCCCTGCGAGGTGGAGCTGGCCAGCGAGTTCCGCTACCGCGACCCGGTGCTGGACCGGTCCACGCTGATCGTGGTGATCTCGCAGTCCGGCGAGACGATGGACACGCTGATGGCGCTGCGCCACGCCAAGGAGCAGAAGGCCCGCGTGCTGGCGATCTGCAACACCAACGGCTCGACCATCCCGCGCGAGTCCGACGCGGTGCTCTACACCCACGGCGGCCCGGAGATCGCCGTCGCCTCCACCAAGGCGTTCCTCACCCAGGTCGTCGCCTGCTACCTGATCGGCCTGCACCTGGCCCAGGTGCGCGGCATCAAGTTCGCCGACGAGGTGGGCGCGGTGGTGGCCCAGCTCCAGGAGATGCCGGGCAAGCTGCGGGAGCTGCTGGACCGCATCGAGCCGGTCCGTGAGCTGGGCCGCGAGCTGAAGTCCGAGCCGACGGTGCTGTTCATCGGCCGGCACGTGGGCTACCCGGTGGCGCTGGAGGGTGCGCTGAAGCTCAAGGAGCTGGCGTACATGCACGCCGAGGGCTTCGCCGCCGGCGAGCTGAAGCACGGCCCGATCTCGCTGATCGACCAGGGCACGCCGGTGATCTGCATCGTGCCCTCCCCGGTGGGCCGGGGCATGCTGCACGACAAGGTCGTCTCCAACATCCAGGAGGTCCGCGCCCGCGGCGCCCGCACCATCGTGATCGCCGAGGAGGGCGACCAGGCGGTGGTCCGCTACGCCGACCACCTGATCTACGTGCCGCGTACGCCGACGCTGCTGGCGCCGCTGGTGACCACGGTGCCGTTGCAGGTGCTGGCCGCCGAGATCGCCGCCGCCCGCGGGCACGACGTCGACCAGCCCCGGAACCTGGCCAAGTCGGTCACTGTCGAGTAGCCGATCTCGTCCACGGTCCCTCCGCCCGCACGACGGGTGGAGGGACCGCGTCGTCTCCGGCCTGCCTCGCGGGCGGCCGCCGGATGGCCGCGCACCGGTCGCCGGAGGGCCGCGGGCGGTCATCGGCCCAGCACGATCCGGGCCATGCCGTCCAGCGCCGGGTTGTCCGGATCCCAGTAGCCGGTGTGGCCGTGCGGAGCGCTCGGGAAGCGCCTCCCGCCGAAGTCCGGCGCGCTCGGGTCGGCGCCGAACCAGAGTCGCTCGCCGTGCGGGTCGAGCACGGCGAGCGCCGGACCGAGCGGCGTACCCGCGAGCAGCGCGCGGCGGGCCAGCTCGTCCGGTGGGCGGGCCAGCCGGATCACGTCGTCCGGCGCGGTCGACGACCAGACCTGACCGGCGGGCATCCGCAGCTCGGCGGCGTGGTCGACGCCGACCCCCGGCGAGCCGACGAAGACCAGCGCGTCGGCGCCCAACCCGTGGTCGCGGGCGGCGGTGCCGACCACGAGCGAGCCGTAGCTGTGCCCGAGCACCGTCTGCCGGGCCGGCGGGCCCTCGTGCGCGGCCCGCAGCCCGTCCTGGAACCGGTGCAGCGCCGGGCCGGCGTCCTCGGCCTGCCGGGTGCCGGCCGCCTCGGTGAGGAAGCCGGGCGCGTCGTAGTCCAGCCAGAGCACAGCCGCCGCCTCCTCGCCCGGCCCGAGCGCCGCGCATCGCTGCAACACCCGTGCTGCCCGGCCCAGCTCGGCCGGCGCGTCGGCGAGATCCGAGGTCATGCCCGGGACGTACGTGAGCACCGAGGCGGCGCGGTCCGGGTTGCCGAGCGCCACCACCGCGCGGCCGTCGCCGGCCGGGTCGAGCCCCAGCAGGTACGCCCGGGGCGCCCCGCCCGCGGCCAGCCGCTCGCCGAGCCCGTCCAGCCCGCGCAGCGCCGCCTCGGCAGCGGCGAGCCGGACCCGCCGGGACGCCTCCAACGGCCCGGCCGGAAGCGGGTGCAGCAGCCCGAGCCGGCGCGCGAGCAACTGCTCCCGCCGGTCGCCGAGCAGTAGCCGGTTCGCCTGGTCCCGGACGGCGGCCGGAAGCCCGTCGAGGCGCCCGATCCGGCCCGGTTCCCGCCCCACCAGCCAGCGCCGCTCGGCCGCGCTCAGGCCGGCCCACCAGCGGCTCACCTCGGCCGGCCCGGCGCCGGGACCGGGCCGCCACGCGGGCGGGACGCTCACCCAGCCGCGTACCGCAGCGGTGGTCAGCTCCGCCAGCCGGCCGGCCGCCTCCCGGTCGGCGGCGCCGGCGAGCGTCAGCGCGCCCCGGATCCCGGCCCGCGCGTCGACCACCGCCGGCCCGGTCTGCCCCGGCGGCCGTGCCGGGTCGGGCCGGACCGCGCCGGTGCGGTCGACGAGCAGGCCACCGGACTCGGCGCGAGCCACCTCGGCGCCGAGCCGGGCCTTCGCCGCGCCCAGCCGGGCGCCGAACTCGGCGAGCACCTGGTCGACCTCGACCAGTGCGGGCAGCACGTCGGTGAGATCGGTGCGCAGATCCCCGATGCGCCGCTGCGCGGCAGTCGAGGCCGCACCCGACCACCCGGGGCGGAGCGTGCCGATCCGGGCGGTCAACGCGTCGGCGCGCTGCCGTACCGGCGTGGTGAGGCCCCGCCACGCCGCCCCGGCGGTGGACCAGGCGCCCGGATCGGCCCGCCAGAGCTGCGCGTAGCCGACCGGCACGTCCACGGCGTCGGCCGGACCGTCGTTCACCGGAGCACCCCGGTGAGGCGGCGGGCGGCGCGTTCGTCGACCGCCTCGTAGCCGTCCGCGCCGCGGCGCAACGCCTGAGCGGTGTCGGCCACCCGGGCGCCGAGCGCGCCGGACCAGCGCCGCACGGCCGACTCCAGTTCGGTCAGCGCCACCGCGGATCGCCAGCCGTCCGGTGCCGCCACCAGCAACGACTCCGGTGCCGCGCCCGGCCCGCGGCCCAGCCGGTACGCGTCGTCGGCCAGCTCGCGCGCCACCGATCGCAGCAGCTCCGGGTCGACGTCGAACGGTTTCTCCACCACGTGCCCTCCCTCGCCCGGCGCCACCGGCCGGTTCCGGACACCGGGACGCTAGGCGGCACCCGGCAGTGGCCGCCGACCCCTGTGGACAACGGTCCGGGTTATCCACAGGGCTTGTTCGCCAGCCGGTCCCGGGCGCGTACCGCCGGTAGGGTGAGGCCGTGATCGGGGGAGCCGCGAGCGGATGCTGAGCCGGCGCGACGAGCGGGGCGGGGTGGCATGAGACAGGTGTGGCGGGTCGCGGACGTTCGCGCGGCGGAGGCGGGCCTGATGGCCACCCTCCCGCCCGGTGCGCTGATGCAGCGGGCGGCGGCCGGGCTGGCCCGCCGCTGCGCGTTGCTGCTCGCCGACCGGGGCGGTGTCTACGGCGCCCGGGTGCTGGTGCTCGCCGGGTCCGGCGACAACGGCGGCGACGCCCTGTTCGCGGGCGCGCATCTGGCCCGCCGGGGCGTGGCGGTGACAGCGCTGCTCCTCACGCCGGGCCGGGCACACGCCGAGGGCCTGGCCGCCCTGCGCGCCGCCGGCGGCCGTGTGGCCGACCGGCCGCCCGCTGTGGTCGACCTGGTGCTCGACGGCATCGTGGGCATCGGCGGCACCGGAGGGCTCCGCGAGACGGCCGAGCAGCTGGCCGCGAGCCTGACCGGGCAGCGCGGGCGCGGCGGCACGCGCGCCACCGTGGTCGCGGTCGACGTGCCGAGCGGCGTCGCTGTCGACACCGGCCACGTCCCGCTCACCGACGCCGGGCGGCCCCGGGCGGTCCGCGCCGACGTGACAGTCGCCTTCGGCGCGCTCAAGCCCGCACTGGTCGTCGGGCCGGCCGCCGAGCTGGCCGGAGAGGTCGAGCTGGTCGACATCGGGCTGACGCCGTGGCTGCGCGGCACGCCGGCGCTCCAGGTGATCGAGCAGACGGACGTGGCCGACTGGTGGCCGGCGCTGGGCGCGTCGTCGGAGAAGTACACCAGGGGCGTAGTAGGCGTCGCCACCGGGTCGGCCACCTACCCCGGCGCCGCCGTGCTCTCGGTCGCCGGGGCGCTCGCCGGTCCCACCGGCCTGGTCCGCTACGCCGGGAGCGCCGAGGGCGAGGTGCTGCACCAGCATCCGTCGGTGATCGCCACCGGCCGGGTCGCCGACGCCGGCCGGGTGCAGGCGTGGGTCTGCGGCTCCGGGCTCGGCACCGGCGAGGACTCCGCCGCCGAGCTGCGCGCGGTGCTCGCCGCGCCGGTGCCGGTGGTGCTCGACGCGGACGCGCTGACGCTGCTCGTCGACGGCAAGCTGGCCGACCGGCTGCGCGGCCGGGACGCACCGATCGTGGTGACGCCGCACGACCGGGAGTACGCCCGGCTCTGCGGCGAGATGCCGGGGGACGACCGGGTCGCCGCCGCGCTGCGGCTGGCCGCCTGGATGAACGCGGTGGTGCTGCTCAAGGGCGACCGCACGGTCATCGGCACGCCCGACGGCCGCGCGTACGTGAACCCGACCGGCACCCCGGTGCTCGCCACCGGTGGCACCGGCGACGTGCTGGCCGGGCTGCTCGGTTCGCTGCTCGCCGCCGGGCTGGCCCCGGAACGGGCGGCCGCCGCGGCGGCGTACCTGCACGGGCTGGCCGGGCGGGAGGCGGCGCGCGGCGGTCCGGTGACCGCGCCCGACGTGGCCGCGGCCTTGCGTCCGGTACTGGCCCGGCTGGGCTGATCCGGGCGGCGGCGCCCGGTGGCGGCGGGCACCGCCCGCTCGGCTCACGGCGCTGATGATCACTGACGGAAGTAGGCTGAGGACATGTGGCAGTCGGAGGTGCGCGTCGACCTGGACGCGATCCGGGAGAACGTGACCCGGCTCAAGGCCGGCACCAGCGCCGAACTGATGGCGGTGGTCAAGGGCGACGGGTACGGCCACGGCATGGTGCCGGCCGCCCGCGCGGCGCTCGACGCCGGGGCGGACCAGCTCGGCGTCTGCACGCTGGCCGAGGCGCTGCGGCTGCGCGAGGAGGGCATCACCGCGCCGGTGCTGGCCTGGCTGCTCAGCCCCGGGCTGCCGCTGCACGACGGGATCACCGTCGGCGTCGACCTCGGCTGCGCCGGCCTCACCCAGCTCGACGAGATGATCCAGGCGAGCCGCCGGGCGGACCGCCCGGCCCGGCTGCACCTCAAGATCGACACCGGGCTGGCCCGGGGTGGCGCCACGGTCGCCGACTGGCCGGCGCTGCTGGAGGCCGCCGCGAAGGCCCAGGCCGACGGTCTGGTCGAGGTGGTCGGCGTGTGGAGCCACTTCGTGTACGCGGACTCGCCCGGTCACCCCACCACCGACCGCCAGCTCGCCGTGTTCCAGGAGGGGCTGGAGATGGTGACGCGTGCCGGTCTGCGTCCGCGCTACCGGCACCTGGCCAACTCGGCCGCCACGCTGACCCGGCCGGACACCCACTTCGACCTGGTCCGGCCCGGCATCGCCGTCTACGGCCTGTCGCCGGTCGCGGGCGAGCAGTTCGGTCTGCGTCCCGCCATGACCGCCCGCGCCCGGGTGATGCTCACCAAACGGGTGGCGGCCGGCACCGGCGTCTCCTACGGCCACACCTACCTCACCGAGCAGGAGGCCAACCTCGCGGTGGTGCCGCTCGGCTACGCCGACGGGGTGCCGCGGCACGCCTCCAACACCGGCCCGGTGCAGCTCGCCGGCAAGCGCCGGACCATCTCCGGGCGGGTCTGCATGGACCAGTTCGTGGTCGACTGCGGCGACGACGAGGTGACCGACGGCGACGTGGCGACGCTGTTCGGCAGCGGCGCGGACGGCGAGCCCACCGCCGACGACTGGGCCGAGGCGGTCGGCACCATCAACTACGAGATCGTGACCCGCTTCGGCGGTGTGCGCGTGCCCCGCGTCTACGACGGCGAGCACGCATGAGTGTCCGGTTGCCGCGACCGCGTACCGCTGCCGGCAAGGTGGCCGGGCTGGTCGGCGCCGCCGTCGGCGTTGCCGCCGCCGGGCTCGCGGCGGGCGTGGTCAGCGAGCGGGTGCTGGTCCGCCGGCTCAAGAACGATCCCACCGACCGGTACGCCGACGAGGTCTTCGGTGAGCAGCGTTACGACGAGGCGTACCGGCTGGAGATGCCGGACGGCACCGACATCCACGTCGAGGTGGTCGAGCCGACCCGCCCTGTCGCAGGGCACCCGACTGTGGTGCTGGTGCACGGGTTCTGCCTGGACATGGGCACGTTCCACTTCCAGCGCAAGCGGCTCGCCGAGCGCGGCGACTACCGGGTGGTCGCGTACGACCAGCCGGGGCACGGCAGCTCCGGCCGGCTGGAGAGCGGCGAGTACGACCTGACCGCGCTGGGCCACACGCTGCGCCGGGTGCTCGACGAGGTGGCCCCGGACGGCCCGCTGGTGCTGGTCGGGCACTCGATGGGCGGCATGACGATCATGGCGCTGGCCGAGCTGTACCCGGAGATGTTCGGTGACCGCGTGGTCGGCACCGTGCTGATGGCCACCTCGGGCGGCCTCGCGGCGGAGACCAAGCTGGTGGCGCCCGCGCTGCTCGGCCGCGTCGGCTCGCCGGTGCTCTACATGATGAGCAACGCCACCCGGTACGGCGGGACCGTGATCGACCGGGCGCGCCGGTCGACGTCGAACGTGGCCTGGCTGCTCACCCGCAAGTACGGCTTCGGCACGTCGAAGCCGAGCCCGGCCCTGGTGTCGTACGTCGAGATGATGAACTCGCGCACCTCGGCCGACACGGTCACCCGCTACCTGCGCACGATCGCCACCCACTCCCGGTTCCCGGCGCTTGCGGCGCTGGCCGGCACGCCGGTGCTGGTGATCGTGGGCGACAAGGACATGATCACGCCGGTGACGCACTCCGAGGAGATCGTCCGGCGGCTGCCGCACGCCGAGTTCGTGAAGATCAACGACAGTGGGCACGTGGTGATGCTGGAGCACGCCGACGAGGTGAACGTGGCGCTGGAGAGGTTCCTGGACTCGCTATGACAGTGGTCGTGGAGCTGAAGACGGTCGACGACACCCACGAGTTCGGGCGGCGGCTGGCCGGGGTGCTGCGGGCCGGTGACCTGCTGCTGCTCAGCGGCCCGCTCGGCGCCGGCAAGACCGCGCTGACCCAGGGCATCGGCGCCGGTCTCGGCGTACGCGGGGACATCACCTCGCCCACCTTCGTCATCGCCCGGGTGCATCGGCCCGACCCGGCGCGGGGCGGCCGGGTGACGCTCGTGCACGCCGACGCGTACCGCCTGGGTGAGGCCGCCGACCCGCGCGCGGAGATCGACGACCTCGACCTGGACGCCTCGGTGGACGAGGCGGTCACCGTGGTGGAGTGGGGCGAGGGGATGGTCGAGCAGCTGGTCGACGCGCACCTGCGGGTACGCATCGACCGCCGCGACGACGACACCCGGGCGGTCACGCTGGAGCCGGTCGGCGGCGACTGGGCCGCCCGGGTCGCCGAACTGTCCTAGGGCTGAAGGGGCATCGTCCAGCAGTTGGAGTAGGCGGTGCGCCCGGCGAGCCGGTCGGTCAGCCAGGCCACCGCGTCGCCCTGGTCGGTGATGAGCGGCGCCAGGTGGTTGGTGAGGAGCTTGTCACCGAGGTTGGGCAGGCTGACGGCCTGGTAGGTCACGTTGGCGCCCTTGCGGCACCAGTCGACCGCCAGTTGACGGGCCTGCCGGTGGGGCACGATGTCGTCCTGGACGCCGGTCGCCACGCGTACCGGGCCGGCGGGCTTGAGCGTGCCGATGCGCTGCCGGTCGAGGACGGCGGCTGCCTCGGGCGAGGCGGCGATGACAGCGGTGAGGGACCGGCCGCCGGTGATCCACCTGCTGCTCTTGGTGAACGCGTACCGGAGGATGGCGTCACCGACGCACATGGTCGAGGTGTCGGTGAGCGCCGCCCGGCCGGCGTCGTTGACGTTCGCCTCGATGACGTCCCGCACCGCCGGGTCGGACTGGGCGAAGCCGTTGAGCGACCAGCCCAGCGCCCCGGCCAGCGCGCTGCCGTCGATGCCGCCGATGACAGCGGTCAGGTCGGCCGGCGGCGCGCCGACGTAGGTGCCGGCCAGCGGCACGTCGGGCGCGTAGGTGGGCTGGAGTTCGGCGGCTGCGGCGCTGGCGCCGCCACCCTGGCTGTAGCCGTACAGACCGACGCGGGACCGGTCGGTGACCGACGCGCCCGGCACGGTGCGGGCGGCGCGGGCCGCGTCGAGCAGGGCACGTCCCTCGTCGAGGCGGTTGACGTACGTGTGCAGCCGGTCGGTCGCGCCCAGCCCGACGTAGTCGGTGACGACGACCGCGGCGCCGGTGGCGAGGAGGCGGTAGATCGCCAGGGCCTCGTAGCCGACGGACAGGGTGTCGCCGGTGAGGGTGAGCGGGTGTTGCAGGGCGAACGAGGGCGCGCACTGGTCGCCCTGCCCCATGGTGCCGGAGGCGACGGCGACCAGCGGGCGCGGGCCGGTGCCCCGCCACGCCGCCGACGGTTCGATGTAGGCGCCGGTCACGCCGACGGCCCGGCCGTTGGAGTCGGTGGACCGGTACATCAGGCGGGTGGCGGTGCCGGGCATCGGGCGGCCGTCGAGCCCGGGGATGCTGAGCCCGAGCGGCAGCGGCTCGGTACGGATCAGCGTGCCGTTGGTGGCGGGCAGGTCGGCGGGCGGGTGGTAGAAGGCGGGGATCGTCACGCCGCGGGAGACCACCGGCGTGGTGCCGTCTGCGGCTGCGGCTGCGGCTGCGCCGGATCCGGCCAGGTAGGTGGCTGCAGCCGCGGCGACGGCCAGCATCCGGAGGCCGGTCGTGCGGCGGGGGGAGGGGGCGGCGGAGGGCGTGCGGGGACGGGTGTTTCTCCTGCTCACGGGCACTCCTAGCGAGCATCGATGGTGGTGGATGCAAGCTAGCAGTGGCGGTGTGGCGTAAGTAACTTGCCAGTAGGTTACGCTCCGGTAACTTTTCTCGTCCAGTACCCGGCCCTGCCGCCGCCCGGGAGTGTCGGTCGCGGCTGGTAAGAAGATGGCGACCGACGAGGAGAGGTTGCCGATGCCCGACGCCCCCACCCTGGACCTGCCGGCGCTGCTGCCGGAGGCCTGGCGTGCCGTGCTCACCCCCCACCTGGACCCGGCCCGCACCGCGGCGCTGGCCGAGTTCGTCGCCCGGGAGTACGCGACCGCCACGGTCTTCCCGCCGCTGGAGGACCTCTTCTCCGCCTACCGGCTGTGCGGGCCGGCCGACACCCGGGTGCTGATCCTCGGGCAGGACCCGTACCACAAGGCGGGCCAGGCGCACGGGCTGAGCTTCAGCGTGCGCGAGGGGGTGGCGGTGCCGCCGTCGCTGCGCAACGTCTTCAAGGAGCTGGGCGAGGACCTGGGCGTGCCGAAGCCGCGCAGCGGCAACCTCGACGGCTGGGCCGCGCAGGGCGTCCTGCTGCTCAACTCGGTGCTGACGGTCCGGCAGGCCACGCCCGGCTCGCACGCCAACAAGGGCTGGGAGGAGTTCACCGACGCCACCATCCGGGCGCTCGACGCGCTCGACCAGCGCGTGGTGTTCCTGCTCTGGGGCGGCTACGCGCGCAAGAAGGCGGCGCTGGTGACCAACCCGCAGCACGTGGTGCTGGAGGCCGGGCACCCGAGCCCGATGAACCCGCGCGGCTTTCTCGGCAGCCGCCCGTTCAGCGCCGCTAACAAGGCGCTGGCCGACGCGGGGCTGCCCACCGTCGACTGGGAGCGCTCAGCCGGCTGACCCGCCCGGCGCCTCGCCCGCCGCGGCGAGGCGCCGGCGGTACCGGGACAGCAGCTCGGCCGTGCGCCGGTCGGTCACCTCCACCTCGACCAGCGGCTCGACCGGGTACGTACGTTCACCGAGGCGGACCTCGATGGGCTCGGGCAGTTCCTCGCACATCCGGGCCCGCAGCTCGCCGTAGCGGGTCAGCCAGCGGTGCTCGCCCGGCTCTTCGGGCTCCGTGTGGATGCCGCCCCACACCTGCCATCGAGCGTCCCAGCGCTGCGCGTAGATCCGATCGAGGAGCGCGCTGAACTGCGGCGAGTCCCGCCAGCGCACCGCGATCTCGACCGCGTCCACCGGCAGCGGCGCGCCCTGCAGCAGTGCCGCCGTGCCGCCCGACAGTACGTACGGCAGGTCGCCCAGGGCGTCCATGATCCGGTCCAGCCGGAGGACTTCGATCCGCTCGGCAAGCACCGTCCCGGCCATCTCGTCCAGCGCGGCGTCCAGGTGGCTGTCCAGCGGCTCGACCTCGATCCGCAGTTGCCGGCCGAGCGCGGCGAGCAGGCGTTCCGCGGCGGTCAGGCTCGGCAGCCGGTCGCCGCGTTCGATCCGGGCGATGGCGGCCTGACTGAGCCCGGACCGGGCGGCCAGAGCCTGCTGGGTGAGCCCTGCCTGTTCGCGTTCACGCCGCAAGGTCCGGGCGATTTCTCGAACGAGGCGACTCTCCGTCATCTCCGGAGAATGGCAGTCCTCTTCTTAGCCTTATGCCTCTGAGTCATATTTATGACCCAGAGGCATAAGGCTCTCACCTCTTCTCTTTGATCCGGGCGCTACGCATCGTGACCGGACGAGCGGCGAGGGCGTGCCGGGGGCGTGCCGGGAGCGTGCCGAGGGCGTGCCGGGGGCGTGCCGGGGGCGGACGGGGCGGACGGAGCGGACGGCTAGGCTGGCTTACCGTGCTGGTACTCGTGGTGGACTCCTCGACGCCCGCGGTGACCGCGGCCCTTGCCGAGGTCTCGGCGGACGGCGTCGCGGTCCGCGCGTCCCGGTGCACCGTCGACGCCCGCGCCCACGGCGAGCTGCTCGCGCCGCAGGTCGACGCCGTGCTGGCGGACGTCGGTGCACGGCCCGCCGACCTGGCCGCTATCGTCGCCGGCCTCGGCCCGGGCCCGTTCACCGGGCTGCGCGTCGGGCTGGTCACCGCCGCCACCATGGGTCAGGTGCTCGGCGTACCCACGTACGGCGTCTGCTCGCTGGACGGGCTCGGCCACCCGGCGGCCGCCGGCGAGCCGGTGCTGGCGGCGAGCGACGCGCGGCGCCGGGAGATCTACTGGGCCGTCTACGACGGCGCCGGCCGGCGCCTGGCCGGGCCGGAGGTGGCCGCCCCGGCGGTGGTCGCGGAGCGGGCGCGCGACCTTGCGGTCACCGTCGCGGTCGGCGACGGCGCGCACCGGTACGCGGACGTGCTGGGGCTGCCGGTACGCGACGAGCCGCGCTACCCGGACCCGCTGGCGCTGGCCCGTCTCGCCGCGCCGCGGATCCGCGCGGGCGCGCCCGGCGAGACGCTCACCCCGCTCTACCTGCGCCGCCCGGACGCGGTCGCGGCCACCGGCCACAAGCCGGTCCTGCCATGAGGCTGGGCCGGTTCCGCTGGTGGCACATCGACGAGGTGCTGCCCATCGAGGCGGACCTCTTCGGCGCCGAGCAGTGGTCGGCGGCGATGTTCTGGAACGAACTCGCCAACGGGCACTTCTACCTGGTCGCCACCGACGACGACGGCGCCGTCCTCGGCTACGCCGGGCTGGCCGTGTCCCCGCCCGACGAGGCGTGGGTGCAGAACGTCGCGGTCCGCCGGGACGCCCACCGCCGGGGGATCGGCCGGCTGCTGCTGGAGGCGCTGCTCGCCGAGGCGGCCCGGCGCGGCGCCCGCAGCACGCTGCTGGAGGTCGCCGCGGACAACGCGCCCGCGCAACGGCTCTACGCCACCTACGGCTTCGAGCCGATCGGCGTGCGGCGCGGCTACTACCAACCGAGCAATACCGACGCGCTGGTCATGCAGCGCAACGAGGACTGACGCGCATGGCTGACGAACCCCTGATCCTCGGCATCGAGACCTCCTGCGACGAGACCGGCGTGGGCATCGTGCGCGGGCACACGCTGCTCGCCGACGCGCTCGCCTCCAGCGTCGAGGAGCACGCCCGGTTCGGCGGCGTGGTGCCCGAGGTGGCCAGCCGCGCCCACCTGGAGGCCATCGTGCCGACCATGGACCGGGCGCTGCGCGAAGCCGGTGTCACCATCGCCGACATCGACGCCATCGCCGTGACCTCCGGGCCGGGCCTGGCCGGCGCGCTGCTCGTCGGGGTCGCCGCCGCCAAGGGGTACGCGGTCGCGGCGGAGAAGCCGGTGTACGGCGTGAACCACCTCGCCGCACATGTGGCGGTGGACACGCTCGAACACGGCCCGCTGCCCGAGCCCGCGATCGCGCTGCTGGTCTCCGGCGGGCACTCCTCGCTGCTGCGCGTCGACGACCTGGCCCGCGACGTGGTCCCGCTCGGCGCCACCATCGACGACGCCGCCGGCGAGGCGTTCGACAAGGTGGCCCGGCTGCTCGGGCTGCCGTTCCCCGGCGGGCCGTACATCGACCGCGAGGCGCGCGCCGGTGACCCGGCGTCGATCGCCTTCCCGCGCGGGCTGACCGCGGCGAAGGACCTGGTCGGACACCGGTACGACTTCTCCTTCTCCGGCCTGAAGACGGCTGTCGCCCGCTGGGTGGAGGCGCGGCAGCGGGCCGGTGAGCCGGTGCCGGTCGCCGACGTGGCGGCATCCTTCCAGGAGGCGGTCTGCGACGTGCTCGTCGGCAAGGCGATCGACGCCTGCCGCAGCAGCGGCATCGACACGCTTGTGATCGGCGGCGGAGTGGCGGCCAACTCCCGGCTGCGGGCGATGGCCGAGCAGCGGGCCGGCAGGCACGGCATCCGGGTGCGTACGCCCCGGCCGAAGCTCTGCACGGACAACGGCGCGATGGTGGCCGCGCTCGGCTCCCACCTGGTCGCCGCGGGCGTCGCGCCGAGCCGGCTGGACCTGCCGGCCGACTCGGCGATGCCGCTGACAGTGGTCAGCGTGTGAGCGGGGAGGGGACCGACATGATCGTCCGCATGTGGGAGGCCAAGGCCGAGCCGTACGGCTTCGCCGATTTGATCACCTGGGTCTGCGAGACCGCGCTGCCCGAGTTCGAGCACGACCCGATGCACGTCTCCAGCGAGGTGTTCTCCTCCACCGACCACCGGCTGGTGGTCGTCTCCAAGTGGCGGAACAGCCCTCGGGAGCTGCCCGAGCCGCCGGCGCGCCTGATCGCCCGCCCGCCGCACAGCTGGGACTTCACGCAGGTCGACCGCTGACGCGAGGATCGTCACGGCCGCCGGAATTGGTTGGCGCGCGGGTCGCCCCGGCACCTAGCGTCGGTGCGCCATGCGCTTCTCACCGGCCGGCGATCCCGGCACCCCCGACGCGCGGTCGGCCACTCGATATCTGGTGTGGCTCGCCGGGCGACATCCCGTCATCTTCGGCGCCGGGCTCGCGCTCGGCGTGATCTGGATGCTGGCCCAGGCGCTGGTGCCGGCCGTGCTCGGCCGCGCCGTGGAAGCCGGCCTGGCCCAACGCGACCCGGACGCGCTGGTGCGCTGGAGTCTGGCCCTGCTCGGGCTGGGTCTGGTGCAGGCCGTCGCCGGAATCCTGCGCCACCGCTGCGCGGTGCACAACTGGCTCGGCGCCGCCTACCGCACCGTGCAGGTCACGGTGGACGCCACGAACCGCCTCGGCGCGGCGCTGCCCCGGCGGGTCGCGGCGGGCGAGGTGGTGAGTATCGGCACCGCCGACATCGAGCACATCGGCAGCGCCATCGACATCACCGCCCGGGGCGCCGGCTCGGTGGTCGGCATCGTCACCGTGGCGGTGATCCTGCTCAGCGCCTCCCAGCCGCTCGGCCTCGTGGTGGTGCTCGGGGTGCCGCTGCTGATGGCGCTCGTGGCGTTGCTGATCCGCCCGCTGCACCGGCAGCAGGCCGCGTACCGGGACTCGACCGGCCGGCTCACCGCCCGGGCCGCGGACATCGTCTCGGGCCTGCGCGTGCTGCGCGGAGTCGGCGGCGAGCCGGTGCTGTCCGAGCGCTACCGGCAACGCTCGCAGGCGTTGCGCGCGGACGGGCTGCGGGTGGCGCGGGTCGAGTCGCTGTTGCAGGCGGCGCAGATCCTGCTGCCCGGCGTCTTCGTGGTGCTGGTGACCTGGCTGGGCGCCCGGTTCGCGCTGCGCGGCGAGATCAGCGCCGGCGAGCTGGTCTCGTTCTACGGCTACACCGCGTTCCTGGTCAGCCCGCTGCGCAACCTCACCGAGGCGGCCGACAAGCTGACCCGGGGACACGTCGCGGCCCGCCGGGTCGTCCGGTTGCTGCGGCTCGCGCCGGAGTTCACCGACCCGGCCACCCCGGTGCCGGTGCCGGCCGGGCCGGGCGAACTGGCGGACGTACGTTCCGGACTGGTGCTGCGACCGGGCCGGCTGACCGCGCTGGCCGCCGCCACCCCGCAGGACGCCACCGAGATCGCCGACCGGCTCGGCCGGTACGCCGACGGGGACGTCACGCTGCACGGCGTACCGCTGCGGGACGTGGCGCTGGCGACGGTGCGGGAGCGGATCCTGGTGGCCGACAACGACGCGCAGCTGTTCAGCGGCGTGCTGCGCACGGAGCTTGACCCGCACGACCGGGCCGAGCCCGGCGCCGTGGCGGCGGCGCTGGCCGCGGCGAGTGCCACCGACATCGTCGAGGCGCTGCCCGGCGGCCTGGACGGCGAGGTCGCCGAACGCGGCCGGGAGTTCTCCGGCGGGCAGCGGCAACGGCTGCGGCTGGCCCGCGCGCTGGTCGCCGACCCGGAGACGTTGATCCTGGTCGAGCCGACCAGCGCGGTGGACGCGCACACCGAGGCGCGCATCGCCGAACGGCTCGGCCCGGCCCGCCGCGGCCGCACCACGCTCGTCTGCACCACGAGCCCGCTGGTGCTCGGTCACGCCGACCACGTGGTCTTCGTCGAGGACGGCAAGGTCGTCGCCGAGGGCCGGCACGAGGAACTGCTCGCCGGCGAGCCGCGCTACGCCGCCACGGTGAGCCGGGAGGAGGACCGATGAGCAACGCGCTGCCCGTCGCCGACATCGCCCAGGTCCGCCGGTACGTGCGCGAGCTGATCCGCCGTCACCCGCGTGGCCTGGCCGTCGCGCTCGGCCTGCACGCGCTCGCCGCCGGCGCCGGGCTCGTCGCCCCGCGCCTGCTCGGTGACCTGGTGGAGGGGATCTCCCAGGGCATCGCCGCGACGACTGTGGACCGGGTCGTGGCGGCCATCGCCGCGTTCGTGGTGGTGCAGGCGGTGCTGGTCCGCTTCGCGCACCTCGCCTCGGCCCGGCTCGGTGAGCGGGTGCTCGCCGAGCTGCGGGAGGAGTTCGTCGACCGGGTGCTCGCGCTGCCGCTCGCCACTGTGGAGCGGGCCGGCACCGGCGATCTGCTCACCCGCACCTCGCGGGACGTCGCCGCGCTGTCCCGCACGGTCCGGTTCGCCGGGCCGGAGACGCTCATCGCCGCGCTGACCGTGCTACTGATCCTGGGCGCGCTGGTGCTGACCGGCCCGCTGCTGGCGCTGCCCAGCCTGCTGGCGGTGCCGGTGCTGTGGGCCGGCACCCGCTGGTACCTGCGCCGCGCGCCGCAGGGCTACCTGCGGGAGAACGCCGCCTACTCGGACATCACCGACGGGATCAGCGAGACGGTCGAGGGGGCGCGGACCACCGAGGCGCTGCGGCAGGCGGCCCGTCGCCGGGCCCGCGGCGACGCGGACATCAGCCGGTCGTACGCGGCCGAGCGCTACACGCTCTATCTGCGGACAGTGTTCTGGCCGGTGGCCGAGTTCGGCTACCTGGTGCCGATGGTGGCGACCCTGCTCATCGGCGGCTGGTTCCACCTGAAGGGCTGGGCCAGCCTCGGCCAGGTCACCGCCGCCACGCTCTACGCCCAGCAGCTCACCGACCCGATCGAGCGGCTGCTCGGCTGGCTGGACGAGTTCCAGGTCGGCGGCGCCTCGCTGGCCCGGCTGCTCGGGGTGGCCGCCGAACCGGACGAGCGCGCCAAGGCATTCGCCACGCCGGACGAGCGCGCCGCCGCTGCGGGCAGTGCGGGCGGCGCGGGCCGGCTCGCCGCGCACGACGTCCGGTACGCGTACCGCCCGGGTCACGACGTGCTGCACGGCGTGACGCTGGAACCCCGCCCGGGGGAGCGGCTCGCGATGGTCGGCCCGTCCGGGGCGGGCAAGTCGACGCTGGGCCGGCTGCTGGCGGGCGTGCACGCGCCGAGCGCCGGCACTGTGACAGTGGACGGCCGGCCGCTCGCCGGAATGCCCCTGGCCGAGCTGCGTACCCATGTGGCGCTCGTCAGTCAGGAGCACCACGTGTTCATCGGGACGCTCGCCGACAACGTGGCGATGGTCCGGCCGGAAGCCGACCCGGCTCGGGTACGCGCGGCGCTGGCCGCGGTCGACGCGCTGGACTGGGCGCTGGCCCTGCCGGACGGGCTCGACACGGCGGTCGGGGCGGGCGGCCACCCGCTCACCCCCGCGCAGGCGCAGCAGCTCGCGCTGGCCCGGCTGGTGCTCGCCGACCCGCACACGCTGGTGCTGGACGAGGCCACCTCGCTGATCGACCCGCGGGCGGCCCGGGCACTGGAACGGTCGCTGGCGGCGGTGCTGCACGGCCGTACCGTCGTCGCCATCGCGCACCGGCTCTTCTCCGCGCACGACGCGGACCGCGTGGCGGTGGTCGCCGACGGGCGGATCACCGAGCTGGGATCACACGACGAGCTGGTCGCGGCCGGTGGCTCGTACGCCGCGCTGTGGCGCTCCTGGCACGGCTGAGAACGCGCGACGGGCCCCGGCACACGTGCCGGGGCCCGCTCGACGGCCGGGGGTCACGTGCGGCGGGTCAGCCGCCAGGTCGCGTACCCGCCGGTGCCGAGCGCGATCAGGAACACCGCCCACACCACACCGGTGCCCACCTGGAGTCCACCGCCGCTGCCCACGTTGGCCTGGGCGGCGGCGACGAGCGAGTCGCTCTGCGCGGGCGGCAGCGCGGCCGGCGGCAACTGCTGCCAGCGCACCAGCCCGGTGCTCTCCAGCATGGTCATGTGGTCGTTGACGAACGTGTTGGCGTCCTCGGCCAGCTTGCGCACGATCGGGTCACGGGTGCTGGCCCGGACCGCGCCGATCACCGGGAAGATCTTGCCGTGGGCGACCCGCAGCCGGGTGACGAAGATCTGGTCGAACCGGGCGCCGGTGGCGTTCTGCATCTCGGTCAGCCACCCCTTCTGCTCGGCCGTCGGATCCGTCGGCAGGGTGGCGCCCAGCTTGTTCGCGGCCTCGACCACCAGCAGGTCCAGCTCCGCGTGCTGCTTGGCGATCTCCGCGCCGACCTCGCGTACCCGGGCGGACTGGCCCTTCTCGGCCGCCATCTGCCCGGCCGGCATCTCCCACAGCCCGGCCAGCCGTACGCCGTTGAGCAGCGTCATGTCGGCGGCGTTCATCTGCACGCCGGGGTTGGGTGCGGCCTGTGCCGTCCCGGGAATGACGCCGATCCCCGCGCCCAGCGCGGCGAGCAGCAGTACCACCCGGTGCGCCAGCTTGCGGCGTGCGGATTCCAGCGATGCCATGGTTGCGGTGCCTCCTCGGTCCGGACCGGTACGCGGGGTCGTGGACGGCCGCGCAAGCCGGCCGCCCGTCCGCACACTGGTACGGATCGGCGGGCCGATCAGTTCAGCGGGTCGGCGAGGAGTCGTTCGAACGCCAGCTCGGCGGCGCCGATCAGCGCCGCGTCGCCACCGAGCTTCGGGGTACGCAGCCGTACGTGCTCCAGGCACGCGGGCAGCCCGTTCGAGTTGAGCCGGCTGCGTACCTGCGCCGCGGAGGCCAGGTAGAGGTCACGCATGGTGCCGCCGAAGATGACCATCTCCGGGTTGAAGATGTTCACCAGGTTCGCGACGCCGAAGCCGAGCCAGTCGCCGGCCTGCCGTACCGCGGTCTGGGCGCGGGCGTCGCCGCGGTCGGCGGCGTCGAAGACGGCGAGCAGGGCGTCCCGGCCACGCGCCTCGGACCGGCCGGCGGCGCGCAGCAGCCCGTGCTCGCCGATCTCGGTCTCCCAGCAGCCGCGCCGGCCGCAGTCGCAGCGCACCCCGTCGCGGACCACCACCATGTGGCCGACCTCGCCGCCGTAGCCGCCGTGCCCTCTCAGCCGCCGGCCCCCGGCGATGATGCCCGCGCCCACGCCGACGTCGCCGTAGATGTAGATGACGTTGTCGCAGCCGACCGCCGCGCCGCGGGCGTGCTCGGCGTACGCGGCCACGTCGGCCACGTTGCCCACCGTGATCGGTACGTCTATCCCCAGCTCGACGGCGAGCGCCGCACCGATCGGCTCGTCCACCCAGCCGGTGGTGGGGCTGAGCCGGACCAGTCCGTCCTCCCGGCGGACCATGCCGCACACGGCCACCCCGGCGCCGACGCAGATCGCGTCCGGCGGCACCGACTGGTGCATCTCCTTGACCGCGCCGGCGAGCAGCGGGGCGGCCTCCCCGGCGACCAGGTTGCGCGGCCGGTCCATCTCCCGGCGGTCGAGCACCTCACCGCCGAGCCCGACCCGCGCGGCCCGCAGCCGGTCCACCTCGACGCTGTACGCGTACGCGTAGACCCGACCCGACTCGGGCCGGACGACGAGTGACGGTCGTCCGGCCCGGCCGGTCTCCTTCGGCGTCCCCTCGCTGACCAGACCGGCGCCGGCCAGGTCCGCGGTCAGCGCGCCGATGGTGCTGCGGTTGAGGCCGAGCGCTGTGGTCAGCTCGGCCCGCGTGGTGGCGCCGTGGACGTGTACATAGCGGAGCAATGCGCCCAGGTTCTGCCGACGGATCTCGTCCTGACTGGGGCCCGCGCGCATTGCCACTGCCATGGTTTTCCCGTACCCCGGGTCAGCGCGTGCCGGTGGCGGCGGCCCGCCGACGCGACAGCGCGTCGATGGTCGCCGCGGCGAGCAGCACCACGCCGGTGACCACGAACTTGACGCCCGAGCTGTATCCCATCAGTCCCATACCGTTGTCGATGACCGCCACCACTGCGCCACCGAGCACGGCGTCGAGGACCCGGCCCTTGCCGCCGAAGAGGCTGGTGCCGCCGATCACCGCCGCGCCCACGGCGTAGAGCAGTACGTTACTGCCCCCGGTGTTGGGGTCGACCGAGTTGGCCCGGCTGGCGGCCACGATGCCGCCGATCGCGGCCATCGAGGAGCAGATGATGAACACGGAGATGCGGATCCGGTCGACGTTGATGCCGGCCCGGCGGGCCGCCTCGGCGTTGCCGCCGACCGCGTAGATGTGCCGCCCGTAGCTGGTGCGCTGGAGCACGAACGTCCAGACGACGAGCAGGATCGCGATGATCGGCACCACGATCGGCACGCCCTTGAGCGAGACGACGAGCACGTTGCGGCTGCGCTCCAGGTTGAGCACGTAGACCGCCACGCCGAGGATCACGGCCAGACCGGCGATCCGCGCGGCGACCACCGCGATCGGATCGGTGAGCAGGCCGCGGGCGGCACGGTTGCGGTGCCGCAGCAACTGCACGGCCGCGTACCCGACGACGGCGACGGCTGCGAGCGACCAGCCCAGCACGGGCGAGAGGTTGCGGTTGGCGATCGCCACGAGCACGTCGTCCCGGACCGCGATGTTGGCGCCCTCGTCCATGAGCGTCAGCACCACGCCCTGGAAGGCCAGGAACCCGGCGAGCGTGACCACGAAGGAGGGGATGCCGACCTTGGCGACCAGCAGGCCCAGCACGGTGCCGATCACCACACCGGTGACGACGGCGGAGAGCACCGCCACGTACCAGGGGTAGCCGAGCACTGTCACCACGTTGGCCAGGATCGCGGCGCAGACGCCGCTGGCGAAGCCGGCGGAGAGGTCGATCTCGCCGAGCAGCAGGACGAAGACCAGACCCATCGCGATGAGCGTGACCGCCGCGCCCTGGGTGAACAGGTTCGCCAGGTTGCCGGCGGTGAAGAACGACGGGCGGGCGATCGAGAAGCCCACCGCCAGCGCCACGAGCATGACCACGGCGGGGAGCGCACCGATGTCGCCGCCGCGTACCCGGCGCCAGTAGTTGTTCACGTGGCTGCCGACGGTCGGTGTCGGGGTGACGCCGGCCGGGCCTTCCTTCTTCACGACGATGGCGGTCATCGGACGGCTCCTGGAGTGGTGTCGGCGGGCGCGGCGCCGTTGCCGCCCGGCTCGCCGGTGAGGCCGAGGCTGCCGGAGCGGCCGGCGGTGATCAGCTCGACCACCTGCGAGTGGGTGATGTCGGTGGTCTTCACCTGGGCGACCATCTGGCCGAGGTAGAGCGCGGCGATCCGGTCGGATACGGCGAAGACGTCGTTCATGTTGTGCGAGATCAGCACCACGGCCAGGCCGTTGTCGGCCAGCCGGCGGACCAGCTCCAGCACCTGGGCGGTCTGCGCGACGCCGAGTGCGGCGGTCGGCTCGTCCAGGATGACGAGCCGGCTGTTCCAGAGCACGGCCTTGGCGATGGCCACGGTCTGCCGCTGGCCGCCGGAGAGGCTGGCCACGTGCTGGCGCAGCGACTTCACGGTGCGCACGCTCAGGCCGGCGAGCGTCTCGGCGGCCATCTGCTCCATGGTCGGCTCGTCGAGCACGATGCCGCTGCGCTTCTCCCGGCCGAGGAACATGTTCTGCACGATGTCGAGGTTGTCGCAGAGCGCGAGGTCCTGGTAGACGACCTCGATCCCGAGCGCGGCGGCGTCCCGAGGGCTGTTGATGGTCACCGGGCGGCCGTCGAAGACGAACTCGCCGGCGTCGGTGGGGTGGATGCCACTGATGCACTTGACCAGGGTCGACTTGCCGGCGCCGTTGTCGCCGACCAGCGCGGTCACCTCGCCGGCGTGCGCGGCGAAGGCGACGTCACGCAGCACCTGGACGGGACCGAAGCTCTTGTCGATCCCGCGTAGCTCCAGCAGGGGGGTTGCGGACACGGGGTTCTCCTTTGGGCGGAGGGAGGTCTCGGATCCCGTCCGGCGCGGGCGCCGCCCGGCACGGGAAACCCCGTGCCGGGCGGCGCCGCCTGAGGCGGGTGGGTCAGCTCACGCCGGCGTCGGTGCAGAGCTTCGCGAAGGCATCGGTGCAGAGCTCTTCCTTGGTGACGTATCCGTCGGCCACCACGTCCTTGACGTTGTCCTTGTAGATGGCCTTGGGCTCCAGCAGCACCGACGGCACGTCCCGGCCGCCCTCCGGGTCCTTGACCGTCTGGCCGGTGTCCTTCCGCTCACCCTTGGCGAGCGCGATGGCCAGCTCGGCGGCGGCGTCCGCCTCCTTCTTGACCGCCTTGTAGACAGTCATGCACTGGTCACCGGCGAGGATGTTCTGCAGGCCCTCCTTGGTGGCGTCCTGACCGGTCACCGGAACCTTGCCGTTGAGCTTGTTCTTCTTCAGCACCGAGATGGCCGCGTTGCCGAGACCGTCGTTGGCGGCGAGCACGCCGTCGATCTTGCCGCCGGCCTTGGTCAGCTGCTGCTCGAAGATCGTGGCGGCCTGCGCGTTGTCCCAGGCCGGCACCGAGTCGTCGGCGACCTTGGTGTACTCCTTCGAGTCGAACTTCGGCTTGAGCACCGAGTCGTACCCGTTCTTGAACAGGGTGGCGTTGTTGTCGGTCGGCGAGCCGTTGAGGTACGCGATCGACGGGTTCTTGACGCCCTTGTCGGTCAGGCACTTGCTCAGGCCCTCGCCCTGGAGCTTGCCGACCGCCTCGTTGTCGAAGCTGACGTAGTACTGGGCGGAGCCGCCCAGGGTCAGCCGGTCGTAGTCGATGGTCGCGACGCCCTGCGACTTGGCCTTGTCGAGCACGGCCTTGCCGGTGCCGGAGTCCAGGTTGACGATCATCAGCACGTTGACGCCGTTGGTGATCATCTGGTCGGCGATGGTCTGGAACGCGGTCTTGTCGTTCTGCGCGTTCTGGATGTCGGACTCGACGCCGGCCGCGTCGAACGCCGCCTTGAGGTACTTGCGGTCCGCGCCCTCCCAGCGGGCGGAGGACTTGCTGTCCGGCAGGATCACGCCGATCTTCGGCTTCTTGGCGTTGGAGCCGCCGGCCTCGTCGGAAGAACCGCCGTTGTCACCGCAGGCGGCCATGCTGCCGGTCGCGAGAAGACCGACGGCCGCGAAGGTGAGGAAGCCCTTGCGCATGTGCAGGGTCCTTTCGGAGGTGGGGGAGTGGTGATGTTTTGTTGTGCCCGGCAACGTATTCCCCGCTTCCCATGCGCCGCAAGACTGCCGAGGTCAGAAGTTTGTTGGCGGCGGTAACAATTCAGCAACGCGGTTGTCACCCGCGGGACACCGCCGGGAGAGCGCGTTCCGGAAACGCTCCCACACGTACCGTCACGAGCCGCTCAGGCAGTGGCGATCGACGCCGTCGTCGCCCCGGTGAGCGCCACCAGATCCGTCGGCGCGAGCTGCACCTGCAACCCCCGGCGACCCGCCGAGACGTACACCGTCGGGTGCGTCAGCGCGGAGGCGTCGATGACAGTCGGTAGCCGCTTGCGCTGCCCGAGCGGGCTGATGCCGCCGCGGACGTATCCGGTCGCGCGCTCGGCCGTCGTGCGCTCCGCCATCGTCGCCCGCTTGCCGCCGGCCGCGGCGGCGAGCGCCTTCAGGTCCAGCTCGCCGGTCACCGGCACCACCGCCACCGTCAGCCCGCCGTCGACCTCGGTGACGAGCGACTTGAACACGCGCTCCGGCGCCACGCCGAGCGCGGTCGCCACGAGCGCGCCGTAGTTCGGCGCGTCCGGCGAGACGTCGTAGGTGTGGGTGCTGTGGGCGATCTTCCGCTTGCTCAGCAACGCGATCGCCGGAGTGCCAGGGCCCGCCACGGGCTCAAGCTAACCCGCGCGCCGCGACACCGCGAGCCGGAAACGTGAGCCGGGGTCAACCGCCGGGCGGAACCGGCCGGCAGACGAGCACAGTGGGGTCGCCTGCCACCCGGGTCAGCGCCAGACCGGCCGCCTCGTCACCGGACAGCCGCAGGTCGCGGCGCAGCTTCTCCGGCTCCAGCGCCGAGCCGCGCTTACGGATCTCGACCCGGCCGACGCGCCGCTCCCGCAGCAGGGCGCGCAGCCGCTTCAGCGAGAACGGCAGCACGTCGGTGATCTCCAGGCAGCGGGCGAACGGGGTGGGCCGGGCCTCGTCGGCGTACAGGTAGGCGATCGACGGGTCGGCGAGCGTGGCGTCGAGGTCGGCGGCCAGCTCGGCGACCAGGTGCGCGCGCACCACCGCCGGGTCCGGGTCGTAGAGGAACCGCCGCACCGGTCCCACCGGCGCCTCCTGCGCACCGGTCCCGGTGAGGTGATAGGAAGGGCCCCTTTTACTACCGGAGGCGTTAAGAAGGGGCCCTTCCTTCTCGCGCAGCAGGGTGGCGCGGCGTGGGACCTCGGCCAGCTCGCCGCACCAGAGCGCGGCCTCGACCAGGTCGCCGTCCACGCTCACCCACTCCGCCTCGGCGCCGGCCGGGATCAGCGCGTGGTCCAGCCCGGGCGCCACCTTCACCACTGTGCGCGGCACGCGCGCGGCCAGGCCGGTGACGAAGTCCCACGGCGGCGAGTAGGCGTTCGGGTCGAACACACGCCGCCCGGTGCCGGCCCGCCGCCGGGCCGGATCGCAGAACACGGCGTCGACCCCTGTCGCGTCGAACGCCGTGGCGTCACCGCGTTCGACAGTCACCAGGTCGGTCAGCCCGGCCGCCTCGGCGTTCGCGGCGGCCATCGCGGCGGTCACCGGGTCGGCCTCCACCGCGTACACCCGGATGCCGGCGCGGGCCGCGGCGAGCGCGTCGGCCCCCAGCCCGCACCCCAGGTCGGCCAGCGTGGTCACACCCGCGGCCCGCAGCCGCGCGGCGCGCCGGTCGGCGACCGCGCGGCGGGTGGCCTGCTCCAGCCCGGCCCGGGTGAGGAACATCCCGGCCGCCGCCGCGCCGAACTTGCCGACCGCCCGGCGGCGCAGCTCCGCCTGGGTGAGTGCGGCCGCCGCGAGCCCGCCGGGGATTCCGGCCGAACGCAGCGCGGCCGCCGCCGCCAGCGGGTCGCCGCCGGCCACCCGTTCGGCCGCGGCGAGCGCGGCCGACCCCTCGGGGGTACGCAGCGCGGCGAGCTGGTCGAGATCCACGCGCTCATTCTCCCGGCCCGGTTCCGGCGCGACACGGAGGGCGACGCGTTGGCACTCTCCTTGACGGAGTGCTAGCCGAGGAATAACCTGCGATTAGCACTCTCACCCTGAGGGTGCCAACGCCCGAGCCTCGTGCCCGGGGGTTGAGCGCCAGGCGGACCGGCACCCGCGACGACGGCCCCGCCCGGTGGCATGTGGCAGATTGACGCTGGTCGGCATGCCGGCCGGCAACGACACCAAGTACCCGGGAGGGTATGCCCGTGACTACCGCGACCAAGGTTGCGATCAAGCCGCTCGAGGACCGCATCGTGGTCCAGGCGAACGAGGCCGAGACCACCACCGCCTCGGGCATCGTGATCCCCGACACCGCCAAGGAGAAGCCGCAGGAGGGCACCGTCCTCGCTGTCGGCCCGGGCCGGATCGACGACAAGGGCAACCGCGTGCCGATCGACGTGAAGGTCGGCGACACCGTCCTCTACTCGAAGTACGGCGGCACCGAGGTCAAGTACGCCGGCGAGGAGTACCTGGTGCTCTCCGCCCGCGACGTCCTCGCGGTCATCGAGAAGTAAGCAACCGATCAGTGTCGTTGCCCCGGTCCGGCTCGCCGGGCCGGGGCGACGTCGCTTCGAAGGGATACTGATGGCGAAGATCCTCAGCTTCTCGGACGACGCCCGGCACCTGCTCGAGCACGGTGTCAACGCCCTCGCGGACGCGGTGAAGGTCACCCTCGGCCCGCGCGGGCGCAACGTCGTCCTGGACAAGAAGTTCGGTGCGCCCACGATCACCAACGACGGCGTCACCATCGCCAAGGAGATCGAGCTCACCAACCCGTACGAGAACCTCGGCGCGCAGCTGGTCAAGGAGGTGGCGACCAAGACCAACGACGTCGCCGGCGACGGGACCACCACCGCCACCGTGCTGGCCCAGGCCATGGTCCGCGAGGGCCTGCGCAACGTGGCCGCCGGCACCAACCCGACCGGCCTGAAGCGGGGCATCGACGCGGCGGCCGCCAAGGTCTCCGAGGCGCTGCTCGGCAAGGCCGTCGAGGTCGCCGGCAAGGAGTCGATCGCGCACGTCGCGACCGTCTCCGCGCAGGACGCCGCCATCGGCGACCTGATCGCCGAGGCGATGGAGAAGGTCGGCCGCGACGGCGTCATCACCGTCGAGGAGGGCTCCGCGCTCACCACCGAGCTGGAGGTGACCGAGGGTCTCCAGTTCGACAAGGGCTTCATCTCGCCGAACTTCGTCACCGACCTGGAGGCGCAGGAGGCGGTCCTGGAGGACCCGTACATCCTGATCACCACCCAGAAGATCTCGGCGATCGAGGAGCTGCTGCCGCTGCTGGAGAAGGTTCTCCAGAACAACAAGCCGCTGCTCATCGTCGCTGAGGACGTCGAGGGCCAGGCCCTGTCCACGCTCGTGGTCAACGCGCTGCGCAAGACCGTCAAGGTCTGCGCCGTCAAGGCCCCCGGCTTCGGCGACCGCCGCAAGGCGATGCTCCAGGACATGGCGATCCTGACCGGCGCCGAGCTGGTCGCCCCGGAGCTGGGCTACAAGCTCGACCAGGTCGGCCTGGAGGTGCTCGGCACCGCCCGTCGCGTCGTGGTCGACAAGGAGAACACCACAGTCGTCGACGGTGGCGGGCAGGCCTCCGAGGTCGCCGACCGGGTCGCGCAGATCCGCAAGGAGATCGAGGCCTCCGACTCCGAGTGGGACCGAGAGAAGCTGGCCGAGCGGCTGGCGAAGCTCTCCGGCGGCATCGCCGTGATCAAGGTCGGCGCGGCCACCGAGGTCGAGATGAAGGAGCGCAAGCACCGCATCGAGGACGCCATCGCCGCGACCAAGGCCGCGGTCGAGGAGGGCACGGTCCCGGGTGGCGGTGCCGCCCTGGCCCAGATCCTGCCGGCGCTCGACGACGACCTGGGCTTCACCGGTGACGAGAAGGTCGGCGTCTCGATCGTGCGCAAGGCGCTCGTCGAGCCGCTGCGCTGGATCGCCCAGAACGCCGGCCACGACGGCTACGTGGTGGTGCAGAAGGTCGTCGCCCAGGACTGGGGTCACGGCCTCGACGCCGCCACCGGCGAGTACGTCGACCTGGCCAAGTCCGGCATCATCGACCCGGTGAAGGTGACCCGCAACGCGGTCAGCAACGCCGCCTCGATCGCCGGCCTGCTGCTCACCACCGAGAGCCTCGTGGTGGAGAAGCCGGCCGAGCCGGAGCCGGCCGCCGGTGGCCACGGCCACTCGCACGGTCACGGCCACCAGCACGGCCCGGGCTTCTGACCCGACCGCACGGCCCGACGTCAGGGCACACCGCCGACCCGGTGGTGTGCCCTGACGCGTATGCCCTTACGGAACGCTGACGACATTGGCAGCCGGGCCGGCGGGTCGACCAGACTGGACGCCGTGAGCACCCTCTCCCGCCGCCGCGCGGCACTGGCCGGTGTCGTCGCCGCCGTGGTGGCACTCGGCACCGCCGAGCCCGTGGCGGTCCTGACCGGTCCCCGGTCCGCGCCGCTCGTCGCCGTCGGCGGACTCGTCGTCGACCTCGTACCCGAGCCGGTCAAGCAGTTCGCCATCGACGTCTTCGGTACGTACGACAAGATCGCCCTGCTGGTCGGGACGGCGCTGCTGCTGGCCGCCTTCGGGGCGCTGCTCGGCCTGGCGGCGGCCCGGCGGCTGGTGATCGGCCTGGCCGGCGTCGCCGCGTTCGCCGTGCTCGGCGTCGCCGCCGCGCTGACCCGGGCCGGCGCTGACGCGTTCGACGCGCTGCCCTCCCTGGCCGGCGGCGGACTCGGCGCGCTGACGCTCTGGGCGTTCGTGGCCGGACCGCTGGGCGCCGGCCCGGCACGCCGGGAGCAGGCCGGGCGCGACCGGGCCGACGCGGCGGACCGGCCGCCGTCGGCGCCGCCTCCGGCGGTCGCCGCGCTCGCGGGGGAGGAGAAGACCCCGGGCGGCTGGGAGCCGGTACGGCACGACGATGACGCGGAGTCGCGGCGGCGGTTCCTGCGCGGCGCCGGACTGCTCACCGGCGCTGCGGCGGTGGCCGGGCTGGGCGGGCACTGGCTGGCCGGGCGGCGCGGCGTGTCGGCGGCCCGGGAGGCGGTGACGCTGCCCGCCCCGGCCGCGCCCGCCCCGCAGGTGCCGGCCGGAGCCGACCTGTCACTGCCCCGGCTCGCGCCGTACGTGACGCCGAACCGGGAGTTCTACCGGATCGACACGGCGCTGGTGGTGCCGCAGGTGGACCCGGCCACCTGGCGGCTGCGGATCCACGGGCGGGTGCGCAACCCGATCGAGCTGAGCTTCGACGACCTGCTGGCCCGCCCGATGGTCGAGCGGTACGTGACGCTCGCCTGCGTCTCCAACGAGGTGGGCGGCGACCTGATCGGCAACGCGCGCTGGCTCGGCGTACCGATCAAGGAACTGCTCGACGAGGCCGGCCCGGAGGAGGGCGCGGACCAGGTGGTGGGCCGCGCGGTCGACGGCTGGACCTGCGGCACGCCCACCTCGGTGCTGCGCGACGGGCGGGACGCGCTGCTCGCGGTCGGCATGAACGGCGAGCCGCTGCCGATCCAGCACGGCTTCCCGGTGCGGATGGTGGTGCCCGGCCTCTACGGGTACGTGTCGGCCTGCAAGTGGCTCACCGAGCTGGAGCTGACCAGCTTCGCCGACTTCGACGCGTACTGGGTGCCGCGCGGCTGGTCCGCGCAGGGCCCGATCAAGACGCAGTCCCGGATCGACACGCCCCGGCCCCGCAGCCGCCCGGCCGCCGGCCCGATGATCGTGGCCGGTGTGGCGTGGGCGCAGCACCGCGGCATCCGTCGCGTCGAGGTACGCGTCGACGGCGGCCCCTGGCAGGAGGCGACGCCGGCCCCGGCGGTGTCGGCGGACACCTGGGTGCAGTGGTCCTGGCGGTGGGACGCGACGCCGGGCGAGCACACGCTCCAGGTGCGGGCGACCGACACGACCGGCGAGACCCAGACGGAACAGCGCGCCCCGGTCGCCCCGGACGGCGCGACCGGCTGGCACACAGTGCGGGTCACGGTCACCTGACGACCGCCCCACCCCGAAAGATCAACACCAGTTCCCCGAAGTGGTGGCATCAGAGGCTCCGCGATATAGCCATTTCGCCGAGCTGGTGTTGATCACGCGCGGGGCGGCGGGGCGGGACGACACGACGACGCCGCGCCCCGGGGTCCGGGGCGCGGCGTCGGGGGTCGTGAAGCCGGTCAGGCGACCTTGCGCTGGTCCGGCACGGCGGTGTTGTGCGGCCGGCCGAGGCGCGCCTCCAGCCGGGCGATGTCCACCTTGGTCTGCCGGCGGTCGGCCAGGTCCTCCCAGCCGAGGGCGAGCAGCCGCAGCCGCTCGGACTCGCTGAACCCGCCCCAGACGCCGTACGGCTCGCGTACGGAGAGCGCGTGGGCGGCGCACTCGGCGCGTACCGGGCAGGCGCGGCAGACCGACTTGGCACCCATCTCGCGGCGCAGCCGGGAGGAGCCGCGCTCGCCGTCCGGGTGGAAGAACTGCGCGCTGTCGCGGCCACGGCAGGCTCCGAGCCGCTGCCAGTCCCAGAGCTCGTCGATCGGTCCAGGCAGCCTACGTACGTTCGACATCAGCACCCCTCCTCCCGCGCGGCACCGCGGAGAATGTTCGTTGCCAGCTACCGGGCGGCGGTCCGCGCGGGATGCCGGTTCCGGATGAACCCCTCGGTACCCGAGCGGTCCGCGGCTCACACATCTGTGATCGAAAACCTCGGACACTCGGCGGCATATGCCCCATCTGTCGGAAAAGTTCGGATGATTGCCCGGAACCCCCTCCCGAGCCCACCTCCGCATGGTCTGCTCTGAGTCGGAGAGGAGACCACTGTGCGTAGTGTTCTTGTGTGCGTTCGGACACCATTGGCGGCCCAGCATCTGACCTCCGCGGCGGCGCGGCTCGGGCTGTCCGGCGTCGTCCGGACGGCCGTCTCCGATCCGGAGGTGATGTTGCGGCTCGCCGAGCGCCCGGTGGACGTGGTGCTCGCCGACACCGCCCTGACCCGTCCGGACAGCGCCGGCTTCGTCCGGCGGGTGCTGGCCCGTGCCCCGCAGGCGGCGGTGCTGCTGCTCGGCGCCGAGGAGTCGGAGTCGGCGGCGGCCACCATCAGCGCCGGGGCGCGCGGACTGATCCAGAACGCCGACCACGACCTGACCAGCGCGGTCGCCAAGGCGCTGCTGCTGCTCTCCGCCCCCGGGCGGAGCAACAGGCACCGGGTGGCGGACACCGCCCGGGACGCGGCGGCTGTGGGCGGGCCGACCCGGCCGGCGGCGCCGG
Source organism: Micromonospora aurantiaca ATCC 27029 (assembly GCF_000145235.1). Lineage (NCBI taxonomy): Bacteria > Bacillati > Actinomycetota > Actinomycetes > Micromonosporales > Micromonosporaceae > Micromonospora > Micromonospora aurantiaca (nom. illeg.). The sequence goes on along the minus strand of NC_014391.1, from coordinate 6,090,623 downwards.
GGCGTACCCAGGGTGGGCCCGGCTGGCCGGCGACGGCGCCGGTGGACGCGGCGGGCCTGCCCACAGTGGTGCCCGTGCAGCGGGGTGAGGACCCGGACGACCCGGCGGCGGCCGACGGCGCGGAGGCGCCCCGGCCCGGTGCGGCCCAGCGGCCGGCGCGGTCGCCGCGCAGCGCGATCGGGCTGACCGAGCGGGAGCTTCAGGTGCTGCTCGGCATGGCCGAGGGCAAGAGCAACGCGGAGATCGGGCGGGAGCTGTTCGTCTCCGAGGACACGGTCAAGACGCACGCCCGGCGGCTGTTCCGCAAGCTCGGCGCGCGCGACCGGGCGCACGCCGTGGCGGCCGGGTTCCGGGCCGGCCTGGTCGCCTGACCCGCGCGGGGATCACTCCTGCGCGGAGTCGTCGGTGCCCTCGGTGAGCGTGTCGTGCACGCCGTCGGCGTAGCCGCGGGCGTAGTCCCAGCTCACGTAGTGGTCCGGGTCGGGGTCGTAGGCCGGCTCGTGCACCCGGGGACGCCCCGAGTTGAGCAGGTGGCGCAGGTTGCCGCGCAGCAGGTCCCAGTCGAAGTAGTGCGGCTCGCGGCAGTCCTCGCACTCGATCACCAGGCCGCGCACGCCGATCGGCTGGAGCAACGCCTGGTAGATCTCCAGATCGGCGAGATCCTCCAGGACGTCCTGGCGCTCGACCTCGCTCAGCGGGTCGAGGGCGTCGTCGTCGCCGGGATCGTGCAGGCCGGCAGCCGGATCGGCCGGGTCGCCGTTGAACGGGTCGATGGGCTCGTCGTGCACCCCTTCACCGTAGACCCCGCGCCGCAGGAAAGCCCGCCCCAGCCCGTGCTGTGGCCCGGCCTACCCTCGGGCCCGCCGCTTCCCGGGCGCGGACGGGCAAGTGGGTACGATGAGGCGACGCGCCGTCACCAGGCGCCTGCCGGTGCCCCCGCGCGCCGCCTCGCTGCAGCCCGTACGACCAGCTCAGGGGAGCAATCGTGGAGAATTCGCCCAGCACCGAGATCCCGGCCGGCACCGACGGCGGGGAGTTGGGTGGCCATCTGCCCGAGCTGCCGGCCGGTTCGGCCCGGGTGGTGCCGCTCGGGCTGACCTTCGACGACGTCCTGCTCCAGCCGGGCGAGTCGGACGTCGTGCCCAGCCGCGTCAACACCCGCACCCGCCTCACGCGCAACATCGAGCTGACCGTTCCGCTGCTGTCCAGCGCGATGGACACCGTCACCGAGGCGCGGATGGCGATCGCCATGGCCCGCCAGGGCGGCATCGGCGTGCTGCACCGCAACCTCTCCGTCGAGGACCAGGCGCTCCAGGTCGACCTGGTGAAGCGCTCCGAGTCCGGCATGATCACCAACCCGGTGACCGCCAGCCCGGACGACACGCTGCGCGAGGTCGACGCGCTCTGCGGGCGCTACCGCATCTCCGGCGTGCCGGTGGTGGACGGGCAGGGCCAGCTGGTCGGCATCGTCACCAACCGCGACATGCGGTTCGTCTCCGACCCGGCCACGCCGGTGCGCGAGATCATGACCCGCACCCCGCTGATCACCGCCCCGGTCGGCGTGAGCAAGGACGACGCGCTCGGCCTGCTGCGCCAGCACAAGATCGAGAAGCTGCCGATCGTGGACGCGGGCGGCAAGCTGCGCGGCCTGATCACGGTCAAGGACTTCACCAAGAGCGAGCAGTACCCGAACGCCACCAAGGACGACGCGGGCCGGCTCCGGGTCGCCGCCGCGGTCGGCGTCGGCGAGGACGGCTACAAGCGCGCCCGTGCCCTGGTCGACGCCGGCGTGGACGTCGTCATCGTCGACACCGCGCACGGTCACCAGCGCGCCGTGCTGGAGATGGTCGCCCGGCTCAAGCGGGACGTCACCATCGACATCGTGGGCGGCAACATCGCCACGTACGCGGGCGCGAAGGCGCTCGTCGAGGCCGGCGCGGACGGCGTGAAGGTGGGCGTCGGCCCGGGCGCCATCTGCACCACCCGGATCGTGGCCGGTGTGGGCGTACCGCAGATCACCGCGATCATGGAGGCGGCCCGCGCCGCCGGCCCGGCCGGTGTGCCGGTCATCGGTGACGGCGGCATCCAGTACTCGGGCGACATCGCCAAGGCGCTCGTCGCCGGCGCCGACACGGTGATGCTCGGCAGCCTGCTCGCCGGCTGCGAGGAGAGCCCCGGCGAGCTGATCTTCATCAACGGCAAGCAGTACAAGGCGTACCGGGGGATGGGCTCGCTCGGCGCGATGCAGTCGCGCGGCCAGGGCAAGTCCTACTCCAAGGACCGCTACTTCCAGCAGGACGTGCTCGCCGAGGACAAGCTCGTCCCGGAGGGCGTCGAGGGTCAGGTGCCCTACCGGGGGCCGCTCTCCGCCGTCGCCCACCAGCTCATCGGCGGGCTGCGCGCCGCGATGGGGTACGTGGGCGCGGAGAGCATCCCGGAGCTGCACCGGCGTGGCCAGCTCATCCGGATCACCGCGGCCGGGCTCAAGGAGAGCCACCCGCACGACATCCAGATGACCGTCGAGGCGCCCAACTACCACTCCCGCTGAACCACCACCCCCAAACCACCTGGAGTCCCCCATGCGTGACGTGGTCGAGATCGGGCTGGGCAAGACCGCGCAGCGCGGCTACCACCTGGACGACATCGCCATCGTGCCGAGCCGCCGCACCCGGGACGTCGACGACGTCTCCACCGCGTGGCAGCTCGACGCGTACCAGTTCGGCATCCCCTGCGTCGCGCACCCCTCGGACGCGACCATGAGCCCCGCCTCGGCGGTCCGGCTCGGCCAGCTCGGCGGCCTCGGCGTGCTCAACGTCGAGGGCCTCTGGACCCGGTACGAGAACCCGGCCAAGATCCTGGAGGAGCTGGCCGGTCTCGGCGAGGACGCGCGGGCGACCAAGCGCCTCCAGGAGGTCTACGCCGAGCCGATCCGCCCCGACCTGATCGCCGAGCGGGTCCGCGAGCTGCGTGAGGGCGGCGGCACGGTGGCGGTACGGGTCTCCCCGCAGCACACCCTGGCGCTGGCCCCGGTGATCCTCGACGCCGGCGTGGACATCCTGGTCATCCAGGGCACGCTCGTCTCGGCCGAGCACGTCTCCACCACCGACGAGCCGCTCAACCTCAAGGAGTTCATCGCCGACCTGGACCTGCCGGTCGTCGTCGGCGGGTGCACCGACTACAAGACCGCGCTGCACCTGATGCGTACCGGCGCGGCCGGTGTGATCGTGGGCATCGGCGGCGACGACTGGTCGACCACCGAGTCGGTGCTCGGCATCCGGGTGCCGATGGCCACCGCCATCGCCGACGCCGCCGCTGCCCGCCGCGACTACCTGGACGAGACCGGCGGCCGGTACGTGCACCTGATCGCCGACGGCGACATGCAGACCTCCGGCGACATCGCCAAGGCGCTCGGCTGCGGCGCGGACGCGGTGATGCTCGGCGAGCCACTGTCGTTGTGCGAGGAGGCGCCGGCCGGGGGCGCCTGGTGGCACTCCGCGGCCAGCCATCCGTCGCTGCCCCGTGGGGCGTTCGAGGTGGCCGGTGAGCCGCTCGGCTCGATGGAGAAGCTGCTGTTCGGCCCGGCCGACGAGCCGGACGGCCAGCTCAACCTCTTCGGCGGCCTGCGCCGCGCGATGGCCAAGTGCGGCTACCGCGACCTGAAGGAGTTCCAGAAGGTCGGGCTGGTCCTCGACCGCTGAGCACCCCTGAGTACCGCTGAGCACAGAACGGCGCGGGCGGCGGCGCGGACGTGTTCCGGCCCCGCCCGCGCCGTCGCGCGTCTAGGCTCGCCGGGTGGGACGGGGGCGGGTCTGGGCGGCAGGGCTGGTGGCGGCGGCGCTCGCGCTGAGCGGGTGCACCGGCGGCGACGAGAGCGGGTTCCGGCCGGGCGCGGCGGACGCCGGTGACCCGTACGTGCCGGGGGCCGGCAACGGCGGCTACGACGTGGGCCACTACGCGCTGGACGTGCGCTACGACCCCGCGAGCGACCGGCTCACCGGCACCGCGACGCTGACCGTCACCGCCACCCGGGCGCTGTCCCGGTTCCAGCTCGACCTGGCCGGGCTGGACGTCGAGCGGGTGCGGGTGGACGGCGAGGCGGTGAAGCACCGCCACGACGGCGCCGAGCTGATCGTCACCCCGGCGGGCGGGCTGCCGTCCGGGCGGCGGTTCACTGTCGAGGTCACGTACGGCGGGGTGCCGAAGCCGCTGCCGAACGCCGAGCTGGGGGACGGCGGCTTCCACGCCACACCGGACGGTGCGATAGCGCTCGGTCAGCCGGAGTCGGCGAGCACCTGGTACCCGGTCAACGACCACCCGTCGGACAAGGCCACCTACGACCTCGCAGTCACCGTGCCGGACGGCCTCGCCGCGCTGTCGAACGGCGTGCCGGAGGGGAGGACGTCGAGCGGCGGCTGGACCACCTGGCGCTGGGCGGAACGCGCACCGATGGCCAGCTACCTGAGCACGCTGGTGATCGGCGACTACCGGGTCAGCAGCGGCACCCACGCCGGCAAGCCGCTCGTCACCGCCGTCGCCGCGGCGCTGCCCGCGGACGGGCCGGCCGCCGCGTCGGTGGCCCGCACCGGCGAGGTCGCCGACTTCCTGGCCGCGCGCTTCGGCCCGTACCCGTTCGAGGCGTACGGCGGCGTGGTGGTCGCCGACGAACGCATCCGGTACGCGCTGGAGACGCAGAGCCGTCCGGTCTACGGGCCGGCGTTCTTCCGCGGGGACCGGCCGAACACCGAGGTGGTCGCGCACGAGCTGGCGCACCAGTGGTTCGGCGACAGCGTCTCGGTGGCCCGGTGGAGCGACATCTGGCTCAACGAGGGCTTCGCCACGTACGCCGAATGGCTCTGGGCCGAGCACGACGGCGGGCGCACAGTGGCGCAGACCGTCGTGGAGCGCTACGCGGCCACCGACTGGTCGAGGCCCACAGTCGACCCGGGCCGGGCCGGGATGTTCGGCGACGCGGTCTACCAGCGGGGCGCGCTCGCGGTGCACGCGCTGCGCCGCGCGGTGGGCGACGAGGCGTTCTACCGGGTGCTGCGCGGATGGCTGGCGCAGCACCGCGACGGCAACGTCACCACTGCTGATTTCATCGGGTACGCCGAACGAACGTCCGGGCGGCCACTGCGGGCGCTGCTGGACGCCTGGCTGGTCGGGGGCACGCCACCGGGACTGCCGTGACGCACGCGTGACCGCCGCTGGGTAGGCTGCCGCGGTCGGAGCGGCCCGTGGGCGGGGCCGCCGAACGGGCCCCGGGAGGGATCGAGGCGATGACGCGGCGCGGCGCACGACGACGGATCGGGTTGCTGACCTGCGGCACGCTGCTGCTGGCCGGCTGCGGTTCGGCCGAGCCGGACCCGGGCCCGTCGTCCCCGGCCGGTCCCGCGCCGGCGACCTCGCGCAGCTTCGCGCCGGGCGCGGCCGGAGCCGGCGACGCGTACTTCCCGAGCTACGGCAACGGCGGGTACGACGTCGCGCACTACACGGTGAAGGTGCGCTACGACCCGGAGACGGACAAGCTCAGCGGCACCACCACGCTGCGGGCCACCGCGACCGCCGACCTGTCCGCGTTCAACCTGGACCTGGCCGGGCTGACCGTCCGCTCGGTGACTGTGGACGGCACCGCCGCCCGGCACAGCCGCACCGAGGACGAGCTGGTGATCACCCCGGCGATCGGGCTGACCTCCGGCAACGGGTTCACCGCCGAGATCCGGTACGACGGCAGGCCGGAGGCGCTGCGTACCGAGGCGCTGGGCGAGGGCGGCTGGCTGCACACCGTCGACGGGGCGATCGCGCTCGGGCAGCCGGAGTCGGCGAGCACCTGGTTCCCGGTCAACGACCACCCGTCGGACAAGGCCACCTACGACATGGAGATCACCGTCCCGAAGGGACTGACGGCGGTCTCCAACGGCGTGCCGAAGGGGAAGGCGACCAGCGGCGCCTGGACCACCTGGAAGTGGTCGGAGACCGCGCCGGCCGCCAGTTACCTCACCACTGTGGCGATCGGGAAGTTCCGGGTCACCACCGGGCAGCACAAGGGACGGCCGGTCTACAGCGCGGTCACCACGCAGGTCGCCCAGGGGGCGCCGGACCGGTCCGTCGCGCGCACGGTCGAGGTCGCCGACTACCTGGAGAGCGTCTTCGGGCCGTACCCGTTCGACTCGTACGGCGGCGTGGTGATCGCCGACGAACGGATCCGGTACGCGCTGGAGACGCAGAGCCGTCCGGTCTACTCGGCGAGCTTCTTCCGGCAGGGCGACAACACCGGCGTGGTCGCGCACGAGCTGGCCCACCAGTGGTACGGCAACAGCGTGTCGATCCAGCGCTGGCAGGACATCTGGCTCAACGAAGGGCTGGCCACGTACGCCGAGTGGCTGTGGGCCGAGCACAGCGGCTCGACCACGGTTCAGCGCATGTTCGAGCAGAGGTACGCGAACGCCGGCGGTCAGGTGTGGCGTACGCCGCCGGGCAAGCCGGGCGTGGCGAACCTGTTCAGCCGTTCGGTCTACGACCGGGGCGGGATGACCGTGCACGCGCTGCGGGTGGCGGTGGGCGACACCGCGTTCTTCACCATCCTGCGCACCTGGGCGGCGGAGCGGAAGAACGGCAACGCCACCACCGCCGACTTCGTGGCGCTGGCCGAGCGGATCTCCGGCAAGAAGTTGGCGAAGGTCTTCGACCCGTGGCTGTACGGCACCGAGCGCCCGCCCGCCCCGAAGCCGCTGTAGGGCCTCTAGTTCTTGACGCGCAGCGACGGGTGGGCGGCCAGGAACGCGTCGGCCCGCCCGCCGCGCAGCGCGGTGAGGAAGTCGCGGCCGAGCGGCTTGAGCTGCTCACCCCGGTACGCGCCGCCGCTGCTCACCCCGGCGCCGGGCAGCACGACGAGCGTGAGCCGGTCGGCCGGCAGGCCACCCAGGACGTACGCGTAGTCGATCAGCTTCCGGCCGCCCCCGGCGTACACCAGGGTCCTGCCCAGCGCGGCCACCACCTGCTCGACCCGCTGCGGGTCGCGGGCCGTGCCCTGGTCGAGGATCTTGCGGGCCAGCGCCCGGAGCAGTTGCTGCTGGTGCCGTTGCCGGGTGTAGTCGCCGCCCGCGGTGTAGCGCTGCCGCGCGTAGTCGAGCGCCTGCCAGCCGGTCAGGTGGCGGGTGCCCTTCTCGTAGACCATCTGCGGCCCGGTGTAGCCGCCACCGGTCAGCGTCCGCATGGTGCCGTCCGGGCGGCGGTGCCGGGACTCGACCCGCTGGTCGACGTAGAGGTCCACGCCGCCGAGCGTGTCCACCAGCTTGTCGAAGCCGCCGAACGTGATCACCGCCCCGGCGTCGATGCGCAGGCCGGTGTAGCGGGAGACGGTGGTGCGCAGCAGCTCGTACCCCTGGGCGGTGCTGGGGTTGCGCTTGTCGCCCGGCACCCGGCTGCCGTAGCTCATCGCGTGGGTGAGCTTGGTCCGGCCGCCCGGGTAGCGGGCCTTCGGGTAGGCGGGGATGTCCACGACCAGGTCGCGGGGGAGCGAGAACAGGTACGCCTTGTCCAGCCCGGCCGGTACGTGCAGCAGCAGCACCGCGTCGGCGTGCGGCTCCCAGCCGGGGATGCTGACCCGGGTGTCGACGCCGACGAGCAGCAGGTTGAGCGGGCCCTTCAGGTCGGCGCCGGGCGGGGGTGCCGGGCTGGCGGTGGTCGGGGCGGGCGTCGGTGAGGCCGGCGGCGCGGTGCTCGGGCCGGCGGCCGGGGCGGCCGGGCGGTTCGCCACCAGCCGGGTGGTCACCACCGCTCCGGTGGCCACCAGCAGCGCCGCCACCAGTGCGGCCAGGCCCAGCAGGCGTCGTCTCGTCACGTTCGTTCCTCCCCGTGGTGTTCGACGCGCCGGGGGCCGCCGGAGGTTGCAGCGGCGGGAATCCCGGCGAATCGAGCGCTCTGCATGATCTGCGAAAAACACTTGCTGGCGCCATAGCTACCGGTCGGTAATGATGCGTTCATGCGTTACGACGTGCTCGTCATCGGTTCGGGCTTCGGCGGCAGCGTCACCGCGCTCCGGCTGGCCGAGAAGGGCTACACGGTGGGCGTCCTGGAGGCGGGGCGGCGCTTCGCCGACGACGAGTTCCCGCGTACGTCCTGGCGGGCGCGACGGTTCCTCTGGGCGCCCCGGCTCGGCTGCTTCGGGCTCCAGCGGATCACGCTGCTGCGCTCGGCCGACCGCAAGGCCGGAGGCGGCGTGCTGGTGCTCTCCGGCGCCGGGGTCGGCGGTGGGTCACTCGTCTACGCGAACACGCTCTACGAGCCGCTCGACGCGTTCTACGCCGACCCGCAGTGGCGGGACATCACCGACTGGCGCGACGAGCTGGCCCGCCACTACGACCAGGCGAAGCGGATGCTCGGCGTCACCACGTACCCGATCGACACCCGCGCGGACCAGGCCGTCCGCGCGGTGGCCGAGCGGATGGGGGTGGCGCACACCTACCACCCGACGCCGGTCGGGGTGCACATCGGGCGCCCCGGCGAGCGGGTGGCCGACCCCTACTTCGGCGGGGCCGGGCCGGACCGCACCGGGTGCAGCCACTGCGGGTCGTGCATGACCGGCTGCCGGCACGGCGCCAAGAACACGCTCGTGAAGAACTACCTCTGGCTGGCCGAGCGCCTCGGTGTGCAGGTGCACCCGCTGACCACGGTCACCGCCGTACGCCCGGACCCGGCCGGCGGCTACGCGGTGCACACCGAGCGCACCGGCGCCTGGCTGCGCAAGCGGCGCGAGGTGATCCACGCCGACCAGGTGGTGTTCGCGGCCGGCGCGCTCGGCACCCAGCGGCTGCTGCACGAGATGAAGTCGACGGGTGCCCTGCCGGCGCTCTCGCCCCGGCTGGGCGAGCTGACCCGCACCAACTCCGAGGCCATCCTCGGCGCCTCGGTGGCGCCCGGCGCGGCCCGGAAGCGCGGCCTCGACTTCACCGAGGGGGTGGCGATCACCAGCTCGTTCCACCCCGACGCGCAGACCCACATCGAGCCGGTCCGCTACGGCAAGGGCTCCAACGCGATGGGCCTGCTCCAGTCGCTGCTCGTCGACGGCGGCCCCCGCCGGGTCCGGCGCTGGCTCGGGAGCATCGTCCGGCAGCCCGTGCTGGCCGCGCGGATGCTGTCGGTACGCCGCTGGTCCGAGCGCACCGTGATCGCGCTCGTCATGCAGTCGGTCGACAACTCGCTGACCACCCGCTACCGCAAGGGGCGGCTGGTCTCCGGCCCCGGCCACGGCGCGCCCAACCCGACCTGGATCCCGGCCGGCAACACGGCGGCCCGGCTGCTCGCCGAGGAGATCGGCGGCACCCCCGGCGGGGCGGTCACCGAGCCGTTCAACATCCCGGTGACGGCGCACATCCTCGGCGGCGCGGTCATCGGCGCCACCCCGGACGAGGGTGTGATCGACCCCTGGCACCGGGTGTACGGCCACCCGGGGCTGCACGTGGTGGACGGCGCGGCGGTCTCGGCGAACCTGGGCGTCAACCCGTCGCTGACCATCACCGCGCAGGCCGAGCGGGCCATGTCGTACTGGCCGAACAAGGGCGAGGCGGACCCGCGCCCGGCGCTCGGCACGGCGTACACCCGGGTCGAGCCGGTCCCGCCGCGGCGGCCGGCCGTCCCCGCGCACGCCCCCGCCGCCCTGCGGTGAAAGGAAGGGCCCCTTCTTAACGCCTCCGGTAGAGGAAGGGCCCCTTGTTAACACGTTCACCCCGCCACACCGCCGGGGCGCGTCCGCGCGGCCGGTGACTGTCGGTAGGCTTTGCGCACATGAGCACGCCTCGCCCCGTCCTTGTGGTGGACTTCGGAGCCCAGTACGCCCAGCTCATCGCGCGCCGTGTCCGCGAGGCGAAGGTCTACTCGGAGATCGTCCCGCATTCCATGCCGGTGTCCGAGATGCTGGCGAAGAACCCGGCCGCGATCATCCTGTCCGGCGGCCCGTCCAGCGTCTACGCGCCTGACGCGCCGCAGATCGACGCCGGGATGTTCGACGCCGGCGTGCCGGTCTTCGGCATCTGCTACGGCTTCCAGGCCATGGCCCAGGCGCTCGGGGGCACCGTCGCGCGCACCGGCAACCGCGAGTACGGCGGCACGCCGCTGCGCCCGCGCCTGACCGAGCCCGGTGTGCTGCTGCGCGACCTGCCGGCCGACCTGCCGGTCTGGATGAGCCACGGCGACTGCGTCACCGAGGCCCCGGACGGCTTCACCGTGACCGCCGAGTCGGCGGGCGCCCCGGTCGCCGCGTTCGAGGATCTGGCCGGGCGCCGGGCCGGCGTGCAGTTCCACCCGGAGGTCGGGCACACCGCGCACGGCCAGGAGATGCTCAGTCGCTTCCTGTACGACATCGCCGGCATCGAGCCGGCGTGGACGCCGTCGAACATCATCGACGAGCAGGTCGCCCGGATCCGCGAGCAGATCGGCGACAAGGAGGTCATCTGCGGCCTCTCCGGCGGTGTCGACTCGGCGGTCGCCGCCGCGCTCGTGCACCGTGCCGTGGGCGATCAGCTCACCTGCGTGTTCGTGGACCACGGGCTGCTGCGGGCCGGTGAGGCCGAGCAGGTCGAGAAGGACTACGTGGCGGCGACCGGCATCAAGCTCAAGGTGGTCGACGCGCGGGAGCGGTTCCTCGGTGCGCTCGCCGGGGTGACCGACCCGGAGCAGAAGCGCAAGATCATCGGCCGGGAGTTCATCCGCGTCTTCGAGGCCGCCGCCCGGGAGATCGCCGCGCACGGCGACGTGGAATACCTGGTGCAGGGCACGCTCTACCCGGACGTGGTGGAGTCCGGCGGCGGCACCGGCACCGCCAACATCAAGAGCCACCACAACGTCGGCGGCCTGCCCGAGGACCTGAAGTTCGCCCTGGTCGAGCCGCTGCGCACGCTGTTCAAGGACGAGGTCCGCACGATCGGCCTGGAGCTGGGACTGCCCGAGGCGATGGTGTGGCGGCACCCGTTCCCCGGTCCGGGCCTGGCCATCCGGATCATCGGCGCGGTCGACGAGGAGCGCCTCGCCGTGCTCCGCAAGGCCGACCTGATCGCCCGGCAGGAGCTGACCGCGGCCGGTCTGGACCGGGGCGTCTGGCAGTTCCCGGTGGTGCTGCTGGCCGATGTGCGCAGCGTCGGGGTGCAGGGCGACGGGCGCACCTACGGCCACCCGGTGGTGCTGCGCCCGGTCTCCAGCGAGGACGCGATGACCGCCGACTGGTCCCGGCTGCCCTACGACGTGGTGGCCCGGATCTCCACCCGGATCACCAACGAGGTCGCCGAGGTCAACCGCGTGGTCCTGGACGTCACCAGCAAGCCGCCGGGCACCATCGAGTGGGAGTGACGCGGCTCAGGCCGCGGGCGGCGTCTGCGGGCCGGCCTGCGGCCCGCCCGGCGTCCGCGGCTCGGTCGGCGTAGCCGGCGGGACCGGCCCGGCCGGCGGGACCGGCGGCCAGCCCGGCGCGGTGCCCGGCGGGTGCGGCCAGGCGGGCGCGCCGGCCGGCTCCTCGGGCATCAGGAACCACATGATCGGGTACGCGAGCGCGGCGAGCCCGCCGGTGAGCACGGTGGCGGTCGCGAAGATCACCCGGATCAGCGTGGGGTCGGCGGCGAAGTAGCGGCCGAGGCCGCTCGCCACACCGGCGATCATGCGGTCGCTGACCGGCCGGCGGAGCTGCTTGTACGGGGCCTGGGAGGGGTTCGGGAAGGTCATGTGTCAACGGTCCCGCGCGCCGCGGCGGGCGACCTCGGTGACCGCCCGGACGCCTACCCTGAGCTGCCCCTGAGACGCCAGCGGAGAGTCAGGAATCTGACTCTTTTCGATGTCGGTAACCCGCTACGGGGAGAATTTGCTCCCGTGACCACCTCGCTGGAGCCGCTCCGCAGGATCGCGGCATACGCAGTTTGTGCTGACTCAAACGGCCGAGTGTTGCTGGTCCGCGCATCGGAGCGCTCCGGCACCCCCGGCACCTGGTCGCTCCCCGGAGGAGCAGTCGACCACGGTGAGGACCCCAAACACACGGTCGTCCGGGAGACCGCTGCCGAGACCGGGCTCTCGGTGGCGGTCGCCGGCCTCCAGGACGTGCTCGCCGACATGCGGGCGCTGCCCGAGCGGCACATCACGATCCACACCGACCGGCTTCTCTACACCGTGTCGGTCCGCGGCGGGACGCTCACCGAGCGGGTCGACCGCCCGACCGACCTGGCCCGCTGGTTCACCCTCGACGAGGCCCGGGAGCTGCCGCTGCGGTCGTTCACCGCACGCGCCCTGGGCCTGCCCACCTCCACCGACGACATCGTGCCGGAGGAGGTGCCCGAGTTCCCCTCGTTCTACGCCGTCCCCGGCCCGGACGGGCTGCACCGGGCGCAGCGTTTCGCCGCGTACGCGGTGGTGACCGACCCGGAGGAGCGGGTGCTGCTGACCCGGGTGTCCGACGGCTACCCGGGCGCCGGCTGCTGGCACCTGCCCGGCGGCGGCACCGACTACGGCGAGCAGCCGGGCGCGGCGCTGATCCGGGAACTGGTCGAGGAGACCGGCCAGACCGGCCGCCTGGTCGAGCTGCTCGGGGTGGCCAGCCACCGGGACGCCGCCTCGCTCGGCCCGGAGGGCTACCCGATCGACTGGCACGGCGTACGCGCCTTCTACCGGGTGGTCGTCGACCAGCCCGCGCCGCCCACCGTTGCCGACATCGGCGGTTCGACCTGCGAGGCCCGCTGGTTCCGCCGCGAGGAACTCGGCGCCCTCCCCACCGACCGCCTCACCGAGGTGACGGCCGAAGCAGTCCAGGCCGCCCACCTCCTCTGACCCACCCACCCCCGCCCTCCGGGCGCCCACCCCGGCGATCATGAAGTTGACGGCGCGAAATGTCCGCCTCGGTACCGCTAACCTCATGATCGACGGAGTGGGGCGCGGGGAGTGCGCGGGGGCGCGCGGGCGGGGGAGGGTGCTGTGGAGCAGCTGCGGCGGGTCGGGGCCTACGGGGTGCTGCGGGACTCCGACGGGCGGGTGTTGCTGGCGCGCGGTTCGGCGAGGTGCCCGTACCCGGGGGTGTGGCAGTTGCCCGGCGGCGGCGTCGAACACGCCGAGCACCCGGCCGCCACGGTGGTACGCGAGTTCGCCGAGGAGACCGGCCTGACCGTCGCGCCCGGCGCGATCCGGGCCGCGGTGGCCGACGTGGCCGCGTTCGCCGACCTGGGGATCGCGCTGCACACCGATCGGTTGGTCTTCGAGGTCGAGGCGCGCGGCGGGCGGCTGCGGCCGGAGCCGGCCGGTGGCAGCGACGAGGTCGGCTGGTTCACGCCCGACGAGGCAGCCGCCCGGCAGCTGATGCCGTTCACCGCCGAGCTGCTCGGCCTGCCTGTGACTCCGCTGCCGGCCGACCTGCCCCGGGCGCTGCCCGCCGAGCCGGCCGGGCCGTCCGTCGACCGCCGGCAGCGCTTCGCCGCGTACGGGCTGGTCACCGACCCCGCCGACCGGGTGCTGCTCACCATGATCGCCGACGGTTATCCGGGCGCGGGCCGCTGGCACCTGCCCGGTGGCGGCACCGACCACGGCGAGCAGCCGGCCGCCGGGCTGCTGCGCGAGCTGGTCGAGGAGGCCGGGCAGCTGGGCCGGGTGGTCGACCTGATCGCCGTGGACAACCTGCACAACCCGGCCGCGCTCGGCCCGGAGGGCCGCCCGCTGGACTGGCACGGCGTCCGGGTGATCTACCGGGTACGGGTGGACGCGCCGACCGACGCGGTGGTGACCGAGCTGGCCGGCGGCTCCACCGCACGGGCCGCCTGGTTCGCCCCGGAGCAGGTCACCGGTCTGTCGATGACCGACGTGGCGGCCCGGGCCACCGGGCAGCGGGTGAGCTGAATCGCTCGCCGAGCCGCCCTGGGTGACCTCCGGTACAGTCGGAAGTACGGCTGACCGACGAAAACGGGCGTTGAGGCCCGAGATGGGAATGAGTGGGCGGTTCGCGCGGTTAAGGGAGATATAAGTACCGCCGGCAGCTATCGCCAAGCCCCTGTCCCCTGTGCAATGGTGTACTCCGCAAAAGGGCTGCCGGACCCGAAAGGTCCGGCACGAGACAGCCGGACACCCGCCCCGCAGTGGGCGGCCAGCCGATCCGGTGATGGAGGAAACGTGCCGAGAGCCCCATGGCGCCGGCGTCGTACGACTGACAGTCCGCGCCCCGCAGGGCGTCGCTGGGCGGGCAGGTTGCGCCGCAGCAGTACGTTCGCCCGCCAGGTGCTGCTGGTCCGGGTGGGCCGCCGAGACGGCGCGGCCGTCTCCGGGACCGACCTGGTCACCCCCGACCACCGTTACGCCGACCGCCAGCGCCTCCGCTACGGCCGGCTCGACACCGACATCGAAGCGGTACGGCCCATCAGCCCGGCGCTTCCCCCGGCGACACCCGTCGACGACGAGTCCCCGGCGATGTCGATCCCGCTCCTGCCGGGTGAGCGCACCGCCGCCCGCCGGGCCAAGTTCGCGCTCGTCAACGCGTGCACGCTGAGCAGCCTCATGCTCGGCATGCTGGCCATCTTCCTGGCCATGCGCGGTGAGGTGCAGATCGCCGCGATCTGCCTGATCGCGTGCGTCGCGTTCGACGGCCTCGACGGCGCGCTGGCCCGCAAGCTCGGTGTGGCCAGCCCGTTCGGCGCGCAGATGGACTCGCTCGCCGACATGTGCTCGTTCGGCCTCGCCGCGCCGGTCGTGGTCTACGCCTCGCTCGCCGGTTCGGCGCCGCCGGCGGCCGCCGCGGTCTCCTGCGCGCTCGTCGCCGCGTGCGCGGCCGTCCGGCTCGCCCGGTTCAACGTCTCGCCGAAGGACGGCCGCTTCTTCTGCGGCGTGCCGACCACCATGGCGGCGGCAGTGCTCGCCCTGACCGTGGCCATCGGCGTGCCGGTCCCCGGCCTGGTCATGGTGGCCGGCGTGGCGCTGCTCGCCTTCGCCATGGTGTCCAGCTTCCCGTACGCGAAGCTCGCCCGGCTGCTGAAGCTGCCGCCGTGGCTCTGGCTGGCCCCGGTGGTCGGCGCGCTCGTCGACATCCGGCTCACGTTCGCCCTCGTGGTGGTGGGCTACCTGGTCAGCGGGCCGCTGCTCTGGCTGCACCAGCGTCGTACCGCCTGACCCGAGAACGACAGAAGGGGCGCCGCGAGAGCGGCGCCCCTTCTCTCATGTCCGGCGCTCAGCGCCAGCGGGCGATCACCGTCGCGCCGCCGACCACCTTGTCGCCCGGACCGACGAGCGGGTCCGCGGCGTCGGCCGGCAGGTAGACGTCGGTACGCGAGCCGAACCGGATCAGGCCGAAGCGCTCACCCCGGGCCAGCAGCGAACCCACGGGCGCCCGCTGCACGATCCGGCGGGCGATCAGCCCGGTGCGCTGCGCCACCACCACGGTGCCGTGGTCGGTGTCCAGCACCGTGTACGCCGCCACGTTGTGCTCGGCGTCCGGCTTCATGGCGTTGACGAACCCGCCGTCGGCGACGAAGTAGTCGACCACCTTGCCGGCCACCGGAGCGCGGTTGACGTGCACGTCCAGCACCGACAGGAAGACCGCGATCCGCAGCCACTCGCCGTCACCGAAGCGCTCGTCCTGAAGGCGCTGCACGGACAGCACCTGACCGTCCGCCGAGGCGACCACCGCCGACGGGTCCTCCGGCACGTCCCGCTCCGGGTCGCGGAAGAACGCGGCCACCGGCGCGGCGGCCAGCGCCGGCAGCAGCCAGAGCTTCGACTTCGGCCGCGCGGCCCGGGCCAGGGCGGCCAGGCCGAGCGTGATGCCGGCCGCGGCCACCCCGTTCGAGTCGATGTGCATGCCCCGGGTCAGCGGCACGCTCGACGGCCGGTACGCAGGGGACAGCGAGGCCGCGAGCGCGACCGGCGCCGGGGTGAACCGCAGGTGGTGCACGCGTACCGGCGGGGTGTTGCGCAGCACCAGGTCGGTGCGTACGCCGTGCAGCACGCCCTGCCGGTCCAGCTCGCCGTCGGCACCCTCGGTGCGGAACAGCGGCGCGGCGACGCTCAGCACCGCGCCCTCGGCGAGGTATTTCGCCAGCCCGTCGATCGCGACGCGCGCCTCGTCCGCGGTGCCGCTGAACGGCTCGGCGACGACCACCACCGCGGCGGCGTCCGCCTCGGCGAGGGTGTCGACCACGCGTACCCGGTCGGCGACCCAGCGGCCCTGCGCGGTCACGTGTTCGCGCAGCGCGGCCGCCGCGGCGCCCTCCGCCGGCACCACTGTGAGCCGGTCGCCGGGGAGCAGCGCCTCGATCGCGGCGGCCAGCACCGCGGACTCCGGGGTCGCGCCGACCAGCAGGCCGGCCTTCGGGTCGTTACGCCGGGCGAACTCGCTGACGAGCGTGCGGGCGGCGCGCTCGCCGATGCGGACCGCACCGGAGGGAGCGGTGACGCGCACGGCGGGGGACTGGGTCATGTCGGACGGGCTCCTGACGAGATAGCGAACGGACGGGGCGGCTCCGGCGACCCGGCCGGCGGCTCCGGCATGGTCGGGGTGCGCGGGGCCGGCCGGCGGAGACGAGATCTCCGCCGACCAGCATAGGCCGCGTCCGGAGGGCGCCGCAGTGGCGCGGTCAGGCCGGATCCCCCGGCGTACGGCGCTGCGGAGCCGCCTCGTCGGCCGGTGGATCGAGCGGCGGCAGTTCGCGGGTGGCCGGTTCCGCGGAGTCGGTCGTGGCCTCGGTGGCCCACTCGTCGGCGCGGTCGGGCGTCTCCGGGCCGGCGGTCGTCTCCGCGCTGCCGGCGGTCTCCGGGCCCGCGGCCGGGGAGCCGTACGGCGCCGAGACCGTGACGTCCGGCGCGGGCTGCGTGGTGGGCTGCTCCGGGGGACGGCCCGAGCGCAGCGCGCCGATCAGCCCGAGCAGTCCGATCAGCACCAGCCCGCCGGCCAGGAACCAGCCGACCGGGGGTACGGCGAGGCCGAGGATCCGGGCCAGCAGCCACCAGACGGACAGGCCGAGGAAGACGAGTCCGAAAGCGAACGACACGATGTCGGTACGGTGTGCCTTCACCGGGTCACCTCCAGCTTGCCGGCGTTCACGTGGACGTAGAGGCGCAGCTTGCCGCCACCGGGACCGTCGGCGCCCGGGTCGGTGGTCTCCCACTGACGACCGCCGAGCCCGCCGCTGCGCCGGCCGAAGACAGTGGCGTCGCCGGCGTTCACGTCGGCCACAGTGGTCACGTCGACGTCCGGCGGTACGACAACTGTCGCGTTGCCGAGGTTCACGTCGACGGTCACCTGGACGTCCTGCTTGTCGAAGTCGATCCCGCGCAGGTCGAGCGTCGCGTCACCGAGGTTGTTCTCGTACCGGTCGGCCAGGTCGCGCAGGTCGGTCGGCGCCCAGGTGACGTTGCCGTCGATGCCGCGTACCCGGTCGTAGGACTCGGCGACGGTGGCGATGCCGAGCGCCGCCGCTGTCACCAGGCCCAGGGCGATCAGCCAGCGGGCCCGGCCGAACCAGGTGCCGACGAGCAGACCGAGGCCGATGGTCGCGAGTACCGCGGCGAAGTAGCCGGCGGCGCCGACCGGGAAGACGTCGAGCAGGTCGAGCATTGCGACCATGCCGAGCGCCAGGAAGATCAGCGAGAACGTGATCGCGCCGAGTGGCGAGCGCTCCTTGGGCCGCTTCGGCGGTCGCGGCGGCCGGACCGGTGGCGGAAAGGGCGGCGGGACGGGCGGCGATCCGGCGTACGGGCCGTGCGGGGCGAACGGCGGCCGGTAACCGCCGGGCGGCAGCGGTGCGCCCACCGGCGCGGGCGGCGGCACGGCGGCCGGCTCGTCCAGCCGGGCTCCGGCGTCCCGCGCGCCCGTCCAGGCCGGGTTCGCGCCGTACGCGGGCCAGGTGGCGGTGTCGGCGACCGGGCCGGTCACGTGCTGCATCGCGACGGTCGTCGGCTCGGACGGGCCCGGCCGGGTGCCGGCCGCGGCGGGCCAGCCCGGCGCCGGCAGCGTCGGGTAGCCGGTAGTAGGCCCGGGGTGGCCCGGCTCGCGCTCCGCCTCGGACGTGGCCGGGTGCCCCGGCTCGGACGGCGCCGCCGGCGGGTAGCCGGGCTCGGAGGCGGACACCGGCGGGTAGCCGGGCTCGGCGGGCATGCCGCCGGACGGCGCCGCCGCGGGGTGTGCCGGTCCGGCGGGTGTGCCGGTCCACTGTGCCGCGGGGGGAGCCGCGGTCCAGGTGCCCGGCGCCGGGGCCGGCGGCGCGGGCCAGGCCACCGGTGGTACCGGACCCGGCGGGGGACCGTGCGGCGGCGCCGGCTGAGCCGGCCGCTGCGCCGGGCCGCGCTGCTCGCGGTTGAGCAGGAGCGCGCCGCCGATCAGGATCACCGCGCCGAGCAGGATCGCCCGGAACCCGTCGGTGACGACGTAGGCGAAGCCGAGCGCCACCACGATGCCGAGCACGATCACCGTGATCGGGGACATGCTGGACCGGCCCCGGCCGAGCATGGCCTCCACCGGCGAGGCGGTGTCGCCCTCGCCGGGGATGATCAGCCAGCCGGCGACGTACACGATGATCCCGATGCCGCCGAAGAAGCCGAGCACGGCCAGCAGCACTCGCCACAGCACCGGGTCGGTGTTCGTGGCCCGGCCGATGGCGGCGCACACCCCGGCCAGGTAGCGGCCCTCACGGGGGCGTACCAGGCCGTACCGGGTGGTGAAGCCGGCGGCGCCGGGCGGTGGGGCGTACCCACCGGGTGGCGGACCGCCGAACGGCGTGCCGCCGCCGGGCGGCGGGGTCGCCTGGTCGGTGGGTGCCGCTCCCGGCGGGGGCGGCGGGGCGTCCTGTGCTGCCGCCCAGGGGCGGGGCGGACGGGCAGCGTCCTCGTTCATGCCTTCGATACTGCTGCCCCGGCCGCCCGAGCAGCCTCCGGACCCGACCCTGACCCCACCCTGAGATCCTCCGCCGGTGAAACTCCGGGGCGTCCCCGTGGTCCCGGGCGTCGCGGCCGTGTGACGATCGGGGCGTCGGCGCCGCCGACGCGTCCGCCTCGACCTGGGAGCCTCCGATCAGCAGCACCCCCGCCCCGCACGCCCCGCGCCTCTACCGGGCCACCGACCACCGGCTGGCCGCCGGGGTGGCCGCGGGCATCGCCGAGCACCTGGGCATCCCGGTGCTGCGGGTACGCGTGGCGTTCATGGTGCTGCTCGGGCTGAGCGGTCTCGGCCTGTTGCTCTACGCCGCCTTCTGGGCGGTGGTCCCGCCCCGCCCCGGCGACACCGCCGTCCCGCCCCGCCGCGACCTCGCCCAGCTGCTGCCGTTCGTGGTGATCGGGCTCGGCGTGCTGCTGCTCCAGGTGGTCGCGTTCAACTCGGTGGGCGCGGCCGGCACCGCCGGCTGGCTGGTGGCGATCATCGCGGTCGGCGCGGGCGTCATCTGGCACCAGTCCGCCCCGGAGCGCCGCCGGCAGTGGGGCGACTCGGCGGTGCCCTGGCTGGGCGCGGTGGTGGAGGAGAGCGACAGGCGCGCGTTCGTGCTGCGCTTCATCGGCGGCGGCGTGCTCGTCGCGGTGGGCATCATCGGCGTGGCGGCCGTCTACTCGCCGGCGCAGAACGTCGACGCGGTGCTCAACGGCGTGATCTTCGCGCTGGTCGGGCTGGCCGGCGTGGGTGTGGTCACCGGTCCGGTGCTCTGGCGCACCTGGAACCAGCTCCGCTCCGAGCGGGAGGGCCGCATCCGTGAGCAGGAGCGCGCCGAACTGGCCGCGATGGTGCACGACCAGGTCCTGCACACGCTGGCCCTGATCCAGCGCAACGCCAGCGACGTCAAGACGGTGCAGCGTCTGGCCCGGGGCCAGGAGCGCTCGCTGCGCAACTGGCTCTACAAGCCGGCCGCCTCGCCCACCGAGCGCTTCGCGGCCGCCCTGGAGCAGGCCGCCGCCGAGGTGGAGGACACGTTCGCCATCACCGTCGAGGTGGTGGTGGTCGGCGACCGGGAGACCGACGAGCGGGTGGGCGCGATCGTGGCTGCCGCCCGGGAGGCCCTGGTCAACGCGGCCCGCCACGCCGGTGTGCAGACCGTGTCGCTGTACGCCGAGGTGGAGCCGGAGCAGGTGAGCGTGTTCGTCCGGGACC
Source organism: Micromonospora aurantiaca ATCC 27029 (assembly GCF_000145235.1). NCBI lineage: Bacteria > Bacillati > Actinomycetota > Actinomycetes > Micromonosporales > Micromonosporaceae > Micromonospora > Micromonospora aurantiaca (nom. illeg.). Next base: position 6,070,546 of record NC_014391.1, on the reverse strand, counting down.
GGGGCAAGGGCTTCGACCCGGATACGGTGGAGAATCACCGGCACGGCGTCCGGGGCTCGATCATCGGACGGATGAAGCGGCACGGCGGCCGGGCGGAGATCCGGTCCGAGCCGGGGGAAGGGACCGAGGTCCGGCTGATCCTGCCGATCAGCGGCTCCGGCTCCACGGCGGAAAGGGACAAGTGACATGTCCGAGCAGGAACCGGTCGAGGGTACGGCGCCGAGCGGGCCGCTGCGGGTGTTCCTCGTCGACGACCACGCGATGTTCCGGGCCGGCGTCCGTGCCGAGCTGGGCACGCGCGTGGAGGTGGTCGGTGAGGCCAGCTCGGTGGCCGAGGCGGTGACCCGGATCGCCGCCACCGCTCCGGACGTGGTGCTGCTCGACGTGCACATGCCCGACGGTGGTGGCCGCGCGGTGCTGGAGGCGATGCGGCGTACCCACCCGCAGGTGCGGTTCCTGGCGCTGAGCGTCTCCGACGCCGCCGAGGACGTGATCGGCCTGATCCGCGCCGGCGCGCGGGGGTACGTCACGAAGACGATCTCGCCGGAGGAGCTGACCGGCGCGATCCGGCGGGTGGCCGACGGCGACGCGGTGTTCAGCCCGCGGCTGGCCGGGTTCGTGCTCGACGCGTTCGCCTCCCGGCCGGACGCGCCGGTGGCCGACCCCGAGCTGGACCAGCTCACCAACCGCGAGCGCGAGGTGCTGCGGCTGCTCGCCCGGGGATACGCGTACAAGGAGATCGCCAAGGAGCTGTACATCTCGATCAAGACGGTCGAGACGCACGTCTCCAACGTGTTGCGCAAGCTCCAGATGTCGAACCGGTACGAGCTGTCCCGGTGGGCCGCCGACCGCCGGCTGGTCTAGGAACCGACGCCCGCCCGGGGGCGGGGCCTCGGCGACCTCGTACCCCGGGGTGCCGGTGGTGCCCGCTCGGTCGGCATGGCATCATCCGGACGGACAAAAAACCCGGCAGCCGGGTGCTCGCGAAGGGGGCCGACGCCGGCGCGGTGAACGTCACAGCCTCCCGTGTCGCAGGGACGTCCGTCGACCTGTCTGTGCCCGTCTTGCCTGTTCAGGGCCCTATCGTCCGTGCGCTTTGTGATCTTTTCTCAAGTATCGGCAACGTGGCGACCAACTAACGGCTTGATAACGGCACCTTCACGGAAAGGGCCGGTTGGTGTCACAGTGGCAGCACCTCACCCCCCGGTGTGAGGCATCTCGTCGGGCCTGCCGACCACGTGACGCCGTCTTTCGCGCCGCCGCGTGGTCGCCGACCCTGCGCGGTGTCTCGTCCAGGGTGTGGCGCCCGGCGGATCGGTACCCCTGGGGTGTCCCGAATTCCTCTGCGGTAAACCGGCGTCCTGCGGTTCGGGTCGCCGGTGGTGTCACCCCCAAAGACGTGCGTGAAACTCACGACGGAACCAGGTTAGAAAGAGGAGGCCCCTCGGAATGAGAGTCTCGAAGCGGGCGAGCGGCGCGCTCGCGGTGGGCGCGGCATTCGCGCTCGTCGCGTCCGGCTGCTCCAGCGGGAACAACGACGGTGGCGACGCCGGCGCCAGCAAGGACGGCGCGATCGTCATCGACGGCACCCAGCCGGAGAACCCCCTGGTTCCGGCGAACACCACCGAGACCGGTGGCGGCGCGATCATCGACTGGATGTGGAGCGGTCTGGTCGAGTACCCCAACAACGGTGGGGCGCCGCAGAACCTGCTCGCCGAGTCGATCGACACGAGCGACTCGAAGGTCTTCAAGGTCAAGATCAAGCAGAACACCAAGTTCCACGACGGCACCACCGTCAAGGCCGAGAGCTTCGTCAAGGCCTGGAACTGGGCTGCGTACGGCCCGAACGGCGCGCAGAACGCCTCCTTCTTCTCCGACATCCAGGGCTTCGACGAGGTCTACACCGAGGACCCGGACGGCCCGGACGGCCCGCAGAAGGCCCCGGAGCCGAAGGCCAAGGAGATGTCCGGCCTGAAGGTCGTCGACGACTGGAACTTCGAGGTCACGCTCTCCGCGCCGACCGCCGTGTTCCCGACCAAGCTCGGGTACAGCGCCTTCGTGCCGCTGCCGGACGCGTTCTTCTCGTCCACCCCGGCTGACTTCGGCAAGAAGCCGATCGGTAACGGCCCGGTCAAGCTCGTCTCCTGGCAGGACGACGTCGAGATCAAGCTGACCCGCTTCGACGACTACAGCCTGCGCGACAAGATGAAGGTCAAGGACGTCACCGTCAAGATCTACCAGGACGACACGGCGGCGTACAACGACCTGCTCGCCGGCAACCTGGACTTCCAGCAGCAGGTTCCGGTCTCCGCGCTGGCCGGTGAGAAGTGGAAGACCGACCTGGCCGAGCGGGCCATGGCCTCGACGACCCCGTCGACGGGCATCATCGCCTTCCCGATCTACGACAAGCGCTTCCAGAACCCGAAGCTGCGCAAGGCGATCTCGCTGTCCATCGACCGGCAGTCGATCACCGACAAGATCTTCTTCGGTACCCGTAAGCCGGCCGACAGCTGGGCCAACCCGCTGACCCCGGGCGCCGAGCCGGGCAACTGCACCGCCTGCAAGTTCGACGTGGCCCAGGCCAAGCAGCTCCTCCAGGAGGCCGGTGGCTTCCAGGGCAAGCTGACCCTGTCGTACAACGCGGACGCCAGCCACAAGGAGTGGATGGAGGCCGTCGCCCAGCAGATCAAGACCAACCTGGGCATCGACGCTGTTGCCGTCGGCGTGCCGACCTTCGCGGTCTTCCGCGCCAACATCAACGCCTACAAGATGACCGGCGCGTACCGGGCCGGCTGGCAGCAGGACTACCCGGACGTGGAGAACTGGATCAACCCGCTCTACGTCACCGGTGGTTCCTCGAACGACGGCAAGTACAGCAACCCGCAGGTGGACGCCCTCGCCAAGGAGGCCTCCGCGGCCCCCAGCATCGAGGAGGCCCACAAGAAGTTCGCTGAGGCCGTCAAGCTCATCGACCAGGACGTCCCGTCGATGCCGATCTACTTCGGTGGCCAGCAGTCCGGCCACTCGGAGAAGATCAAGAAGCTGGAGCTGACCAACGTCGGCGAGCTCGACATCACCTCGGTCGAGCTCTGATCCGAACGGTCTGACCCCGGGTCGGGCTCGCCTACCGGTGAGCCCGGCCCGGGGCCGTTCCGCGAGGGGGTGTACAACGGACCCCTCGCACGTTGTCGCCGCCGCGCCGGCCCGCCCCGGCGCTCCCTGTCTGGAGGACCACCCCATGGGCCGTTATCTCTTGAGACGGCTGCTGCAACTCGTGCCGGTGTTCATCGGCACGACGTTCCTGATCTACTGGCTCGTCTGGTCGGTGCCCGGTGACCCCTTCGCCGGCAAGTGCGGCGACCGCGGTTGCCCGCCGAACTACCGCGCCATGATGACCGAGAAGTACAACCTCGACGAGTCGATCTGGGTGCAGTACGCCAGCTACATGAAGAACCTTCTGCAGGGTGACTTCGGTATCACGTTCGGCGGTCGCGAGATCAGCGACATCATCGCCACGTCGTACCCGAACACCCTGAAGCTGGCGGTGGTCGCCCTCGCCATCGAGGCCGTGATCGGTCTCGGCGCCGGCATCCTCACCGGCCTGCGGCGCAACGGCTTCCTGGACAACCTGGTCCTGGTCTCCACCCTCTTCCTGATCGCCCTCCCGGTCTTCGTCATCGGCTTCGTGCTGCAGTGGCTGCTCGGCGTGAAGTGGGGCATCATCAACCCGACCGTGTCCAACGAGATGCGGTTCAGCGAACTGATCGTGCCGGGCTTCGTGCTCGGCAGCGCATCGATGGCGTACATCGCCCGGGTGGCGCGTACGAGCATCGCCGAGAACCGGCGTGCCGACTACGTCCGCACCGCGATCGCCAAGGGTCTCCCGATGCGCCGCGTGGTCGGCGTGCACCTGCTGCGCAACTCGCTCATCCCGGTGGTCACCCTGCTCGGCACCGACCTCGGCGCGCTGATGGGTGGCGCGATCGTGACGGAGGGCATCTTCGGCATCAACGGCATCGGCCGGCAGGTGCTCCGCTCGATCGTCACCAAGGAGAGCGCTACCGTTGTCGGCATCGTTGTGGTGCTGGTGCTCGTCTATCTCATCATGAACCTGGTGGTGGACCTGCTCTACGCCGCCCTCGACCCGAGGATCCGCTATGAGTGACCGCCGCAGCGTACGAAACGTCCCAGCAGTCTGCGCGGGCAACCACGCCCGTGCCGAGCGCAGCGAGGTACGGGCATGAGTGACCCGAATACCGCGTCGATCGTGTCGACGCCGCCCGCGACCATGCCCACCGAGGCGGGGTCGGGCGCGCCCACCAACGCGGGCCTGCCGGAGAGCGCGAAGCAGAACAAGCCGCGTGGCCTGCTCGGTGACGCCTGGATCGACCTGCGCCGCAAGCCGCTGTTCTGGATCTCGGCGACGATCATCCTGGTCTTCCTCGTGATGGCGGCCTTCCCGTGGCTGTTCACCTCCGGCGACGCGGTGAACGGCTCGCTGGACCGCAGCCGGGTCGAGCCGTCGTCGGCCGCCTGGTTCGGCTACGACGTGCAGGGCCGCGACGTCTACGCCCGGGTCATCTACGGCGCCCGCGCCTCGATCGTGGTGGCTGTGGTCTCCACCTTCCTGACGCTGCTGGTCGGCGGCACGATGGGCATCATCGCCGGCTACCGCGGCGGCTGGGTGGACGCGCTGCTCTCCCGCATCGCGGACATCTTCTTCGGCCTGCCGTTCGTGCTCGGCTCGATCGTCATCCTGACCACGTTCAACGGGTCCGGCTCCGACAACGGCGAGTGGACGATCATGGGCCTGGTCATCATGTCCCTGAGCGTGCTGAGCTGGCCGGTCGTGATGCGGCTGATGCGCTCCTCGGTGCTCGCCACCAAGGAGGCCGACTACATCGTCGCGGCCCGCGCGCTCGGCGCCGGCACCGGCCGGATCATCCTCAAGCACCTGCTGCCGAACTGCCTGGCCCCGCTGCTGGTCTACGGCACGATCATGGTCGGCTCGTTCATCGGCGCGGAGGCCACGCTCTCGTTCCTGGGCATCGGCCTGAAGAGCCCGGTCGTCTCCTGGGGCATCATGATCAGCGAGGCGCAGAACTACATCCGGGTCTCGCCCTACCTGCTGTTCTTCCCCTCCGCGTTCCTCGTCGCCGCCGTGCTGAGCTTCGTCATGCTCGGCGAGGCGGTCCGCGAGGCCCTCGACCCGAAGCTCCGTTAGGGGAACTGAGTTGTCCGACATTCTCGTGTCCGAGCAGTCCTCGCCGGGCGCCGACGGATCCGGCCGCCCCTCGGGTCGGCTGCTCGAGGTCGACGACCTTCGGGTGGAGTTCCGCACCCGGGACGGCGTCGCCAAGGTCATCAACGGAGTCACGTACCACGTCGACGCGGGGGAGACCCTCGCCGTGCTCGGCGAGTCCGGCTCCGGCAAGAGCGTCACCGCGCAGACCATCATGGGCATCCTGGACACCCCGCCCGGCTTCGTCACCGGCGGCAAGGTCCGCTTCCACGGCAAGGACATGCTCACCATGTCCCCCGAGCAGCGGCGGCGGATCCGGGGCGAGGGCATCGCCATGATCTTCCAGGACTCGCTCTCGGCCCTCAACCCGGTTTTCACAGTCGGCTTCCAGATCGCCGAGCAGTTCCGCATCCGCCGCGGCATGAGCCGCTCGGACGCCAAGAAGCGCGCGATCGAGATGCTCGACCAGGTGAAGATCCCCAACGCCAAGGGCCGGTTCAGCAACTACCCGCACCAGTTCTCCGGCGGTATGCGGCAGCGCGCCATGATCGCCATGTCGCTGGCGCTGGACCCCGAGGTGCTGATCGCCGACGAGCCGACCACCGCGCTCGACGTGACCGTGCAGGCCCAGATCATGGACCTGCTCGGCGAGCTCCAGCGGGAACGGCAGATGGGCATGATCCTGATCACCCACGACCTCGGCGTGGTCGCCGACGTCGCGGACCGGATCGCGGTCATGTACGCCGGCCGGATCGTCGAGGAAGCCGACGTCTACGACCTGTACCGCAAGCCGGCACACCCGTACACGCTCGGCCTGCTCAACTCGATCCCGCGGATGGACGAGAAGGGGCAGGAGCTCCGGACCATCAAGGGCCTCCCGCCGAACCTGATGAACATCCCGACGGGCTGCGCGTTCAACCCGCGCTGCCCGATGGCGCAGCCGATGTGCCGGGAGAAGGTCCCGCCGCTGCTGCAACTGGGCAACGGCCGGGCCAGCGCCTGCCACTTCGCCGAGGAACTGGTGAACCGTGACTGAGAACATCATCGAGGTCCGTGACCTGGTCAAGCACTACCCCGTGACCCGGGGCGTGGTGTTCAAGAAGACCATCGGTCAGGTCAAGGCGGTCGACGGCGTCTCCTTCGACCTCAAGGCCGGCGAGACGCTCGGCGTGGTCGGCGAGTCCGGCTGCGGCAAGTCGACGCTGGCCCGGGTGCTGATGAACCTGGAGAAGCCGACCGGCGGCCAGGTGCTCTACAAGGGCCAGGACATCTCCAAGCTCTCCGGTGGCGCGCTGCGGCGGCTGCGCCGGCAGATCCAGCTGGTGATGCAGGACCCGTACACCTCGCTGAACCCCCGGATGACGGTGGGTGACCTGATCGGCGAGCCGTTCGAGATCCACCCCGAGGTCGCCCCGCGCGGCAGCCGGCGCAACAAGGTCAAGGAGCTGCTCGACCTGGTCGGCCTCAACCCGGAGCACATCAACCGGTACCCGCACCAGTTCTCCGGCGGTCAGCGGCAGCGCATCGGCATCGCCCGGGCGCTGGCGCTGCGGCCCGAGGTGATCGTCTGCGACGAGCCGGTGTCGGCCCTGGACGTCTCGATCCAGGCTCAGGTGATGAACCTGCTGGAGAAGCTCCAGGCCGAGTTCGGGCTGTCGTACGTCTTCATCGCCCACGACCTGTCGGTGGTGCGGCACCTCTCCGACCGGGTCGCCGTGATGTACCTGGGCAAGATGGTGGAGATCGGCACCGAGGACGAGATCTACGAGCGGCCGACCCACCCGTACACCCAGGCGCTGCTGTCGGCGGTGCCGGTGCCGGACCCGACCGTGCGGGAGAGCAAGGCGATCATCCGGCTCCAGGGCGACGTGCCCTCGCCGGTCAGCCCGCCCTCGGGCTGCCGGTTCCGCACCCGGTGCTGGAAGGCGCAGGACGTCTGCGCCCAGGAGGTGCCGCTGCTCCAGATCCGGCCGGGCTCGGACCACCCGAGCGCCTGCCATTTCGCGGAGAAGCGGGAGATCGTCGTCACCCACGAGGTGGCCTGATCCGTTCCGGACCGCCTGCCGGCGTCAGCCCGACGCCGGCAGGCGGTTCGTCGTCTCCGTGGCCGTCACAGCGCCTCCGTGGCCGTCACAGCGGGCCGCGGCCGGCGCGCAGCAGCAGGAGCGCAAGCTGGGTGCCGTCGGCGCCGAGTTCGGACCGGAACCGCTCCAGGATCTCCCGCTCGCGGGAGAGCACCAGCCGGGTGCCGCCGGACGCCATCCGGGTCGCGCCGACCTCCTGGGAGAGCGCTGCCCGCTCCTGCCAGAGCGCGATGAGGGTGCGGTCGATCTCGTCGATCCGCCGCCGGATCTCACCGATCCGTTCCGCCGCCGCCGCGTCGTCGGTGCCGGTCCGGGCCGCCGCGGCGCCGGTCGGGTCGCCGCCGGCCGGCCGGTCGTGCCGCGCCAGGCTGCCGCTGGACTCCACCACGTCAGTCATCATCGTCGTCCCTCTCGGGGCTCGGGCCCGGTACCCGGATCCCGGGACGGAAAAGCCCCGGGCTCGGGGAGCCCGGGGCGTTTCGTAGGTCTGTGATCAGGCGCGACCCACGGCTGCCGGACTCCCGGTGCCGTAGTAAAAGTAGAAGCGCTGATCGAACACGTCGTCGAGTATGCCGACCACCCGGGCGGGCGCGCAAGAAGACGCACCAACAGGTGAGACGTGACGGCGTGCGCCGGGCGGCGGCGCGGGCGGGGAAGTGTCCGCCCGGCGGCATAGACTCGGGCTGCGATGCATCCTCTCTTCGACATTCCCACATCCCCGCCCGCGCCGGAGTCCCCGCCCGCGCCGGAGTCCCGGCCGACCCCGCCGCGCCGTCCCGGGGGCGCCGGGTCGGACCCGGCCGCCCTCCTCGACGGCCTGAACGGCCCCCAACGGGACGCGGTGACCCACGCCGGCTCCCCGCTGCTGATCGTGGCCGGCGCCGGGTCCGGCAAGACCCGGGTGCTGACCAACCGGATCGCCTACCTGCTCGCCGCCCGCGACGTGCACCCCGGCGAGATCATCGCGATCACGTTCACCAACAAGGCCGCCGGTGAGATGAAGGAGCGGGTGGCCGCGCTGGTCGGCCCGCGCGCCCGGCTCATGTGGGTCTCGACGTTCCACTCCGCCTGCGTACGCATCCTGCGGGCCGAGCACGAGCACGCCGGCCTGAAGTCGACGTTCTCGATCTACGACGCGGACGACTCGCGCCGGTTGATGCAGATGGTCGCCCGCGAGCTGGATCTGGACCCGAAGCGCTACCCGGCCCGGGGCCTGGCCGCCCAGGTGTCGAACCTGAAGAACGAGCTGGTCGACCCGGAGGAGTTCGCCGGCCGGGCCAAGGGGCCGAACGAGCGGGCGCTGGCCGAGGCGTACACGCTCTACCAGCGGCGGCTGCGCGAGGCGCACGCGCTGGACTTCGACGACCTGATCATGACGACTGTGCACCTGCTCCAGTCGCACCCGCACGTGGCGGAGAGCTACCGGCGCCGGTTCCGGCACGTGCTGGTGGACGAGTACCAGGACACCAACCACGCCCAGTACGTGCTGATCAAGGAACTGGTCTCCGGTACCGAGGGGATCCCGCCGGCGGAGCTGTGCGTGGTCGGTGACGCCGACCAGTCGATCTACGCGTTCCGCGGCGCGACCATCCGCAACATCCTGGAGTTCGAGCGGGACTTCACCGACGCCCGCACGATCCTGCTGGAGCAGAACTACCGCTCGACCCAGACCATCCTCAACGCCGCCAACGCGGTGATCGACCGCAACACCTCCCGCAAGCCGAAGCGGCTGTGGAGCGACGCCGGGTCCGGCGAGCAGATCGTCGGGTACGTCGCCGACACCGAGCACGCCGAGGCCGACTGGGTGGCCCGGGAGATCGACCGGCTGGTCGACGACGGCGAGACCCGCCCGGGCGACGTGGCGGTGTTCTACCGCACGAACGCCATGTCCCGTGTGTTCGAGGAGGTGTTCATCCGGGTCGGCCTGCCCTACAAGGTGGTCGGCGGGGTGCGCTTCTACGAGCGCAAGGAGGTCCGCGACGCGCTCGCGTACCTGCGCGCCGTGGTCAACGACGACGACACGGTCAGCCTGCGCCGGGTTCTCAACACCCCGCGCCGGGGCATCGGCGAGCGGGCCGAGGCGTGCGTGGAGGCGCTGAGTGCCCGGGACCGCATCTCCTTCGGCGCCGCGTTGCGCCGGGCCAAGGACGCGCCGGGCATCTCCACCCGGGCGGCGAACGGCATCGCCGAGTTCGTCGCGTTGCTCGACGCGGCGCGGGAGCTGGCCGGCACCGGCACCCCGGAGGAGGTGCTGGAGGCGGTGCTGACCCGCTCCGGCTACCTGGCCGAGCTGGAGGAGAGCCTCGACCCACAGGACGCCGGCCGGGTGGACAACCTCCAGGAACTGGTGAGCGTCGCCCGGGAGTACACCGAGCGGATCGAGGCGCTCGGCGCCGACGACGAGCGAGCCACGCTCGCCGGTTTCCTGGAGCAGGTGGCGCTCGTCGCCGACGCCGACCAGATCCCCTCCGACGACCCGGACCACCAAGGGGTGGTCACGCTGATGACGCTGCACACCGCCAAGGGCCTGGAGTTCCCGGTGGTCTTCCTGACCGGCCTGGAGGACGGCGTCTTCCCGCACCTGCGCTCGCTCGGCGACACCCGCGAGCTGGAGGAGGAGCGGCGGCTGGCGTACGTGGGCATCACCCGGGCCCGCCAGCGTCTCTACCTGTCCCGCGCGGTGACCCGGTCGGCCTGGGGCGCGCCCGCCTACAACCCGCCGTCGCGGTTCCTGGAGGAGCTGCCGCCCGAGCTGGTCCGCTGGGAGCGCACCGAGGGGTCGTACACCTCGTGGGGCGGCGGAGGCGGGGGCGTCGGCGGCCGGGCGGACCGGCTGGGCCGCGGCGGCTTCGCCGGCGGCACGCCCAAGGCGACCGAGCTGGCGAAGCGGCTGGGCGTGGACGCCAGCCGGCTGGCCACCGCGAGCGAGCTGAAGCAGGCCCCGAAGGTCGCGGTGGGCGACCGGGTCAACCACCAGCGGTACGGCCTGGGCCGGGTGCTGGCGGTGGAGGGGGCCGGGCCGGGTGCCCGGGCCCAGATCGACTTCGGCGACCAGACCATGTGGCTGGTGCTGCGGCACGCCCCGATCGACAAGCTCTGAGCGTCAGGCGGACGGACCGCAGGCGCGGCCGGGCTGGAGACCGGCCCGGCCACGCCGGTGGACCACTGCGTCAGCAGGCCACGCCGATGCCCCGGGCACGCAGGAACGGCGCCGGGTCGATCTGGTTCCACATCGCGCCCTGGTGCACCTCGAAGTGCAGGTGCGGGCCGGTGGAGTCGCCGGTGGAGCCCTCGTACCCGATGACCTGACCGGCCTTGACCGTGTCGCCGACGCCGACGGCGAGCCGGCTCTGGTGGGCGTAGTGGGTCAGGTAGCCGTTGTGGTGGTCGATGAAGACCGAGACGCCGTAGCCGTCGCCCACGTCACCGGCCTTGACCACGGTGCCCGCTGCGGCGGCGTGGATCGGCGTGCCGGCCGGCATGGCGAAGTCGATGCCGGCGTGCTGGGTGCCCCAGCGGGGCCCGTAGCACGACGTGATGTCGGCGCCCTTCATCGGGATGACCCAGGTGGGCTTCTTCGCCACTGTCGTCTTCTTCGGCTTCGGCTTGGGTTTCGCCGTCGCCGTCTTCTTCGGTGCCGGGCTGGTCGCGCTCGCGCTCGGGCTCGGCGACGGGCTGGCCGGTACGGCGGACGGGGTGACCGGCTCGCGGGCCGAACGGTCGGCGCGGTCGGCGTCGTCGGCGCGGGCCGCTACGCCGAGGTCGACGGCGGCCGGCGTCGGGTCGGACGGGGCGGTGGTGACGACCACGCCGCCGATGCCGAGGCCGAGCAGGGCCACCGCGCCGGTGACCACGTAAACGGTGCGCCGGGCGCGGCGCGGGCGCCGGTGCCGGGCGGGAGCGTTGTCCGGGGTGGGGCTGCTGTGCTGCACGGGATCCTTCATCGGTTCGAGGGGCACGTGACCTCGAAATACTGGTGTCGGTGCAGGTCGCAGCGGGTATCGGGGGTGCGGAGGCGGTGGCCCGCGCCGCCACCGCGCGTCCGGTTTCGGACCGGTCGGCCGGTTCGGTCGAAGAGACGATCATTCGGCGATGTGCTCCCGCTCACACCGGCCGGTGTGACGTGGCAGACATCGGCACAGACGAAACCGCCCGGACCGTGCGGTCCGGGCGGTGACGGGGCGGTACGGAGCGTCAGGACGCGGCTACGTCGCTGTAAACTGCCTCGACTTCGAGCTGAATGTCCACTCCGCGATCCTTGAGGAACGCCACCGGGTCCTGCGGCTGGCCCTTGACATGGATCTCCAGGTGCAGGTGGGAGCCGTAGGAGTGGCCGGTGTTGCCGACCAGGCCGAGCTGGTCGCCGGCCTTCACCTCCTGGCCCTCCTTGACCGTCACCGCGGAGGAGTGGCCGTAGATGGCCTCGCTGCCGTCGGAGTGCTGGACGATGACGGCGTAGCCGTAGCCGCCGAACCAGCCGGCCTTGGTGACGGTGCCGGCGTGGACCGCCTTGTAGGGCGTGCCCTCCGGGGCGACCAGGTCGATGCCGGTGTGCAGCTTGCCCCACCGCATGCCGTAGGGGGACTTGAAGTCGTAGCCGTGCAGCGGCAGGAGCCACGGGTCCTGCTCGGCGGCCTTGCTGTCGGAGCGGTCGGCACGGGACGGGCGCTCCGCGCTGTCGGCGCGGGCGGCGGCGTCCTGGCTGGCGACCGAGGCCTGCCGGAGCTCGTCGAGGACCGACGGGCTGACGCTCTTGGCGTCGGGGAGGGCGTTCGCGCCGATGGCGACGATGCCGGCGCCGACGAAGGCGGTGGTGACCACCGCGGCGTAGCGGCTCCGCGGGGGGGTGGGTACGCGGCGGCGGCCGCGATAGCGATCGGGCTCAGACGACAGGCGCTGGCGCACGCACACCCTCCGTTGTCGGGGATCCGATGCGACTCCGGACCGTTCGGTGAAGCTCGGTCGAACCTCCGGTGCCGCGTCGTCACCCGTCCGTGGACCTGATGACAACCGTGGACACGTTAGCCAACCGCCACTCCTGTCACAAGCCGAAGCGCCGAAATGGTGATTCGTTATGTCCAATTCCATCCAACCTTGTCATAGCTCGTGCCGCCGGTCGGATGGTATGTCGACTGCCCATTCGTCGCGGACAGTGACCGAACGGCGGAGGTGTCCGGCTTTCCGCGTACCCGGGTGGGCGGTAGTGGGGCGGCTCGTATGTGGGAAGGTCCGGCCCGGCTTCCCGCCTCCGGTCCGGCCGGGTTACCGTTCGTTCAGGTCAGGAGTGCCGGTGAAAGGTGTGCGCAGATGAGCTCTCGTATCCGGGTCGTCGTCGCGAAGCCCGGCCTGGACGGCCACGACCGGGGGGCGAAGGTGGTCGCCCGCGCCCTGCGTGACGCGGGCATGGAGGTCATCTACACCGGCCTGCACCAGACGCCCGAGCAGATCGTCGAGACCGCCATCCAGGAGGACGCGGACGCGGTCGGCCTGTCGGTGCTCTCGGGCGCGCACATGACGCTGTTCAAGCGCGTCGTCGAACTGCTCACCGAGCGGGACGCCACCGACATCGTGGTGTTCGGCGGCGGCATCATCCCCGAGGCCGACATCCCGGAGCTGGAGCGGCTCGGCGTCGCGAAGATCTTCACCCCGGGCGCCACCACCGGCTCGATCGTCGAGTGGGTGCGGGAGAACGTCGCCCAGCCGGTCGGCTGACCCCGCCCGGTTCCCGGCCCCTGCGTGCCCGGCCCCCGCGTTTCCGGCTCCGGGCACGGGGGAGGGGCCGGACGCACCCCTCACACGCCCGGCCCCTCTATGCACGATGCCCCGCCGCCACCCCTCGACCGACAGGGCATCGGCCGCTCCCGTCGCCGCGCTTGACCAGCGCGCCGACATCACACTCAACGACGCCCCCGACGGGCGGTTACGCCCGGGCCCGGACATCCCCCGGACGGCTGACGCCCCCGTGCGCCGGCGCCGCAGTGATCGGCCCGGCCGACCCCGGTCTGTGCATTACCGCACACCCCGCACCCGCTCGGTTGCCGCCCGTTCCCATCTCGTTAGGCTGCGGCAAATGGCCTGTCTCATCTGATGACAGGCGTCAAACTGATTTTCCGAAGCTGGTGGCGGCGCGACGGCGCGCCGCGGAGACGGGACGGGACGCGCAATCGTGGACCTGTACGAGTACCAGGGGCGGGACCTGTTCGAGCGGCACGGCTTGCCCGTGCTCGCCGGCGGCGTCGCCACTACCCCGGAGGAGGCCCGCGCGATCGCCGAACGCCTCGGCGGCCGGGTGGTCGTCAAGGCGCAGGTGAAGGTCGGTGGCCGCGGCAAGGCCGGCGGCGTGAAGCTGGCCGAGGGCGCGGAGGAGACGGTGGCCCGGGCCACCGACATCCTCGGCATGGACATCAAGGGTCACACCGTCCACAAGGTCATGATCACCGTGACCGCGGACGTGGCCGAGGAGTACTACTTCTCGTACCTGCTCGACCGGGCGAACCGCACCTTCCTCTGCATCGCCAGCGTGGCCGGCGGTATGGACATCGAGCAGGTCGCGGCCGAGACCCCGGAGCGGGTCGTGAAGGCGCCGATCGACGCCAACACCGGCGTGGACGAGGCCAAGGCGCGCGAGATCGTCACCGCGGCCGGCTTCCCGGCCGAGATCGCCGACCAGGTGGTCGAGGTCGCGGTCAAGCTGTGGCAGGCGTTCGTGGCCGAGGACGCCACGCTCGTCGAGGTGAACCCGCTGGCCACGACCAAGGACGGCAAGCTGCTGCTCCTGGACGCCAAGGTCACCCTGGACGAGAACGCCGGGTTCCGGCACCCGGACCACGAGGCCCTGGTCGACCAGGCGTCGGTGGACCCGCTGGAGCAGGCCGCGAAGGCCAAGGACCTCAACTACGTCAAGCTCGACGGCGAGGTCGGCATCATCGGTAACGGCGCGGGCCTGGTCATGTCCACGCTCGACGTGGTCGCGTACGCGGGCGAGCGGCACGGCGGCGTCAAGCCGGCCAACTTCCTCGACATCGGCGGCGGCGCGAGCGCCGAGGTGATGGCGAACGGCCTGGAGATCGTCCTGTCCGACCCGTCGGTCAAGAGCGTCTTCGTCAACGTCTTCGGCGGCATCACCGCCTGTGACGCGGTCGCCAACGGCATCGTGCAGGCGCTGGCGCTGCTGGAGCAGCGCGGCGAGAAGGCCACCAAGCCGCTCGTCGTGCGCCTCGACGGCAACAACGCCGAGGCCGGCCGGGCGATCCTCGACGGCGCGGCGAACCCGCTGATCCAGCGGGTCGACACCATGGACGGCGCGGCCGAGCGGGCCGCCGAGCTGGCAGCTGCGGGGGTCTGACAATGGCTATCTGGCTGACCAAGGACTCCAAGGTCATCGTGCAGGGGATGACCGGTTCCGAGGGCTCCAAGCACACCCGGCGGATGCTCGCCGCCGGCACCAACGTGGTCGGCGGCGTGAACCCGCGCAAGGCCGGCACGACCGTCGACTTCGACGGCACCGAGCTGCCCGTCTTCGCCTCCGTCGCGGACGCGATGAAGGAGACCGGCGCGGACGTCACCGTCATCTTCGTGCCGCCGCAGTTCACCAAGGCCGCCGTGGTCGAGGCGATCGACGCCGGCATCGACCTGGCCGTGGTGATCACCGAGGGCGTGCCGGTGCACGACACCGCCGCGTTCTGGGCGTACAACCGGGCCCAGGGCGAGCGCACCCGGATCATCGGCCCGAACTGCCCGGGCATCGCCTCGCCGGGCGCGTCGAACGCCGGCATCATCCCGGCCGACATCACCGGCTCCGGCCGGATCGGCCTGGTCAGCAAGAGCGGCACGCTGACCTACCAGATGATGTACGAGCTGCGCGACATCGGCTTCTCCACCTGCGTCGGCATCGGCGGTGACCCGATCATCGGCACCACCCACATCGACGCCCTGGCCGCCTTCGAGGCGGACCCGGAGACCGACGCGATCGTCATGATCGGTGAGATCGGCGGCGACGCCGAGGAGCGGGCGGCCGAGTTCATCAAGGCCAACGTCACCAAGCCGGTGGTCGGCTACATCGCCGGCTTCACCGCCCCGCCCGGCAAGACCATGGGCCACGCCGGCGCGATCATCTCGGGCTCGGCGGGCACCGCCGACGCCAAGAAGGCGGCGCTGGAGGCGGTGGGCGTCAAGGTCGGCAAGACCCCGACCGAGACCGCCAACCTGATGCGGGAGATCATGTCCGGCCGCTGAGCGGCCGAGCGACGTGTCGAGGGGGTCGACCGGGGAACCGGTCGGCCCCCTCGCGTTCAGCGATACCAGTACGGGTAGTACGAGTTGCCCCGGGCGCGCACGATGGCGCTGGCGACGATGTTGATCACGCCGAACGCGATGGCCAGCCAGCCGAGCAACTGCGACCGGCCGTTGCGCCGGGCGTCGCGGATCGACAGCGCGCCGAAGACGATGCCCAGGATCCCGCAGCAGAGCAGGCCGAAGACGATGCCGAGGACGCCCCAGAGCGTGGTCCGGTCCCGGCCGACGGCCGGTGGCGGCGGGGGCGGCGGATACGGAGCGTGCACGGCTTCCTCCGAGCGGTCGGCGCCGCGACGGGAACGGTCGCGTCTGAGGCCGAGGCTAGACCGGATCACCACCGCGGGACCGGGGTTCGGCGAACTCGCCACGCTGCCGACCCGGTATCGGACTGCCGTCCTTCCCGCGGCGTGCCAGAGTAGACACGATGTCACGCGTCACCCCTGACCAGCCCCGCCGTCCGGCCACCGGTCCCCCCGCCGGCGCCCGGCCGCCCGGCCGTGCCCGCCCGGCCGCGCGGGTGCCCGCACCCCGATCGGGTGAGGAGCCCCGCAGCCGGGCCCCGCTGCCGGTCGCCGCCGGGGTGGCCGCGCTCTGGGCGGCGCTGACCTCCTGGCTGCCGGTGTCCGCCGTGCTGGGCCTCGCCCAGCTCAGCGAGGACGCCGGATCGTTCGGCGGCGCGTTGCGCGCCGGCCTGGCCGGCTGGCTGCTCGGGCACGGGGTGCCGTTGCAGACCACCGCCGGGCCGCTCGGCCTGGCGCCGCTCGCGCTGAGCGCGCTCGTCGTCTGGCGGCTCACCCGCGCCGGGGTGCACGTCAGCCGGGCCGTCGGCGCGCGCGGGGCCGGCTCACCCCGCCAGGCGCTCACCGTCGCGGTCGCCGTCGGCATCGGGTACGCGCTGCTCGGCGCACTCGCCGCGTTCGCTGTCGACGCGGGCGGCCTGCGGGTCTCCCCGGTCACCGCCGCGCTCACGTTCGCCGCGTTCGGCGTACCCGCCGCCCTGGTCGGCGCGCTGCGCACCACAGGTGTCTGGGCGCTGCTGGCCGAGCGCTGCCCACCGCCGGTGCGCGACGGTCTGCGTACCGGACTGGTGGCGGCGCTGCTGCTGTGCGGCGCGGGTGCCGGTGCGGCCGGGCTGGCGGTGGCCACCGGTGGCGGCGACGCGGCCGACATGATCGGGGCGTACCGGACCGGGGTGGCCGGTCAGGCGGGCATCACACTGGTCAGCCTCGCCTACGCGCCGAACGCGACCGCCTGGTCGGCGAGCTACCTGCTCGGCCCCGGGTTCGCGGTCGGCACCGACACCGCCGTCCGCACGAGTGAGGTCTCCGTGGGCGCGCTGCCGGCCGTACCGCTGCTGGCGGGCCTGCCGCGCGGCCCGATGGACGGGCTCGGTGGCGCGCTGCTGGCCGTGCCGGTGCTGGCCGCCATGGCGGCCGGCTGGCTGCTGGCCCGGCGGCTGCTGCGCGTGGCGGCCGAGGAACGCACCGAGGTGGGCTGGCCGGCGCTGCTGCTGCCGGCCGCGCTCGCCGGACCGGTCGCGGGCGCGCTGCTGGGGCTGTTCGCGGCGGCCTCCGGCGGGTCGCTCGGCGGTGGCCGGCTCGCCGAGGTCGGGCCGTCACCGTGGGCGGTGGCCGCGGTGGCCACGCTCGTGATCGGGGTGGGCGCGGCGCTCGGTGCCGCCGCCACCCGCACGCTGACCCGCCCGACCCCTCCGCCCCGCGCCACCCCGGCTCCCCGCTGACCTCGCGGCGCGGCTCGGGAACGCGAGAGGGGCGCCCACCGGATGGTGGACGCCCCTCGTCGGACGCCGGTCAGGCGCCGAAGTTGTTCATGTTGATCGCCGCGCCCGCGATGGCGCTGACGATGCCGACGACCACGCCGACGGCACCGCAGATCAGGGCGGCCCGGGCCTGGCCGGCGTTGCTGGCCTCACCGGCCTGGACCTTCTTCTGGCCCAGCACGCCGAGGACGACGGCGACGATGCCGGCCGGGACGCCCAGCAGCGGGCAGCACAGGCCGAGCACGATCGACGCGATGCCGACGATCATGCCGGCCAGCCCCATGGTGTTGTTCTGGCCCTGCCCCGGGCCGCTGGGGTAGCCGGCGGCCGGGTACTGCGGCGCGGCGCCGTACGGCTGCTGCTGCGCGTACGGGTCCTGGCCGTAGGCGGGCTGACCCGACGTGGGCTGGCCGTACGGCTGGCCCGAGGTCGGCTGCTGGCCGTACTGCGGCTGCTGCCCGTACGGGGGCTGCTGGCCGTACTGCGGGGCCTGCGGCGGCTGCGCGTACGGGTCGTGCGGCTGCGCGTTCGGGTCCTGGTTCGGCTGCTGGCCGTACGGGTCCTGTCCGGGGTAACCGGGCTGCATGTCTGGTGCTCCTCAGATCGGTTCGGGTTGTCGGTCAGTTGCTGCCGCTGTTGCCGGCGAGACCAGCAAGGCCGCCGAGGAGGCAACATCCCACCACGATGATGCCGATCCAGATCAGGCCGACGATGAGGGCCCACTTGGACCACTTCTTGGACTCGGCGGCGGCGGCTTGGGCGCCCGCGTAGTCACCCTGCTGGATCAGCGGGTTGACCTTCGACGCGTTGATGATGGCCGGGATCGCGAGCGGCCAGAACAGGAAGATCGCGACGATGGACATCGTCATGTTGTTGTCGATCTGCTGCGGCTGCTGCGGGGGGTATCCGGGCTGCATTCGAAGTACTCCTCGGTCCGGTGGCACGCGGCGTGCCGGGTTCACTGGGGGTGCGGGCCGGGCACGGGGCCGGACACCGGGCGACCGGCAGCGTACCGCGATCACGCCACCGGGGAGGTCACCCGATGAGCCGCCGCCCCGCGGCCGGGCCGCCTGACCTGCCCGATAGGGTTGCCCGGTGACCGAGCCCGCGTCCGTCGCCCGCCTCGTCGTCCTCGTCTCCGGTTCCGGCAGCAACCTCCAGGCGCTGCTGGACGCCACCGCCGACCCCGGGTACGGCGCCCGGGTGGTCGCCGTCGGCGCCGACCGGGACGGGATCGCCGGCCTGGACCGGGCCGCCGCAGCCGGTGTGCCGTCCTTCGTCGAGCGCGTCAAGGACCACCCCACCCGCGCCGACTGGGACAAGGCGCTCGCCGCGCGGGTCGCCGAGCACCGGCCCGACCTGGTCATCAGCGCCGGGTTCCTCAAGCTGGTCGGTCCGGAGTTCCTGGCCGCGTTCGGCGACCGCTACCTCAACACGCACAACACGCTGCTGCCGGCGTTCCCCGGCATCCACGGCCCCCGCGACGCGCTGGCGTACGGCGTCAAGGTCACCGGGGCCACCCTGTTCTTCGTCGACGCCGGCATGGACACCGGCCCGATCGTGGCCCAGGTCGCCGTGCCGGTGCAGGACGACGACGACGAGGACACGCTCACCGAGCGCATCAAGTCCGCCGAGCGGCGCCAGCTCGTCGAGCAGGTCGGCCGCCTGGTCCGTGAAGGTTGGACGATCACCGGCAGAAAGGTCACCATCCCGTGAACGCCACTGAGGACGCCGGCCGCCGCCCGATCCGGCGCGCGCTGGTCAGCGTCTACGACAAGACCGGCCTGGCCGAGCTGGCCCGCGCCCTGCACGAGGCCGGCGTGGAGATCGTGTCGACCGGGAGCACCGCGTCGACGATCTCCGGCGCCGGGGTGCCGGTGACGCCGGTCGAGCAGGTCACCGGCTTCCCGGAGATCCTCGACGGGCGGGTCAAGACGCTGCACCCGAAGATCCACGGCGGCCTCCTCGCCGACCTGCGCAAGGACGCGCACGCCGCGCAGCTCGACGAGCACGGCATCGCCGGCATCGACCTGCTGGTCTCCAACCTGTACCCGTTCCAGGCCACCGTCGCCTCCGGCGCCGACACCGACGAGTGCGTCGAGCAGATCGACATCGGCGGTCCGGCGATGGTGCGGGCCGCGGCGAAGAACCACGCCTCGGTGGCGGTGGTGACCGACCCGGCCGCGTACCCGGCGGTGGTGGCCGCGCTCGCCGAGGGCGGCTTCACGCCGGCCCGGCGCCGGGCGCTGGCGGCCCGCGCGTTCGCCGACATCGCCGACTACGACGTCGCGGTGGCCGACTGGTTCGCCACCACCGTGTCGCCGGCCGAGGACGGCTGGCCGGAGTTCGCCGGGCTGGCACTGCGCCGTCAGGCGGTGCTGCGGTACGGCGAGAACCCGCACCAGGCGGCGGCGCTCTACACCGACCCGGGCGCGCCGGCCGGGCTGGCCCAGGCCGAGCAGCTGCACGGCAAGGAGATGTCCTACAACAACTACGTCGACGCGGACGCCGCCTGGCGGGCCGCCAACGACTTCGCGGACCAGCCGGCGGTGGCGATCATCAAGCACGCCAACCCGTGCGGCATCGCTGTCGGTGCGGACGTGGCCGAGGCGCACCGAAAGGCGCACGCCTGCGACCCGGTCTCCGCGTTCGGCGGCGTGATCGCGGTGAACCGGCCGGTCGACGCGGCGATGGCCGGCCAGGTCGCGGAGATCTTCACCGAGGTGCTCGTGGCGCCCGGCTTCGACGCGGACGCGCTGGAGCTGCTGCGGGCCAAGAAGAACCTCCGCCTGCTGCGGGCGCCCGAGTTCGCCGTGCGGCCCGCGGAGTGGCGGCAGGTCAGCGGTGGCGTGCTGGTGCAGACGCGGGACGCCGTCGACGCGCCCGGCGACGACCCGTCCGGCTGGACGCTCGCGACCGGCGACCCGGCCGACGAGGCGACGCTGCGCGACCTGGCGTTCGCCTGGCGGGCGGTCCGCGCGGTCAAGAGCAACGCGATCCTGCTGGCCCGCGACGGCGCCACCGTCGGTGTCGGCATGGGCCAGGTCAACCGGGTGGACTCGGCGCGGCTGGCGGTCAGCCGGGCCGGTGACGAGCGGGCCCGCGGCTCGGTCTGCGCCTCGGACGCGTTCTTCCCGTTCGCCGACGGTCCGCAGATCCTCATCGACGCCGGGGTGCGGGCGATCGTTCAGCCCGGCGGATCGATCCGGGACGAGGAGACCATCGCGGCCTGCAAGGCGGCCGGCGTGACCATGTACCTCACCGGCACCCGGCACTTCTTCCACTGACGAGTCCGGCCTCCGGGTGCGTCAGTCGTCGGACGGACGACCGACGCACCCGGAGGCCGTGCCGTTGCCCGCCGCGGGAGGCGGTTGCTAGCGTGTGGGCGGCGACGATCGAGCGTCTCCGCTGTCTGTGAGCCCGGCAGGTGTGCCATGCGCGTTCGCGACCGGTTGACCGCCGTCGTCGTCACGCTGGCGTTCGTCCTGGCCGGACTGGGAGCGGCAGCCGCACCCGCCGTCACCGCACCGGCCGTCGCCCCGATCGTCGAAGCGCTCGCCGCCGCGCGGCCCGCTCCCGACGTCGCACCACCCGCCGAAGCGCTCGCCGCCGCGCCGGCCGCCGCCTCGGCGAGCGGAACGAGCCCGGCCGCGCTGCGTGCCGCGTACCCCCGAATCTCCTGGTCGGAGCTTGCCGCCGGGCCGTGGCACGACCACGGCGGCGGTCTCGGCTACGCCGACGGACCGGACGACCTGGCCCCGGCCGCGCTCCCGCGCGTGGCCGGTCCGGCGGTGCCGGAGCCCGTCGTGCCCGCGCCCCGGCCGCCTGTCGTGCCGCTGCCGCCGCGCGGCCCGCTCGCCGCGCGCGCCCCGCCGGCCGCCTGAGCCGCACCGAACCCGCAGCCCGCACCGACACGCGCGCTCGCGCCGCACCGGACACCGCCGCGTCGACCCGGCGGTCTCCGCCGCGAGCTGCCGTCCACCGGTACGGCGGCGCGCCTCACGCCGCCGGGCCGCCTCGGGTTCGTCCCGGGTCCGCCTTCCGCACGCGTGCCCGCATCGGAGGCCCCGCCCCCTCTTCCTCCGGGGGACGGGGCCTTCGTCGTCACGCCTCGGTGCGTACCTCGGCGAAGTGGCAGGCGCTGGGGTGCGGGTCCGCCGCGCGCGGTACCGCCTGCGGGTCCTGCGTCGCGCAGACCTCCTCGGCCTTCCAGCAGCGGGTCCGGAAGTGGCAGCCGGACGGCGGCTCGGCCGGGCTCGGCACGTCGCCGGTGAGCCGGATGATGGTCCGCCGGTCGCGGGCCTCCGGGTCGGGCACCGGCACCGCCGACAGCAGCGCCTGGGTGTACGGGTGGGTCGCGCGCTGGTAGATCTGCTCCTCGGTGCCGATCTCCACGATCCGGCCCAGGTACATCACCGCCACCCGGTCGGAGATGTGCCGGACCACCGACAGGTCGTGGGCGATGAAGATGTACGACAGCCCCAGCTCGTCCTGGAGCTGCTCCAGCAGGTTGATCACCTGGGCCTGGATGGAGACGTCCAGGGCCGACACCGGCTCGTCGCAGACGATGATCTCGGGCCGCAGCGCGAGCGCCCGGGCGATGCCGATGCGCTGCCGCTGACCGCCGGAGAACTGGTGCGGGTAGCGGTTGACGTGCTCCGGGTTGAGCCCGACCACGTCCAGCAGCTCCTGCACCCGCTGCCGCCGGCTGCGCTTCGGTGCCGCCTCCGGGTGGATCTCGAACGGCTCGCCGATGATGTCGCCGACAGTCATGCGCGGGTTCAGCGAGGTGTACGGGTCCTGCATCACCATCTGCATGTTCCGCCGCAGCCGGCGCAGGTCCGCCCCTGCCGCCCGGAGCAGGTCGCGCCCCTCCAGCGTGACCCGCCCGGCGGTCGGCGTCTCCAGGCGCATGAGCAGCCGGGCCAGCGTGGACTTGCCGCACCCGGACTCGCCGACCACGCCGAGCGTCTCACCGCGCCGCAGCTCGAACGAGACGCCGTCGACCGCCTTGACCTGGCCGATGGTCTTCTTGAACAGCACGCCCTGGCTGATCGGGAAGTGCTTGACCAACTGGTCGACGGCGAGGATCGTCTCGCCGCGCACCTTGGCGGGTTCAGCCGTCGCGGTCATCGTGCACCTCCTGGGCGAAGTGGCACGCGCTGGTCCGCCCGTCGCCGAGCACCAGGTCGTGCGGCACCTCGTCCACACAGACCGGCTGGACGTACGGGCACCGGGGGTGGAACGGGCAGCCGGACGGGATCGCCATCAGGTTCGGCGGCAGCCCGCGGATGCTGGACAGCGCCTGGCCGCGCACGTCCAGGCGCGGGATCGACTCCAGCAACCCCTTCGTGTACGGGTGAGCCGGCGCCCGGTACAGCGCGTGCACGTCGGCGTGCTCGACGATGCGGCCCGCGTACATGACCGCGATCCGGTCCGCCACACCGGCGACCACGCCCAGGTCGTGGGTGATCAGGACGAGCGCCATGCCGAGATCCCGGCGCAGGTCGGCCAGGAGGTCCATGATCTGCGCCTGCACCGTGACGTCCAGCGCGGTGGTCGGCTCGTCGGCGATCAGCACCTTCGGGTCCAGCGCCAGCGCCATCGCGATCATGACGCGTTGCCGCATGCCGCCGGAGAACTGGTGCGGGTAGTCGCCGAGCCGCTTCGCCGCGGCCGGGATCCGGACCAGATCCATCAGTTCGACGGTGCGCCTGCGCGCGTCGGCCCGCGACATCCCGGCCCGCTCGCGCAGCGACTCGCCGATCTGCCAGCCGACCGGGAAGACCGGGTTCAACGCCGACAACGCGTCCTGGAAGATCATCGCGATCTCGGCGCCGCGAATCTGCCGGCGCTCCTCCTCCGGGCGGGTGAGCAGGTCCCGCCCCTGGTAGAGGATCTGCCCGGCGCGCACGTACGCGGGCGGGGTGTCCAGGATGCCCATGATCGCCTGGGCGGTGACGGACTTGCCGGAGCCGGACTCGCCCAGCACCGCGAGCGTCTCACCGGCGTCCAGGTGGTACGTCACCCCGTTGATCACCCGGGCCACGCCCTCCCGGGTACGGAACTCGACGTGCAGGTCCCGTACCTCCAGCAGGTGCCCGCCGGGCGGCGTGGGTGAGGCCGGCGTGGGCCGGACCGCGTTCTGCGTCATGAGGAAGTCACCGCAGCTTCGGGTCGAAGGCGTCGCGGATCGCGTCGCCGAGCATGATGAAGGCGAGCACGGTCAGGGCCAGGAACGTCGACGGCACGATCAGCGGTGTCGCCGACTCGCGCATGTGCACCCGGCCGGCGTCGATGTCGATGCCCCAGGAGATGGTCGGCGCCTTCAGGCCGATGCCGAGGAAGCTCAGCGTCGCCTCGGCCGCGATGAACGACCCGAGCGCGATGGTGAGCACCACGATGGCCGGGGCGAGCGCGTTCGGCAGGATGTGCCGCCACATGATCCGGCCGTCGCCGGCCCCGAGCATCCGGGCGGCGGCCACGTAGTCCTGCTCCCGGGCGGTGATCACCGAGGAACGGACCACCCGGGCCGCGGTGGTCCATCCGAGCAGCGCCAGGACGAGGATCACGGCGAACAGGCGTACCGTCTCGCCGCTCGTGCTCACGCGCTTGAGCAGCACGATCGCGGCGAGCAGCAGCGGGATGCCGAGCACGATGTCGATCACCCGGGACAGCACCGCGTCGACCCACCCGCCGAAGTAGCCGGCGAGCATGCCGACGACGAGCGCGATCACGCCGGTGATCAGCGCGGAGAACGCGCCCACGAGCAGCGAGGCGCGGGCGCCGTAGACCGCGCGGGCGAACGTGTCGCAGCCCTGGAAGTCGTACCCGAAGATCGCCCCGCCGGACGGCCCGGCGTGCTGCCGGGACAGCACACAGTCGCGCGGGTCGTTGGCGGCGAACAGCCCGGGTGCCACGGCCATCGCGGCGACCAGCACCACCAGGAGCAGGCTGATCCAGAAGACCGGGTTGCGGCGCAGGTCCCGCCAGGCGTCACCGGCCAGGCTGCGGGCCCGGTCCGGCCGCCCGGCCCGCCCGGGCGTGCCCGGTTCGCCTGACACGCCGCGTCGCGCGGCCTGGTTCTCGGTAGCCGCCACCGTCTCGAAGTCGCTCACTGCTGCACCTCGCTGTGCTCACTCATAGCGGATCCTCGGGTCGAGGACGGCGTAGAGCACGTCCACCACCAGGTTGGACAGCAGGTAGACCACGACGAGCACGCTGACGATGCCGACCACAAGCGGTCCGTCCTCGGTGCGGATGCCGCGGAACAGGTTGAAGCCGACGCCCGGGACGTTGAACACGCCCTCGGTGATGATCGCGCCGCCCATCAGGTTGCCCAGCTCGACGCCGAGGAAGGTGACGACCGGGATGAGCGAGTTGCGCAGCACGTGCACGCCGACGATGCGGCGCCGCCGCAGGCCCTTGGAGCGGGCGGTGCGGACGTAGTCGGCGCGCAGGTTCTCGGTCACCGAGGTACGCGTCAGCCGCAGCGCGGTGGCCAGCGACAACGAGCCGAGCACGATGCCGGGCAGCAGCAACGCGTAGAAGGAGGGTTGCGCTCCGGCGGTGGGCGGGAAGATCGGCCAGCGTACGCCGAGGAAGTACTGCGCCAGCGGGGCCAGCACGATGGTGGGGATGCCGAGCACCAGCAGCGTGAGCACGAGCGTGGCGTGGTCGAACACGCCGGAGCGGCGGATCGCCGCGATCACGCCGGCGGTGACCCCGAAGATCACCGTCACGGCCATCGCGATCACCGCGAGCTTCAGGGTGACCGGCCAGGCGGCGGCGAGGATGTCGCTGATCTGCCGCCCGGTCAGCGACTGCCCGAGGTCGCCCTGGACCAGGCCGCCCACGTAGTCGAAGTAGCGGTAGAAGAAGCCGCCGACACCCGTCGCGTCCAGGTGGTACTTCTCGGTCAGGTAGGCCCGCTGCGCGGCGGTGACCGGCCGCTCCCCGGCGAGGGCCTGGATCGGGTCGCCCTGCCCGGCGAACATCAGCGCGTAGACGATCAGCGTGGTCCCGAAGAAGGCGAGGACCATCTGGAGCAGTCGCCGCAGGATGAAGCGGAGCATGCTGGCAAGTCTGCCGAAACCAGGCTAAATGCGTGCCAATGCGAGGGCCGGGCCACCCGGTGGGGGTGGCCCGGCCCGTCAGCGGGGTGTCAGGCGCGTTCGATCTTCAGCAGATCCACCCGGTCGAAGAGGTCCACGTGGACGTTCTTGACCTTGGTCGAGTGGCCGAAGTTGTTCTGCCCGTACCGCAGCGGGATCACCGGCATGTCCTGCGCGAGCAGGTCCTCCGCCGCCTGGTACTTCTTGATCGCCTCGTCCTCGGTCGCCGCGCGGGCGCCCTCCGCGAGCAGCTTGTCGAACTCCGGGTTGCTGTAGCCGTAGTAGTTCGACGAGCCGGTGGTGCTGTACAGCGGGCCGAGGTAGTTCTCCATGGACGGGTAGTCCATGACCCAGCCCATCCGGAACAGGCCGACCGGCTGCTTCTGCTTGAGCTTGGTCAGCAGGTCCGCGAACTTCGGCTCGGCGGTGCCCACGCACTCCACACCCAGGTTGGCCTTGAGCTGGTTGCACGTGGCGTCGATCCAGTCCTTGTGGCCGCCGTCGCCGTTGTAGGACAGCTCGATCTTCTTCGGGCCGCCCGCGGCCTCGTACATGGCCTTGGCCTTGACCGGGTCGAACGCGCCCGCCGTGCCGATGGTGTTCTCCCGGTAACCGGCGACCACCGGCGAGACGAACGAGCGAGCCGGCTGCTGCGAGTCCTTGAAGATCGACTTGGTGATCTCGTCCCGGTCGATCGCCATCGAGATCGCCTTGCGCACCTCGGGCTTGCTGAACTCCTCCTGGAACGTCGGGAAGGCCAGCACCTGCAGCGACGAGGCCGGGCTCTGCTGGAAGCGGTCGCCCAGGTCGGTCGAGGCGGTCGACAGGTTCTCGGTCGGGATCGTCTTGATCACGTCGAGGTTGTCCGACAGCACGTCCGCGTACGCCGCGGTCGGCTGCTGGTAGATGCGGAACTCGACGCCGCCGACCTTGGGCTGCTGGCCCGGGAACGCGTCGTAGCGCTCCACCTCGACCTTGGCGTCGTGCTGCCAGCTGCCCTTCATCTTGAACGGGCCCTGGCCGATCGGCGCCTGCTCGTAGCCCTCGGCGAGCACGCCCGGGGCGGAGAAGGCCGCCTTGGGCAGCGGGTAGAAGGCGGTGTAGCCGAGCATGGACTTGAAGTCCACGTACGGCTGGCTGAGCGTCACGGTGAAGGTCAGGTCGTCGACCTTCTTCAGGCCGCTCATCGTCGTCGCCTTCGGGCTCTCGCCCTGGAGGTCGTCGTAGCCGGCCACCTTCTCGAAGAAGTAGCTGGAGTTCTGACCGTTTGGCGCGTACGCGCCGTAGTTCCAGGCGTCGATGTAGTTGTCGGCGGTGACCTTCTCGCCGTTGTGGAACGTGTAGCCGGGCTTCAGCTTGACCGTCCAGACCTTGTTGTCGGACGTCGTCACCGAGTCGGCCGCCACCTCGTGCGGCTTGTTCGCCTCGTCGTAGTCGACGAGCGGGCTGAACAGGGCCGACAGGACCTGGGAGCCGCTCGTCTCGTTGGTGTTGGTGGGCACGAGGTGCTGCGGCTCGGCGATCTCGATCCGCACGGCCGCATCGGAGTCGCCGGCACCGCCGCCGCCACCGCCCGAGCCGCAGGCCGTCAGGCCGAGCGTCACCGCGAGCGGGAGCGCGGCCCAGGCCGCGAGCCTACGAACACGCATGGAGTCTCCTCATCTCCTCACGCTGCGCGGTCGTCCCGGCGCTGGGTGACTCTGCGCAACGAGCGGTAACGGTAGGTCGCGATCTGGCCCGTCGACAACTAGTGCGTGGTCAACTGATGACGGATCGTGTTCGGCGGGCCTTGCCGCTGTTGTCCGCGCGTGCTAAACCTCGCCCCTACCTGGCCTTTTATTCGCCCCTGGTGGTCCGTTCGAGGTCGGTAAAGCGCGTCTGCGACGTCCGGCCCGCCTGTCCGGTCCCTGCCCGTCCGGGCGTGTCAGGGCCGCCGTGTCACGGTGACTGGTCACTCTCCGTGAGTTAGGGCACGTTGCGGAGCGTGATCGTCGGCCGTCGTCGTCCGGGCCCGCCCGCGGGCGTGAGACGATCACGACGTGACGGCGACGATCCTGGACGGCAAGGCCACCGCGGCGGAGATCAAGGACGAGCTACGGGCCCGGGTGAAGGCGCTCGCGGAACGCGGCATCACCCCCGGCCTCGGCACCGTGCTGGTCGGGGAGGACCCCGGCTCCCAGGCGTACGTCAACGGCAAGCACCGTGACTGCGCCGAGGTCGGCATCGCCTCGCTGCGGGTCGCACTGCCGGCCGACGCCAGCCAGGAGCAGCTCGACGCGGCGCTGGCCGAGCTGAACGCCGACCCGGCCTGCCACGGCTACATCGTCCAGCTCCCGCTCCCCGGGCACCTTGACACCCAGCGCGCGCTGGAGTCGATCGACCCGGACAAGGACGCCGACGGGCTGCACCCGGTCAACCTGGGCCGGCTCGTCCTCGGGTACGACGCGCCGCTGCCCTGCACCCCGCGCGGCATCGTGGAGCTGCTGCGCCGGCACGACGTGCCGCTGCGCGGCGCGAACGTGGCTGTCGTCGGCCGGGGCAACACGGTCGGCCGCCCGCTGGGCCTGCTGCTGACCCGG
Organism: Micromonospora aurantiaca ATCC 27029; assembly: GCF_000145235.1. Classification (NCBI taxonomy): domain Bacteria; kingdom Bacillati; phylum Actinomycetota; class Actinomycetes; order Micromonosporales; family Micromonosporaceae; genus Micromonospora; species Micromonospora aurantiaca (nom. illeg.). The sequence continues at coordinate 6,042,452 of NC_014391.1, read as the reverse complement.
CGCAGCGAGAACGCCACAGTGACGCTCTGCCACACCGGCACGCTCGACCTGGCCGCGCACACCCGCGCAGCCGACGTCGTCATCGTCGCCGCGGGCGTGCCCGGCCTGCTGACCGCCGACATGATCAACCCGGGCGCGACGGTGGTGGATGTCGGCATCACGCGGGTCATCGGCGAGGACGGCAAGGGCCGCTACACCGGCGACGTGGACCCGGAGGTGGCCGAGGTCGCGGGCAAGCTGGTGCCGATGCCCGGCGGCGTCGGTCCGATGACCCGGGCGATGCTGCTGACGAACGTGGTCGAACGGGCCGAGCGGACCGCCTGACACCCACCCAGGTCATAACCGTCCGCCCCTGACCCGATCGGTGCCAGGATGGCTGATACGGTCCGGAAAACCGACTGGTATCAGGGAGTGGGACGACCATGGGTAAGAAGGTCACTGTCGTCGGCGCCGGCTTCTACGGCTCGACCACCGCACAGCGCCTGGCCGAGTACGACGTCTTCGACACCGTCGTGATCACCGACATCGTGGAGGGCAAGCCGGCGGGTCTCGCGCTCGACCTCAACCAGTCCCGCGCGGTCGAGGGCTTCGAGACCAAGGTCGTCGGCGTCACCACCGGCCCGAACGGCGAGGGCTACGAGGCCATCGAGGGCTCGGACGTCGTCGTCATCACCGCCGGCCTGCCGCGCAAGCCGGGCATGAGCCGGATGGACCTGCTGGAGACCAACGCCAAGATCGTCCGGCAGGTCGCCGAGAACGTCGCCAAGTACGCCCCGAACGCCGTCGTCATCGTGGTGTCCAACCCGCTCGACGAGATGACCGCGCTGGCCCAGCTCGCCACCCAGTTCCCCAAGAACCGGGTGCTCGGCCAGGCCGGCATGCTGGACACCGCCCGCTTCACCAACTTCGTCGCCGAGGCGCTGAGCGTGCCGGTGAAGTCGGTACGGACCCTGACGCTCGGCTCGCACGGCGACACGATGGTCCCGGTGCCGTCCAAGAGCACGGTGAACGGCAAGCCGCTGCGTGACGTCATGCCGGCCGAGCAGATCGAGGAGCTGGTCGTCAAGACCCGCAACGGTGGCGCCGAGGTCGTCGCGCTGCTCAAGACCGGTTCCGCGTACTACGCCCCGTCCGCCGCCGCGGCCCGGATGGCGAAGGCCGTGGCCGAGGACTCCGGCGCCGTCATGCCGGTCTGCGCCTGGGTCGACGGCGAGTACGGCATCTCCGGCGTCTACCTGGGCGTCGAGGCCGAGATCGGCGCCGAGGGCGTGAAGCGGGTCGTCGAGACCGACCTGGACGCCGACGAGCTGGCCGCGCTGAAGGAGGCCGCCGAGGCGGTCCGCGCCAAGCAGGGCGACGTCGCCAGCATGTGACGCCCGTCCCACCGCATCGAAGGCCCGCCGGCTCCGCCGGCGGGCCTTCTGCCGTCCCACCCGCGGTTCTCCCCGTCGATCATGAGGTTGACGGCGTAGTCGATCTCCAATTCCGCCGTCAACTTCATGATCGACGGGGTGGGGGATGGGTGGTGAAGGGGGCGGTCAGGTGGGGAGTGGCCAGGACGGTGGGGGAGAGGGACGTGAGCAGGTGCTGCCGGGAGTGGCGGGCCGTGGGCTGGTCCTCCTCGTGGGCGTACGCCAGCTCCGGGTCGACCAACTGGATCGCGTGCACGAGCAGGTCGCCGGTGATCAGGAGGCGCTCGTCGTCCGCCTCGACCAGCACCGACTGGTGACCCGGCGTGTGGCCGGGCGTGTGCAGCAGTCGTACCCCCGGGGTGAGGGGCGTCTCGCCGTCGACCACCCGCAGCCGGCCGGCGGCGCGCAACGGCGTCAGCAGCCGGGCCGGCAGTTCCGGGTGGAACAGCTCCAGCGCGTCCACCTCGGCGCGCTGGATCAGGTGGTCCGCGTTCGGGAACAGCGCGCCGGCCCAGCCCACGTGATCGGTGTGCAGATGGGTGAGGACCACGGTGCGGACGTCGGCCGGGTCGATCCCGGCCGCGGCCAGCTCGGCCGGCAGCCGGCCCGGCACCGGCGCCCAGCTCGCGGCGAGGGAGTCGGCCGGGCCGATGCCGGCGTCGACAAGCGTGACCGGCCCGTCGCCGGCCCGCACCGCGAACGCGCGGAACCGCAGCCACCACCGGCCGTCGTCGGTGACGGCGCCCGGATCGAGCCGGTCGGCCGCCTGCCAGTGCGCTTCCGTGGCGTCGGGAAACGCCTCGCCGCGGGGCTGGAAGAAGGGCCCCTCGCCGTCGGAGAGCGCGGTGACCGTGATAGACCCGAGGGTGCGGCTGCGCGGCATCGGACGATGATGCCAGCGGGCCGAGGCGCGGCGCAGCCCGCTTTTCCGGCGGTCCACCCGGGCCGCCTGGGGACTGCCGGTCAGTTTCCAGTACGCTCGTACTGCTTGAGCACGTGTCCCCCGAGAGGAGCGCCGGCCGATGGCGAAGATCAAGGTAAACAACCCGGTCGTGGAGATCGACGGCGACGAGATGACCCGGATCATCTGGAAGCAGATCCGGGAGCAGCTGATCCTGCCCTACCTCGACGTCGACCTGCACTACTACGACCTGTCGATCCAGCACCGTGACGCCACCGACGACCAGGTCACGGTCGACGCCGCCAACGCCATCAAGGAGCACGGCGTCGGCGTCAAGTGCGCCACCATCACCCCGGACGAGGCCCGGGTGGAGGAGTTCGGCCTGAAGAAGATGTGGCGGTCGCCGAACGGCACCATCCGCAACATCCTCGGCGGCGTGGTCTTCCGCGAGCCGATCATCATGTCGAACGTGCCGCGGCTCGTCCCGGGCTGGACCAAGCCGATCATCATCGGCCGGCACGCGCACGGCGACCAGTACAAGGCCACCGACTTCGTCGTCCCCGGCCCGGGCACGGTGACCATCACCTACACCCCGGCCGACGGCGGCACCCCGATGGAGATGGAGGTCGCCAACTTCCCCGGCGGCGGCATCGCCATGGGCATGTACAACTACGACGAGTCGATCCGGGACTTCGCCCGCGCCTCGTTCCGGTACGGCCTGGACCGCGGCTACCCGGTCTACATGTCGACCAAGAACACCATCCTCAAGGCGTACGACGGCCGGTTCAAGGACATCTTCGCCGAGGTGTTCGAGAACGAGTTCAAGGCCGAGTTCGAGGCCGCCGGCCTCACCTACGAGCACCGGCTGATCGACGACATGGTCGCCGCCGCGCTCAAGTGGGAGGGCGGATACGTCTGGGCCTGCAAGAACTACGACGGTGACGTGCAGTCCGACACCGTCGCGCAGGGCTTCGGCTCGCTCGGCCTGATGACCTCGGTGCTGCTGTCCCCGGACGGCCGCACCGTCGAGGCCGAGGCCGCCCACGGCACCGTCACCCGGCACTACCGGCAGTACCAGAAGGGCGAGAAGACCTCGACCAACCCGATCGCCTCGATCTACGCCTGGACCCGGGGCCTGGCCCACCGGGGCAAGCTGGACGGCACCCCGGCGGTCACCGAGTTCGCCGACACGCTGGAGAAGGTCATCGTGGACACCGTCGAGGGTGGCCAGATGACCAAGGACCTCGCGCTGCTCATCTCGCGGGATGCCCCGTGGCTGACCACCGACGAGTTCATGAACGCGCTCGACGAGAACCTGGCGCGCAAGCTCGCCGCCTGACGTGCAAGGAAGGGCCCCTTCTTAACGCCTCGCGTTGTAGAAGGGGCCCTTTTTAACAACCTCAGGCTCGCCGGGACGGCGTGACCTCGTTCGGTGCGCCCTCGTTGCACAGGGTGGACGAGATGCCAGTCGCGTCCATGAAGGTGGGCCGTGGCCGCGCGCCGGCCGGCCGACCTTCGAGGCTGCTGAGCGCAGCCAGCCGTCCCTTCCCTGCGGGGGGTCCTGTCCCGGGCCCCCCGCGCCCCATGCTCGGACCGCGGCTGTTAAGAAGGGGCCCTTCCTCTGCCGCAGGCGTTAATAAGGGGCCCTTCCTTTCATGCGGCGCGGAGCAGTTCGGCGGCGCGTTCCGGGGCGATGTCGTTGATGAACACGCCCATGCCGGACTCCGACCCGGCGAGGTACTTCAGCTTGTCCTTGGCCCGCCGGATGCTGAACAGCTGAAGGTGCAGGTGGCCCAGCTCCCTGTCGATCCGTACCGGCGCCTGGTGCCAGGCCGCGATGTACGGCATCGGCAGGTCGAACAGCCCGTCGAAGCGGCGCAGCAGGTCCAGGTAGAGCGGCCCGAAGGCGTCCCGCTCGGCGTCGTTCAGCGCCGGGATGTCCGGCACCGGCCGGTGCGGTGCCACGTGCACCTCGAACGGCCAGCGCGCCGCCGCCGGGACGTACGCGGTCCAGTGCTCGTTGCTCGTCACCACCCGCTCTCCGGAGGCGCGTTCGGTGGCCAGCACGTCGGCGTAGAGGTTGCCCCCGGTGCGGTCGGCGTACCGCCGGGCGGCGGCCAGCATCGTGCGGGTGCGCGGCGTGACGAACGGGTACGCGTAGATCTGCCCGTGCGGGTGGTGCAGGGTCACCCCGATCTCCACGCCCCGGTTCTCGAACGGGAAGACCTGCTCGACGCCGGGTAGCGCGCTCAGTGCGGTGGTGCGGTCGGCGAGCGCGTCCAGCACCGTCCGCACCCGCTGCGGGGAGAGGCGGGCGAAGGAGGCGTTGTGGTCGTCGGTGAAGCAGACCACCTCGCACTTTCCACGTCCGGGGCGTACCGGGGTGAACGGCGTGATCTCGGCCGGCTCGTCGGCCACCCGCTGGCTCAGCGACGGGAACCGGTTCTCGAAGACCACCACGTCGTAGTCGGGCGCGGGGATCTCACTGTGCCGCTCACCGCGGGACGGGCACAGCGGGCACTGGTCGGCCGGGGGCAGGAACGTGCGGGTCTGCCGGTGCACCGCCACCGCCACCCACTCGTCGGTCAGCGGGTCGTACCGCAGCTGCGAGGCGGGCGGGGGAGGGGGCAGGTCCCGCCGGTCCGGCTGGTCGCGGACCGCGTCGTCCCGCTCGTCGAAGTAGATCAGCTCGCGGCCGTCGGCCAGCGCGATCTGCGTACGCTTCACTCCGCCCCCCTCGTCGTGGGCACCGTCACCAGCTCACCCACCCTGTCGTCGAGTACCCGTCGGGCCTCGGGTGCCAACCGGTCGTCGGTGACCAGCACGTCCGCCGCCTCCAGCGGCACGATCGACGAGATGCCGACGGTGCCCCACTTGGTGTGGTCGGCGAGCACCACGAGCCGGTCCGCCGCTGCCACTAGCGCCCGGTTCGTGTCCGCCTCCATCAGATTGGGGGTGGTGAAACCGGCCCGTTCGCTGATCCCGTGCACGCCCAGGAAGAGCAGGTCCAGGTGGAGCGCGGCGATCGCGGCCACGGCGAGCGGGCCGACGAGCGCGTCCGACGGTGTGCGTACGCCGCCGGTGAGCACCACGGTCTGGTCCGGCCGGCCGCCGACGTGCAGGGCCTCCGCCACCGGCAGCGAGTTGGTGACCACTGTGAGGCCGGGCACGTCCACCAGCCGCCGGGCCAGCTCGGCGGTGGTGGTGCCGGCGGAGAGCGCGATCGCGGCGCCGGGCCGGACCAGCCCTGCGGCATGCTCGGCGATGGCGGCCTTCTCCGCCGACTGGCGGACGGACTTGGCGTGGAAGCCGGGCTCGTCGGTCGAGCCGGGACCGGCCGGCGTCGCGCCCCCGTGCACCTTGGCGAGCAGGCCCTGCTCGTGCAGCGTGTCCAGGTCGCGCCGGATGGTCATGTCGGAGACGCCGAACTCGGCCGCCAGCTCGGTGACCCGGACGCCGCCGGCGCGGCGCAGTCGTTCCAGGATGGCCGTCTGCCGCTGCCGCGCCAGCATCCCCGGCTCACCTCCGCGCCTCACCGACCCACGCGGGCGCTCCACGCGGTCGAACGTGTTCCAACAAAGACGAACACTACCGCGCAACGAGGGGTGATGCGAGACCGCCGCCGTCCGGAAGCCGGACGACGGCGGTCGAGGGTGCTGGAGTGCCGGGACTCGGCCGGCGGTCAGGCGGTCACGCGGGCTGGAGGCGGGGCTCCACCCAGCCAGTCTCGGTCAGGTGCTCCATCACCTTCCCGATAGCCTCCTCGACGCTCAGATCCGAGGTGTCCACCACCAGGTCGGCGTCGGTGGGCGCCTCGTACGGGTCGTCGATGCCGGTCATCCCGGTGATCAGGCCGGCTCGGGCGCGGGCGTACAGGCCCTTGCGGTCGCGCTGCTCACACACCGCCAGCGGCGTCGCCACGTGGACCAGCAGGAACCCCGCACCGGCCGTCTCGGCCATCTCCCGGGCGGTGGCGCGGGCCGCCGCGTACGGCGCGATCGGGCAGCAGATGCCGACGCCCCGGTGCCGGGCGATCTCGGCGGCCACCCAGCCGATCCGGCGCACGTTGAGATCCCGGTCGGCCTTGCTGAACCCCAGCCCGGCGGAGAGTTCCCGCCGCACCACGTCGCCGTCGAGCAGCGTGATGGTGCGGTCGCCCTGCTCGCGGAGCACGTCGGCCAGCCCTCGGGCGATCGTCGACTTGCCCGAGCCGGACAGGCCGGTCAGGAAGATCACCAGCCCTCGGTGCCGCCGCGGCGGGCGTGCCCGGGCCAGTTCCTTCGCCACCGCCGGCGGGGTGTGCCACTCGGGCAGCGGGAAGCCCCGGTCCAGCAGGTCGTCGATCTCGCGCGCGCTCAGCGCCAGCCGCCGGTTGCGCGGCGGGATGTCCTCGCGCCAGCGCCACTGCCCGTCCCGGTTGTCGTAGGCCAGCTCGCGGGGGACCAGCACGCGCAGACCGGCGCCGGAGAGCATGCCCTCGGTGGAGAGCAGGTGGGTGACGCCGTACGCGGCGGCGACCCGGGCCCGCAGCAGCGCGTCGCTGATCTCGTCGCGCCGCCGGGCCAGCGGCACCGCCACCAGCGTCGCCGGGGGCATCCGGTCGCGGGCGGCGAACACGCTGCGCACCAGCGACTCGGCCGGCAGGCCGCCGATCGACTCCTCGCCCACCGGGATCATCACCAGCAGGTGCGCGCCGAGCGTACGGGCCGCGTGCGCGATCTGCGCCAGCTGCGGCCGGTGCAGGGGACGGTCGGCGAACACGCCGAGCACCCGGCCCGGCGGCAGCAGCCCGCGTACCTCGTCGGGGCCGCGCCGCAGCCGCTGGAACGGCCCGTGGCCGCCGTCGCCCAGGCGGCGCACCGTGCCGCCGACACCCACCATGCCCTCGCGGCCCGGCCAGACGTCGGTCACGTCCATCGCCGCCACCGGCGCGCCCTCGCCGTCGGTGAGCACCACCGCCCGGCGGGCCGGGTCGGCCGGGTCCAGCCCGTCGGCGAGCGCCGCCGGCACCTGGAGTGTCACCGGCACCGGCCACGGCGTGCCGTCGGCCAGCCGGCCGCGCCGGTTCAGCGAGGCCAGGTCGGCCCGGCTCATGAAACCGGTGAGCGGTGCGTACGCCCCGCTCAGCAACAACTGGAGATCGGCCAGCTCAGCGGGTCTGGGCGCGTACGACGGCGCATCCCGCAGAACGTCCTCGGGCAGCAGCCACCCGTTGCTCATCGAACCCCCAACTCACCGGCCGGCACACAGTTTCGCAGCCCACCGGCGATCGGTCGAGAGCGCCACCCGGCCTCCCGGTGATCGCCTGTTCCGGCGACCGTGCCGAGGACGAGTCGGGGTCACCGAATCCTTACCGGCGGGCCGCGGCCGGTCGATCGTGCGAACGGCTGCCTGCGCGCGCCGACCGGCCGAGCGCGCGGTCCCGTATCCGCCGGACCGCTCGGCGGAGACGGGACCGGAGCCGGCGCGAGTCCTCCACCCGAGGCGCGCCGCCGTTCCCGCCACCTAAGGGCCGCGGAGGCCGAGGATCAGGGGATCGCAGGGGTCAGGAGAGGCTCTGGCGAGGCACCGGAGTTCTACGCTGAACGGCGTGACACTGCTCGCGACCGAGTCGCTGACCAAGACGTACGGAGGCCGGGTCACCGCGTTGGCCGACCTCACCGTGTCGGTCGAGCCGGGGATCATCGGGCTGGTGGGCGCGAACGGCGCCGGCAAGTCCACTCTGATCAAGATCCTGCTGGGTCTGCTCCCGCCGACCAGCGGCCGGGTGCAGGTGCTCGGCCTCGACCCCACCACCGACCCCGCCGCGGTCCGCGCCCGGGTCGGCTACATGCCCGAGCACGACGCCCTCCCGCCCGACCTGTCCGCCGCCGAGCTGGTCACCCATCTGGGCCGGATCAGCGGGCTGCCGCGCACAGTCGCCCGCGAGCGGGCCTCCGAGGCGCTGCGCCACGTCGGTCTGCACGAGGAGCGGCACCGGGCCGTCGGTGGCTACTCCACCGGCATGAAGCAGCGGGTCAAGCTCGCCCAGGCGCTCGTGCACGATCCCGACCTGCTGCTGCTCGACGAGCCGACCAACGGCCTCGACCCGGCCGGCCGGGACGCCATGCTCGCGCTGATCCACCGGATCGGCACCGAGTTCGGCATCTCGGTGGTGGTCTGCTCGCACCTGCTCGGCGAGGTGGAGCGGATCTGCGACACGCTCGTCGCCATCGACGGCGGCCGGCTGCTGCGCGCGGACCGGGTGTCCGCCATGACCACCGCCACCGACGTGCTCGCGGTCGAGGTGAGCGAGGGCACGGAGGAACTGGCCGCCCGGCTCACCGCGCTCGACCTGCCGGTGACCCGCGACGGGCGGCTGCTGCTCGTCCCGCTCGCCGACGACGCCACCTACGACCAGATCCTCGGCGCGGTCGCCGAGCTGGACCTGCCGCTGCACCGGCTGGACCAGCGGCGGCACCGGGTGGCCGAACTCTTCGCCGCGAGGGAGCCCAGCCATGTCTGACGCGACCGGGGTCATCCACGACATCGGCTACCAGCGCTACACCGGTCCGCGGCTCGGCCGCCGGCAGGTCTTCGGCGCGCTCTACCTGCACGGCGTGCGTACCGTCTTCGGGCTGGGCCGCAGCGCCAAGGCCAAGATCTTCCCGTGGCTGGTCGTCTCCGTGGTCACAGTGGTGGCCGCCGGCGTCACCGCGGTGCGCAGCCAGATCGGCGAGGTGGTGATGACGTACGCCCAGTTCGCCGACGCGATGAGCTGGCTGGTCATCTTCTTCGCCGCGGTGGCCGCGCCCGAGCTGGTCTCCCGCGACCTGCGCAGCGGCGTGCTGCCGCTGTACTTCTCCCGGCCGCTGCCGCGCGGCGACTACGCCCTGTCCAAGCTGCTGGCGCTGGTGACCGCGCTGTGGCTGCTGCTCGGCGGCCCGCAGCTGGTGATGTTCCTCGGTGCCGCGTTCACCACGAACCGGGGCGTACGCGGGGTGTGGGACGAGCTGCTCGACCTGCTGCCCGGGCTGCTCTACGCCGGGCTGTGGGCGGTGGTGTTCGCCTCGATCGCCCTGCTCGTCGCCTCGCTCACCGGCAAGCGCGCGTTCGCCGCCGGCGGCATCGTGGCGGTCTTCCTGATGACCACGCCGGTCGTGGGCGTGCTGTCCATCCTGCCCTCGCGGACGATCAACGAGCTGGCCTTCGTGGCTTCTCCGCCGACGCTCGTCGGCGGCGTGGGCAACTGGGCGCTCGGCGACCGGCTGACCCAGGGACGGGGCGGCATGCCGATCGGCGACTTCGGGCCGGTCTACGCCGTGGCCGCCGTGCTGCTGGTCGCCGCCTGCGTCAGCCTGCTGCTCCTGCGATACCGGAAGGTGGCCGCCCGATGACGGCGATCAGCACCCAGTCGACGGCCGGCGCGCCCGCCGCCGCGACGAGCACGCTCGACCTGGCGGGCGTCTCCCGCTGGTACGGCAACGTGGTGGCGGTCAACGACGTCACCATGCGGCTCGGCCCCGGCGTGACCGGCCTGCTCGGCCCCAACGGCGCCGGGAAGACCACGCTGCTGCACATGATGGCGGGCTTCCTGTCCCCGTCGCGCGGCACCGTGACGCTGGACGGGGAGCCGACCTGGCGCAACCCCGCCGTCTACCGGCGGCTCGGCCTGGTCAGCGAGCGCGAGGCGGTGCACACGTTCCTCAGCGCGTACGAGTTCGTGCTCGCCAGCGCCAAGCTGCACCGGCTGCCCGATCCGGAGGCCGCCACCCGGCGGGCGATCGAGCTGGTCGAGATGGAGGACGCGCAGACCCGCCGGATCGGCACCTACTCCAAGGGCATGCGGCAGCGCACCCGGGTCGCCGCCGCGCTCGTGCACGACCCGCAGGTGCTGCTGCTCGACGAGCCGTTCAACGGGATGGACCCGCGCCAGCGGCTGCACATGATGGCGCTGCTGCACCGGCTCGGCGACGCGGGGCGGACCATCCTGTTCAGCTCGCACATCCTGGAGGAGGTCGAGCAGGTCTCCGGCACGGTCCAGGTGATGGTGGCCGGCCGGCTCGCCGCCTCCGGCGACTACCGGACCATCCGCCGCCTGATGACCAACCGGCCGCACGTGTTCGGGGTGCGTTCCACCGACGACCGGGCGCTGGCGGTGGCGCTGATGGCCGAGGCGTCGGTCTCCGGCGTCGAGCTGGACCGAACCGGCCTGACGGTCAAGGCCGGCGACTACGGCGCGTTCACCCGGGCACTGCCCCGGATCGCGCTCCGGCACGGCATCCGGGTCCGGCAGCTCCTGCCGGAGGACGAGTCGCTGGAGAGCGTCTTCTCGTATCTGGTGGAGGCATGATGTCGACAGTCACCTGGATCACCGCGCGCGGCCTGTTCGGCCGGAGCCGGTTCCTCATGCTGCTGCCGTTGCCGCTGGTCCTGATCGGCCTGGCGGTGCTCTGCCGGTCGCTCGGCGTCGACCCGGGCCAGTGGGGACCGCCGGTGCTCGTCGGCCTCGGCCTCGCGGTGGTGCTGCCGGTGGTGGCGCTGATCGTGGGCACCGGCGTGCTCGGCGCGGAGATCGACGACGGCACCGTCGTGCACATCCTCACCAAGCCGCTGCCGCGCTGGCAGATCGTGCTGCCGAAGCTGGCGGTCGCGGCCGGCGTCACAGCGGTCACCGTCGGCGTCCCGATCTACGTCGCGGGCGTGCTCGCCGATTCGGTACGCCTCGGACTCGCACTGGTCGCCGCCTCGGCGGCGGGCGCGCTGGCGTACTCGGCGCTGTTCCTCGCGCTGAGCCTGGTGACCCGGCGGCCGGTGCTGCTCGGCCTGGTCTACGTGCTGATCTGGGAAGGGCTGCTGGGCCGGTTCGTCGGCGGCACCCGGGTGCTGTCGATCCAGCAGTGGGTGATCGCCCTGGCCGACCGGATGGCGCCGACGCCGCTGCTCGGCACCACCGTCTCGGTGCCGGTCGCGGCGGTGCTCACCGCCCTGGTGGCGGTCGGGTTCACAGTGCTGGCGATCGACCGCCTGCGCTCGTTCAGCGTGGCCGGCGAGACGAGCTGAACCCCGGGGCGGAACCCGTTTTCCGGCACGAGCGCCGGAAAACGGGTTCTGCCCTGCCGTGTCCGGTCTGTTAGTTTGCGGCGGCTACGCACACCGACACGGGGAGAACACCTTGCGTTCAGCTCGCCTCGCCCTGCTGGCTCCGGCCGCGGTCGCGATGATCGTCATGTCCGGCTGCGATGACGACAAGCCCTCGGCCGGGCCGGCGGCGCCCTCCGCCCCCGCCGCCACCTCCGTGCCGCCGGTGACCCCGGCGCCGGCGGGCCTCGACGAGGCCACCCGGAAGACCTGCGCGACGGCGGAGAAGGACATCACGGCCGCGCTGAAGGAGGTGGCCGAGGCGGAGAAGATCGGCCCGCCGGCCGGCCACTCGGCGGTCAGCGCCCAGTACTCGGCGGGCGCGGCCACGCTCTACACGCACGCCTTCACCAGCAGCGACGAGGTGAACGCCGCGGTGAAGGGGGTCGCCACCGCCATGACCGACCTCGCCGACACCTGGGCCAAGGCGCCGGGCAAGGCGCCGAGCAAGGCGGATCTGACCACCGCCCGGGACAAGCTCAAGGCGGCCTGCGCGGCCGAGTGAGGCATGCACCGCCGAGGGGCCGGCCCGGTCGGCCCTCCGGGGTGTTAAGAAGGGCCCCTTCTACAACGCCAGGCGTTAAGAAGGGGCCCTTCCTTACATCCGACCGCCGTGCGGCGGTTCAGAACGCGCAGGCGATGACCAGTTCCGTGGTGCGGTCCGGCAGCAGGTCCAGCTTCGCGATCCGGCCCGCGGCCCGCAGGTCGTCGGCGACGGCGCCGAGCTGATCGAGCACCGCTGCCGGTCCGAGCGCCTCGGCCAGCGGCACGTCCGCCTTCATCGACAGCTTCCGTTCCGACTTGGCGCGGCGCACCTGACCCAGCGCGTCAGCGGCCAGCCGCAGCAGCTCCGGGTCACCCGGCGCCTCCATGGCGCGGCCCACCTCGTACGTGGTCGGCCACGGTGAGCGGTGCACCGACCCGTACCGCCACCACGACCAGACCTCCTCGGTCACGAACGGCAGCACCGGCGCGAACAGGCGCAACTGCACCGACAGCGCGGTCGCCAGCGCCGCCCGGGCCGAGTCGGCGGCCGGCCCGGTGCCGTAGGCGCGCTCCTTCACCAGCTCGATGTAGTCGTCGCAGAACCGCCAGAAGAACGCCTCGGTGGCCATCAGAGCGGCCGTGTGGTCGTACCCGTCGAAGGCGGTGGTCGCGGTCGCGACCACGCCGGACAGTTCGGCGAGCATCGCGGTGTCCAGCGGTTGGGTCGCCGCGGCCCGCAGCGCGTCGGCGGCGCCCAGCCCGAGCGCGAACCGCGACGCGTTGAGCAGCTTGGTGGCCAGCCGGCGGCCCACCTTGACCTGGGCCGGGTCGAAGGCGAGGTCCATGCCCGGCTTGCCGTTGGCGGCCCAGTAGCGGACCGCGTCGGACCCGTTGCGCTCCAGCAGCGCCATCGGCGTGACCACGTTGCCCTTGGACTTCGACATCTTCTTGCGGTCCGGGTCGAGGATCCAGCCGGAGAGCACAGCTGTGTGCCACGGCAGCGCGCCGTGTTCCAGGTGGGACCGGGCCACAGTGGCGAACAGCCAGGTCCGGATGATGTCGTGCCCCTGCGGGCGCAGGTCCATCGGGAAGACCCGGGCGAACAGGTCCGGGTCGGTCTCCCAGCCGCCGACGATCTGCGGGGTCAGCGACGAGGTGGCCCAGGTGTCCAGCACGTCCGGGTCGCCTGTGAAACCGCCTGGCTCACCGCGCTGCGACTCCTCGTATCCGGGCGGCGGCTCGCTCGTCGGATCGATCGGGAGCATCGCCTCGTCCGGTGTGAGAGGGTGGGACCAGTCCGGCTCGCCAGCGTCGTCGAGCCGGTACCACACCGGCACCGGCACGCCGAAGAACCGCTGCCGGCTGACCAGCCAGTCACCGGTGAGACCGCCCACCCAGTGCTCGTACCGGTGCCGCATGTGCTCCGGCACCCAGCGCAGCTCCCGCCCCCGGGCCAGCAGCTCCTCGCGCAGGCCGGCGTCCCGGCCGCCGTTGCGCAGATACCACTGCCGGGTCGAGACGATCTCCAGCGGCCGGTCGCCGCGCTCGTAGAACTTCACCGGGTGGGTGATCGGCCGCGGCTCGCCGACCAGGTCGCCCGCGTCGGCGAGCAGCTCCACGAGCGTCCGCCGGGCGCCGTTCACCGTCTGCCCGGCCAGTGCCGCGTAGGGCTCCGCCGGCACGCCGGCCGGCGGCTCCGGCAGCAGGCGTCCGTCCCGGCCGATCACCACGCGGGTGTCCAGCCGCAGTTCCCGCCACCAGGTCACGTCGGTCAGGTCACCGAACGTGCAGACCATCGCGATGCCCGTGCCCTTGGCCGGGTCCGCCAGCGGGTGCGCGCGCACCGGCACCTCGACCCCGAACACAGGGGTACGCGCAGCGGCGCCGACCAGGTCCGCGTACCGCTCGTCGTCGGGGTGGCAGACGAGCGCCACGCAGGCCGGCAGCAGCTCCGGCCGGGTGGTGTCGATCAGCACCTCGCGGCCGTCCGGCCCGGTGAACCGCAGCCGGTGGTACGCGCCGGGCCGCTCCCGGTCCTCCAGTTCCGCCTGCGCGACGGCGGTGCCGTACCCGACGTCCCACAGCGTCGGCGCCTCGGCCTGGTACGCCTCGCCCCGGGCCAGGTTGCGCAGGAACGCCCGCTGGCTCGCCGCGCGGGCCGCCGACCCGATCGTGGTGTACGTCAGCGACCAGTCCACTGACAGCCCGAGCCGCCGCCACAGCGCCTCGAACGCCTTCTCGTCCTCCACAGTGAGCAGCTCGCACAGCTCGATGAAGTTGCGCCGGGAGATCGCTGTCGGGTTCTTCCGGGCAGCGTCGTCCACCGGTGCGGCCGGCGGGCGCCAGTCCTTGTCGTACGGCAACGACGGGTCGGGACGAACGCCGTACACGTTCTGCACCCGGCGTTCGGTGGGCAGCCCGTTGTCGTCCCAGCCCATCGGGTAGAAGACGGTGCGCCCGCGCATCCGCTGGAACCGGGCCACCGTGTCGGTGTGGGTGTACGAGAAGACGTGACCCATGTGCAGCTCGCCCGACACGGTCGGCGGGGGAGTGTCGATCGCGTATACGTCCGACCGCTCCTTCGTGCGGTCGAACGCGTACGTGCCGTCCTCCTGCCAGCGGCGGGCCCAGGTCTCCTCGAGGCCGTCCAGGCTCGGACGCTCGGGGACGCCGCCGCGAGGGCTGATCGTCGTGTCGGTCATCAGCCGATGGTAGGCAGCCACCCTGCCGCACTCCACGACTTTCCCCACCCCGCGCGTCCTCGTCGATCTTGCACTTGCCGCCCCGGCACAAGCCACTGATCGGGCATCTCGCGGGCCGCAAGTGCAAGATCGACGGGGACCTGGGCGAGGGCTAGAGGAGGGAGTCGCGCCACTGGCGGTGCAGGGCGGCGTAGCGGCCGTCGGCGGCGATCAGCTCGGCCGGCGGGCCGTCCTCCACGATCCGGCCGTCGTCGAGCACCAGCACCCGGTCCGCTGTCTCCACCGTGGAGAGCCGGTGGGCGATGACCAGCGCGGTACGGTCGCGCAGCACGCTGTGCAGGGCCCGCTGCACCAGCCGCTCGGTCGGCACGTCGAGCGACGAGGTCGCCTCGTCGAGGATCAGCACCCGGGGGTCGGCGAGGAACGCCCGGGCGAACGCGACGAGCTGCCGCTGCCCGGCGGAGAGCCGCCCGCCGCGCCGGTGCACGTCGGTGGCGTACCCGTCCGGCAGCGCGGCGATGAAGTCGTGCGCGCCGATCGCCCGCGCGGCCGCGACCACCGCCTCGTCGTCGGCGTCGGGGCGGCCGAACCTGATGTTGTCGGCCACGGAACCGCTGAACAGGTGCGTCTCCTGGGTCACCAGCACCACCGCCCGGCGCAGCTCGGCGTCTGCGAGGTCGCGCAGGTCCACCCCGTCCAGCCGGATCACGCCCGCGTCCGGATCGTGGAAGCGGGCCACCAGCTTCGCGACAGTGGACTTTCCGGCGCCGGTCGGCCCGATCAACGCCACTGTCTGCCCCGGCGGCACGGTCAGGTCCAGGCCGGACAGGATCGGCGTCCGGCGGCGGTAGCCGAAGTCGACGGCGCGGAAGGTGACGGCCCCGCGCGGCGGCCCGGCCGGCAGCGGCACCGGCCGCGCCGGTTCGGCCACCGCCGGGCGCTCGTCCAGCACGCCGGCCAGCTTCTCCAGCGCGGCGGTCGCCGACTGGAGCGAGTTGTAGAACTGGCTCAGCTCCTCCATCGGCTCGAAGAACCGGCGCAGGTAGAGCAGGAACGCGGCGAGCACGCCCACCTCCACGCCGCCGCCCAGCACCCGCCAGCCGCCGTACCCGAGCACCACCGCAGCGGTCAGGTTGCCGATCAGCCGGATGCCCGGCGAGTAGATCGCGATCAGCCGGAACGCGCGCAGGCTGGAGCGCCGGTAGTCGTCGTTCACAGTGGCGAAGATGCGGTCGTTGCGGTCCTCCCGCCGGTACGCCTGGACGGCCCGGATGCCGCGCAGCGACTCGACGAAGTGCACGATGACCAGCGCCACCGCCTCCCGGGTGCGCCGGTACGCCCCGGCCGAGGCGCGGGCGAACCAGCGCGACAGCACGAACAGGAACGGGAACGGGAACGCGAGCAGCGTCACCGCCGCCAGTGGCAGGTCCAGCCAGAGCAGGATGCCCGCCACCGACAGCACGGAGAGCCCGGCCATCACCAGCTTGTCGATGCCGCCGTCGACCAGCTCGGCGATCGACTCCAGGTCGCTGGTCAGCCGGGACACCATCCGCCCGGACGTGTAGCGCTCGTGGAACCCGACGTCGAGGCGGAGGAAGTGCCCGTACACCCGGCGGCGCAGGTCCAGCAGGACGGCCTGGCCGATCCGGGCGGCGAGGGTGAGGAACGCGCGCCGGGCCGCGTACTCGACAGCGGTGGCGACCACGAACGCGGCGGCGACAGCGATCAGCGGGCCGGGATCGCCGCCCCGCAGCGGCTCGATACCCCTGTCGATGCCGAGCATGACCAGGTACGGCCCGGACATCGCGGCGGCGTTCTGGGCCAGCAGCAACGCCACCGCCAGCCCGAGGGCCCGCCGGTGCGGGCGCAGCAGCCGGCGCAGCAGCAGCCGGCTGCGGGCACGCAGCCGGGTCACCGCCTCCGGGGACGAGTCCTCGGCCCGGCTGCGGTCGGCGTCCGGATCGGTGGCCCGCCCTCGCCAGCGGGACAGGCCTTCACCGTCGCCGTGGCGCGCGCCGGTCGTCCCGTTACCGTTCGGCGCGTCGCGGGGCCGGGGCACCCGCGGCGCGCGGCCGGTCACGAGCGCACCAGGCCGACGCCGTCGCTCCGGCGCTCCGGCTCGGCGGACAGCACCGCCCGGTAGGCGGGTACGCGGGCCAGCAGCTCCGAGTGGGTGCCGACGGCGACGATCCGGCCGTCGTCGAGCAACGCCACCCGGTCCGCCAGTGCCACGGTCGAGGGGCGGTGCGCCACCAGCAGGGTCGTGGTGGCGGTGTCCCGCAGCACGCGGCGCAGGGCCGCCTCGACGAGCGCCTCGGTGTGCACGTCGAGTGCGGAGAGCGGGTCGTCGAGCACCAGCACCGCGGGCCGGCCGAGCACCGCACGCGCCAGCGCGAGACGCTGCCGCTGCCCGCCGGACAGCGACAGCCCCTGCTCACCGACCCGGGTCGAAAGCCCCCAGGGCAGCTCGAACGCGAACTCCGCCTGGGCCAGCGTCAGCGCGGCCCGGACCTCGTCCTCGCTCGCGTCCGGGCGGCCCAGTGTGAGGTTCTCCCAGACCGACATGGAGAACAGCGTCGGCTCCTCGAACGCGACGGCGACCAGCCGCCGCAACGACTCCAGCCGCAGGTCACGCACGTCGTACCCGTCGAGCGTGATCCGGCCGCGGGTGACCTCGTGCAGCCGGGGGACGAGCGACAGCAGCGTGCTCTTGCCGCAGCCGGTGGCGCCGACGAGCGCCATCGTCTCGCCCGGCTCCACTGTCAGGTCCAGATCGCGCAGCACCGGCGCGGACGTACCGGGGTAGCGGAAGCCGACCCCCTCGAAGCGGAGCCGGCCGCGCACCTCGCCCCGGTCGAGCGGCCGGGCGTGCGGTGCGTCCACGATGGTCGGCGGCGTGTCCAGGACCTCCTGGATCCGGTCGGCGGCGGTCGCGGCCTCCTGGCCGTTGGCGATGATCCAGCCCAGCGACTGCACCGGCCAGATCAGCATGAGCTGGAGACTGACGAACGCGACCAGCTCCCCGATGGACAGCACGCCGTCGGCGACCGCCGCGGCGCCTGCCACCAGGACCGCGCCGAGGGTCAGGTTGGGCACCAGGTCGAACAACGCGGAGGTACGGGCCAGCAGCCGGGCCTTGCCGATCCCGGTGTCGTGCAGCCGGCGCGCGCCGACGGCGAACCGGGCAGCCAGTTCCGGCCCACGCCCGTACGCCCGCATGGTGCGCAACCCCAGCGCGGTCTCCTCGACCAGCGTGGCGACGTCGCCCTGCTGGTCCTGCATCCGCCGCGACGCCGCGTGGTAGTGGCGCGCGAAGCGGCGGCTGATCAGGAACAGCGGTACGGCGCTCGCCGCGACCAGCAGCCCCAGCCACTGGTGCAGCCGGATCAGCAGCGCCACCACCGCCGCGTAGGTGACCAGGTTGAGGACCAGGAACAGCAGCCCGAAGGAGAGGAACCGCCGGATCACCGAGAGGTCGCTGGTGATCCGGGACAACAACTGGCCGGACTGCCAGCGGTCGTGGAAGCCGGCCGGAAGCCGTTGCAGGTGGGCGTAGATGTCGGCGCGGATGGCGGCCTCCATGCCCACCGAGGACGACGACTGCGTCCAGCGGCGGATGAAGATGAGGACCGCCTCGGCCACGCCGAGCAGCAGCGCGAGGGCGCCGAGCCGGAGCAGCCCGGCCTCGTCGTGCCGGGCCACCGGCCCGTCGACCACCCGCTGCACCACGAGCGGAACGGCCAGGCTCGCCGCGGTGGCGGCAAGCGCCGCGACCAGCAGCCAGGCGAACTCCGTCGCGTACGGGCGCAGGTAGGGCCGCAGCCGCCAGAGGTTGCGCAGCGGCTGGGACCGGGCGCCGGAATGCGCCGCGGGGTTGCCGTCGCTGGACGCGGGCACTACCCGACGGTAGCCGCCGGGGGTGGCAGTCCGGCTGTCAGCTAGCCGTCACCCGTCCCTCATGCCCGAGAAGCCACTTCTTCACGTCCAGGCCCCAGCGGTATCCGCCGAGCGAGCCGTCGGTGCGCAGCACCCGGTGGCAGGGCACGAACAGCGCGGCGGCGTTGCGCGCGCAGGCCGCCGCGGCGGCCCGGATCGCCGCCGGTCGCCCGGCCAGCGCGGCGAAGCCGGTGTAGGTGACCGGGTCGCCGGGCTTCACGTCGCGCAGCACCTGCCAGGCGTGCGTCAGGAATGCGCCGCCGGTGTGCTGCTCCACCGCTACCGCGTCGATCGCGGTGAGTTCACCGTCCAGGTAGGCCCGCACGGCGGCGGTCACCGGACCGAGGTCGGCCCGTTCCCGCAGCTCGCCGCGCAGGCTCGGGTGGATCAACGGCAGCAGGGCCGCCGGGTCGGCGGTGAAGCCCGCCGCGCGTACCGCCCCGGTCGGGCCGGCGAGCACGCTCAACGGGCCGGCGGGGGTGTCGATGACGGTGCTGTCCACAGTGCTCATGCTGCTCTCCAGAGTCGGATGGTCGCGTACGACCGCCAGGGGCGCCAGCGGTCGGCGTACGCGGACAGGGTCTTCGGGTCGTCGGACAGGCCGAGCGCCGCTGCGCCACGGCGTACGCCCAGGTCGGTGGTGAGCGCGACATCCGGGTCGCCGAGTGCGCGCATGGCCAGGTAGCCGGTGGTCCACGGGCCGATACCGGGCACCGCGGCCAGGAGCCGGACCGCCTCCTCCCGGTCGCCTCCGGGTTCCAGGTCGAGTTCGCCGTCGGCGACCGCGCGGGCCAACGCACGGAGCGTCTCCCGGCGGGCCGCCGGCATCCGGAACGCCGTGTCCGGAGCCGCGAGCACCTCCGCCGGACCGGGGAACGCCACCAGGCCGTCCGCCGGGTCGTCGGCACCCGCCCCGCTCGCTGCCCGGGTGGCGGAGAGCAGGCGGGTGAGCGTGGTCCGCGCCGAGGCCAGCGAGACCTGCTGGGTGGCGACGGCGCGGACGGCCAGCTCGAAACCGTCAACCGCGTGCGGCAGCCGGACGCCGGGCTCGGCCGCGACGGCCGGGGCCAGCGCCGGGTCGGCGGCCAGTGTGGCGTCCACCGCTACCGGGTCGGCGTCCAGGTCGAGCAGACGGCGGCAGCGGGCCACCGCGGGGGCCAGGTCACGCATGTCGGCCAGCCGCAGCGTCGCGTCGATGTGGCCGTCGGCAGGGGCCAGCGCCACCGTGGCGGGACCGTGCGGCAGTCGCAGCCCTCGGTGGTAGGTGCCGTCGCGGACCACCTCGACGCCGGGTAGCGCGCGCAGCGCGAGGAAGTCCAGCAGCGCGCCCGCGTGCAGCGGGGGCCGGTACGCCAGCCGTAGCGAGAGCGTGCCCGCCCCGGTGGTCGCCGCCGGGCCACGTCGGCCGGCCCGCAGCTCGGACGGCGTGCCGCCGTAGACCTCGCGGACCGTGTCGTTGAACTGCCGGACGCTGCCGAACCCGGCGGCGAAGGCCACCTCGGCCAGGCCGAGGCCGGTGGTCTCGATCAGGATCCGGGCGGTCTGCGCGCGCTGGGCCCGGGCCAGCGCCAGCGGGCCGGCGCCCAGCTCGGCCCGGAGCATCCGGTGCAGGTGCCGCTCGGTGTAGCCCAGCCGGGTGGCCAGCCCGGGCACCCCGTCCCGGTCCACCACGCCGTCGGCGATCAGCCGCATGGCGCGACCGACCAGGTCGGCCCGGACGTCCCACTGGGGCGAGCCCGGTGCCGCGTCCGGCCGGCACCGGCGGCACGCCCGCAGCCCGGCCCCCTGCGCGGCGGCGGCGGACGGGAAGAACCGGACGTTCTGCCGCTTCGGCGTCATCGCCGGACAGGACGGCCGGCAGTAGATCCCGGTCGACGTCACGCCGGTGTAGAACCAGCCGTCGAACCGCGGGTCGCGGCTGTCGACGGCTCGGTAGCACCGCTCGAAGTCCAGTTCCATGCCACGATCCTGCCTCGCAGCTCCGACGCTCGGCTGGCGGGATTCAGACATGACGTGCGGCAGTCGCGCCCGCTCGGGGAAGTGGCGGTATCCCGAGCCCCGGGACACCGCCACTCCGGCGAGGTGGCGTGGATCATGACCGGCGGACCCGAGAAAGTGTCGTAAGTGGTCGGTAGCGTCCCGCCACCAACTCAAGAAGAGGTGCGGGGCATGGCGAGCGTGGCCGGGCGGGGTGTCCGCTGATGCGATCGGGGCGAGCACCGTTGGACGCCGCGGTGGTGGAGGGCTTCTACGAGCGGATGCGGGTGGTGGCGCCGGCCGCGTACGGCGCGATCGAGCGCGACCGGGCCGGTGACCCCGGTCGCCCCTTCGCGGACACCGCCTGCGGGCGGCTGGCCGGCTCCCTCGACCCGGACGGGCTGCGCGCGCTCGGTATGTGGGCGCACCACTGGTGCATGCGCTTCTACGACGACGACACCCGGGTCGGCCTGCGGCTGGTCCGCGAGATCGCCGCCCGCTCCGGCCTGGGCTGGACCGCCGACGAGGTGCGGTGGCTGCTCGACCGGTCGTACGCGGCCGGTCCCGCCGCCGCGCACCGGTTCACGCTGCCGCTCGCGGCCGCGGCGCAGCTACCGGCCGGTGTGCTGCCCGAGGGCGTCACCGCCGAGGCGTGGCCGGACGACTGGCGTCGGCTGCGGGCCGGCTGACCGCGCCGCCACCGGGCCGCCGTCCCGCCGCCTGCCCGAAGGCCGGCCGGCGTCGTTGTCGGGCTGTCCGCGCCGCCGCCCGGCTGCGGGCGCGGCGATCGACCCGGCATCTGCGCGAGCACCATCGCCGCCACGGCCACCGCGAAACCGGTGAGCTGGACCGGGTCCAGCGCCTCACCGAGCACCACCCAGCCGAGCGCCGCCGCGGTGAGCGGGCTCAGCGCGCCGAGCACCGACACGCGGGACACCGGCAGTCGCGCCGCGCCCCGGAACCACAGCACGTACGCCAGCGCGGTGCCGGCCAGCCCGAGCCACGCGTACCCGAGAAGGGCCGGCCCGTCGGGCACGGGCGGCGCGCCCTCGACGGCGGCGGCGACCGGCACGATCATCAGGCCACCGGCGACGAGCTGCCAGCTCGTCGCGGCGAGGACGCCCGTTCCGGGCGGCCGGCCCCAGCGGCGGGTGAGCACAAGTCCGGCGGCCATCGCCACGGCGCCGGCCAGTCCGGCGGTGACGCCGAGCGGGTCGAGGCCGGCACCTGGGCGCAGCACCACGAGGGCGACGCCGAGCGGGGCGACCGCGGCGGCGACCAGCGCCGGCCGGGTGGGGCGGTCACGGAGCAGCGCGACTGTCAGCACCGCCACCAGCAGTGGCTGCGCGGCGCCGAGGACGGCGGCGGTGCCGCCGGGCAGCCGGTACGCGGCGAGGAACAGCAGCGGGAAGAACACCCCGATGTTCAGCGCGCCGAGCACTGCGGCTCGCCCCCACCAGAGACCGCGTGGTCGTCGGCGGGTCAGGGCGAGCAGCAGCAGACCGGCCGGGAGGGCGCGGATCGCCCCGGCCCAGAGCGGCCGGTCCGGGGGAAGGAGTTCGCCGGTGACCAGGTAGGTGGTCCCCCAGGTGATCGGGGCGGCGGCGGTGAGCGCGACGTCGGTCCAGCGGCGGTTCATGTCGGCCTCTCTCGGCTCTAAGTATCTTAGCGCTAAGCTAATCAGGTCCGAGCGAAAAGGGGAAGTGGGACGTGCGGCACAATCGGCAGCCGTGACAGGCGACGAGGTGGACGCGATCGTCGAGCAGTGGCGGCGGGAACGACCAGGTATGCGGCCCGAGCCGATGGCCGTGTTCGGCCGCATCTACCGGCTGGCCCGGCTGGTCGGCGACGGCCAGGAGAAGGTGTACGCGGGCTGGGGCATCGGCCGGGGCGAGTTCGACGTGCTGGCCGCGCTGCGGCGCTCCGGCTCGCCGTACACGCTGGCGCCGAAGGCGCTCGCCGCCTCGCTGATGCTCACCTCCGGCGGCATGACCGGGCGGCTCGATCGCCTCGAACGCGCGGGCCTGGTGCGGCGCTCCCCGGACCCGGCCGACCGGCGGGCGCTGCGGGTCACGCTCACCGACACCGGCCGCCGGGTGGTGGAGGAGTCGGCCGAGGCCGGGCTCGCGGTGCAGCGGCGGATCCTCGACGCGCTTCCGCCCGCCGACCAGGACCGGCTGGCCGACCTGCTGCGCGCGTTGCTCGCGGCGGCCGAGGCCAGGCCCGCGGATCCGGCACAATGATCGGCACCGTCACCGCCCGGAAGGACGCCCATGCCCGCCACCGAACCGACGATCGTCGCCACCAGCATGGGTTTCGCCAGCCGTCGCCGTGGCCCCTGGGACGCTCGGCCCAGCGCCCTGTTCGACCTGATGGCCGAACTTGCCGGGGCCGGTGACGCGCCCCGCGTCTGCTACCTCGGCCAGGCCACCGGCGACCAGCCGACCGGGTTCACCGTCTTCTACGGCGCCTTCGCCGGCACCCGGTTCCGCGCCTCCCACCTGGCGCTCTACCCGATGCCCAACGTCGAGGACATCCGGGCGCACCTGCTCGCGCAGGACGTCATCTGGGTCGGCGGCGGCAGCGTGGCGAACCTCTGCGCGGTGTGGCGGGTGCACGGCCTGCCGGAGATCCTGCACGAGTGCTGGCAGGCCGGAGTGGTGCTCGGCGGGGTCTCCGCCGGTTCGATCTGCTGGCACACCGGCGGCGCCACCGACAGCTACGGTCCGACGCTGCGGCCCTTCACCGAAGGGCTGGGCTGGCTCCCGTACGGCAACGGCGTGCACTACGACAGCGAGGAGCAGCGCCGCCCGCTGATGCACCGGCTGGTCGCCGACGGCACGCTGCCGGCGAGCCACTGCACCGACGACGGCGTGGGGCTGATCTACCGGGGCACCCGGCTGGCCGAGGCGGTGGCGGACCGTCCCGGCGTGGCCGCGTACGAGCTGGTCCGCGCCGAGGACGGCACCGCCCGGGAGACCCGGATCGAGCCGCGCCTGCTGTCCGCCGAGCCGGAGTGACAGGCTTCGCGGACCTGCCTGCCCGGCGCGGCCGGCGAAGCGCGTAAGCTGGTTCGTCGTGAGTCTCACCATCGGCATCGTCGGCCTGCCCAACGTGGGCAAGAGCACCCTGTTCAACGCGCTGACCAAGAACGACGTGCTCGCCGCGAACTACCCGTTCGCCACCATCG
The DNA here is from genome assembly GCF_000145235.1 of Micromonospora aurantiaca ATCC 27029. Taxonomy (NCBI): domain Bacteria; kingdom Bacillati; phylum Actinomycetota; class Actinomycetes; order Micromonosporales; family Micromonosporaceae; genus Micromonospora; species Micromonospora aurantiaca (nom. illeg.). Next base: position 6,018,728 of record NC_014391.1, on the reverse strand, counting down.
AGCCGAACGTCGGCGTGGTCGGGCTGCCCGACGAGCGGCTGGCCAAGCTGGCCGAGATCTTCTCCTCGCAGAAGGTGCTGCCGGCGCCGGTCTCGTTCGTCGACATCGCCGGCCTGGTCCGGGGTGCCTCCAAGGGGCAGGGCCGGGGCAACGCGTTCCTCGCCAACATCCGGGACGCCTCGGCGATCTGCCAGGTGGTGCGCGCCTTCTCCGACCCGAACGTGGTGCACGTCGACGGCAAGGTCTCCCCGGCCGACGACATCGAGACGATCAACACCGAGCTGATCCTGGCCGACATCCAGACGCTGGAGAAGGCGCTTCCCCGGCTGGAGAAGGAGGCCAAGCTCCGCAAGGACCGGGCCGCCGCGGTCGAGGCAGCGAAGAAGGCGGTCGAGGTCCTCGACAACGGCGTGACCCTGTACGCGGGCGCCGCCGCCGCGAAGGTCGAGCTGGAACACCTGCGTGAGCTGCACCTGCTCACCACCAAGCCGTTCCTCTACGTCTTCAACGTCGACGAGGCCGAGCTGGGCAACGACGAGTTCCTCGACGAGCTGCGCGGCCTGGTCGCCCCCGCCGAGGCGATCTTCATGGACGCCAAGATCGAGTCCGAGCTGGTGGACCTGCCCGAGGACGAGGCCCGCGAGCTGCTGGAGTCGATCGGGCAGTCCGAGCCCGGCCTGAACCAGCTCGTCCGGGTGGGCTTCCGGACGCTCGGGCTCCAGACGTACCTGACGGCCGGCCCCAAGGAGGCGCGGGCCTGGACCGTCCCGGTCGGCGCGACCGCGCCGGAGGCCGCCGGGGTGATCCACAGCGACTTCCAGCGCGGCTTCATCAAGGCCGAGGTGGTCTCCTACAACGACCTGGTCGAGGCCGGATCGATGGCGGCGGCCAAGGCCGCCGGCAAGGTCCGGATCGAGGGCAAGGAGTACGTCATGCAGGACGGCGACGTGGTGGAGTTCCGCTTCAACGTCTGAATCCGGGCTGTTTTCGCAGGTCAGAGCGTTGGTGTCTCGCCCTGGGGCGCATCGGGGGCACAACCCCACGCCTCATCGACCGCCCGGCGGGTGCGTTCCTCCGAGTCCGGCATCAGGTGACCGTACGTCGATAGGACCAGCGTGGCGTTCTCGTGCCCCAGCCGTTCGGCCACGGTGATGACCGACTCGCCCTGCATCAGCAGGACCGACGCGTAATGGTGGCGTAGGTCATGGGTCGTGATGCTCTCCGGCAGGCCCGCCTTCTGGACAGCCGCGCCGAAGATGATCGAGCCGTAGTAGTCGTGGCGGTAGGGGCCGGCGAAGCGGGTCGTGAACAGCGTGCCGTCATCAGCCGGTGGGAACTGCGCCATGTGCGCCCGGAGAGCGTCAGCGACGACCTGGGGCAGCGGCACGGTCCGGCGCGAGCGCGGAGTCTTGGGGACCGTCCGCACCTTGGACTGCGGCGCGAACTGCCACTCGATCCGCACCAGGCGCGCGGCGAAGTCGACATCTTGCACGCGCAGCGCGAGCAGCTCGCCGAGGCGCAGGCCCAACCCGGCCTGGGTGAGGACCATGGCGCGGTTGCGGGCGGGGATCGCGTCGGCGAGCTTGCGTACCTGGTCGACGGTGAGCGGCACGACGCGTTCCCGGTGGGCTGACGGCAGGCTGACCCGGACCACGGGCGAGCGGCCGACGAGCCTGTCCAGCACGGCCGCCGCGTAGACCGAGCGGAGCAGCCCGACAAGGTTGCGCAGGGTCGACGGCGACAGCACCTTGCCACGGTCGGCCGCCCATGCCTGCACCTCGGAGGGCACGACGGCCGCCAGGCGACGGGAGCCGAGCGGAGTCGCAGCAATATGCGTCTCGATCAGGCTGGAGACACGCCGGGCGGTTGTTGGACGGTGAGCGCGGCCGGCAGCCCAGCGCCGGGCGTACTCGACCACGGTCGTCTTGTCGGACGGGTCGACGTACTGGCCGCGCACGATGTCGGCTTCGACCTGGGCGAGGAAGCGATCGGCGTCGACCTTGCGCGTGAAGGAGCGCTTGCGCTGGCGGTGGGCGTCGTCGCGCCACCGGGCCAGGTAGGTAACCTTGCCGTCGCGTATCCGCTTCTCCACGCTGCCCATGTCAGGCCGCCTGTCCCGAGAGCCAGGAGCGCACGTCGGCCGGGTCGTAGCGCAGGTGTCGGCCGACCTTGAACGCCCGTGGCCCGGTGCGGCGGTACCGCCACTGGTACAGCGTGCCGACGGGCACCCGCAGGAACGCCGACACCTCCTCGATCGACCACAGTTCGGTCGCTGCTTCACGGGTTGCCAATGCTGTCTCCTCCTTGTCGTCAGCTATGCGGCCGACGCGATACCGGCCGGGGTGGTGCCGAGTTCGTGGGCGAGTTCTTCGCGGCCGGTGGCGTGTCGCTCGCGGGCGAGGGCGGCGGCGGTGTTGGCGAGGAGCGCGTCTCCGGTGGTGTGCCAGCCGACTCCGGCGAAGGTGAGGGTGCCGACGATGAGCGTGGTGTCTTCGTCGACCTGCTCGACGGGTGGTCCGGCGGCGGTGGCCGAGTGTTCGTGGTTCTGGTGTTCGTGGCGCCGGAAGGTGACGCGGGTGTCGCGCAGGAGCCGGAAGGTGACGGAGTAGCGGCGGGCTTTCGTGAGGAAGTGGCCGCCGAAGCCGAGCATGTGCGCCCATCGGCGCAGCCGGGCGTACGGGTTGGCTGTCGCCGTTTTCGTCGGTTCGGTGTCAAGGGCGGCTTGACGCGCAGCCGTGCAGGTGGGGCAGGCGGCGTAGCGGGTGTGGGTGCCGCAGTCGGGGCATTCCCAGCGCTGGACGAAGCCGGGCCGTGGCCGGGGTTCCCGGGACCGCTCGGAGAGTGGGGCCGGGGTGTGGATTGGTCGGCCGATGCGCCAGCAGGCGTCGATGAGGCGGGCGGTGTGGTCGCCGTCGGGGTCGGCGTAGTCCCCGATCGTGTCGGCGGTCAGGCGGGTGGAGGTGTGCCCGGTGGCCTCGGTGCTTTTGGTGGCGTACTTGGCAAGGTAGCCCGCGACCATGCCATCGGTGACCTCCCCCGAGCCGTCGGTGGCGATCGGTTCCAGGTCGACCTGGTCGCCCCAGGCGATGGGCCAGCCCTCGGGCCGGTCGGGGTGGGGCGGGGTGTGGAAGGCGATCTGCCGGGCGGCGTGGCGCAGCGCGTCGACGAGGTCGTCGACGGTGAACCCGGCCGGCGGGGGCACGACGTTGTCGGGGTCCTGGCCGTCGACGCCGTCGAGGCGGGCGATGGCGTGGAAGTGCACCGCTCCCCGCGCTTGCAGTTCAGCGACCTTCCCGGGCGACAGCCGCACCGGAGCGACCTTCCGGGTGTTGCCGGAGGCGGTCGAGATCTCGACGCGGGGGACGCCGCGGCGTTGGGCGAGTTTCGCCAGCCAGCGTTCGGCGGCTTGTTTGGTGCGGTGCCAGAGTTCGCCGGAGAAGATGTTCCAGACGACCTGGTGGTCGTGGTCGTAGCAGTCCAGACACAGCGGATGCCCGAGCGCGGCGTCACCCTGCTCGTGCCTAGCCCAGCAGACGGCGGGTCGGCCGTGGGGGCAGAGGCCGGTGTCGCGGCGGGCGTGGCAGGGTTCGGCGCGGCAGTCGCAGCGGCGGCGGTTGCGGCAGGTGTGCCGCTTGACCTTTCGGGCGTGGACGGTGCCGAACGACGGCGCGGTGAACGTGGCGAACACCGCCGGATGCTGCGCGACTGATTCGGGGACGCCTTTGCCGCCGACCAGGCCCGCGCGCAGGAGTTGGAAGGCGTCGCGTTGGTAGGTCTGCGCGCAGGTAGGGCAGACGGTGGCGCGGCGGTTGCCGCATGCCTTGTAGATGGCAGCATCGGGCATGGCGTCGGTCTGCCGGGAGTCGAGGACGCGGCCGGTGCCGGGTTCGACGGTGAGGAGCTGCCCGGCGAGGCGGATGGGTCGGGTGCAGCCGGCGGCGGCGCGGACGTGGTCGAGCCAGCCGAAGTAGTCGGGTCGGGTGGCGCGCTGGAAGGCGGAACCGGCGGCGGTGTAGGTGTAGACGGGGGTGGTGGTGTCGGCGTTCGAGCCCACCCCCCGGGCCGAGGCTCGGGGGGTGAGGTCCAGCGTCGACGCCATCAGGCGGCCACCTCGGGCCGGTTGGTGATGGAGTGCTGGGTGACGATGGTCCGGCAGGCTCCGCACTGGCGGGCGGCCGGTTCGTGCCGGTGGCAGGGAATGGTGGCGGTCGTCTGGCCGCAGCGGATGGTGACCGGGGTCCGGCAGGGGCCGCCGGGGATGACGTGGATGACGGTGCGTCGGGTGTCGTAGGGGTGCGGCTCGTCCGGGTAGGCGGGGCAGGTGTGGGTGACCTGCTCGATGTCGACGACGTGGATGGTCATCGGGCACCACCAGTGACGGGGGTGCCGTTGACGGCGGTGGTGTGGCCGCTGAGGGTGTGCAGCAGTTCCCGGGCGATGTCGGGGGTGATGGTGAGCAGTCCGGCGAGTTCGTCGATGGTGATGGGGCGGCCGGTGCTCTGTTCGTGGCGGCCGATGACGAAGCGGGCGGTGGGGATGAGGTGCGCGGGCACCTCGGGTCGGGTGATCGGCACCGGGTTGACGGGTGCCTCGACGACGGCCGGGGCGGCTGGCGGGATGTCGACGGTCGGCGGCTCCTCGATGAGCTGGGCGACGTCGTCGGTGGCGTCGATGGGGTCGGTGGTGGTTGTGACGGGGGCGAGGACGAGTTTGACCAGGGCCATGAATGCCAGGGCGGGGACGGCGGACAGGAGCCAGCCGGAGGGGCCGACTTGGCCGACGGCGACGCCGAGCTGTGCGGCGAGGGAGAAGCCTGCGAAGGCGATCAGGAGGACCAGCGGGTAGCCGATCGGGCCGCCGTGGCGCTTACGACGCCGGATGACGAGCAGGCAGGCCACGGGGACGAGTTCGGAGATGACGGCGTTGGCCCAGCCGAACCAGCCGGAAGTGCCTTCCGGGCTGTTGGCCATGGTCCAGTCGTGGACGTGGGTGAAGGAAGCCGCCCCAGCGGCGAGGCCGACGAAGATGACGATGAGGACCAGGACGCCGCCTTCCAGGCGGGCGGGCCAGGCAGCGGGCGGGTTAGTGGTGGGCATGGGGGGTCACCTCCGGTGCCGGGATGCTGTCGAGGGGGATGAGGTCGACCACGCCGGAGCAGTGGGCGCACATGATCGGGGCCAGGCCCTGGGCGGCGAGTTGGTTGCGGAAGCAGGGCAGGCAGGTGAAGTCGGCGGGGAAGAGGCCGTCGCCTTCGCAGAGGGCGCAGCGGCCGAGGCAGACGGGGCAGGGCGTGTAGACCGGGCCGAGGATGTCGTGGACGCCAGCGGGCGAGTTGCCCTCGATGCACCACAGGCACGGGTCGGACAGGTTGAAGGTCATCGGTCGCCTCCGTGGCAGTCGAGGCAGCAGCCGTAACGGCGGGGGATGTAGTAGGGCTTGGTCTGGCCGCAGTGGCGGCAGGTGCGGCGAGCCCGCAGGGCTTTGGCGATAGCGGCCCGCTGGGCCGGGGTCGCGACCCGTTTGGGGGCGGCGAGGTCGAGGCGGTAGAGGTACGCAACGCGCTTACCGCGACGCCACAGGATCTGCGCGACCGCGTGATGTCCGCCCGGGCGGAGTCCGGCGGCGCGGAGCTGGCGGCGGGTGGCCAGGCCGTCGGGGGCGAGCCGGTAGGGGTAGGTGGGGAATTCGTCGGCGGGGTTGGCCGGGTCGTAGGTGTAGGTGGTCATGACTGGCCTCCCCAGCGCTGCTGGGCGGCTTGCTTGGAGATGCCGAGGCGCTGGCCGATTTCGGCCCAGGAGTAGCCGAAGGCCCGCAGGCCGACGACGGCTTCGCCGATGGCGTCGTCGAGGTTGGCCGACAGTGCGACGAGGTCGCGGAGGGCTTCCACGTCACCGGCGGCGACGCGGCGGCCGTGGGCGCGGATGATGCGGCGGGCGAACGCGGCGAACGCGTTGTTCTCGACGACTTCACGCCGCTTGCGGCGGGAGGGGGTGCGCGTCAAGGACGCCTTGACGGTGAACATCAGTTCTCGCCTCCCTGGTTGTGGAGGCGGTCCCACTCGTCGGCAGCCGCGTCGAGGGCGGTGATGACCTGCTCGGCGGTGCGGGCGGGGTCGTCGTTCCAGGAGTAGGGGGAGGTGTGCTCGTCGAGCAGGTAGCCGTCTTCGTCGATGTGGAAGACCGGGGCGTGGTCGTCGAGGTAGTCGACGAACGCGGCCATGGCCGCGAGGTAGTCGGCGAGCGCGCTCGGGTCGAGCTGGGAGAAGTGCTCGACGCGGTGTCCGGCGGTGGCGATGCCGATGGCCCCGGCGGCGCAGGCCGGCGGGGTGGGGGTGTCGGTGGTGGGGGCGTAGTAGGTGCCCTGGTGCCAGCCGTGCCGGCGCAGGTAGAGGGCAGCGCAGCGGAGCAGGTCAGCGGGTGTGACCTGGACTCCGGTGGCAGGGTTTTGGGTAGCCTTCATGGCAGCCACGTCCTTTCGGGGCTGTTGGTGGAGGTCGGCAGGACCAGCACTGCTGCCAGGCGATGTCCTGGTCCTGTCGGCCGCTTATCGGGTGGTGCGCAGCCGCAAGTAGCGGCGTTGGCGGGTGTCGTCGCCGCCCATCGGGCGCGGGGCGGACAGGTAGACGAGTCGGCCGCTGGCCGAGGCGACCTGGACCATGGCGGCGATGTCCTCGGGACGGCCGACGATCCACAGTTCCGTGTACTGCGCGGCCCGCTGGCTGTTGGCCTTGGCGTAGGTGCGTTCCCGGGTGGTCATGCCGCCACCCCGAAGTCGACGCGGGTGAGGTCCGGAACCTGGTCCGGTAACCGGCGTGGCCGGCGGATCCAGGCGGCGTAGTCGGCGATGCCCGCGATCTGGGCATCGGTCAGGTAGGCGACCTTGATGCGGCGCGGGACGCCGCCTTCGGCGATGAGGTAGGCCGCGCCCTGGTTGGTGGGGGCGATGTCGGTGGCCGTGTAGCCCTGCTCGGCCCAGCCGTGGCCGAGGACGATGTTCGAGCTGTTTGGGGTGGTGCAGCGGAACGCGGCCCGGTAGCCGAACAGGTCCCGCAGCGAGGTGGGGATGATGTCGAACGACGGCCGCTGCGTCGCGGCCACGACCGGGATACCGGCGGCACGGCCCCGGGCGACCAGGTCACGCAGGAGGGCGACGAACTCTTCCTGCTCCTGCTTGCTGCCGACGGTGGCGGAGTAGAAGGCGATCTCGTCGACCAGGACGGTGATGACCGACAGGCCGTCGTCGGCGGTCACCTTGCGGCGCCCGTGGGCGCGCAGCCAGGCGTAGCGGTTGTTCATCACCAGTTGCAGCCGCTTGAGGACGGTCAGGGCCTCGGTGATGTCCGGGCCGATGAAGGCATCAGCGGAGTCTTCCCACTGGCCCAGCTCGACGAGCTTGCCGTCGAGTAGCACGAGCCGGGAGTCGACACTGAGCGCGGCGTGGGCCGCGATGCAGTTGAGCAGCCCGGACTTACCGCCGCCGGGCTCACCACCGGCGAGAAGGTTGCGGTAGGCGAGGGTGATGTAGACGGGCTGGCCGAACTCGTCGATCCCGATGAAGATCGGGTCGAACATCGACAGGCCAGGACCCACCGGCACCGCAGCAGCGGGGGCGGGAATCGCGGTCATCGGTGCCCTCCTTGGGCGGTTGGTGGACGCGAGGAACCACACGAACGAGCCCGCAGGGCTCCTCGCGTCCCAGGTGAAATTGAAGGTCAGATCCAGTCGGAAACGTCGTCCTCGGGCGTCGAGGACGAAGCCGCGGGCTTGCTGCCGTTGGCCGTCGTGGTGGGGGCCGGTTTCTTGCCGGCGGGTTTGCCCTGTGCCGGGAGGGTGATCGTCGGGACGTCGACGTCCGGCAGGTCCAGGGCGGTCGGCACCGTCAGCGGTGCCTGCTCGACCGTCGGGGCGTCCGGGTCGATCACGTCGACCAGCGGCGAACCCACAGTGGCGGTCAGCACCTCACGGTGCTTGATGTCGAACCGCAGATACGCGGCGGTCCGCTCCGAGGCGCGCTCGATGAGCACGGTGGAGGCGTGACAGGTCACGGCGATCTTGTCGAGGCGGCCTTCCAGGTCTTTGGCCGACAGGCCCGGGCGCAGGTACACCCAGACCCGCTCACCGACCGGCGTGGGACGAGCCCACAGGATCAGCGGCAGCGAACCGGACTGGTTGGCGATGATGAACTGCGAGAAGCACACCCGCAGCCGATGCCTCACCACGAGACACCACGCCCAGGCGATCACCTGGCGGCGGCAGACCGGCACGGCGGCCGGGACACCGACGAGCAGGGTGACCACGAGCAGCGTCACCACGGCCGGGGTGTGGTTGGCGAGCTGCACCCAGAAGGTGAGCACGGCGACCGCGAGCACGATCTCGATCGCCCACCACCACAGCAGCCGCAGCACCGGCCAGATCCGGACCAGCACCCACGCGATCCCACCGACCGGCACGCCGACGAGCGCGCCGAGGAACAGGGCCAGGATCGGGTGCATGTAGGACGCGGCCACCACAGCCGACAGAAGACCGACGATGACCGCCGACAGGACGAACGCGAGCCGGGCGTTACGGGCTGAGGAACGGTGAACCCTGGCCTCAATGACCGTCACCGTTCCGGTTGACTTCCCGCCGAAGGAACGGCGAGGGCTAGACTTGGACACGACGAGTCCTCCCAAGTGCCAGTTGGGATCGGATGAGTTGACGGCACCGGGGTCGGCAGATGTAGGAGTCAGTACCGACCCCGGGCCAATTTCCTTCTTGCCGCCACCTGTCGTGACGACCGGACCGGGAACGTAGGAGTCAGGAACACTCCCGGAACCGCATGGGGTTGGATCAGCGGACCATCAGGCCGCTTCGCAAGCCACGGACACCTGTGGCTCACACAGCACGACGTGCGAAGTGACCTACTTGGCCGGAGAACCAGTCTTCGGCTTCAGGGACACCGCCCGGAACGCGACGCCGTTACGCCCGTTGGTCGCCCACGGAATGGCCTCCAACTGCTCGACCGCGAGGAAGTCGCCCACCTTCACGTTCGGCTTCTCACCCGCCGTGGTGATGGTGATGACCTCGCCGCCCGTCTCGTCGAGCACGAAGACCTGCGTGGACCACATGGGCCGGCCCGTGTTCTTCTCGGACTTCTGGTTGCCGTTCTGGTCGTTCTTCGGCTCCGGGTCCTTCGACGCCGTCACCTGCTTGCTCGTGGTGTCCACGTACAGCTTCAAGGCCGTCTCCTGTCTGTTGGGGCACCGCTCGTCGGCGCACTCCACCGTCATCATGTCTTCATGAAGACGTGCAGACAACGTACGGCCGGTCGTCCGGTCGCGTCAAGACTTCATGAAGACCTAAACTGGATCCAGGCGTGAAGGAGTGTGAAGAATGGCCAAGTGGGAGCGAATCGCCGCAGAGTGGCGCGAAAAGATTCATTCAGGTGAGGTCACGCCTGGAACGAAGCTGCCGAACGAGCAGCAGATGAAAGCCGACTATGAAGTGAGCTTGCCCGTCGTCCGACAGGCGCTCGACACGCTTGAAGCAGAAGGTCTGGTCGATCGACGTCACGGCCGAGGAACCTTCGTCCGCGCCCCCCGACAGCGAGTACGGCGATCCCCCGAGCGGTATCAGTGGGAGAAGGATCGAGCCCGGCTGCCCGAGTCTCAGCGACGCCGCACAGGCGCAACCGAGCGGGACACCGGACTGACCATGCAAGACCTTGACTTCTCGGCTGAGTACCGGACGGTTCCGGCGAGCGCTGAACTGGCTCGGATCTTCGGAGTTCCGGTCGGCGCAAAGATGCTTGAGCGCGTCTACCGAACTAGTTCCCGCAAGGAGCGGGTGCCGCTCAGCCTGAACACGTCCTACATGGTCTATGACGTGGTAGCCGAGAACCCGGCGCTGCTCGACGACAACAACGAGCCGTGGCCGGGCGGTACTCAGAACCAGCTATTCACCATCGGAATTGAGCTAGACCGGATCGTTGACGAGATCACGGCCCGGCCGCCCTCGGCAGACGAAGCCGAAGCCTTGAAGCTGCCCCCAGGCGTCTCAGTGCTCGTTCTTCGCAAGGTCTCCGTGGACACCAAGGACTGCGTCGTGGAGGTCTCGAACGTCGTACTCCCTGGCGACCGGACCGAGTTCGTTTACACAACGAAGCTTGCGCGGTGGTCCGAGTGAAGATCTCCCTGATCACGCCAGTCCACGCCCCGAGCATTCCCTATCTGGCAGACGCCTACGAATCACTCCGCTCGCAAGAGTTGCCGGATGGGTGGGCGTGGGAATGGTTGGTCCAGGAGGACGGACGGACCGGCAAAGTTGCTGCCGCCCTTCCCGATGACCCACGCATTCTCAGCGGAACAGGGAAGCCTGGTGGTCCAGGGACCGCCCGCAACATGGCTATGGCACGCAGCGGCGGAGATCTGCTGCGAGTCCTGGACGCAGACGACCAGCTCGCTCCCGGCGCCCTTGCGCGTGAGATCGACGTACTCAGCAAGCGGCCCGACGTCGGCTGGACGACGTGCAGTGTGCTCGACCTAATGCCCGACGGATCAACGGTTGGCTGGCAACACGCCGACCCACCGGGCGGCATCCTGCACCAGGGCGAGGTACTGAACTACTTCCGCCGTAAGGGATACCGGCTTCCGGTCCACCCAGCCACGCTGTGTATCCGGCGAGAACTCGCCCTCGCCCTTGGCGGCTGGATGGCACTGCCGGGTGGGGAAGACACTGGGCTGTTGATCGCCGCGTCAGTCGTGACCGACGGCTACTTCATCGCGGAGCCAGGGCTGTTATACCGGAAGCACCCGGACCAGATCACGGCCCAGAGCGACTGGAGCGCGAACGAAGAGTGGCAGCTCCGCATGCAGCTCATCGAGTCACGAGCCACCGCCTTGCAATCGTCGTTCCCCGGTACTCGCACCTAACCCGCAAGCCGCTCTGCCGTCACCGCCGGCTCAGCGCAGCACGAACACCTGTGTAGGTGGCCGTCGATACTCAACCGGAGCACGCCACTCCCAATGACCAGGCCGGTTATCCCCGTCGGCTTGTGGTCGATCGCAGGGGCATCGCCACGTGTCCACGTCATCGATCTCAGCAGGCGGCCAGAATCGGAACAGCACGTACTCCGCAACGGGCTCAGCGCGATCCGGATGCATCTGCTCGATGGCGAAGCGGTAGGGACGACCAGCATGCAGCAGCAAGTCCAGGCCGATCGGCGCAGAGGAATTGCCCCGTACGGCGACGGCGCGCACGCGGTAGTCGCGAGGCACGGTGATCGTGCCGAACAGCGTCTCGGGCAGACCGCTATCGCGTGGGTTCGGCTCCAACTCAAGAGCGATGCCGGGTACCCGCCCAGGGCCGAGCCGGTCATGCTCCCGGTCACGCTCGATCGCCGCGATAGCGGCGGCCTCCCGGGCCGAGTCCTGCGCTGCCTTTGCCGACACCTCGGCAGCGTCGGCTGAGCGCCGTGCCTCGCTACGTGAGCCACGCGACACCACCCAGGACAGCACCGCCACGACCACGCCACCCAGGGCAATGAGCACGGTGATGACATTGAGCCAAGTCACCTCATCCACGGTCGCGGACTCTACCTCCGACATGGACTGTCTCGACGGATGCGGCCGACTGCCGACGAGGCTGTTCAAAGTTTCTGTACGTCTTCAAGGCGGCCCTTGACGGGCCGCACGCGCCGCCGCCTGGGCGCGCGCCGGCCACTGCCGCTGTCGCTCTGCGGCCGTCACGCCTGATGCCCGGCGGCTGGCGCGGACAGCGGGAAGCCCGGTGGGCCGCCGCAGCACGACAGGGGCGTTGACCGGGTGGTGGTGGGCCGGCAGCCGGCCGGGCCGCGCGGCCACGAGCCCGCGCGGCGTAGGGAAGGGCACGCCGGCCGCGTCGGCGAAGTGGGGGCGGTCGCGGGGTTGCGGTTAGTGCGCCTCCGGCGGGGGCGCTCCGGCTCCAGGATGGCCGGGGCTCCGTCGGCGGGTCACGGTCCGTGGGTGGTTGCGGTGGGAGCCATCCCGCCTGCCATCGACCCGGGCGAGCCGAGCAGACCGCCGCCCGGCCCGCCAGCGTCCGTACGAGCCGTCAAGGTCCGCTTGACGTGGCGGGCCGGGCGGCGGCCCGCTCCCCAGGAGGGCGGGTCGATGGCAGACGGGATGGCGAGGTGGGCACGCGGTGAGGTCAGAAGTTCGTAGCCAGTTGCGGTGGATGGTGTTTGACTCTTGCTGGTGATCGATAACGGGAAGCTGCGTGCGTGTCTCGCGGCCTATTGGGGACTGGCGGACGCGGCGGTTCAGGTGCACAACGGCGGAATGAACTCGGCGACGTGGTTCGTTTCCGAGGGCGGTGAACGGTGGGTAGCCAAGGCGGTTGCGCCGGGATCGCGCCGTTCCTTCATGGGCGGCCTTGAGGTCGCGGCTCACGTCGAGGCGGCAGGCGTTCCGGCGGGCACCCCGGTAGTGACGAGGCACGGAAGCGTCGTCGCCGATGTCGACGGAGTGCCACTCGGGTTGTTGAACTGGGTCGCAGGCAGCGGGCTGCTTGGCAGGAGCCCGGACGAGCAACGGCTGATCGGGGCAACCCTGGCGCGAGTGCACGCAGCGCTTAGAAGCGTGACGATCAAGGATGCCGATCGGTTTGACTGGGTCGATGCGCGGGCACCACATTTGGCAGTTCGTCCTTGGGTTCGACCCTCAGTGGCGGCCGCCCTTGCGGGGTACGAGGCGCTTGATGTCGGGTCTTTGTCGTGGGGCCTGCTACACACCGATCCGGCTCCAGAGGCATTCCGGCTCGACCGCAAGACGGGAGAGTGCGGACTGATCGACTGGAGTATCGCGATGAGCGGTCCGCTGCTGTACGACCTCGCGTCGGCAGTGATGTATGTCGGAGGCATCGATAACGCGGACTACCTGGTGGAGGCATACCTAGAGAGCAAGACGATGACGCGCGCCGAGGTGGAACACGGCTTGCTGGCCATGCTCCGGTTTCGGTGGGCGGTGCAGGCTGACTACTTCGCCCGCCGAGTCGTTACCGACGATCTGACCGGAATCACGAGCGCAGCCGACAACGAAGTGGGCCTGGAGAATGCGCATCGATGGCTCGGCCGCTTGGCGGCCAAAGAGCCTTCGGGGGCACACAGGGGGCACAAGACAGCGTGAAACGTCGGCAACCAGCCACTAACAGCGTAAGCCCAAGATGTGGCGTGACAAGCCTGCCGACTGGGTCGCCGCCGGTCATGCGAGCGCCCGTCTATGTTCCGCTTCAACGTCTGAGTTCGGTCTGTTGTCACAGGTCAGGAGATGCCGCCGTCGCTGCGTAACAGTTGGCCGTTGATCCAGCCCCCGTCGGGTGAGCACAGGAACGCGACGAGGTTCGCACAATCCTGCGGGCGTCCGAGGCGACCGAGCGGCGTGGCCCGTAGGACGGCATCCATGATCTCTGCGGTCATCCAGCCGGTGTCGGTTGGACCCGGATCGATGGCGTTGGCGGTCACGCCGAGGTGGGCCAGTTCTTGAGCAGCGGCCAGGGTGATCCGATCGAGAGCGCCTTTGCTGGCTCCGTAGGGAAGGTTGCCGACGGTAGCGTCACTGGTGAGGCTGACGATGCGTCCCGTGCCATGTGACCCTCGGAACCGTCGGGCGTACTCGCGAATCAGGAGCCAGCTCGCCCGGGTGTTGACCGCGAAGTGACGGTCGAAGCTCTCGATGCTGGTGTCGAGCAGGCCTGATTTCACGCTCTCGCAGTGGGCGAGGACGAGCGCGCCGACCGAGCCCAGCTCTCGCTCCACGGCCTCGAAGATGTCAGCCGTGGTGTGAGGATCAGCGAGGTTCGCCTCGACTGCGACAGTTCTTGCCCCATGCTCGGCGGCCTGGCCGCTGAGCTGCGTCATGGCCTCGGGATCGGCTCCCCAGGGCATCCGCTCGTCGTACGGGGTCCAGTAGGTGAAGCCGACATCCCAGCCGGTCCGAGCCAGCGTCACCACCACCGATGCAGCGATGCCGGCGCTGCGGCCGGCACCGGTCACCAGGGCGACGGGTCGATGCTGTTGGTCCCTGCCGTCCGTAAGAGACATTTCGTGGTCGCACCCCCTCGACGCACCATCCTTGCTGCCCGCCCGAAGGCCGTCATCGGAATTACCCGGCCACCACAGCAGTGCCCGCGATGCACCGCGACGGCGCTCCCGCAGTCTCCTCGTCCACGGGGTCACGGTCCCGCACCCGGACGCGGGAACACCCGTGGGCCGGCCCTCGGTGTGGCCTGACCGATGTCTTGCCAGCGCTGTGCTGGTCTGTACGCCGAGTACCGACCGACGGGAGGCTGGCACGATGCGCAAACTGACCTTCGGCATGAACGTGAGCCTGGACGGCTACGTCGCCGCGCCCGGCGACGACCTCGGCTGGGGTGCGCCGAGCGACGAGTTGTTCCAGTGGTGGTCCGACCGGGTGGGGGCGACAGGCACGGCGCTCTACGGGCGGCGACTGTGGGAGGCGATGAGCTCCCACTGGCCGACCGCCGACCAGCAGCCGGGCGTCACACCGGCCCAGGTCGAGTTCGCCGGCCGCTGGCGGGACATGCCGAAGGTGGTGTTCTCCTCGACGACCAGGCCGGTCGACTGGAACACCCGCCTGGTCACCGGCGACGCGGTCACCGAGATCACCCGGCTCAAGGCCGAGGACGGCGGTCCGATGGACATCGGCGGCGCCACACTCGCCGCTGCGGCCATGCGGGGCGGGCTGATCGACGAGTACGTGCTCGTCACCCACCCGGTCCTGGTGGGTGACGGCAAGCCGTTCTTCACGGCCCTGGACAACTGGGTGAACCTGGCCCTGGTGGAGACCCGGACGTTCCCGGGCGGTGTGCTCCTGACGAGGTACGAGACCAGGCGCTGAGGTGACGCTCCACCAGTGCAGGTCGACAACCGATGCGCAAACGACCGCCGGCCCGCGTCCTGCGGACCGGCGGTCGCCGTGTGCGTAACCGTCAGGCGTTGGCCCGGCGGATGGCCGCCATACCCCCGAGTGCGGCCGCCGCCGCCACCAGGGCGGGCCATCCCACCAGCAGGCTGATCTGGTGCTGGCTGCTCAGCCACTGCCAGATGGCGCCGAACCAGCCCTGCCAGGTGATCAACGCGACGAGCAGGCCGGTCACCAGGATCAGCGCCGCGCCGGCGCCGAGCAGGCCGTTCATGCCGAACCGGACGTACCAGACGGATACGAAGACGGAGAGGAAGTTCAAGAACAGGAACGGCACCGCGTAGACGGCGATCTGCAACAGCCCGTTGTCGACGTCGATGTACGGGATCCGGAAGAACCGGAGCTCGATCCCGAAGCCGCCGGTGGCGCCCTCGATCAGGTTGAGCAGGTAGAGCAGGACGCCGTAGACGACCGCCTGCACCACGTTGACGAGCACTGTGGCGAGGTAGAAGGTGCGCCGGGTGACGCCCATGCCGAGCGCGAACGGGAACACCTGGCTGATCGAGGCGGCGGCGATGATCGCGCAGACGATGTAGAGGCTGAGCAGACCGCCTGTGGTGTTCTTGCCCGGCGCCGCCTCGTCGACCGAGGCGAAGATCAGCAGGTTGACGCCGAGCGAGATGGCCATGATGCCCCACGGCCAGTCCAGCTGGCCGACCCGGGCGATGGTGTGCATCCGGGCGACGTCGAGGATGCGGGTCATCGGGTGTTCGTCCTTTCCGTCGTCAGGCGCACCACGGCCTGCTGGAGCGACAACGGTGCCAGGTCGATGCCGAGCTTCCTGGCGCGCATCCGTTCGGCGTTGTCGAACGACCCGCGCAGCGACGCGCGGACCGCGCCGCCGAGCTGCCCGCGGTGCAGCACCCGGTGTGCGGCGGCGAACTCGTCCACCGCCCCGGCCGGGCCGGACGCCTCCATCACCTCGCCGCGCAACTCGTCGCTGGGCGCGTCGAGCAGCAGCTTGCCGCGGTCGAGCAGCAGCACGTGCTCGATCAGGTCGGCCACCTCGTCGATGAGGTGTGTGGAGAGCACGACAGTGCGCGGATTCTCGGCGTAGTCGGCGAGGAGCCGGTCGTAGAAGAGCTGCCGGGCGACCGCGTCGAGACCGAGGTACGGCTCGTCGAAGAAGGTCAGCGGCGCCCGTGCGGCCAGTCCGATCGTCACGCCCAGCGCGGACAGCATGCCGCGGGACAGCTTGCGCACGTTGCGCTTGCGCGGCAGGTCGAAGTCGTCCACGAGGGACTGCGCGAAGTCCTCGTCCCAGTTGGGGAACAGCCGCCTGGCCAGGCTCAGGACGTGCCGGACCTGGTAGGTCGTGGGGTACGTCTGGCTCTCCTTGATGAAGACCACCCGCGACAGTGCCCGCTCGTTCTCGTACGGGCGCTCGCCGAAGAGCGTGAGGTCCCCGCTGATGCCGTTGTTCTGGCCGGTGATCAGCTGCATCAGCGTCGTCTTGCCGGCGCCGTTGCGTCCGAGGAGGCCGTAGATCTTGTTGCCCGTCAACGTGAAGGTGACGTCGTCGAGAGCGGTCACCTCACCGAACCGCTTCGTGAGGCCGGCTGCCGCCACGACGCTCATCGCTGTTCCTCCCCTGTCTCGATGAGCTTCTTCAGCTCCTCGGTGCCGATGCCCAACTTGCGTGCCTCCTCGATGAGGGGCCGCACGTACTGGTCGGAGAACTCGCGCCGGCGGCGTTCGCGGAGTGTCTCGACGGCCCCCGTTGCCACGAACATTCCGATCCCCCTGCGTTTGTAGAGAATCCCGTCATCGACCAGGCGGTTGATCCCCTTGGCGGCGGTCGCCGCGTTGATCCGGTGGAACGCCGCCAGCTCGTTCGTCGACGGCACCTGGGTCTCCTCCGCGAGCGTCCCGTCGATGATCGAGTTTTCGATCAGCTCCGCGATCTGGACGAAGATCGGCCGCCCGTCATCCATCCCGGTTCTTCGGTTCATTACTCATGTAGCTAACCGTCGCACCTGGGCGCCGGAACCGTCAAGTGCCTTCGGGTACGCGCGGCGGCACGCGGGCTCGCTAGGGTTCGCGCCGTGGCTGCTACCACCACGACGGCGTGCACGAGGTCTGGATCGACGCGATCCTGGGCAGCTGGGGCCGCGACGACTTCGACGACCACGTCACCTTCGGCTGCCGGGTCGGGCCGGTGGTCGGCTCGCCGGGGCCGGCCGCGACGCTCGTCAACGGTGGTGAGGTCGCCGGGGACAGCCCGATCTTCGGCCGCAAGCTCAGCCGCGAGGAGGGCCTGACCCATCCCCGGCTCGCCGAGTTCTGGCAGATGGTCGGCCTGATCCTGGAGCGGGACGCCCTGGTACGCCGCCACCTGGTCGGCACCTGACCAACCCGGTGATCAAGGGGTTTACGTCACCCGGACCGCGCCGACCGGACACAAACGCCTTGATCACCGGGGCGAGGGCGCGGGAGGAGGGAGGGGGTCAGATCCTAGGGCTGCGGCGTTCGATCAAGGTCACGTCTCGCCAGGTGCCGTGGTGGCGGCCTACCCGCTCGCGGGTGCCGACGACGCGGAATCCGCACGTCGCGTGCAGCGCGAGACTCGCGGTGTTCTCCGGGAACACGCCGGACTGGATGGTCCAGATCCCGGCCGCCTCGGTGGAGGCGATCAGCGCCTCCAGCAGTGCTCGGCCGACCCCGCGACCCCGCCCCTTCGGGTGCACGTAGACGGAGTGCTCGACCACCCCGGCGTAGACGCAGCGGTCGGAGACCGCCGAGCAGGCCACCCAGCCGAGGACGTCGCCGGCCTCGTCGAGCGCCACCCAGCGGTGGCCGGGCAGGCGGGTGGCGGTGAACCGCGTCCAGTCCGGCGGCTCGGTCTCGAACGTGGCGTTCCCCTCGGCGATGCCGAGGCGGTAGATCTCCAGCACGGAGTCGGCGTGCGAGTCGTCCATGGCGGCGACTGAGACTGTCATCGGCCTCTCCTGTCCGGGCCCGGCGGTCGTCAGCGTAGTCGCGCGCCGAGAGGCCGGGACGTGATGCCCGGCCCCTCGGCGTGAGCGCTACCGCTGCCGGTAGACGGAGATGTGCGCGCGGCTGTCCGCCTCGAACGGCGACCGGTCCCAGTCGGCGTACCGCTCGGTGAGCCGCAGCCCGGACCGCTCCGCCAGTTCGTCGATCTGTTCCGGCCAGGCGTACCGCATGGCGAACGGCTTCAGGTGCACGCCGGAGGCGTCGAAGGTGACGGTCTGCCGCACGAACGTCTGCGCCGCCCGGTCGTACCGGTGCAGGCGGATGGTGGCCGAGTCCTCGGTCACCTCCCGCACCTGGACCTGCTCGTCCCGGTCGAAGTCCGCCGGGTCGGGCACGAAGGTCTCGATGACGAACGCCCCGCCGGGCGCGAGCACCCGGGCGACGTTGCGGAAGCACGCCGCCTGGCGCTCCTCCGAGACCAGGTTGAACAGCGTGTTGAACACCAGGAAGACCAGACGGTACGGCCCGGCGACCGGGACGTCCGACATGTCGCCGATGGTGACGGGCATGTCCGCGCCGCCCGGCTTGGCGCGCAGGTGCGCCACCATCTCCGGGGACGCCTCGACACCCTCCACGGCGAGGCCGCGGGCGGCCAGCGGCAGGGCCACCCGGCCGGTGCCCACAGCCAGTTCGAGCACCGGGCCGCCCTCGGCCAGCGGCGCGAGGAAGTCGACGGCCGGGGCCGGGTCGGGATTGCCGGGGCCGTCGTAGGTGGCGGCCCAGAGCCGGCCGAACAGGCCGGGGTCGTCGAAGACGGACATCACGCGCCCTCCCGCCGGGCGGAAGGGACGCGACGCGGCGAGAGGTCAGTGACCTCCGCCGGAATGGGGTACGACAAGACGAAGCCTCGATTCGGATGAGGTGACGACGGGTCGGCTGGGCTTCGCAGCGTTCGGCATGGCGGTGCTCCCTCCGGTCGGCTTCGAGGGGTTCAGCAGATCAGCAGCCGTGCCGAGCAGACAACCCGATTAAGCCCGCAGCGCGTCGTCCACTCCGGTCTCCCGGCGGCCGAGGTGCACCGGGTCACGCCCGGTGAGCACGTCCACGGCGGCCTTCACGCACGCGCCGTACTCCCGGGTGGAGCTGATCCGCCACTGGTCGGCGTACCGGCGGGCGGTGTCGTCGCCGACGCCGACGGCCTCGATGCCGGCGTCCCGGCAGAGCGCCACCGCGCGCGGCAGGTGGAACGACTGGGTGACCACTGTGGCCCGCCGGACCCCGAAGACGCGGTGCGCGCGGACGCACGAGTCGTACGTGTCGAATCCGGCGTGGTCCAGCACCGTCTTCTCCGCCGGGACGCCACGCTCGACGAGCCAGCGCCGCATCGCGTCCGGCTCGTCGTAGTCCCAGTCCATGTGGTCGCCGGAGAGCAGGAGCACTTGGACCTTGCCGGCGGCGTACAACTGGCGGGCGATCTCCAGCCGGGCGGCGAGGAACGGCGCCGGCGTGCCGTCCGGCTCCACCTTGGTGCCCAGCACCAGGGCCACCGGTGTGTCCGGCACGTCCGCGGCGTCGAACAGGCGGCCCTCGGCGGCGCCGCGGACCCAGGTCGCGCTGGCGACCGTGGCGGCGCCGAGCAGCATCACGGCGGCGGTGGCGAGCACCAGGAGGCGGCGGAGCAGGCGTACGGCCCGCCGATGCTCGCCCCGCCAGGCCCGCCATCGCGCCCTCAGCCCCCGCATGGCGGCGATTGTGCCAGGCGGGTCAGGAGATGTGGTGCAGGATCACGTTGTGCACGTGGTGGCTCTTCTGCGCGCCCCGGAACTCGACCTCGTAGGTGTGCGTGCCGACGTGCACCGCGATGGACCCGGTGGAGAAGAACGAACCACCCCAGGACTTGTTGCTCACCACGCTCACGCTGGTGATCTTCGAGTACGGGATGCTGGTGATCGCGTACCGCTTGCCGACGAAGGAGCGGTCCTGGATGATCACGCGCCGGTCGGTCAGGCCGATGAAGCCGGTGCCGGTGCCGACCGCGTCGTAGACGGCGATGATCTGCTCACCGGGCAGCAACCCGCTCTGGATCTGCTGGAACTGTTCCTTGCGGTCGTACGTGGGGCCAGACATGCACCCGAGGGTAGGCGGGGCGTGCCAGCCGATCAGGGCTCGGTGACCGCGCGGACCGCGTCCTCGATGCGCGCCGCGAGCAGAACCTCACCCTCGGTGAGTGGCTCGCCGTCGTCGTGCCCGAGTCTGATCTGGGTACGGTCGGCCCGGCGGCTGATCTCGGGGCGCAGCCGCAGCGCGTCGGCGACCACCGCCACCCGCTCGGTGAGCGCGGCGTGCTGGGTGTCGTCGAGGACGATCGTGCGGCGGATCTGTTCGCCCTCGCGCGTCCATCCGGACAGCAGGGCTAGCGCGTCGCTGAGGTAGTCGTGCTTCGCCCGGCCGCTGAACAGCACGCGCATCACCGCACCTCCCAGGCGTCGTTGCCGGCTTGTGGCCAAATCGTCGCCATCCCGTGTCCCAGTCGACGCCCTCTAGTCTCTCGCCGCTCAGATGGTGTGTCCACGCCCACACTTCCGTGTTCTGCTGACCTGACGGCCGACGCAGCTACCCAAACCGCCGATTGATCTGGCACGCTGGTGGCCCGTGCGGACCGAACGGGTTAGCGGAAGCGGGCAGGCCGACCGGCGGGAGCCGAGGGTGGTCGTCGGGGCGGCGATCATCGAGGGTGGCCGGGTGCTGGCATGCGAGCGCTCCGCGCCCCCCGAGGTGGCGGGGCGATGGGAGTTCCCGGGCGGAAAGGTCGAGCCGGGCGAGGCCGAGACCGACGCGCTGGCCCGGGAGTGTGCCGAGGAGCTGGGCGTACGGGTGGCCGTCGGCGCGCGTGTCGGCCGGGACGTACGGATGGCGCACGGCCGGTCCGTGCTGCGCGTCTACGCCGCCCGCCTGCTGCACGGCGACGAGCCCGAGGCCCTGGAGCACGCCGAGCTGCGCTGGCTCTCCGCCGCCGAGCTGGACAGCGTCGACTGGCTGCCGGCCGACGTGCCGATCGTGGCCGCGCTGCGCCCGCTGCTCGACGCCCCCTGAACGACGGCGGCGCGAGCCGGGCCGTCCGGTGAACCGGACAGCCGGCCGGAAACGGGACGAGGGCCCGCGGCTCGTGCCGCCGGCCCCCGTCATCGTCGCGCTGCTGTTCAGTGCTTCGGCTCGTCCTGCTGCGGGTGAGCGAAGTTGAGGTGCTCCGGCGGCAGCGGGAACGTCACGTCGTCGCCGAACGGCGACGGCGCGGCGGCCTTGTTGAACGTCAGTTCGGTCAGCGGCAGCCTGCCGTTGGCGTCCACCGCCGGGGCGGTCGGGTGCGGCACCTCGCGGTGCCAGTTGACGCCCTGCTGGGCCTGACGCTCGGCGGCGCTGTCGTGCGAGCCGCCCGCGTGCGAGTGCACCCCGCCGGCGTGCGAACCGCCGCCGTGCGCGTGCGCCCCGCCCTGCGCCCCTCCGGACGTGACGGCACCGCTCGAATGCCCGCTGGTCGCGCTGGTCTGAGGCACCTGACCCCTCCGGAAGATCTTGTTACCGAGCCACACAAGGGGATCGTACCTGCGGTCGACGACCCGTTCCTTCATGGGGATGATCCCGTTGTCGGTGATCTTGATGTGCTCGGGGCAGACCTCGGTGCAGCACTTGGTGATGTTGCAGAAGCCGAGTCCCATGTCCGACTGCGCGTACTCCCGGCGGTCGGTGCGCGCGTCGAGCGGGTGCATGTCCAGCTCGGCCGCCCGGATGAAGAACCGGGGACCGGAGAACGCCGGCTTGTTCTCCTCGTGGTCACGGATCACGTGGCAGACGTTCTGGCACAGGAAGCACTCGATGCACTTGCGGAACTCCTGCGAGCGCTCGACGTCGACCTGCTGCATCCGGTAGTCACCGGGCGCCACGTCGGCCGGCGGCGCGAACGCCGGGGTCTCCCGCGCCTTCTCGTAGTTGAACGAGACGTCGGTGACCAGGTCCCGGATCACCGGGAAGGTGCGCAGCGGGGTGACGGTGACGGTCTCGGACTCCTCGAACGTCGACATCCGCGTCATGCAGCCCAGCCGCGGCTTGCCGTTGATCTCCATCGAGCACGAGCCGCACTTGCCGGCCTTGCAGTTCCACCGGCACGCCAGGTCCGGCGCCTCGGTGGCCTGGAGCCGGTGGATCACGTCGAGGACCACCTCGCCCTCGTTCACCTCGACGGTGTAGTCCTTCAGGTCGCCGCCGGTCTCGTCGCCCCGCCAGATGCGGAACTGGCGCTTACTTCCCATCAGTTGTTCGCCTCCTCGGTGAGGGCGTCGAACTCGGCGAGTTCCTCGTCGGTCAGGTACTTGGCCAGCTCGGCCCGGTCGAACAGCCCGATCAGCTCCGGCCGCATCTTCGGCAGCGGCTTGTGGGTCAGCCGGACCGTGTCGCCGTCCAGCGAGCAGACCAGGTTGACGCTCCGCCACTTCGGGTCCATCGCCGGGTAGTCCTCCCGGGTGTGCCCGCCGCGCGACTCCTGCCGCTCCAGCGCGGCCTTCGCGGTGCACTCCGAGACCACGAGCATGTTGCGCAGGTCCAGCGCCAGGTGCCAGCCCGGGTTGTAGCGCCGGCCGCCGACCGCGCTGACCTTCGCCACCCGCTCCCGCAGCTCGGCCAGCCGGCCGAGCGCGTCGGCCAGCTCACCCTCGCGCCGGATGATGCCGACCAGGTCGCCCATCACCACCTGGAGGTCCTGCTGGAGCTGGTACGGGCTCTCACCGGTGTCCCGCTGCAACGGCGCCAGCGCCGTCTCCACGGCGGCCTCCACCGCCGCCACCGACACCGCCGGGCGGGTGGTGAGCTGATCGGTGTACGTGGCCGCGTGCCCGCCCGCGCGCTTGCCGAAGACCAGCAGGTCGGACAGGGAGTTGCCGCCGAGCCGGTTGGAGCCGTGCATGCCGCCGGACACCTCACCGGCGGCGTAGAGCCCGCGCACGGTGCCGTACGCCGCGCCGGAGTCCGGGTCCACCTCGACGCCGCCCATCACGTAGTGACAGGTCGGGCCGACCTCCATCGGCTCCTTGGTGATGTCGACGTCGGCCAGTTCCTTGAACTGGTGGTACATCGACGGGAGGCGGCGGCGGATCTCCTCGGCCGACTTACGGGAGGCGATGTCCAGGTAGACGCCCCCGGCCGGCGTACCCCGGCCCTCCTTGACCTCGCTGTTGATCGCGCGCGCGACCTCGTCGCGGGGCAGCAGCTCCGGCGGACGCCTGTTGTTGTCCGGGTCGGTGTACCAGCGGTCCGCCTCCTCCTCGGTCTCCGCGTACTGCTTGCGGAACACGTCGGGCACGTAGTCGAACATGAACCGCTTGCCCTCGGAGTTCTTCAGCACGCCGCCGTCGCCGCGTACCGACTCGGTGACCAGGATGCCCTTCACCGAGGGCGGCCAGACCATGCCGGTCGGGTGGAACTGGAGGAACTCCATGTTGATCAGCGTGGCCCCGGCGCGCAGCGCCAGCGCGTGGCCGTCGCCGGTGTACTCCCACGAGTTCGAGGTGACCTTGTAGGAGCGTCCGACGCCGCCGGTCGCCAGGACCACCGCGGGCGCCTCGAACAGGACGAACTCGCCGGACTCGCGGTAGTAGCCGAACGCCCCGGCGACGCGGTCGCCGTCGAGCAGCAGCTCGGTGATCGTGGTCTCGGAGAAGACCCGGATCCGCGCGTCGTAGCTGCCGAACTCCTGCTTGTCCTCCTGCTGGAGCGAGACGATCTTCTGCTGAAGCGTACGGATCAGCTCCAGGCCGGTCCGGTCGCCGACGTGCGCCAGGCGCGGGTACTCGTGGCCGCCGAAGTTGCGCTGCGAGATCTTCCCGTCCTTGGTGCGGTCGAACAGCGCGCCGTACGTCTCCAGCTCCCAGATCCGCTGCGGCGCCTCCTTGGCGTGCAGCTCGGCCATCCGGAAGTTGTTGAGGAACTTGCCGCCGCGCATGGTGTCCCGGAAGTGCACCTGCCAGTTGTCGCGCGAGTTCACGTTGCCCATCGCGGCGGCGGCGCCGCCCTCGGCCATCACCGTGTGCGCCTTGCCGAACAGCGACTTCGAGATGATCGCGGTCTTCTTGCCAGCCAGCCGGGCCTCGATCGCCGCGCGCAGGCCGGCGCCACCGGCCCCGATCACGACGACGTCGTAGTGGTGTCGTTCGATTCGCGTCTCAGTCATGTCCAGGCTCTCAGTTGATGAACCGCAGGTCGTTGATCCAGCCGGCGGCGACCGCCATCACGTAGAAGTCGGTGAGTGCCAGGGTGCCGAGGGTGATCCAGGCGAGCTGCATGTGCCGGACGTTCAACCAGGACACCCCGGTCCACGCCTTGTAGCGCATCGGGTGCTTGGAGAAGTGCTTGAGCCGCCCGCCGATGATGTGCCGGCAGGAGTGGCAGGAGATCGTGTACGCCCACAGCATCACCACGTTGCCGATCAGGATGATGTTGCCCAGGCCGAAGCCGAAGCCCTCGGGGGAGTGGAAGGCCAGGATCGCGTCCCAGGTGTTGATCAGCGAGATGATCGCGGCGGCGTAGAAGAAGTAACGGTGCAGGTTCTGCCCGAGCAGCGGGAACCGCGTCTCGCCGCTGTACGACTGGTGCCCGTCCGGCACCGCGCAGGCCGGCGGCGACAGCCAGAACGACCGGTAGTACGCCTTGCGGTAGTAGTAGCAGGTCAGCCGGAACAGCAGCAGGAACGGCAGGGTGAGCGCCGCGTCCGGGATGATCCACCAGCCGGGCAGGAACTGGCCGAAGTGCGAGGAGCCCTCGACACAGCGGTCGGTGACGCAGGGGGAGTAGAACGGCGTCAGGTAGTGGTACTGCTCCACCCAGTACCACTTGTGCATGAAGACCCGGACCGTCGCGTAGATGACCCACGCGCTGAGCCCCACCACCGTGATCAGCGGGGCGATCCACCATCTGTCGGTCCGCAACGTCTTCGCCGCGATGGCGGCGCGTGCCCGCCCTCCCCGCGGCTGCGGTCTCGGCGTCCTGGCCGACGTAGTTGTCATCTGAGTCATCTCCCTGACGTCACTGTCACGTCCTGCGCACGCGCGAGGCCACACCGGCGAACCGGTGCGGCTAAGTGACACACGTTACGCCGATCTTCACGGCCCGGCCGCGCAACGCAGTGTCCCGTGTGTCCCGCAGCTTGGAAAGAGTCAGTTCATGATCAATGTGGCGGGTCGGCCGAACGGTGCGCCGACCGGTGGCGTGGTGCGCCCGGCGGCGCGCCGGGTCACCCGGACGCGCCGCCGGTGAAGTGCCACGAGGACAGCCGCAGCGCCGGTGTCTCGTACCAGGAGCCGTCGACGCGGGCAGGCTGGCGGACCGCCGTCCGGCCCAGGCCGAGAACCCGGCCCGGCCCCAGCGCCCGGGGGTACGACTCGGTGAACCGGAAGTCGCGCACCGCCCGGGTCGGCACGCCGTCCTCGACCAGCCACACCCCGTTGCGGGTCAACCCGGTGACCACGAGCTGCTTCGGGTCCAGCACGCGGGTGTACCAGAAGTCGCTGACCAGCAGCCCGCGCCGCATCCCGGCCACCAGCGCGGCGGTGTCCGGGTCGCCCACCGCCCCGGTCACGCCCGCGCTCACCGGTCCGGCGGCGACGGCCGCGCCTGCCACGCCCGCCGTGCCCGTCAGCAGGCGGACGTTGTGCGGGATCGGGCCGAACGTCGCGCTACCCGGCATGCCGTGCCCGGTGGACCCGGCGCCCGCCTCGGCGCCGCCGCGCCTGTCGTACGCCACCGCTCCTGTGGTGCCGCCCTCGACCAGCGGCAACGCCTGCCGGGGCGTGCCCTCCAGGTCGAACGGCAGCGTGCCGGCGTGCAGCGGGTCGTCCACCACCGTCACCGCCGGGTCGAACTGGGCGGTGCCCGGCTCGGCGAAGGACTGCCGTTCGGCGTAGCGCTTGCCGTTGAAGCCGTACCAGGCCAGGTTCTGGAGCAGGTCGGCGACGGCAGCCGGTTCGAGCACCACCTCGTAGTGCCCGGGCGGCAGCTCGACCGGGTCCGCAGCGGCGCGCGCCTTGGCCGCCGCGCGGGCGCCGAGCGCCGCGCCGTCGAGATCGGCCAGCCGGTCGGCGCAGAGCCGGGCCACCCCGTCGGCGCCGCCGGCGCGGGCGATGCCGTCCATCGCCGCCTCGGCCGCCCGGCCCACAGCCGTGTGCCCGGCCGAGTTGGCGAACGCCCCCGACCGGTACGAGGTCCGGCAGTAGCCGGCCGCCTCCAGCCCTTCGACCGCGTCCACGAACGCGCGTACCCGCTCGGCCCGCTCGTCGGGCGAGGCGAACGCGGTGTCCTCGTCGACGGCCGGGCCGGACGGCACAGGCGTCGGGGCGGTGAGTCCCGGCCAGGCCGGGTCGGGCGGCGCGAGCCGGGCCGCGGCCCGGGTCCGCTCGACCAGGGCGGCCAGCCCGTCGGCGTCGCCCCGGCTGCCGCTGCCGGTAGCGGTCCGCCCGTCCACGTGCAACCGCAGGTGTACGGCGACACCGGTCTCGGACACGTTCTGGTGGACGAACGAGTTGGCGAACCGGGTCAGCGCCAGGTCGGAGCGGGTCACCAGCACCTCGGCCTCGGCGGCCGGACCGGCCGTGTGCCGGACCAGGTCCACCACCCCGGCGGCGATCTCCAGCTCGGCGTTCATGCCGCGCTCGCTCATGCCCGCACCCCCACCCGGACGCCGCGGAACCGGGCCGGCGCGGCCGGGTGGCCGGTGTGCCCGACCTGGCCGGGCTGCCCCTTCCCGCAGTTGGGCGTGCCCCAGGCGACCGTCTCCGAGGAGAGCATGTCCATCGAGCGCCAGAAGACCGGCCCGATGCCGGTGTAGGTGGGGTTGCGCAGCATCCGCCCCCGGCGGCCCTTCTTCACCTCCCAGCCGACCTCGCAGCCGAACTGGAAGTTGAGCCGCTTGTCGTCGATCGACCAGGACCGGTTGATGTCCATCAGCACCCCGTCGTCGGTGGCCGCGATGATCTCGTCGAGCGTGTGCGGGCCGGGTTCCAGGCCCACGTTCGTCATCCGCACCATCGGCAGCCGGGCCCAGCCGTCGGCCCGTACGCTGCCGCCGTAGTCAAGGCCCGCGACGGCGGCCGAGTCCCGGCCGGCGAGCACCCCGACCCACCGCCCCTCGCGGACCGCGTCCCGGGCGACCGCCGGGGAGCCCTCGTCGTCGTAGCCGAAGCTGCCCAGCGCGCCAGGGATGGTCGGGTCGATGGTCACGTTCATCAGCTCGGAGCCGTAGTGCAGCGAGCCGAGGCGGGCCAGGTCGAGCCAGGACGTGCCGGCGAACGCCGCCTCCCAGCCGAGGATGCGGTCCAGCTCGATGGCGTGCCCGACCGACTCGTGGATCTGCAACGCGAGCTGCTCACCGCCGAGGATCAGATCGGTCTCGCCGGCCGGGCAGAGCGGCGCGGTGAGCAGCTCGCGGGACTCCTCGGCGATCCGCGCGGCGTGCGCGGCCAGGTCGAGCGAGGTGACCAGCTCCCAGCCGGTGGTGCCGTACTGCCCGCGGTAGCTCGGGTAGGACCGCCGCTGGGTCTCGCCGTCACCGATCGAGGTGGCCGAGATGCCGCCGCCGCACTCCCGGATGTGCTGGTCGATCCGGTGGCCCTCGCTGGAGACGAACCACTTCGAGGTGTCCCAGATCTGGTAGAGCCCCTCGGCCAGGTCGGCGCCGTGCTCGCGCATCGTCGCCGTGGCGCGGACCAGCAGGTCGCCCTTGTCCGACAGTGGCACCCCGAGCGGGTCGACGGCACACTCCGAGGCCCAGCTCGCCACCGCCGCCTCGGCCGGCACCAGGTCGATCGGCGGACCGGGAACCCGCGCGCTCGCGGTGGCGATCGCCGCGGCGCGCCGGCCGGCGTCGCGGGCCGCGGCGTCGGACAGATCGGGTACGGCGTGGAAGCCCCACCCCGATCCGACGAGCGCGCGTACGCCCAGCCCGATGCTCTCGTCCTGGCTCAGCTCCTCGATGTCGCCGTTGCGGGCCGACATCGACTCGTAGCGGCGGTGCATGACCCGGGCGTCGGCGTAGCGGGCGCCCGCGTCGAGAGCGGCCTGGACGGCGGCGGTCGCCGCGTCGAACTCGCTCATGCGCTGTCCTGATGGGTCGCTCGACGCTCGCTCATGCGCCCGACCCTAGGCGAGCGCACCGACATCCGTCAGGGGACGAGATCCGCCGGCCGGATCGTGGCCCGGACGGGCTCGGTCAGCTCCAGCGCGGAACCGGGCTTGGTCACCGACACCTCGCGGTAGTGCCGACCCTGCCGCCGGTGCAGGTGCAGCGTGCCGGTTTCCTGCTCCACCAGCAGGTACCACTCGATCCCCGCGGCGGCGTAGTAGTGCATCTTGAGCACCTTGTCGGTTGCCGCGTTGCCCGGTGAGATGACCTCACACACGAGCCGCACGTCCCGCGCCTCGATCATCGGCTGGTCGAAGTCGATCGGCTCGGTGACGACCAGGTCGGGAATCGGTATGCGGCCTGGCCGGAGCCGGACGTTCACCGGCTCCAGCAGTTCCAGGCCGACGTGCCGGGCCGCGGCCTCCAGCAGGTTGCCGAGGTTCCGCTGGATTCGTTGGTGCCGCGGGGTCGGTGCCGGTGTCACGTGCAGGCTCCCGTCGAAGAGTTCGACGCGTTGCCGCGTCTCGCCGAGGGCGAGGTACTCCTCTTCGGTCCACGGGCCGTCGTGGCCGAACACCGCCGCGGTCATCGTCGCCTCCACCTCGTGCCGACGGGAATCGTCCCTTCGTCGCCGGGACCATCGTCGCACCACAAGTGCGGCGACGAGGCGGCGACGCCCAATCGCGGCTGTGAATATCCCAGGTGAGGGGCGTGCGGACGGGAGACCGAGTCGTTACGCTCGGACCGCTGACAGACCGCTCGATGTAGCTTATTTTCGCCTCTGGGGATTTCCTGTAGGTTCTCTTCATCACCGAAGGGGAGGCGGTCAATGGGCAGGTCGGAGGCGGTGCCGTCCGGGGAGCCGGACCGCCCGGAGGTGCCGGAGCAGCGCTCCGGCGACGGGCCCTATCTCCAGGTCAGGGATCTGCGGGTGCGGTTCGACACCGAGGACGGTGTGGTGCGGGCCGTGGACGGTGTGTCGTTCGCCGTGGAGCGGGGTCGCACGCTGGGGATCGTGGGGGAGTCCGGTTCCGGTAAGAGCGTGACGTCGCTGGCGATCCTGGGTTTGCACAACGCGAGGCGGACGACCATCTCGGGGGAGATCTCGGTGGGTGGGCGTCAGCTGGTGGGGTTGGGTGAGGAGGAGGTGCGGCGGCTGCGGGGCCGGGACATGGCGATGGTTTTCCAGGATCCGTTGTCGGCGTTGCATCCGTACTACTCGGTGGGTAGGCAGATCGCTGAGGCGTACCGGGTGCATCATCCGAGGGCCGGTCGGCGGGAGGCGCGGACGCGGGCGGTGGACATGTTGGGCCGGGTGGGGATTCCGCAGCCGGCGCGGCGGTTCGATCAGTATCCGCATGAGTTCTCGGGTGGGATGCGGCAGCGGGCGATGATCGCGATGGCGTTGGTGAATGATCCGGATCTGCTGATCGCGGATGAGCCGACGACGGCGTTGGATGTGACGGTGCAGGCGCAGATCCTGGATCTGCTCAGTGATTTGCAGGAGGAGTTCCGGTCGGCGATCGTGTTGATCACGCATGACCTGGGTGTGGTCAGTCAGGTGGCTGATGACGTGTTGGTGATGTATGCGGGCCGGGCGGTGGAGCACGGGAGTGTGGAGCGGGTGTTGCGGGCGCCGCAGCATCCGTACACGTGGGGGTTGTTGTCGAGTGTGCCGTCGTTGCACGGTGACGCGGACGCGGACCTGTTGCCGATTCCGGGTAACCCGCCCAGTCTGATCAACCTGCCGTCGGGGTGTGCGTTTCATCCGCGGTGCCGGTGGGCCGACGTGAACGGCGACCGGTCCCGCACCGAGGTGCCCGAGCTGCGGGAGGCCGGAGCGCCGGGTCACCTGGTCGCCTGCCATCTGTCGGCGGGGGATCGCGAGCGGATCTACCGCGACGAGGTAGCCCAGGTGGGGGTGGCCCGATGAGCACCGAGACCGAGCCGCTGCTGTCCGTGCGCGGCCTGACCAAGCACTTCCCCGTCCGGCAAGGGCTGCGCACCACCGGCGCGGTGCGGGCCGTGGACGGGCTGGACTTCGACGTGCGCCCCGGCGAGACCCTCGGCCTGGTGGGGGAGTCGGGGTGTGGGAAGACCACGACCGGGCGGATGCTCGTGCGGCTACTCGAACCCACCGCCGGGTCGATCGAGTTCGCGGGGCGGGACATCACCCACGCGAAACGTGGTGAGCTGCGCGGGCTGCGGCAGGACCTGCAGATCATCTTCCAGGACCCGTACGCGTCGCTGAATCCCCGCCACACGGTCGGGCGGATCGTGGCGATGCCGTTGCAGGTCAACCGCATCACCCCACCCGGCGGCGTCAAGAAACGGGTCCAGGAACTCCTGGAACTGGTCGGGTTGAATCCGGAGCACTACAACAGGTATCCGCACGAGTTCTCCGGCGGGCAACGCCAGCGCATCGGCATCGCCCGCGCCCTGGCTTTGAAGCCGAAGCTGATCGTGGCCGACGAACCCGTCTCCGCCCTGGACGTGTCGATTCAGGCGCAGGTCATCAACCTGCTGCGCAGCCTGCAACGCGACTTGGACCTGGCGTTCGTGTTCATCGCCCACGACCTCGCCGTCGTGCGGCACTTCTGCCACCGCGTCGCCGTCATGTACCTCGGCAAGATCGTCGAGATCGGCGACCGCGACGACATCTACACCCGCCCCCAGCACCCCTACACCCGGGCGTTGCTGTCGGCGATCCCGGACGTCACCACGCTCGGGCCCGCCGGACGGATCCGTCTCACCGGCGACGTGCCCACGCCACTCAACCCGCCGTCGGGCTGCCGGTTCCGTACCCGCTGCTGGAAGGCCACCGACCGGTGCGCCGCCGAGGAGCCGGCGCTGACCACCCGGGACGACGGCCGGCAGCTCGCCGCCTGCCACTACCCGGAGAGCGGACCGGTCGGCGTGCCGACCGGCGAACCCGTGGAGGTGTCCCAATGAGCCTGTCGCCGGTCGAGGGCGTCGCGCTCGCCGAGATCGAGTCGCCCGGCGAGGGCGACGAGAGCGGTAAGAAGGAGTTCGTCGGCCGGTCACCCGGCCAGCTCGCCCTCGCGCGGCTCAAGCGGGACCGCACCGCGCTGATCAGCGGCGGCCTGCTGGCGTTCTTCGTGCTCGTCGCGCTCGCCGTGCCGCTCATCGAGGCGCTGTACGGGGTAGGGCCGAAGGAGCAGTTCCAGAGCCGCCTCGACGGCTACGGCATGCCGTTGGGCTACGCCGGCGGCGTGACCGGTGAGCACTGGTTCGGCCTGGAACCCGGTCTCGGGCGGGACATCTTCATCCGGATGGTGCACGGGCTGCGGACGTCGCTGTTCATCGCGTTCGCGGCGGCCGTGCTGACCGCGGTGATCGGTGTGACGCTCGGGACGCTCGCCGGTTACCTGGGCGGCTGGCTGGACACGGTGATCAACTGGATCACCGACCTGACCCTGGCCATGCCGTTCCTGATCATCGCGCTGGCCCTGATGCCGACCGTCGCGCTGCGCTTCTACGGACAGCGCGAGGCCGTGCCGGCGTACTTCCAGATCGGTGTGCTCATCGCGATCTTCGCCCTGTTCGGCTGGACCGGTACGGCCCGGCTGGTCCGGGGTCAGATCATCGCGCTGCGCGAACGCGAGTTCGTGGAGGCGGCGCGGGCCAGCGGCGCGGGCCTCGGGCACATGCTGTTCCGCCAGTTGCTGCCGAACGCCTGGGCGCCGATCCTGGTCGCCTTCTCGCTGGCGGTGCCGCAGTACATCACCAGCGAGGCCGCGTTGTCGTTCATCGGCGTCGGCCTCACCGACGAGACGCCGAGCTTCGGCCGCATGATCTACCGCAGCCTCGACTACCTGCAGACCGACCCGGCGTACGTCTTCTTCCCGGGCATCACCATCTTCGCGCTCGTGTTCGCCTTCAACCTCTTCGGTGACGCGCTGCGCGACGCGCTCGACCCGAAGTCGTCCCGGTAGGAGGCCGGCCCATGACGCGATTCCTCATCCGCCGGCTGCTGTCCGCCGCGCTCACGCTGTTCGCGGTGAGCGTGCTCAGCTTCCTGATGTTCTTCGCGCTACCCCGCGACCCGGTCACCGGCATGTGCCCGAAGAACTGCAACCCGGAGCGACTGGAGCGGGTCCGCCAGGAGCTGGGCCTGCGTGACCCGCTGATCAGCCAGTACGCCGGCTACATGAAGGGCATCTTCACCGGCCGGGACCTGGGCAGCGCCCAGGGCGGCCGGTGCGACGCCCCCTGCCTCGGCTGGTCGTACGTGTCGAACGAGGCGGTCTCCGACACCATCGCCCGGGTGCTGCCGGTGACGCTGAGCATCGTCATCCCGGCGGCGATCCTGTGGCTGCTGCTCGGCGTCGGCCTGGGCATGCTCTCGGCGCTGCGCCGGGGCAGCTGGCTGGACCGGGCGGCGATCGGATTCTCGCTCACCGGCGCCTCGTTGCAGCTCTACTTCGTCGGCGCGGTGCTGCTCATCGTCTTCGTCTACAACCTGCGCCTGCTGCCGGTGCCGAGCTACACCTCGTTGTTCGACAATCCGTTGAAGTGGACGAGCGGGCTGGTGCTGGCGTGGGTGGCGCTGGCGTTCCTCTTCTCCGCGATCTACGCGCGACTGTCCCGGGCGCAGATGCTGGAGACGCTCTCGGAGGACTTCGTCCGGACCGCGCGGGCGAAGGGCCTGGCCAAACGCAAGGTGTACGGCCGGCACGCGCTGCGAGCCGCGATCACACCCGTGGTGACGATCGCCGGTCTGGACGTGGGCGGGGCGCTGGGCGGCACGGTGATCACCGAGACGACATTCGGTCTGAACGGGATGGGGCGTACCGCTGTCGACGCGGTCCGCTCGGGCGACCTGCCGACGATCATGGCGACCGTGCTGATCGCGGCGGTCTTCGTGGTGCTGGCGAACGTGGTGGTGGACCTGCTCTACGCGGTGATCGACCCGCGGGTACGGCTCGGCTGAACCGCGACGAAATTTATCGACAACTGTTATCCAACTCGTAGCTTTTCTTCTTTACGATCCTCGGGACGTCGGCGGATGCGCTCGGCGCACGGGTGGAGGAGGTAGGACATGCGACCACGCGCAGCGGCCGCCGCTGGCGGCGCCATCGCACTGGTTGTGGCACTCGGTGCCTGCTCGGAGAACACGGGCGAAGGCACCAAGGTGGACGGCAACCGGCAGCAGACCGGGGTCATCGCGACCGATCCCAAGGACTCGCAGGGACCGGCCGCCGAGATCGACGGCGCGGCCAAGGGCGGGACGTTCACCATCATCCGGGAGACCCCCATCTCCCACCTGGACCCGCAGCGGACGTACTCGTTCGCCGGTCTGATGGCCAACCCGCTCTTCGCCCGCTACCTGACCACCTGGAAGGACGACGGCAAGGGTGGCCTGGTCCTCGTGGGTGACCTGGCCGAGACCCCGGGCAAGAACGTCAACAACGACTGCAAGGTCTGGGAATTCACCATCAAGGACGGGGTGAAGTTCGAGGACGGCAGCCCGATCACCTCGAAGGAGATCGCGTACGGCATCGCCCGCTCCTTCGACCCGGACCTCACCGGCGGCCCCACCTACATCCAGGAGTGGCTGGCCGACACCGCGCAGTACGACACCAAGTGGGACTTCAAGAAGAACAAGACGTCGCTGCCGCCGGGCCTGACCACGCCGGACGACAAGACGCTGCGCTTCGAGTTCGCCAAGCCGCGCTGCGACCTGCCGTTCGCGGTCTCGCTGCCCACCACGGCGCCGCTCAAGCCGGAGAAGGACACCGGGGTCAACCTGGACCAGAAGCCGTTCTCGTCCGGCCCGTACAAGATCGCGAAGAATCAGGTCGGAGTGCAGCTCACGCTCGACCGCAACCCGAACTGGGACGCGAAGACCGACCCGGTGCGGCACCAGTACCCGGACCAGTTCGTGTGGAGCTTCGGGCCGACCGCCGACGCCGCCAACAACCGGGTGATCGCGGACAACGGCGCCGACCAGAGCGCGCTGGCGTTCAACTCGGTGCCTGCCTCGCTCGTGGCCAAGGTCGCCGGTGACCCGGCGCTGAAGTCCCGCACGCTGCTGTCCCCGACCCCGAGCGCCAACCAGCTCGTGATCAACACCCAGCGGGTCAAGGACCTGAAGATCCGCCAGGCGCTCAACTACGCGATCGACCGCGAGGGCCTGGTCAAGGCGCTCGGCGGCCAGACCGTCGCGCAGCCGATCACCACGCTGATGCCGCCGTCGACCATCGGCTACAAGGCGTACGACGCGTACCCGGCTGGCGCCAACGGCAATGTGGAGAAGGCCAAGGAACTGCTCGGCGGCCAGACGCCCGAGCTGGTCCTCGGCGTCGCCGACAACACGACCGAGCAGGCGGAGGCGGTCCAGCTCAAGGGCAACCTGGAGCGTGCCGGCTTCAAGATCACCGTCCGGAACATCCCGGACGACGCGAAGCTGGACGAGGTCAAGAAGAAGAACAACCCCTGGGACCTGTACATCGGTAACTGGGCGGCGGACTGGCCGAGCGGCGCGTCGATCCTGCCGGTGCTCTACGACGGCCGGACCATCAAGGCCGAGGGCAACAGCAACCAGTCGTACTTCAACGACGACGCGATCAACGCCGAGATGGACCGGATCCTGGCGCTGCCGCCGTCCGAGCAGGGCCCGGAGTGGGGCAAGCTCGACGAGCGGATCATGAAGGAGCACGCTCCTGTGGTGCCGCTCTACGTGGACGTGGCGTACAACGTGCACGGCTCCAAGGCGGGCGGGGTGTTCATCTCCTCCGTGTTCGGCTACCCGAACTTCGTCAACGCGTACGTCAAGCAGTAGCCCGTAGGTGAAGGAAGGGCCCCTTGTTAACGCGAGGCGTTAACAAGGGGCCCTTCCTCTACCGCAGGCGTTAAAAGGGGGCCCTTCCTTACAAGTAGCGGCGGAGGAAGTCGAGCTCCAGCCGGAGCAGGCGCTCGGACACGCCGCCGGCGGCCAGGTGGCTCGCGCCGGTCAGCGGCAGCACCGCGTGCGGGCGGCCCGTCGCCAGCAGCGCCGCGGACAGCCGCAGCGTGTGCGCAGCCAGCACGTTGTCGTCGGCCAGGCCGTGCACCAGCAGCATCGGCCGGGCCTGCGCCGGATCGCCGAGCGGCTCTGCGGCCAGCTCGACCAGCGAGTGGTGGGCGTACACGTCCATCCCGTCGTCCGGCATGCCCAGGTAGCGCTCGCTGTACGCGGTGTCGTACAGCGCCCAGTCGGTGACCGGCGCGCCGACGATCGCGCACTTGAACAACTCCGGGTGCCGCAGCACCGCGAGCCCGGCCAGCCAGCCGCCGAATGACCAGCCGCGCACCGCCACCCGTCCCAGGTCCAGATCCGGGTGCTTGTCGGCGAGCGCGGTGAGCGCGTCCACCTGGTCGGTGAGGATCACGTCGGCGACCCGCCTGTGGATCGCCTTCTCGAACGACGGCGCGATGCCCGGCGTACCCCGGTTGTCGATGGTGACCACCGCGAAGCCCTGCTCGGCCCACCACTGCCGTTCCAGCCAGACGCTGCGGGCCGCGACCACCTCCTGGTGGCCGGGGCCGCCGTACACGTCCAGCAGCACCGGCAGCCGGGTGCCCTTGACGTGCTCGGCCGGGTAGAGCACGGCGCTGGGCAGCCGCCGGTCGGTCACCCGGACCATCGTCGGCCGCGGCGCGTACGAGCAGGTGGCGGCGAACGAGCGCAGTTCGCCGACCTCGCGGTCGCCGTGCCACACCCGCCAGCGGACGCCGGCGTGCTCCAGCGACGCGATGCCCACGGCCAGCGTCGACCCGCCGATCGAGGCGGTGTGCCAGCCGGGGTCGCTGCCCATCCGGCGGGCGTCCATGCCGCCGCCGATCGTGGTGCGCACCCGGTAGAGGTGACGCTGGCTCGGTTCGCCCTCGCTCGCCTCCACCAGCAGGTCGGCCGCCGCGTTCGGGCCGTTCGGCAGCCGCCCGACCACCCGCCGCACGTACAGCGACGGCGGGGTGAGCAGCGTGCCGTCGGCGAACAGGCAACGCGCGTCGTACCCGTCGTGGGCCAGCTCGCCGCCGACCAGCACCCGCCCGTCGGGCAGGTGCGCCGGGGTGCCGGGGATCGGCTCCACCCAGCGCGGGTCGGCCAGCTCGGCGTGCACCTGCGTCTCCCCGGTGCGCGGGTCCACCGCGAGCACCAGGCCGTGCTGCTGCGAGCGGCGCAGCACCGTGATCAGCGGCCCGCCCTCGGTCCAGTCCACGGAACTCAGGTACGGATAGGTCTCGCGGTCCCAGTGCACGTCGACCCAGCCGCCGTCGAGGTCGAGCAGGTGCAGGCTCACCTCCGCGTTCGGCCCACCCGCCACGGGGTACGCGAGCGACGTCGGCGGGCTCGCCGGGTCGGCCGGGTCGTGCAGGTACCAGCGTTCCAGGCGTGATTCGTCGACCCGGGCGGCCAGCACGCTGCGCCCGTCCGGCGCCCACCAGTAGCCCCGGTAGCGGTGGAACTCCTCGGCCGCGATGTGCTCGGCCAGACCCCAGGTGACACCGCTGTCCTCACCGGCGAGCAGGTTGTCCGTACCGTCCGGCTCCACCACCCGCAACTGACCCCGGCGCACCCCCTCGGCGGCGTCGGTGACGTACGCCAGCCGCTCACCGGCCGGGTCGGGCCGCGGGTCGATCACCGGCCCGATCGCTGCCACCTCGATCACGTCGCCGTGCACCAGGTCGGCCCGGAACAGCCGCCCGGCCAGCGCGAACGCGGCGACCCGGCCGGCCGAGTCCAGCGCGTACGAGCCGATGCCGCCGGAGCTGAGCCGCAACCGCTCGCGCAGCGCCCGTTCCCCGGGGGCGAGGCGGGCCGGCTCGGCGTCCGTGCCCAGCAGCACCGCCGGGTCCGCGACCAGTCGTTCCTCGCCGCTGTCGACGTCGAGCAGCCAGAGCGCGTCGGCCGGGTCCTCCGGTCCCGCGGAACGCAGGAAGATCACCCGGGCGCCGTCGCCCGCGACGGTGACGGCGCGCGGCGCCCCGTGGCTGAACCGACGGGTACGGGCGGCCAGCTCGGGAAAGTCCACGCCTGCAGAGTAGGCGGGCGCCGGAGGTGATGTGGCCGACCTGGGCGGACGCATCACCGTCGAGCGGGCAGGACCGCCGGTTAGAGTGACGGGCGTGACGACCCTGCCCGACCGACGCCTTCTGCTGGTCCACGCGCATCCCGACGACGAGTCGATCGGCACCGGCGCGACGATGGCGCACTACGCCGCCACCGGTGCCCACGTCACGCTCGTGACCTGCACGCTGGGCGAGGAGGGCGAGATCCACGTCCCGGCCCTGGCGCAGCTCGGCGCGGCCGAGGCGGACCAGCTCGGCGGCTACCGGATCGGTGAGCTGGCGGCCGCCTGCGCCGTGCTCGGCGTGACCGACCACCGGTTCCTCGGCGGGGCGGGCCGCTACCGTGACTCCGGCATGATGGGCCTGGCCACCAACGAGCACCCCCGGGCGTTCTGGCAGGCCGACCTGGACACCGCCGCCGGGTACCTGGTGGAGGTCATCCGCGAGGTCCGTCCCCAGGTTCTCGTCACGTACGATCCGGACGGCTTCTACGGCCACCCCGACCACATCCAGGCGCACCGGGTGGCGATGCGGGCGGTGGAGCTGGCCGCGGCCGAGGGGATCGCCCCGGCGAAGGTCTACTGGACGGCGATGCCGCGCAGCGTCCTCGACGCGGGCCTGGAGACGTTCACCGAGTCCTCGGACAATCCGTTCGCCGGCATCGAGAGCGCCGACGAGCTGCCGTTCGGCACGCCGGACGCGGAGATCGCCGCCCGGATCGACGGCACCGACCAGCACGCCGCCAAGGAGGCGGCGATGCGCGCCCACGCCACCCAGATCCCGGCGAACTCCTGGCTCTACTCGATCGCCGGCAACTTCGGCGGCGAGTTCATGGGCGTCGAGTACTTCACGCTCGCGGTCGGCGAGAAGGGGCCGGGCGCCGGCCCGTACGGCTGGGAGGACGACCTCTTCGCCGGCATCGCCCTGGACGGTACGCAGCGGTCCCCGGTCGCGGCGGCCGGTCTCCGGTGACGCTGCCGGCCGTACCCGTGTCGACCCTTCCCGAGCAGCCGCCGACGGCCGCCACGCCGAGCCCGGCGGAGCGGGTGCTCGACCGCGCGCTGCGGGTGGCCGGCGGCGTCGTGACGGTCTGGGCCGGCGTCCTGCTGGCGCTGCTCGACCTGATCTTCGCGACCTGGGCCTGGGAGACCGTGCAGGGCCGCTCCGGCGGGCTGCGGGCGCTTCTCGGTGTCGGCCTGGTGGCTGCCGGCGTCGTCGCGGTGGTGGCGACCACTGTGCTGCTGGGCCGGTTCGCCCACCGGTCGACGGGTACGCGCTGGGCGGTGGCGCTCGGCGCGCTGCCGTGGTTCCTGGTGATCGTGGTGGGGGGGTTCCGGACCGTCGAGGGCGATCTGGCGCTCGCCGGTGACAACGTGCTCGGCCTCGCGTTGATCGTGGCCGGCGCGGTCACGTTCGCGGTGCTGGGCTTCCGGCACCTGGTGACGCCGCCCGACGCACGGTGAGGTGCTGACGCCGCACAGCTCGCGGTGGTAGACATTCCTGCCAGGAGGCCCGCCGAGGGAGCGGGCGGTACGGCGGGAGGCGTGCGATGGGTCAGCGGTGGCGTGCGGTAGGCGTGCTGGCGGCCGCGTTGTTCGGGGTGAACGTGGTGGCCCGGCTGGTCATCAAACTCGCGTTCCCGGACGACGACACCGCCTCCGGCCGCGTCTCGCTCGCCATGTTCCTGGTCATCGGGCTGATCCTGGCGGGCACCGCGTTCCGGTGGGGCGCCGACCGGCCGCTGGGCCGCTGGGCCGGCGACCTGGCCGCCGCGGTCGCGGTCGCGCTGGCGCTCACCGTGTTCGTCGGTCCGCTGCTGGTCGGGGAGAACCCGTTCGGCGGCGGCGCGGGCCTGTTCTTCGCCCAGATCTGGCTCTATCTCGCGGCCACCGCGGCGGGCGTGCTGG
Organism: Micromonospora aurantiaca ATCC 27029; assembly: GCF_000145235.1. Lineage (NCBI taxonomy): Bacteria > Bacillati > Actinomycetota > Actinomycetes > Micromonosporales > Micromonosporaceae > Micromonospora > Micromonospora aurantiaca (nom. illeg.). The sequence continues at coordinate 5,979,691 of NC_014391.1, read as the reverse complement.
TCGGCTACCTGATCCTGACCGCGCTGGGCCGGGACTACCGGTCCCGCCAGCTCAAGCGGTACGCCGAGATGAAGCGCACCCGGCCCCGCAGGATCGTCCGGCGCTGACCGGAGCGCCGCTCAGGCCGCCGGGGCGACCCGGGTCAGGTAGGTGTGGTGGGTGGTGAAGCCGAGCCCGCGGTAGAGCGCCACAGCGCCGCTGTTGCTCTGTTCGACCTGGAGGAACGTGTGGGTGGCGCCCTCAGCGGCGCCCCAGCCGGCCAGGGCGCGTACGACAGTGGCGGCGAGCCCTCGACGGCGTGCCTCCGGCACCGTCTCCAGCAGGCTGACGCCGAGCCAGCGGCCTGCGCCGGTCACCGTGCCCCGCCCGACCGCGAGCAGCCGGCCGTCCTCGCGCAGTTCGGCGAAGCGGACCCGGGGCGTCCCGGTGAGCACCTGCCGGGCGGCGTCCGGCAGCCCGCCCTTGCGGCCGGCGGCGATCGCCAGCCAGTCGTCGGCGGGCGCGTCCGTCAGCGTCACCGGCGGCACATCCGCGGGGACGCCGGCGGGGGCGTCGGCCGGCAGCGGGGTGGAGGTCGGCAGCGGAACAGCGGGCGGCACGGTCAGGGTGCGCAGCGGGACGGTCTGGACCAGCACCGGGGGCCGGGACGTCCAGCCGCGTGCGTCCAGCTCCGCGCCGACCGGGGCGGCCAGCGGCAGCGGGGTGTTCACCAGGGCGGACCCGCCGCGCTCGGCGTACCAGCGCTGCACCGCGTCCAGCGCGGCGGGCAGCGGGCGGTCCGGGTCGCCGACGGGTAGCGCGCTGTTCGCCCGCCCGGTCCAGCCGTCGGCCCAGCGCAGCCGCCAGTCGCCGAGCCGTCCGCGTACCGGTGCGGGCCACGCCTCGTCGGCGGCCAGCTCCAGCGCGACCACGGCGGCGGCGGTGGGCCGCCGGGCCGGTGGCACCCGCTTTGCCCGGTGCACCTCGGCCACCGGTACGCGCAGCGGCCCGGCGTCGGTGGACAGAGTGATGTGGGTCTCGCTCAGCTCCACGAGCTCGCCGAGCGCGTCGGAGAACAGCGTGCGGCCCTCGCGAATCCCCACAATCCGGCGGACCACGATCCGGTGTCCCACGTCCTGCTGTCGGAGCACGATCGACCCCCTCCCCGGCGAGATACTAGGCTCTTACCGTTGCGGTTGATCGCGACGAGTCTTGCGGAGGAGAAGACCGGTGACCTACATCATCGCCGAGCCGTGCGTGGATGTGCTCGACAAGGCATGCATCGAGGAGTGCCCGGTCGACTGCATCTACGAGGGCAACCGGATGCTCTACATCCACCCCGACGAGTGCGTCGACTGTGGTGCCTGTGAGCCGGTCTGCCCGGTGGAAGCGATCTTCTACGAGGACGACGTCCCGGAGCAGTGGAAGGACTACACCGGGGCCAACTACGAGTTCTTCGAGGACCTGGGCTCGCCCGGTGGCGCCTCGAAGATCGGCAAGGTGGAGAAGGACGCCACCTTCGTCGCCGCGCAGCCGCCGCGCGGCGAGGGCCACTGAACCGGCGTACGCCGGTCTCGGCACGGCTGCCCGACTTCACCTGGGACACCCTGGACGCCGCGGCCGCCACGGCCGCGGCGCACCCGGACGGTCTCATCAACCTGTCGATGGGCACGCCGGTCGACCCGGTGCCAGACCTGATCCGGCAGGCCCTGGCCGACGCGTCCAACGCACCGGGCTACCCGCTGACCGCCGGTACGCCCGCCCTGCGGAACGCGATCGCGGGCTGGGTCGCGCGGGCCTGCGGCGCGGGCGTCGACGGCCTGGGCGTGCTGCCGACGATCGGCTCCAAGGAGCTGGTGGCCGGGCTGCCCACCCTGCTCGGGCTCGGCCCCGGTGACGTGGTCGTGGTGCCGTCGGTGGCCTACCCGACCTACGAGGACGGGGCCCGGCTGGCCGGCGCGACGACGGTACGCACCGACTCGCTGACCGCGCTGGGCCCGGATCCCCGGGTCCGCCTGGTCTGGGTCAACTCGCCGGGCAACCCGACCGGCCGCGTGCTGCCCGCCGCCCACCTGCGCAAGGTGGTCGAGTGGGCGCGTGAGCGCGGTGCGGTGGTCGCCAGCGACGAGTGCTACCTGCCGCTGGGCTGGGACGCCGAGCCCGTCTCGGTGCTCTCGCCCGAGGTGTGCGGTGGCTCGTACGACAGTGTGCTGGCGGTGCACTCGCTGTCCAAGCGCTCCAACCTGGCCGGCTACCGGGCCGGGTTCGTCGCGGGCGATCCGGCGCTGGTGGCCGAGCTGCTCAAGATCCGTAAGCACGCGGGCCTGATCGTGCCCGCCCCGGTGCAGGCCGCCATGGTGGCCGCGCTCGGCGACCAGGAGCACGCCGACGCCCAGCGCGAGCGCTACCGCGTCCGGCGGGAGAAGCTGCGCGAGGCGTTCACCGCCGCGGGTTTCACCGTCGAGCACTCGGAGGCCGGGCTCTACCTCTGGCTCACCCGGGACGAGGACTGCTGGGAGACCGTGGACCGGCTGGCCCGCCGGGGCATCCTGGTGGCCGCCGGTGTCTTCTACGGCCCGGCCGGCGCCCGGCACGTCCGGGTGGCCCTCACCGAGTCCGACGAGCACGTGGACGCGGTGGCCGGGCGGCTCGCCGGGGCCTGACGTGGCGGGCGGGCTGGCGCGGGCAGCGGTGGTCGGCACCGGGCTGATCGGCGGTTCGGTGCTGCTGCGGCTGCGCGACGCCGGGCTCGACGTCGCCGGCTGGGATCCCGATCCGGCGGCCCGCCGGCAGGTACGCGACCGGGGCGTCGACGCGCCCGACACGGTCGAGGAGGCGGTCACCGGCCGGGACGTGGTGTTCCTCTGCGGCCCGCTGCCCACGCTGCCGACGACACTGGCCCGGGTCGCCGCCGTGACCGACGACGACTGCGTGCTCACCGACGTGGGCAGCGTCAAGGCCGAGGTGAGCACCGCCGCCACCGTTCAGGGGCTCGGGCACCGCTTCGTGCCGGGCCATCCGATGGCCGGCGCGGACCGGGCCGGCGCGGCCGCGGCCGGCCCGGACCTGCTCGACGGCGCCGCCTGGGTGCTCTGCCCGGGGCCGACCGGCCTGGGCGCGTTCCGGCGGCTGGCAGTGCTGCTGGTGGACGTCTTCCACGCCCGGGTGGTGCCCATGTCCGCCCCGGAGCACGACGGCGCCGCCGCGCTCGCCTCGCACGTACCGCACGTGCTGGCGGGCGCGCTGGCCGGCACCGTGCACCGGTCGGCGTTGCGGGACGCGGTGCTGACGCTCGCCGCCGGCAGCTTCTCCGACGGCACCCGGGTCGCCGGCGGGCCACCCGAGCGGACCGCGAACATGCTGCTCGGCAACCGGGACCGCGTGCTCGCCGAGCTGGACGCGCTCGGCGCGTTCCTGACCGAGCTGACCGAGGCGCTGCGCGCCGGCGACGCCGGTGCGCTGGCCGACCGGTTCGCCGAGGGGCGGGACGTCCGCTCCACGCTGCGGGCACGCGTGTTCAGCGCGCACCGGCGGGAGTTCCCGGCGGCCGCCGACCACGCGGGCGAGCTGGCGTACCTGCGGGAGCTGGGTGCGGCGGGCGGCCACCTGAGCGAGGTGCGGGAGGCGGCCGGCGCGGTCACCTACATGGGGCACCTGCCGGCCACCCCGCCGTTAGGCTGAGCGGCATGGCTGACGCACCGGTCGTGGCGGTACGCGGTGAGGCGTACCGGGAGGTGGCTCCCGAGCTGGCCCGGTTCACCGTGACAGCGGTGGCGCGCGACCGGGACCGGGAGACCACACTGACCCGGCTGGCCGAACGGGCCGCCGCGGTGCGCGCGTTGCTCGACGCGGCCGGGCCCGTGGTGGAGCGCCGGGAGACCGGCCAGGTCCACGTCTGGCCGGTGACGAAGCGCGCCGGCGAGCGGGTGGTGGCCTACCAGGGCAGCGTGAGCACCACAGTGACGACCACCGACTTCACCGCGCTCGGTGACCTGATGCTCCGCCTGGCCGACCAGGAGCAGGTCGAGGTGGCCGGGCCGGTGTGGTCGCTGCGTCCGGACAGCCCGGCCTACCGGGAGGCGCGGCAGGCCGCGATCGCCGACGCGCTGGTCCGGGCCCGGGAGTACGCCGAGGCGCTCGGCGCCCAGGTGATCGCGTTGCGCGAGCTGTCCGACACCGGGATGAGCGCCGGGCCGCCGATGATGATGGTCGGGGCGGCGTACTCGCGCTCCGGCGAGCCGGAGCGCGAGCTGGAGCTGGACCCGGCGCCGCAGCCGGTGCAGGCGGCGGTCGAGGCGCGGTTCACCATCAGCGAGCCGGTGCTGGGCTGATGCCACAGGCGGAGGTGTTCGGGCTCGACGAACTCGTCGCCCGGGCACGCGCGCTGGCCGAGGACGGCCCGCGTCAGCTGCTCGGCATCGCGGGCGCGCCCGGCGCGGGCAAGTCCACGCTGGCGGAACGGATCGTGGCCGCGCTCGGCCCGGTCGCCCGGCTGGTCCCGATGGACGGGTTCCACCTGGCCGGGTCGGCGCTGGCGCGGCTCGGCCGGGCCGACCGCAAGGGCGCGCCGGACACGTTCGACGTCAACGGCTTCGTCTCCACGCTACGCCGGTTGCGCCGGGTGGAACCGACGTCGGTATGGGCGCCGGAGTTCCGCCGCGACCTGGAGGAACCGGTCGCCGGGGCGATCGAGGTGCCGCCCGAGGTGCGCCTGGTGGTCACCGAGGGCAACTACCTGCTGCTGCGGGACGACCCGTGGGAGGAGGTGCGCACGCTCGTACACCAGATCTGGTTCCTGGACCTGGATGCGGAGCTGCGGCTGCGCCGGCTCACCGCGCGCCACGAGGCGTACGGGAAGTCGCCGGAGCAGGCCCGCGCGTGGGCTCTGGGCAGCGACGAGGAGAACGCCCGGCGGGTCGCCGGCACGGCCGGGCACGCCGACCTGGTGGTACGCCTGGCCGACCCGCCGCAGGCGTGACGCCGGGCCGGGGCGCCGGTCCGTCGCGGGCGGGAGGCCGGGCGAGGTCAGCCGGTCCGCTGCCGGGGTGACGGCACGGTGCGGCGCAGCAGCCTGGACACCACCGCCCGTTCGCGGGTGAACTCCACCGCCTCCGGATAACCGCTGTGGCTGCGGATGGGCGGGTCGGCCACCTCGCCGCCGGACGGGTGCAGCGCCTCCGGGTCGGCCACCGGCACGTCCCGCTGACCAGCGCTGACCTGCCAGCCCAGCGGGTCGGTGTCCCGCCAGAAGTTCGTCCAGGCCACGTGCCCGCCGGGCCAGGTGAGCGCGCCGGCCAGCGCCCGCAGCCGTTCCGGCCCGAAGTAGGACGGGAAGACCCGCCCGTAGAGCCGGGTGAGCTGGCAGCCGTAGGAGAAGAACCAGGTCCGTCGCCGCCACCGGCGGGGCAGTTGCAGCAGCACCGCGGCGCAGATGACGGTGCCCTGGCTGTGCCCGGAGAGGATGACGCCGTCCATCCGGTCGCCGTGGTGCGGCGGCAGCGCCAGCAGGCCCGCCACCCGGGTCTGGAGTTCCGGTACGGCCCGTTCGGCGTAGCTGGGCGGCGCGAGCGGATGCGCGGCCCGGGGCCAGAACGTGCACACGTCCCAGATCACGCCGACCGAGCGGCGTACCGAGTCGGTGCGGTAGACGAGCAGCCCGAGCGCCGCCATCACCACCGGCAGCCAGCCGAGGAGCGTGTCGCCGCGCTCGGCGGTCCAGTGGATGGCGGTCTGCCAGCCGGACGGGGACAGCGGGCTGGGCCGTTCGCCGGACAGCGCGGCGGCGCAGCAGAGGGTGACCAGGATCGCGCAGAACGCGGCGTAGCAGCCCACGAGCCGCACGGCGTGCTCGCCGACCAGCCGGTGCAGTGCCCGGTAGGTGCTGACGTCGCGGCAGCGCCGCAGGTCGTGCGCGGACAGACCGGGCGTGGCGGCCAGCCCGGCGTACTCGAACCGGCGCAGCCGGTGCAGCAGGACGACGGCCCGGATCAGCAGCGCGATCAGCGCGGCCAGGCCGATCGCGCAGGCCAGCCCGGCCCAGAAGACGGCCAGTGGCGGCACGACCCGGCTCGGGCCGCTCGGCTCGGCCGACGCGTCGAGCCGGTCGCTGACCCAGTAGAGCAGCCCGGCGCAGTACGCCACCGCCATCATCCAGCCGAACCCGGCGATGACCGCCGGGGCGCAGCCATGCCAGGCGAGATCGGTGTACGCGCCGAGCGGCTGGGTCGGCACCGCCGGCCGCAGACGGGGCAGGAACAGTCCGGCGGCGGCCAGCGCGACGGCCGGGCCGACCAGCATCCAGGTGTGCAGCTCGTCCGGCGCGGCGGGCAGCACGGGCAGGCCGCGTTCGATCCATGTCGCGCCGAGCGGCAGCAGCAGCATCCCGGTGGCGGGTCCGATCAGCGCCCGGCGGCCGGAGCGGTTCGCCGCGGCGATGGCGAGCAGCAACAGCACCTGGTACGCGACGAGCCAGGCGATCGCGGTGTCGTACCCGGGCAGTGACCGGTCGGCGCGACAGCCGGCGGTGCCCGGTTGCGCCGCGCACCCGTCCGGCGGCCGGTACGCCGACAGCGGCTGCCCGGCCGTCCCGTCGGGGAGCAGCAGCAGGACGAACGCCCCGACCAGTCCGAGCGCGGTGAGCGTCGCGACCGCCGCGCTCCACCGGCCGAGCGGCGTGGCGCCCTGCCGTCGGCTCAGCCAGGGACGGGCGACCGCTACCACGGCGATCACCACCACGGCGGCGAGCAGCGCCACAGTGGGCCAGGCGACGGCGGCCCGTACGCCGCGCGGCGGATCCATGATCAGCACCGCGGCGACCGGTACGGCTGCGGCGCTGACGGCGCCGGTGCACAGGTGCAGCACGGCGGCCCGGCGCAGTTGCCCTTCCCCGTTCCAGAACGTCGGGTCCTGGAGCGGGTTCTGCGGGGGCTCGCGCGGGTTCGGTCGTTCGACCGGCTCACCATCCTCCCGGGCCGGCGCGTGGTGGTGCGGGTCGGCGGGCATCTGCGCCTCGTACTGGTAGGTGCGGAAGGCGACGAGCCCGATCGCGGCCAGCACGAGCAGCGGCAGCAGCAGCCCCAGCGCGAGCGCCCGGGTGCCCTCGCGCCACCAGGAGTCGCCGAGGAACTCCCACGGGCCGGGGAGCCGGCCGAGGCAGGCCGCGTCCACGCACTGCCAGCCGACCAGGTCCACTCCGACGCCGGTCACTGTGACGACGAGCGTGCAGGTCAGGCTCAGGCAGAACAGGCGGATCAACCAGGCGGTGATGCCGGACCGGCTGGCCCAGCGTTCCTGGTCCGGGTCGGGCGGGATGCCGGCGCGGGCGTGCAGCGCGACGTTCGCCAGCGCGAAAGGGAGCATCAGCGTCCACAGCGCCCGTTCCACGTCCCGCCGGGTCCGCGCGCCGGAGGTCAACTGCCCCCAGCTGTACGCCTCGACCGTGATCGGGTCGTCCCGGCCGGCGGTGCTGGACCGGTAGAAGCCGGTGGTCTGACCGCCGGCGACCAGTGTTGGTTGCGCACCGTCACCGTTGACACCGGCGGTCAGGCCGAGCAGCTGATCCGGCGGGGTGTTGGAGACCCCGTGCACCCGCAGTTCGAGGACCCGTTCCATTGTGCCTCCCGGTAAACGCACTACTACCCAGAGTGCGTGACCGGACGGGAATCCGCATCCGCTGGAACGGTTGTTCCCGCAGCTCAGGACGGTTGACCCAGGTTCCTGATCGGGCGAGCGGGGTTACCCACCGCCACCACGTTGGCCGGTAGGTCGCGGGTGACCACCGCGCCGGCGCCGACCACCGTGTTCTCGCCGATGGTCACCCCGGCCAGCACGATCACGCCCCCGCCGAGCCAGACGTTGTCACCGATGGTGATGGGCTGGGCCGACTCCCACTTGGCCCGGCGCGCTTCCGGCTCCACCGGGTGGGTGGCGGTGAGCAGCTGCACGTTCGGTCCGATCTGGACGTCCGCGCCGATGGTGATGCGGGCGACGTCGAGGAGGACCGCGTTGAAGTTGACGAAGGTGCGCGGGCCGATGTGCGTCTGGAAGCCGTAGTCGCAGTACAGCGGCGGCCGGACCCAGGCGTCGTCGCCGAGTGAGCCGAGCAGTTCGCGCAGCGCGGCGAGGCGGCCCGCCGGGTCGTCGGCGGAGCTGCGGTTGAAGCGTTCGCCGAGCCGGGCCGCGCGCTCCAGATCGGCGATGATCGCGGGGTCGTCGGCGATGTACTGCTCGCCGGCCAGCATCCGGTCCTTCATGGAGGTCATTGCTCGATCGTCCCGGCCCGCCCGGGACCGGGTCGGCGGTTCCGTCGGATCGGCGACTTCCCGATGCATACGCGGTATGCAATCCTGATACCCGCGTCGATGTGTCTCTCTTCGATGAAACGTCCGACGAAGGAGGAAGGTTGCTCCGGAACCGCAGAAAGATGACGGCGCTCGGCCTCGGCCTGGCGCTGGCGCTCGGCCTGCCGGTGCCCGCGCTGGCCGCCGCGCCCACCGCACCGACCGGCCCGTCCGCCCCTACCGGCCCGTCCGCCCAGCCCGGCGCCGGCCCGGTCACCGTCACCCTGATCACCGGCGACCGGGTCACAGTCGCCTCGGGCGGCCGTGCCGCGGTACGCCCCGGCGCCGGCCGCGCCAACATTCAGTTCCTGGTCGGGCGGGAGCGCGACCGGCTCACCGTGATGCCGCAGGACGCGCTCCCGCTGGTCCGCGCCGGCAAGCTCGACCGGCGCCTGTTCGACGTGAGCGGGCTGATCGAGGCCGGGTACGACGACGCGCGGCGCGGCAGCGTACCGCTGCTCGTGACGTACCGGCCGGGGGTGGCCCGGCGGACGGCGGCCCCGCTCGCCGGCGCGCGGGTGACCCGCGACCTGCCGGCGATCGCCGGCGCGGCCGTCGTCGCCGACAAGGGCGACACCGGCGCGCTCTGGAAGGCGGTGAGCGCCGACCGCTCCGGCGCCCGGCTCGACGCGGCGGGGGGTGTCGACCGGATCTGGCTCGACGGCCGGCGGCGGCTGACACTCGACCACAGCGTGCCGCAGATCGGCGCGCCGACCGCCTGGGCCGCCGGCTGGACCGGTAAGGGCGTGCGGGTCGCGGTGCTCGACACCGGCGTCGACCTCAGCCACCCGGACCTGGCCGGCAAGGTCGCCGAGTCGCGCAACTTCACCGAGGAGGCGGACCCGGACGACATCGTCGGGCACGGCACGCACGTGGCCTCCACCATCGCCGGCAGCGGCGCCGCCTCGGGCGGGAAGTACCGGGGCGTGGCGCCGGACGCCACGCTGCTGTCCGGGAAGGTCTGCGAGGTCTACGGCTGCACCGAGTCGGCCATCCTGGCCGGCATGCAGTGGGCCGCGGCCGAGCAGCACGCCACCGTGGTCAACATGAGCCTCAGCGGCGGCGACACCCCGGAGGTGGACCCGCTGGAGCAGGCGGTCGGCACGCTCACCGAGCAGCACGGGACGCTGTTCGTGATCTCCGCCGGCAACGACGGCGCCGACGGTTCGGTCGGCTCGCCGGCCACCGCCGACGCCGCGCTCGCGGTCGGCGCGGTGGACCGGGACGACGTGCTCGCCGACTTCTCCAGCCGCGGGCCCCGCGTCGGCGACGGGGCGATCAAGCCGGACATCACCGCGCCGGGTGTGGAGATCGTGGCCGCGCGGGCCGCGCACGGCCAGATCGGCGACCCGGTGGGGGACCGGTACGCCTCGCTGTCCGGCACGTCGATGGCCGCCCCGCACGTGGCCGGCGCGGTCGCGCTGCTCGCCCAGCAGCACCCCGGCTGGACGCCCGAGCGCTACAAGGCGACGCTGATGGCCTCGGCGAAGCCGCACCCGGAGCAGACCGCGTTCCAGCAGGGTGCGGGCCGGGTCGACGTCGCCCGCGCGATCACCCAGCAGGTGACGAGCGAGCCGGCGTCCGTCTCGTTCGGCGTGGCGACCTGGCCGCACACCGACGACAAGCCGATCAGCCGGACCGTCACCTACCGCAACGGCGGGACCGCCCCGCTCACGCTGGACCTGAGCACCGAGTTCACCGGACCGGGCGGGCGGACCGCGCCGGCCGGCATGCTCACCCTCAGCACCTCGCGGCTCACCGTTCCGGCGGGCGACAGCGCCCAGGTGACAGTGGTGATCGACACCCGGCTCGGCGGCGCCGACGGCTACTGGACCGGCCGCCTGCTCGCCCGCGCCGGCGACGCGGTGGTGGTGACCCCGCTCGCTGTCGACCGCGAGGTGGAGAGCTACGACCTGACCGTGACCCACCGCAACCGCTCCGGTGCCCTGACCGACGGGTACTACACCGTCCTGCTCGGGCTCGACGACGGCACCTACCGGGACGTCTACGGCACCGGCGGCGAGACCCGGATCCGGGTGCCGAAGGGCCGGTACGGCGTACAGAGCCTGATCTTCGTCGACGGTGACCAGGGCTGGTCGGAGGTCTCCTTCCTCGCCCAGCCGGAACTGGTGGTCGCCGGGAACCAGCGGCTCGCGCTGGACGCCCGGCGGGCGAAGCCGATCCGCACCACGGTGCCGCAGCGCGGCGCGGCGCCACTGCTGATCGACCTCACAGCGGCCTGGGGATTCGGCGACTACTACAACAGCTTCGGGCTGTGGACCGACAGGTTCGAGGGCCTCTACTCGGCCCAGATCGGCCGTACCGTCTCCGACAAGGTCTTCGTCGGCGCGCTCGCCAGCCAGTGGGTCGAGCCGACAGCGCCCGAGCGCAGCCCGTACTTCTACGGCCTGAACGACCTGTTCCCGGGCCGGTTCCCGACCGGCTTCGTCCGGCACTACCGGCCGGCCGACCTGGCCACCGTCACGAACCGGTTCGCCGCCGGCTACGCCGGGATGGACAACGAACTGGTCGTCTACGCGGAGCGCGACTACAACATGGGCGGCTCGGCGATCGTCCTGCCCGTCCAGGTGCCGGGCAAGCGGATCGACCACCTCAGCGTCACCCGGACCCGCTGGAGCGCCGAGCTGGCCTTCGGTGAGCGGGCCGAGGAGGGCTGGCTGGAGCCGCGGGCGGCGCTGGAACGAGTGCCGACCCGCTACCGGGCCGGGCACAGCTACCGCGACGAGTGGAACAAGGCCCCGTTCGGCCCGTCGTTCCCGCAGCCGCAGTGGCCGGAGCAGGGCATCACCCGTACCGGCGACACCGTCATCGTCTCGCTGCCGGTGCACAGCGACGCGGCCGGGCACCCGGGCGGCTCGCTCAACGACACCGAGCACACCCGGCTCTACCGCAACGGCAAGCTGGTCGACGAGTCGCCCTACCCGGGTTACGGCGAGTTCACAGTGCCGCCGGGAACGGCGAACTACCGGCTGGAGACCAGTGCGACGCGCGGCTTCGCCGACCTGAGCACCGAGGTCTCGGCGAGCTGGACGTTCCGCTCCAAGCGGGTACCGGGCGACGTGCCGGCCCGGCTGCCGGCCATGGCGGTCCGGTTCACCCCGCCGCTGGCGGCGGACAGCTCGGCCCCGGCGGGCCGGACGTTCACCGTGCCGGTGACGGTGCAGCGTCAGCCCGGCGCGCCGTCCGGCCGGGTCGTGGCGCTCACCGTCGACGTCTCCTACGACGGTGGCAAGACCTGGCAGAAGGCGGCGCTGAAGAAGCAGGGCGGGGCGTGGACGGCCACCGTCCGGCACCCGGCCGGCCCGGGGTACGCGTCGCTGCGGGCCACCGCCCGTGACGACGCCGGCAACACCGTGACCCAGCGGATCATCCAGGCGTACCGTCTGCGGTGAGCCGGCCGTCCGGGTCCGCGCGGCGGTCGCCGTCGCGGACCCGGACGGGGGTACGGCTCAGTCGTTGGCGTGCAGCGCGGCGTTGAGCGCGATGCCCTGGCCGGTGCGGGGCTTCGCCTCCAGCGCGCCGGTCACCGAGTTGCGCCAGAACAGCAGCCCGTCGACGCCGGACAGCTCGCGGGCCTTGACCGTCCGGCCGTCCGGCAGGGTGATCTTCGAGGCGGCGGTGATGTAGCAGCCCGCCTCCACCACGCAGTCGTCGCCGAGCGTGATGCCGACACCGGCGTTCGCTCCGACCAGGCTCCGCTCACCGATGCGCACCTTCTCGGTCCCGCCGCCGGAGAGCGTGCCCATGATCGAGGCGCCGCCGCCGATGTCGGAACCGTCGCCGACAACCACACCCTGCACGATGCGGCCCTCGACCATCGAGGTGCCGAGCGTGCCGGCGTTGAAGTTGACGAAGCCCTCGTGCATCACGGTGGTGCCGGACGACAGGTACGCGCCCAGCCGGACCCGGTCCGCGTCCGCGATCCGCACCCCCGACGGCACCACGTAGTCGGTCATCCGGGGGAACTTGTCCACCCCGTACACGGACAGGTGGCGGCCGGCGGCCCGTTCGATGACACGCAGCTCGTCCACCCGCTCCGGCGGGCACGGCCCGGCCGACGTCCAGGCCACGTTCGCCAGCTTGCCGAAGATGCCGTCGAGGTTCAGCTCGTTGGGCCGCACCAGGCGGTGGGAGAGCAGGTGCAACCGCAGGTACGCGTCGGCGGCGTCCTTGATCGGGTCGTCCAGCGAGCCGATCACAGTGGTCACCTCGACAGTGCGCAACCCGGGCAGCGCCCGCTCCCCGATCGCGCCCGGAGGCAGGTCGAGCACGTCGGCCCGGTCCTCGCCGGGCACCAGAGGCAGCTCGCCCAGACCCAGCTTGCCGGTCGGGTACCAGGTGTCGAGCACCTGGTCCTGCGCGGTGACGGTGGCCAGGCCGATGCCCCAGGCGGATGGTGCGGACGTCACTGTGTCACCTCTCGTTCCGGCGGCGGCGTCCGCCGCTGCTCGCGGCCGGGGGCGCGGCACGTGTCCCTCGCGCCCACCGAGGATGACGGTACCGTGCGAGACATGCAGAACCCGTTGACCCCCGAGGTCCTGGCCGATCCGGTGGCGCTGACCCGCGCCCTGGTCGACATCGAGTCGGTATCCCTCAACGAGAAGGCCATCGCCGACTGCGTCGAGGAGGTGCTGCGCGGTGTGCCGCACCTGACCACCTACCGGCACTCGAACACCGTCATGGCCCGGACCGACCTGGGTCGGGCGCAGCGCGTGGTGCTCGCCGGCCATCTGGACACCGTTCCGCTCAACGGCAACTTCCCCTCGACCATGCGTGGCGACCTGATGTACGGCTGCGGCACCTCCGACATGAAGTCCGGGGTCGCCTTCGCGCTGCACCTGGCGGTGACGCTGCCCGACCCGCGCTACGACGTCACGTACTTCTTCTACGAGGCCGAGGAGATCGAGTCGAAGTACAACGGCCTCACCCTGGTCGCGCAGAGCCACCCCGAGTGGCTGGAGGCCGACTTCGCAGTGCTGCTGGAGCCGACGTACGGGATCGTCGAGGCGGGCTGCCAGGGCACCATGCGGGCGGTGGTCACCACGCACGGCGAGCGGGCCCACGCGGCGCGCTCCTGGCACGGCGTCAACGCCATCCACGGCGCGAGCGAGGTGCTGCGGCGGCTGACCACGTACGAGGCCCGCCGGGTGACGATCGAGGGCTGCGACTACCGCGAGGGTCTCAACGCGGTGCGGATCACCGGCGGGGTGGCCGGCAACGTCATCCCGGACCGCTGCGAGATCGAGATCAACTACCGGTACGCCCCGGACCGCGACCCGGCGGGCGCCGAGGCGCACCTGCGCGAGGTCTTCGCCGGCTTCGAGCTGGAGGTCACCGACGCGGCGGCCGGTGCGCCGCCCGGACTGGAGAGCCCGGCGGCGCAGGAGTTCCTGGCGGCGGTCGGTGCGGCGCCGATCGGCAAGCTGGGCTGGACGGACGTGGCGCGGTTCGCGGCCATGGGCATTCCGGCGCTGAACTTCGGCCCCGGCGACCCGAACCTGGCGCACCACAAGGACGAGCACGTCGAACTGACCAAGATCCGGGACGGCGCGGCGACGCTGCACCGCTGGCTGGCCCCGGCCTGACGCGCTGCGATCCCGGGGTCCGCGCCCGCCTCGCGGACCCCGGGACCGTCAGACGGTCGTCGTCAGGGGTGCTTCCGCCTCGCCGGTCTCGCCGGTCAGGTCGGACCGGTGGGTCTCCATCATCCGGGCGCGGCGGCGCTCGGCCACCACGTCACGGATCCGCCGCTGCATCTGACGGCGGATCCGGATCATCTCGCTGTTACTGATCAACGCTGGCTCCTCCCCCGAAGGCGCGTCGCCCGGGGTATACCGGGTATGTGAATAGTAAGACGTACGTGCGACCGAATTAGTTGCCCGGATCCCAAAGATTTCTTCGGCTCCCGGGCCTGCGCGCCCCGCCGGAGCCGCTCTACTACGGTGACCCCATGGGCGAGAGCAGCGGAATGTCGGCCGGGCACGGCCAGCGGGGGGAGCGGCACCGGGGAGAACGGCACCGCGGCGCGGTGACGCTGCGCAACCGGGCGATTCCGACGAGTACGGCCGACCAGCGGCTGCTCGACTCCCGGGGACGCAGCGACTGGAAGACCAAGGATGCCTGGCGCGCGCTGCGGATCCTGTCCGAATTCGTCGAGGGCTTCGACACCCTCGCCGACCTGCCCCCGGCGGTGAGCGTGTTCGGCTCCGCCCGCAGCAAGCCGGACAGCCCCGAGTGCCGGATGGCCGAGGAACTGGGCGGCGCGCTGGCCCGGGCCGGGTACGCGGTGATCACCGGTGGCGGTCCCGGCGTGATGGAGGCCGCCAACCGGGGCGCCGGTGAGGCCGGTGGCCTCTCCGTCGGGCTCGGCATCGAGCTGCCGTTCGAACAGGGCCTCAACGACTGGGTCGACCTGGCCATCGACTTCCGCTACTTCTTCGCCCGCAAGACCATGTTCGTCAAGTACGCCCAGGCGTTCGTGGTGCTGCCCGGCGGCTTCGGCACCCTGGACGAGCTGTTCGAGGCGCTCACCCTGGTGCAGACCGGCAAGGTGACCCGCTTCCCGGTCGTGCTGATGGGCACCGACTACTGGCAGGGCCTGCTCGACTGGCTGCGCGGCACCATGGCCACCGAGGGCAAGATCGGCCCGGCCGACCTCGACCTGATCCGCCTCACCGACGACGTCAACGAGGCGGTCCGGCACATCGTGGAGGCCGAGGCGGTGCTCTCCGCCGAGCAGGAAGCCGTCCGCGAGGAGGCGGTCGCCCGGGTGGCCGCCGACCAGCGCGCGGCCGCCGAGGCCGCCCCCGAGGGCCCGGCGGGACGGAGCTGACCCGTGGCCAACGTCTGTGTCTTCTGCGCGTCCTCCCGTACCCTCGACGCCCGCTGGCTGGCGCTCGCCACCGAGACCGGTGAGGAACTGGCCCGGCGCGGCCACACCTTGGTCAGCGGCGGCGGCTGCGTCGGGATGATGGGCGCCGTGGTGCAGGGCGCGCGGGCGGCCGGCGGTCGCACCGTCGGCGTCATCCCGCAGTCCCTGGTCGACCTGGAGGTCGCCGACCTGGACTCCGACGAGCTGCTGGTCACCGACAGCCTGGCCAGCCGCAAGACGCTGATGGACGAGAAGTCCGACGCGTTCGTGGCGCTGCCCGGCGGGCTCGGCACGCTCGACGAGCTGTTCGAGGTCTGGACCACCGCCACCCTGGCCCTGCACGCCAAGCCGATGGTGATCGTCGACGTGGACGGCTTCTACCGGCCGCTGCTCGACTGGATCCGCGGGCTCGGTGAGCAGCGGTTCCTCAAGCCGGCCGCGCTGGACCTGCTGCTGGTCGCCGACAGCGTCCCCGCCGCCCTGGACCTGATAGACACCCGCCTGACCTGACCCACCCCGCCCGTCCGGTCGGCCCGTCCTTGTTCACCACCGTTTCGGCGGGCTTGATCGACACCATTTCGGGGAGGTGGTGGTGTCCGGGCGTGTGTGATGTGGCCATTTCCCCGAGGTGGTGTTGATCTAGGGGTGTGTGGCAGAGCCGGGCAGTGGTGCACGCCGCGGGCAGGTGAGCTGGTGACGGACGGGACGGCGGTCGGTTTCCGGGTGTCGTACCGGCGTGGTGGGATGTCGGTGATGCAGGCGTACCGGTTGGTGCGCCGGCCCGGCGGCGCGGAGGCGGGGGTCACCCACGACGCCGGGGCGGGGCAGGGGGTGGGTCGGCCCGGTGGGCCGGCTGATGCGGAGCCGCGATCCGGGGGGTCGGCGGGCGATGCCGCACACCCGGAGCCCATCACGCCGCCCGCCGACGCCACGACTCCCGCGACACCCGGCACCGGCACACGCGGAGCTGCCCCACCCGCGACCACGCCGGATGCGGGGGGCGAAGAAGCGCGGACTGGCGACGAGACCCGGGAGACCGGGGCCGGGCAGGGCCTGAGCCGTGTGCGTGCGGTGGACCCGGTGCAGGCCGAGGTGATCGCGCACACCGACGGGCCGATGCTCGTCGTGGGCGGCCCTGGCACCGGCAAGACGACGACGCTCGTCGAGGCGGTCGCGGCCCGCGTGGCCGAGGGTGTCGACCCGGAGCGGATCCTCGTGCTGACCTTCGGCCGGCGTGGCGCCACCGAACTGCGCCACCGGATCGAGGCGCGCATCGCCGAGGGCGGGCACCGGGTGATCCGTGAGCCGCTGGTGCGCACGTTCCCGGCGTACGCCTTCGGGCTGCTGCGCCGCGCGGCTGCCGAACGCGGTGAGCCCTCGCCCCGGCTGCTCACCGGCCCCGAGCAGGACCTGATCATTCGTGAGCTGCTCGACGTGGTGGGGGAGGAACCCGGCGACGACCCGGTCGGCTGGCCGGAGGACCTGCGCCCCGCGCTGCGTACCCGGGCGTTCGCCCAGCAGCTCCGCGACCTGCTGATGCGTGCCGCGGAGCGCGGCGTCGGCCCGGTCGAGCTGGCCCGGCTGGGCGAGAAGCTGGGCCGCGCCGACTGGCCGGCCGCCGCGCGCTTCCTGCGGGAGTACGTCGCCGTGCTCGCCCTGCGCGACGTGAGCAACCGGGGCTCGGTGGCGTACGACCCGGCGGAACTGGTGCGCGCCGCCACCGGCATGTTGCTCGACGACCCCGAACTGCTCGCCGCCGAGCGTCGTCGCCTGACCCACGTGTACGTCGACGAGCTGGCCGACACCGACCCGGCCCAGCTCGACCTGCTCGCCGTGGTGGCCGGAGGCGGCCGGTCCCTCGTCGCGTTCGCCGACCCGGACTCGTCCACGTACGCGTTCCGCGGCGCCGACCCGGCGGGCGTCACCACGTTCCCGCACCGCTTCCGCACCGCCTCCGGTGCTCCGGCGGCGCAGGTCACGCTGACCACCTCGTACCGGGCCGGGCCGGAACTGCTGGCGGCGACCGCCCGGCTGGCCCGGCGGCTGCGCGGCCCGGCGGGGCACCGGCGGCTGCGCCCGCTTCCCGGCGTGCCCGCCGGAACGGTGGAGGTACTGACGTTCCGGTCCGCCACCAGCGAGTCGGCGTGGCTGGCGCACGCCCTGCGCGAGGCGCACCTGCTCGACGGCGTGCCGTGGTCCCGGATGGCGGTGCTGGTCCGCTCCACCGGCCGGCAACTGCCGTCGCTGCGGCGCGCCCTGCACACGGCCGGTGTGCCGACCGTCGTGCACGGCGAGGACCTGCCGCTGCACCTCCAGCCGGCGGTCGCCCCGCTGCTGCTCCTGCTGCGCTGCGCGCTCGAACCCGACCGGCTGGACGAGGAGGCGGCGGTCGCGCTGCTGCACTCCCCGCTGGGCGGGGCCGACCCGCTGGCCGAACGGCGGCTGCGCCAGGGGTTGCGGGCGCTGGCGCTGGCCGCCGGCGACCGCCGTCCCTCCGGCGAGCTGCTGGTGGAGGCACTTCGCGACCCGGCCGAACTGGCCACCATCGAGCGTCGCTGGGCGGCCCCCGCGCAGGCCGTGGCGCACCTGCTCGCGACCGCCCGGGAGACGGCCGGCCGGCCCGGCGCCACAGTCGAGGACGTGCTCTGGGCGGTGTGGCGGGAGAGCGGGCTGGCCGAACGCTGGGCCGGGGCGATCACCCGGGGGCGGGCGGCCACCGGCGAGCACGAGACCGCCCAGCGCTGGCGGGCCGAGGCCGCCGACCGTGACCTGGACGCCGTTCTCGTCCTCTTCGACGCGGCGGCCCGGTTCACCGACCGGTTGCCCGGCGCGCGTACCGAGGTGTTCCTCGACCACGTCCTCGGGCAGGAGCTGCCCGCCGACACGCTCGCCGCCGCCGCCGACCGGGGCGACGCGGTACGCCTGCTCACCGCGCACGCCGCCAAGGGTCTGGAGTGGGATCTGGTCGCGGTGGCCGGGGTGCAGGAGGGCGTCTGGCCGGACCTGCGCCTGCGCGGCAGCCTGCTCGGCTCGGAGCGGCTCGTCGACGTGCTCGCCGGTCGCGCCGACGGCGCCGGGCTGCGGGCCAGCCTGGTCGGGCAGACGTCGGCGCTGCTGGACGAGGAGCGGCGGCTGTTCCACGTGGCGATCAGCCGGGCGCGGCGGCGGCTGCTGGTCACCGCCGTGGCGTCCGCCGCTGTCGGCGGGGACGACCACGAGGAGCAGCCGAGCCGCTTCCTGCACGAACTGGCCGCCGCCGACCCACCCGCCACCGGCGGAGGCGGCACCGCCCCGACCGGCCCGAACCCGACCGGCCCGGCTCCGACCGGCCCGAATCCGACCGGCCCGAACGCGACCGGAAACGGACCGACCGGGAACGGACCGACACGTACGGCCATGCGCGGGGGCATCGTGGACGGGCCGGTGCCGCACGGGGACGAGCATCCGCAGGACGGGCCGCCCGCGGCGCTCCCGGTCACCCTCCCGCCGCGTGGGCTCACCCTGTCCGCGCTGGTGGCGGAGCTGCGTACCGCAGTCACCGACCCGGCGACGCCGATCACCCGGCGGCACGCGGCGGCGGGTGAGCTGGCGCGGCTGGCCGCCGCCGGCGTGCCCGGCGCGCACCCGGACGACTGGTGGGGGCTGCGCGGCCTGTCCGACGACCGGCCGCTCGTCGACGAGGGCGAGCCGGTGCGGGTCACCCCGTCGGCGATGGAGAGCGCGTTGCGGTGCAGCCTGCGCTGGCTGCTGGAACGGCACGGCGGCAGCGGCCCGGCCAGCGCCGCGCAGGGCGTGGGCAACCTGGTGCACGCCGCCGCGATGCTGGCCGAGGATGCCAGCGTCGACCGGGAGGCGCTGCTGGAGTACGTGGCCGCCCGGTTCGACGCGATCGAGCTGGCCGCCCGGTGGATGGCCGGCCCGGAGCGGCAGCGCGCCGAGGCGATGGTGGACAAGCTGCTGCGCTGGCTGGCCGGCAACCCGCGCCGGCTGCTCGCGATCGAGCACGAGTTCGCGGTCCGCCTCGACGACCCGTCCCGTCCGATCGAGCTGACCGGCCGGGTCGACCGGCTGGAGGTCGACGACGAGGGGCGGCTCGTGGTGATCGACCTGAAGACCGGCAAGTCGACGGCTGTCACCGAGCGGGAGGTGGCCGAGCATCCGCAGCTCGGCGCGTACCAGGCAGCGGTGGAGGCGGGCGGGTTCGCCGAGTTCGGCGAGGAACCGGGCGGGGCGGCGCTGGTGCAGCTCGGCACCGGCGCGCGGGACGCCAAGGAGCAGACCCAGGCGGCGGCCGGGGAGGGCCCGGAGGCCGGGTGGGCCACCGCGCTGGTGCGCCGTACCGCAGACACGATGGCCGCCTCGACGTTCGCCGCAGTGGCCAACTCCAAGTGCCGGGTCTGCCCGGTACGCACCAGCTGCCCGGTGTCCGGCCAGGGCCGCCAGGTGGTCGAGCCGCCACCGGAGAACCAGCCGTGAGCGCGAGGAGTGAGCCGGTTTTGCGAGCCCCGCAGTCGCGAACAAAGACTGGACCATGACTGTTCAGCCGGCGCTGTTCGGCGCCTCCGCCACGCCCGCGCCGCGCACCGCCGACGCGGGGCCCCGCTACACGCCCGTCGAGCTGGCCCGGCTGCTGCGGCTGCCGGCGCCCACCCGGGAGCAGGCCGCGATCATCGCCGCGCCGGTGGAGCCGCTGCTGGTGGTCGCGGGCGCCGGCTCGGGCAAGACCGAGACGATGGCCGCGCGGGTGATGTGGCTGGTCGCCAACTCCTACGTACGCCCCGAGCACATCCTCGGCCTCACCTTCACCCGCAAGGCGGCCGGCGAGCTGGCGCACCGGGTCCGCACCCGGCTCGACCAGCTCATCCGGCGGCTCGGCCGGCAGGGCCGGGATCCGCACGACGACCCGCTGGCGGGCGAGCCGACCGTGTCCACGTACCACTCGTACGCCGGGCGGATCGTCACCGAGCACGGGTTGCGCGCCGGGTACGAGCCGACCACCCGGCTGCTCACCGAGGCGTCCCGCTGGCAGCTGGTCGACCTGCTGGTGCGCAACTACGACGGCGACATGTCCGAGGTGGACCGGATGCCGTCGACCATCACCGACGCCGTGCTGGCGCTCGCCGGTGAGCTGGACGAGCACCTGGTCGACCCGGACGAGCTGGCCGCCTGGACCGGCCGGTTCTTCGCCGACGTGCAGTCCCGGCCGGGCCGGGTCTACGCCGACGTCCGCAAGGCGCTCCAGCTCCAGCGGACCCGGCTGAAGCTGCTGCCGCTCGTGCGCGCGTACGCCCGGCGCAAGGACGACTTCGAGGCGATGGACTTCGCCGACCAGCTCGCCCGCGCGGCCCGGGTGGCCCGCGACCATCCCGGCGTCGGGGTGATCGAGCGGGACCGGTTCCGGGTGGTGCTGCTCGACGAGTACCAGGACACCAGCCACGCCCAGGTGGTGCTGCTCAACGCGCTGTTCGGCGGCGGCCACCCGGTCACCGCGGTCGGCGACCCCTGCCAGTCCATCTACGGCTGGCGCGGGGCCAGCGCCGGCACGCTCGACCGGTTCCCGGCC
Organism: Micromonospora aurantiaca ATCC 27029; assembly: GCF_000145235.1. Taxonomy (NCBI): domain Bacteria; kingdom Bacillati; phylum Actinomycetota; class Actinomycetes; order Micromonosporales; family Micromonosporaceae; genus Micromonospora; species Micromonospora aurantiaca (nom. illeg.). Next base: position 5,958,918 of record NC_014391.1, on the reverse strand, counting down.
GAGTTCGCCCGCACCGACGGCAGCCCCGCCGACGTGCTCAGCCTGACCACGAGCTGGCGCAACCGGCCGGAGATCCTCGGCGTCGCCAACACGCTGTCGGTGCCGCTGCGGGCGGCCGGCGCGCGGGTGCCGGAACTGCACGCCGCGCTCAGCGTCCGCGACCCGATCCCGCACCGCACGCCGGGCGGGCAGGCCGGCGGCACCGTGCACTGCGCGCTGCTGGAGACGTACGCCGACGAGGCCGACTGGATCGCGGACAGCGTGCTGGCGGCCTGGCGGGGCGCGGCCGGGATGCCCGGCGCGCTGCCCGAGCACATCCCGGCCGACCGCCGCCCGACCACTGCGGTGCTGGTGCGGCTGCGCAGCCAGATCCCGGCGATCGAGGCGGCGTTGCGTGCCCGCGGACTGCCGGTCGACGTGGTCGGCCTGGGTGGGCTGCTGGACACCCCTGAGGTACGGGACGTGGTGTGCACGCTGCGCGTGCTCGCCGACCCGACCGACGGGGCGGCGCTGCTGCGGCTGCTGACAGGCGCGCGCTGGCGGATCGGCCCGCGTGATCTGGTCGCCCTGCACCGCCGGGCCCGCGCCATCGCCCGCAGCCGCCGGGAGCTCACCGGCGACGAGGGCCCGGAGATCACCGTGGACGCGCTGGACGAGGCGACGCTCGTGGAGGCGCTGGCGGACCTGGGGCCGGCGCAGGCGTACTCGGCCGAGGGCTACGCGCGGCTGCGCTCGTACGGGATGGAGCTGGCGCTGCTGCGCTACCGGCTGGACCAGTCCCTGCCGGAGCTGATCGCGGACATCGAGCGGACCATCGGGCTCGACGTCGAGGTGGCGGTCCGGGCCGGCCGGGACGGCGCGGGCGACGCCGGGCTGGCCCGCGCGCACCTGGACGCGCTCGGCGACGTGGCGGCCCGGTTCAGCGGCGAGACGCCCGGCGCCACGCTGGCCGGTTTCCTCGCCTACCTGGCCGCCGCCGAGGACGAGGAGCGCGGGCTGGCGCCCGGCGAGGTCGAGGTGGTGGCCGGCGCGGTGCAGGTGCTCACCGCGCACGCCGCGAAGGGCCTGGAGTGGGACGTGGTGGCGGTGGCGGGGATGACCCGGGGCGTCTGGCCGGGGCCGGTCCGCAACTCCGACCACTGGCTGGGCGGGCTGGGCGTGTTGCCGTTCCCGTTGCGCGGCGACGCGGACGGGCTGCCCGAGCTGGCCCTGCCGGAGGCGGAGGACCAGCGCGGCGTGGCCCGTGCGCTGACCGACTTCACCGACGCCTGGCGGGCGCACGACGAGCGGGAGGAGCGCCGGCTGGCGTACGTGGCGGTGACCCGCCCGCGTCGGCTGCTGCTCTGCTCCGGCTACTGGTGGGGGGAGGGGACCAAGCGGTTCCGCGGCCCGTCGGTGTTCCTGCGGGAGGTGCACGACGCCTGCCTGGCGGGCGGGGACGGGCACGTGGTGGACGCGTGGACGCCGGAGCCGGCCGGGGACGCGGTGAACCCGACCACCGAGACGGTGCTGCGGGCCGAGTGGCCGGCCGACCCGCTGGGCACCCGCCGCCCGGCGCTGACCGAGGCGGCGGCGCTGGTCCGCCGCCACCTGGCCGACCCGGAGACGGCCCGTCGCGAGGCGGCAGTGCTCGCCACCACGGGAGCGGCGGACGACGCCGAGGTGGCCCGCTGGCGGCGCGAGGCCGATCTCCTGCTCGCCGAGCGGGCGGAGCTGGCCCGGCAGGCCGAGGCGGTCGAGGTCGAACTACCCGGCCAGCTCTCGGTGACCCAGCTCGTGGCGTTGCGCCGCGACCCGGAGGCGCTGGCCCGTACGCTGCGCCGCCCGATGCCGACCGAACCGAACCCGTACGCCCGGCGCGGCACCGCGTTCCACGCCTGGCTGGAGCAGCGCTTCGGCACCGACCGGCTACTCGACGTGGACGAGCTGCCCGGCGCGGCGGACGAGGACGCGGCCCCGGACGAGGCGCTGGCCGAGTTGCAGGAGCGCTTCCTGGCCGGCGAGTGGGCCGACCGGGTGCCGGTGGAGGTGGAGGTGCCGTTCGCCACTGTCATCGCCGGGGTGGTGATCAGGGGGCGGATGGACGCCGTGTTCGCCCGCCCGGGTGGGCGCTACGACGTGGTCGACTGGAAGACCGGGCGGCAGCCGGCCGGCCGGGAGGCCGACGCGGCGGCGGTGCAGCTGGCTGTGTACCGGCTGGCCTGGGCGGAACTGGCCGGGGTGCCGGTGGACCGGGTCGGCGCCGCGTTCCACTACGTGCGGGACTCCGCCACCGTCCGCCCGGCCGATCTGCTCGACGCGGAGGGACTGGCCGCCTTGGTGGCCGCCGTGCCGGAAATCCCGGGGGATCTCCCGGAGCGCGCGAATCCGTGATACGTTGGCTGGGTTGCAGTTTTGGTTTCCAGAGACTCTGTGTGCGCCTGGCGGATTGTGGCCCCAGGCGCTCTTTGTTGTGTCCGGAGTTCTCCGGGCGGGGCGACCAGCAGCGACAGGCACGCCGCGTATTCCACGCGCGGGGTGCTCCTCTCCGGCCCGCAACACGTGCGGGCCGACCGTTCCGTCAAGGAGACGAAACACATGGCAATTGGCACCGTCAAGTGGTTCAACGCTGACAAGGGCTTCGGCTTCATCACCCCGGACGACGGCGGCGCCGACGTCTTCGCCCACTTCTCGGCGATCCAGACCTCCGGCTACCGGAGCCTGGACGAGAACCAGCGGGTCGAGTTCGAGGTGACCCAGGGCCAGAAGGGCCCGCAGGCGGAGAACATCCGCCCGCTCTGATCTTCGGATCAACCGGCACCACCATCGCGCCCTCTCGGGCGTGGTGCACGGGCCGGCCCGCCTCTGCCGGGCCGGCCCGTCCCTTTCGGTTCGTGCTTGTGACCACCGGCGACGCCGGTGACGCGCCGCTGTCCGGCGCCCTTCCTCGACACGTGCCGCGTCGAGGAAGGCTTTCCGCATGACCACCACCCTGCCCACGTTCGCCGCCACCGGCCTGGCCCCGGCGCTCGTCTCCGAGCTGGCCGCGCAGGGCATCTCCGCGCCGTTCCCGATCCAGGCGGCGACGATCCCGGACTCGCTGGCCGGCCGCGACGTGCTCGGCCGGGGCCGTACCGGCTCCGGCAAGACGCTCGCGTTCGGGCTGCCGCTGCTGCACCGTACGGCCGGCCGCCGGGCCCGACCGGGCCGCCCGCTCGCGCTGGTGCTCGTACCCACCCGTGAACTGGCCGCGCAGGTCACCGAAGCGCTCGCCCCGTACGCCGCCACGCTCGGCCTGCGCTGCGCCACAGTGGTCGGCGGGCTCTCGCTGACCCGGCAGGCGGCCGCGCTGCGCGCCGGTGCCGAGGTGCTGGTGGCCACGCCGGGCCGGCTGCACGACCTGATCGACCGCGGGGACGCCCGGCTGGACCAGGTGACCATCACCGTGCTGGACGAGGCGGACCAGATGGCCGACATGGGCTTCCTGCCGCAGGTGACGAAGCTGCTGGAGCAGGTCGCGCCGGGCGGGCAGCGGATGCTGTTCTCGGCCACGCTGGACCGCGGCGTGGACCGGCTGGTCCGCCGGTTCCTCACCGACCCGGTGACGCACTCCGTCGACCCGGGCACCGCCACCGTCACCGCGATGACGCACCACGTGCTGCACCTGGACGCGGAGGACAAGCCGGCCGCGCTGGCGCACATCGCCGCCCGCGAGGGCCGCACCATCGTCTTCATCGCCACCAAGCACCGCGCCGACCGGGTGGCCCGCCAGCTGCTCGCCAAGGGCGTACGCGCGGCGGCGCTGCACGGTGGCAAGTCGCAGCCGCAGCGCACCCGCATCCTGGAGCAGTTCCGCACCGGCCAGGTCACCGCGCTGGTGGCCACCGACGTGGCGGCCCGGGGCATCCACGTCGACGGGCTGGACCTGGTCGTCAACGCCGACCCGCCCACCGAGGCCAAGGACTACCTGCACCGGGGCGGCCGGACCGCCCGGGCCGGGGAGTCGGGCACTGTGGTCACGCTCGTGCTGCCGGACCAGCGCCGCGACGTCGCCCGGCTGATGACCACCGCGGGCATCAACCCCAAGACCACGCGGGTACGCGCCGGCGACAGCGAGCTGAGCCGGCTCACCGGCGCCCGGGAGCCGTCCGGCGTGCCGGTGACCATCACCGCGCCCGCCGCCGCGCATCCCGCCCCGGGAACCCGTCCTCGCCGGCGCCCGCGCCGCCGCTGACCGCGGCCTGCGCCTGACCGGCTCGCTTCCGAGCGGGCCGCTTCCGAGCGGGCCGCTTCCGAGCGGGCCGCTTCCGAGCGGGCCGCTTCCGAGCGGGCCGCTTCCGGGCGGGCCGCTTCCGGGCGGGCCGCTTCCGGGCGGGCCGCTTCCGGGCGGGCCGCTTCCGAGCGGGCGGAGAGTTCGCTCCTGAGTCGGGAATCAGTCGATGTTCGGTCGGCTGCCCGACTGTGCGACCGGAACCCGACGGTGATGCTGCTGCGCGGGGGACCGGTCGGGGGGTCGGCCGGACGCGGAGGGAGCGGTTCATGGCGGGGGAAGCCGGATCGGGCGGAGCGCGGGAAGTGGTGCTGGTGCTCGCGGTGGCGGGGGCCGGCCTGGCGCTCGCCGCGGTGGCCGCGTTCGGGCCGTGGCAGCCGTCCGACGGCGGCTCGCCGGATCGCGGCGCCGCCCGCAGCTTCACGCCCGGGATGCGCGCCCCGCACACTCAGTAGCCGCCCAGGGCGGACGATGCCGAGATACCGATATGACCCTCAGGCATAAATATGCCCCAGAGTCATATCGGCCGGGAGTCATGCCTCTGCGGCCGACGACCGCCCGGGCGCGTCGCCCTGGGCTTCCGCACAGCGATCATGCGGTCCCGCCGCCGGCCCCGTGACGGACGCGCGTCAGGGCGCCGTGGCCCGGTCGCTCAGCAGATCGGCGAGCGTGGTCCGGTCCACGACCAGGGCGATGGCGCCGTCCACCGCCAGCCACACGTCCCGCAGGCCGGTGGCCACACCGTGGTAGCCGGCCCGGTCGGCGGGAATGCCCCGGACGCTCGTGATCGCGCCGCCTACCGCGCGCAGCACGTCGCCCACACTGATCTCGTCCGGTGGGCGGGTCAGCGCGTACCCGCCCTCGGTGCCGCGGTGGCTGTGCAGCAGTCCGGCCCGCCGCAGGTCGAGCAGGATCCCCTGGAGGAAGCTGAGCGGGATGCCCTGGCTCTCGGCCAGGCTCGCCGCCTTGACCAGCTCGCCGCCGCCGGCCGCCGGGTCGCCTGTGGTGACGGCGGCGTCGGCGACGGCGAGCATGGCCCGGAGCGCGTAGTCGGCGCGCGCGGAGATGTACACGACGTCAGTTGCCGGCCTGGTCCAGCACGCCCCAGCGGCGGCGGATCGCCTTGTCGGCGGCCCCGAACGCGGTGTCCACGAGCAGGCCCACGACCAGGATGACGATCATGATGGCCATCAGGCGGGGTGCCTCGCTCAGCTCGCGTGCGTACGTGAGCTGCGCGCCGATCGAGGTGCGGGTGGCGATGACCACCAGCAGCTCACCGGCCATCAGGCTGCGCCAGGCGAACGCCCAGCCCTGCTTGAGCCCGGCCACGATGGCGGGGAGCGCGGCCGGCGCGATCACGTACCGGTAGAGGTTGAGCCCTCGGGCGCCGAGGTTGCGGCCGGCGCGGACCAGCAGCGGCGGCACGTAGTCCACGCCGTGGATGACGCCGTTGGCGACCGACGGCGCGGCGCCGAGCACCACGACGAAGAAGATCGCCTGCTCGCTGAGCTGGAACAGCAGGATGGCCAGCGGAAACCAGGCGATCGACGGCATGGTCTGCAACGCGGTGATCATCGAGCCGAGCGCGGCCCGGAGCACCTTGACCCGGGCCACGCCCAGGCCGAGCAGCAGGCCGACCGCGACCGCGGCGGCGAACCCGACCGCCGCGCGCCGGGCGGTGGTGGCGAGGCCCTCCCAGAGCGCCGAGCTGAGCAGGTAGTCCCCGAGGTCGCCGAAGACCACCGCCGGGCCGGGCAGCGCCCACGGCTCCTTCCATCCGGACCAGACCACCGCCTGCCAGACGGCGACGGCCAGCGCGAGCGCAGCGAACTTGGGCCAGGTGGCCGACCACAGGCGGCGTACCCGGGACGGGCCCTTCTCCCGGCCGGCGATCTCCAGCGCGTCGAGTCCGGAGATCTCCGCGTCCGTACGCGCCGACCCGGTGAGGGTGTCACTGGCCATGCCGGCCCACCTCCTTGCGCAGCCGGTCGGTGACCTCGGCGGCGATGGCCGAGACCTCCGGCGAGTCGATCCGCCGGGGGCGCGGCACGGCGACCTCGGTGGAGTAGATGATCCGGCCGGGTCGGCTGGAGAGCAGCACGATGCGGTCGGCGAGCCGGGCCGCCTCGCGCACGTTGTGCGTGACGAACAGGACGGTGAGCTTGCGCTCGGTCCAGATCCGCTCCAGCTCGTCGTGCAGGATGTCGCGGGTCATCGCGTCCAGCGCGCCGAACGGCTCGTCCATCAGCAGCACCGGCGTCTCCAGCGCGAGCGTGCGGGCCAGCGCGACCCGCTGCCGCATGCCGCCGGAGAGCTGGTGCGGCCGCTTGCGGCCGAACTCGGACAGGTGGACCGTGCGCAGCAGCTCGGCCACCCGCTCCTTGCGCTGGTCGCGGGGGAGTCCGCGCAGCTTCAGCGGCACCTCGATGTTGCCCTCGACGGTCAGCCACGGGAACAGCGCCGGCTCCTGGAACATCAGTCCCGGGTTGACGCCCTCGCCCAGCTCGATCGCGCCGCCGCTGGCCCGGTCCAGTCCGGCGACCAGGTTGAGCAGCGTGCTCTTGCCGCAGCCGGACGCGCCGACCATGCAGACGAACTCGCCCGGCGCGATGTCCAGCGACAGCCCGTCCAGCGCCAGGACCGCCTGCTCGCCCTGGCCGTACACCTTGGTCACGCCGCGCAGCGCGACCGAGCCGGTCGCGCTGCGCGGGGTCGTGCTCGTCGACGTCACGGCTGGCTGACCTCGGCCTTGCCCTGCGTCTTGAGCACCTCGTTGAGGTACTTCAGGTCGTAGAGGCCGTTCAGGTCGACCGGCTGGGTGAGCCCGACCGCGACCGCGTGGTCCAGGCCGGTCTTCAGCGACGACGGGATCGGGTCGTTGGTGAACTCCAGCGTCGGCCAGGCCTGCTTGATCAGCTTGAGGTCGAGCGGCTTGCCGGTGATCTTGCCGATGTGGTCGGAGATGGCCTGCTGCGCCTCGTCCGGCTTGCTGTTGACGAACTCGTTCGCCGCGACCTGGCCCTCGACCAGCTTCTTCACCACGTCCGGGTGCGCCTTGAGGAACTTGGTGCTGACCAGCAGGTTGGTGATGACGAACTTCTTGTCCGGCCAGAGGTCACGCTCGTCGACGAGCACCTTGCCGCCGGCGTTCACCAGTCGGGAGACGAACGGCTCGGGCACCCAGGCGCCGTCGATGGCGCCGCTGCCGAACGTCTCGACCGTCTGCGCGTTCTCCTGCGGCACGATCTTGACGTCGCCGCCGCCCTCCTTGGTGGTCTCCAGGCCCTTCTCCTTGAGCCAGAAGCGCAGCGCCACGTCCTGGGTGTTGCCGAGCTGCGGGGTGGCGATCTTCTTGCCGCGCAGCTGCTCCACCGAGGTGATGCCGGGCTTGACCACGAGCGCGACGCCGCCGGACGCGGCGCCGGAGATGACCCGGACCGCCTCGCCCTTGGACTTGGAGAAGGCGTTCACTGTCGGGTTCGGGCCGATGTACGTGGCGTCGAGCGCGCCGGAGAAGACGGCCTCGATGGCGGCCGGGCCGGCGTTGAACGTCTTGGTGTCCAGCTCGACGTCGCTGCCGAGCTTCTCCTTGAAGATCCCCTTCTCGACGCCGACCACGGCCGGGGCGTGCGTGATGTTGGGGAAGTAGCCCAGGCGCAGCGTCACCGGGCCGGAACCGGCGGCGGCGTCGCTGTCCTCGCCGCAGGCGGCGGTGGTGCCGAGCGTGGCCGCGCCGACGGCGGCCAGGGTCGCCAGGGTGACCAGGCGGCGCAGGGGAAGCCCTCTCATCGAATGTCCAATCCGCAGTATTCCTATTTAGTTGGTAGGAAGAGTGGGGCAAGCGGCCGCCGGCGTCAAGTCCCGTCCCGCGACAGTCCACCGTTCGGCCAGGGCACACCGGCGGTAGAGCCGGTACCGAGGCGCTAGTGTCGATCTCGTGCCGACGCGGAGAGCGAAGATCCCAGCGACGAAGTACCCGGTCGAACGGTTCACCCTCGACAACGGCCTGCGCGTGGTGCTCACGCCGGACCGCAGCGCCCCGGTCATCGGGGTCGCTGTGGTCTACGACGTCGGCATCCGCTCCGAGCCCGAGGGACGCACCGGGTTCGCCCACCTCTTCGAGCACCTGATGTTCCAGGGCTCGGAGAACCTGGAGAAGCTGGCCCACTTCCGGCACGTCCAGGGCGCGGGCGGGACGTTCAACGGCTCCACCCACCTGGACTACACCGACTACTTCGAGACGCTGCCCGCCAACGCACTGGAACGGGCGCTGTTCCTGGAGGCCGACCGGATGCGCGGCCCCCGGCTGACCGAGGAGAACCTGCGCAACCAGGTGGACGTGGTGAAGGAGGAGATCCGGGTCAACGTGCTGAACCGGCCGTACGGCGGGTTTCCCTGGCTGACGCTGCCCCCGGTGATGTTCGACACCTTCCCCAACGCGCACGACGGCTACGGCTCCTTCGTCGACCTGGAGTCGGCCACCGTGTCCGACGCCGCCGACTTCTTCCGCCGCTACTACGCCAGCGGCAACGCGGTGCTCGCGGTCAGCGGCGACATCGACGTGGCCGAGGCGACCACGCTCATCGAGCGGCACTTCGGGGACGTGCCGGCCCGGCCCGCCCCGCAGCGGCCCGACTTCGCCGAACCCGATCTGACCGCCGAGCGGCGCAGCACGTACACCGACGCGCTGGCCCCGCTCCCGGCCGTGGCCGGCGCGTGGCGGGTGCCCGACCCGATCAGTGACTTCGCCGGCTACCTGCCCTACGTGGTGCTGGCCGAGGTGCTCACCGACGGCGACGCCTCCCGGCTGGTCGAGCGGCTGGTGCAGCGCGACCGGTCGGTCACCGGCCTCGGCGGGTACCTCGGCTTCATGGGCGACCCGTTCGACGTGCGCGACCCCACCGCGCTGCTGCTCCAGGCCCACCTGCCGCCCGGCGGCGACGTGGACAAGGTGCTGCGCACCGTCGACGAGGAACTGGACCGGCTGGCGGCCGACGGGCTGACCGACGGGGAGCTGGCGCGTACCCAGGCCCGGATGGCCACCCACCTGCTGCGCGACACGGATGCGGTGCTCGGCCGCGCGTTGCGGATGGCGGTGCTGGAACAGCAGCGCGGCGAACCCGGCCTGCTCAACGACCTGCCCCGGCTGGTCGGCGAGGTGACCGAGGAACAGGTCCGCGCCGCCGCCGCCACCCTGCGGCCCGAGCGCCGCGCGGCAGTCGAGGTCGTTCCCGGAGGTGCCCGATGACCACCACCACCGTCCGGCCGCTGCCGGCGCTGCGCCCGAACCGCCGCCTCAAGGTGCCCAAGCAGGCCGAGCGCACGCTCCGCAACGGCCTCACCGTGATCGCGGTACGCCGCTCCTCCGTACCGCTCGTCGAGCTGCGACTGTGGATGCCGTTCGGGCGCACCCACCTGGCCCGCGGCGCGATGCTGGCGCAGACCATGCTCTCCGGCACCGAGGCGCACAGCGCCACCGAGCTGGCGGCCGAGTTGCAGAAGGTCGGCGGCGGGCTGACCGCCGGTCTCGACCCGGACCGGCTGATGCTCTCCGGCGCGGGCCTGGTCACCGGCCTGGACCGGATGCTGGAGCTGCTCGCCGAGGTGCTCACCGGTGCGACCTACCCCGCGGACTGGGTGGAGACCGAGCGGGACCGGCTGGTCGACCGCATCCAGGTCGCCCAGAGCCAGCCGTCGCACCTGGCCCGGACCGCGCTGCTCAAGCGGGTGTACGGCCGGCACCCGTACGCGGTGCAGACGCCCGACCCGGACCAGGTGCGGGCGGTCCGCCCGGCCGCGTTGCGCCGGCTGCACGCCGAGCGGGTGCATCCGGCCGGCGCGGTGCTGGTGCTCGTCGGCGACGTGGCGCCGGACCGGGCGCTGGACGCGGCCGAGCAGGCGTTGTCCGGGTGGCGCGGTGACGGCCACGTCGCCGAACTGCCTCCCGCGCCGCCGCTGGAACCCGGGCCGCTGCTGCTCGTCGACCGGCCCGGATCGGTGCAGTCCTCGGTACGACTCGCGCTGCCGGCCGTGCCCCGCACCCACCCGGACCACGCCGCGTTGCAGCTCGCCAACCTGATCTTCGGCGGCTACTTCTCCTCCCGCTGGGTGGAGAACATCCGCGAGGACAAGGGCTACACGTACGGGCCGCACTCGCTCGTGGAGCACTCGGTGGCCGGCTCGCTGCTCGTCGCCGGCGCCGAGGTGGCCACCGAGGTGACAGCGGCGGCCCTGGTGGAGACGAACTACGAGCTGGGCCGCCTGGCGACGGTGCCGCCGAAGGCCGACGAGCTGGAGCAGGCCCGCCAGTACGCGCTCGGCACGCTCCAGCTCGGCATGTCCACCCAGGCCGGTCTCGCGTCGCTGACCAGCGCGTACGCCGGCAACGGGCTGCGGCTGGACTTCCTCGCCGAGCACGCCGCCCGGCTGGCCGCCGCGACAGTGGACGACGTGGCCGAGGTGGCCGCCCGCTACCTGGCCCCGGCCCGCGCGGTCACAGTCGTGCTCGGCGACGCCGAACGGGTGGCCGACTCGCTCGCCGCGCTGACACCGGTGCGTACGGAATCGGCATGAGCGGCGAATCCGACCCGCCGCTGGCCCGGTCGACGCTCGACCGGGCCGCGCACCGGCGTACCGATCCAGCCTGGCTGACCGAGGCGTGGGAACGGGCCCGGGTGCTGGTGCTGGATTCCACCGCCGAGGGGCGGGCGCTGGTCCGGGGCGCGTCTACCCCGCCGGAGCTGGTCCTGGTCGGCCCCGGTGAGCTGCCCGAGGTACCCCGGTCGGTGCCGATGTTCCTCGGCGTCGAGCCGGACGGCGTACCCGTGTTCGCGGTGGACGGGCCGCTGCCGGCGCTGCCGGACACCCGCCCGGCTCACCTGCGCGAGGTCGGCCACCTGATGACCGACCGGGACGCGGGCCTGTTCACCACCGCGCTGGCGCTGCTCAACTGGCACCTGCGGCACGGCTACTCGTCGACGACCGGCAAGGCGACGAGCGCCGACGAGGCCGGCTGGTCGCGGATCGACCCGGACGGCGGCCGGGTCTGGCCGCGTACCGATCCGGCCATGATCGTGCTGGTGCACGACGGTGTGGACGGCCCGGACGGCCGCTGCCTGCTCGGCAACAACGCGGCCTGGCCGCGCACCCCGGGACAGCGCCGCTACTCCTGCCTGGCCGGATACGTCGAGCCCGGCGAGTCGGCCGAGGCCGCCGTGCTGCGCGAGGTCCGCGAGGAGGTGGGCGTCCCGGTCGAGGAGATCGCGTACGTGGGCAGCCAGTCCTGGCCGTTCCCCGGCTCGCTGATGCTCGGCTTCCTGGCACGTGCCGACGCGGACGCGCCGATCCGGGTCGACCTGGCCGAGATCGCGCACGCGCGCTGGTTCTCCCGCCGGGAGATCGGCGCGGCGCTGGCGGGCGAGCCGGTGCCGGTGGGCGGGGGAGACCGGCTGGTCCTGCCGCCGCCGTCGTCGATCGCGTTGTTCCTGGTGCACCGCTGGCTCGACGGCCACTGCTGACCCGGCCCGGCCCTCGTCGGTTGGCGTGTTCGGTTGGTGCGGCGGCGCCGGTTCGGGGATGTGGTGTGGTCGAGGGCGGTGGGATGCAGCCACCTCCCCGAACTGGCGGGGTGGGGGTGGGTGGGATGCCGCCACTTCGCCGAGCTGGTGGGTCGGCCGGGTTTCGGTGGTCGTGCCACCGGGGGGGTGCGTGCGGCGGGACTCGCGGTCGGGTTGGCGGGTTTCGGCTGGTGGGTGGCACCAGCCCGGGGAAGTGGTGTGGTCCAGGCCGGTGGGATGCAGCCACCTCCCCGAACTGGCGAGGCCGGGCGGACCTGGGCCGGGCGGACCTGGGCCGGCTGGAACGGGGGTGGGGCGCGGCCCCGACCCGGACCGTCGTTGCCGCGACGGTCGCGGGCCGGGAACACGTGCCGTCGAGGCCGGGTGAGGCGGATAAACGGCGGGGGAGGCCGGTCCGGCCACGACGGACGTCAGCGTCCGGTCATCCACCGTCCCAGCGGTACGGGTGCCCGGGAGCGGATTCCTCGATCGGCAGCACCTTGACCCGGTGTCGGCCCGTGCGTACCGCACCGACGGCGGACAGTGCGCGGGCGAGCAGGAGTGCGGCGTCCCGGTCCTCGGCGTGGACGACCTGGCGGCGGGGCTCCGGCGTGCTCGTCTCGTCCCGCAGGCGGCCCCCGCCGGCCCAGGCGGCGGCGATGTCGGCGTCGGCGGCGGTACGGATCTCGGTGCGGACGATCAGGAACCGCATGGTGTCCCCCGGACAATCGGCGGTTACACGCTGGAACTTCCACGTCACTCCCGCGTCATGTTACGCCGATGTGACAGCCCGGCAAGGGGAACGCGCCAGCTCGACCGATCGGGGGATCCCAGGTCAGCACCGTTGTCGGGGGTGGACGCGCGAAGGGCCGCCGGCGCACGCCGACGGCCCTCCGGGGTTCGCCGGATCAGTCCAGATCGAACTGACCGCTCTTCGTTCCGGCGAGGAAGCCGAGCCATCCGGCCCGGTCGAACAGCAGGACCGGTCCGCTCGGGTCCTTGCTGTCCCGCAGCGCCACTGTGGCCGGCCCGGAGCCGAGCGGCGCGACCTCCACGCAGTTGGAGGTCTGGCTGCGGGTGCTCTTGCGCCAGGCGGCGCCGGCGAGCCGTCCCGAGCGGGCGGTCGTGCTGGTGTGGATCTCGTTCATGGTGCTTGCTCCTGGTGAGGTGCTCCGATGGGTCCGAGCGACGCCGGAGCGCGGGCGGTGTCCGTGCCGGATCACCGTTCCGTGGTGAGGCGCCCCGAGTCCCGGCGTCGCTGGGCCGGCGCCGTTGCCGGCCCGTACGCCACCGTGGACTCGACTGCCGTGCCGGTCAGCCGTCCCGTCGCCTCGATCAACCAGGAGAGGGTGTCCGATGCGGAGAGCGCCGACGAGCATAGCCACTCGAACACCACTTTATAGCGATTTAGGGTGTTTACCTCGGTCGACATGACGTCGGTGAACCCACCTTCGATGGCGAGTGTCTCCGGATCGAGGGGGTCGGCGAACCGGTAGACCGAGAACGCGGTCGGCGGAAGGTACCAGTCACCGACCCGGGTGTCCCGCAGCAGCAGGCGCAGCGTCACGTTCGGCAGCAGCGCCATCTCGCACAGGTGGACGAGCTGCTCGTGCAGCACCTCCGGTGGCCCGGCACGGCGGCCGAGCGCCGCCTCCTCCAGCACCGCCGTGTATCGGGGCACGTCGGGGGAGCGGGTCAGCAGCGACTGGCGGGCCTGCCGCGCGCGTACCTCGGTCTCGGGATCCTCGGTCTCCGGGTCGCCGGCCTCGGCGGCGACCTGCGCGGCGGACATGATCCGGTGCCGGGCGTACCCGGGCGTCTGCAGCAGCCCCGGCACCAGCACCGGGTTGTACTCGGAGATCTCCGCGCAACCGGCCTCCAGCTCGGCGAAGGCGCGCTGCTGCTGGGTCATCACCGGGAAGTTGCGCAGCCAGCCGCGCATGTCGCCGGCCTCGTGGGTGATCCCGGTCAGTTCCGCGCGCTGCTCCTCGTCGGCGCCGTAGAGCGTCAGCAACACGTCCACGTCGTCCGGGTCGGGACGGCTGCGGCCGTTCTCCAGACGGGACAACTTGGATGCGGAGGCCCAGCCGATCCGCTCGATGACCTGGTCACCGGTCAGACCGGCCTGTTCGCGGAGCCGACGCAGCTCGATGCCGAGTCGACGACGGCGCAGAATCGGGCCTGGTACGGCAGGAGGCACGGCGTCCTCTTTCCCGTCGACCGTCGCTTGACGCGACGGTAACTGTATGAAATTCGCCCCCCACGGTCAGTATGGACGGCGCGACCGGCGTCGGAGGTTCCGGCAAGGGCGTGTCACGAGACAAAAAGAGGACCGTGGAGGGTGTCTTCACCAGCGCCCGCCCCCGACGCGCCCTGGTGGCGCACCCCTGCCGGAGGGAACCGATGCGCACCGTCCTGCGCCGCCCCGACTTCCGTCTCCTGTTCGCCGCGCTCGTCGCGAGCATGGCGGCGGAGTCGGTCCTGCTGCTCGCCCTGGCCGTCTGGGTCATGGATCTGACCGGTTCGGACAGCATGGCCGGGGCGACCATCTTCGCGGTCATCGCGCCGATGACGCTCGCCCCGCTGGTCGGCTGGGTGGTCGACCGCTACCGGAGGCGACAGTTCTTCATCGCCGCCAACCTGGTCGCGGCAGTGCTGCTCGGTCCGCTGCTCACGGTCCGGGACCGGTCCGACGTCTGGGTGATCTACGTGGTCGCCGCGCTCTACGGACTCTCGTACATCACGCTCACCGCCGTGCTCAACGGACTGATCCGGCATCTGGTTCCGCCCGATCTGCTCGCCGACGCGAACGGGCTGCTCCAGACCGTCCGGCAGGGTCTGCGGCTGATCGGGCCGCTGGCCGGGGCCGGTGTCTACGCCGCAGTCGGCGGCTGGCTGCTGGTCCTGCTGGCCATGACCGGCTTCCTCGTCGCGGCGGCGGTGGTCGGGCGGCTGCGCGTGGAGGAGAGCACGCCGTCGCGGCCGGGTCGGCGCGGGCCGTCCGAACTGGGCGCGGGGCTGCGGCACCTGACCGGCGAGCCGGCGCTGCGCCGGGCGCTGCTCGGGTACGGGCTCGGCTCGCTGGTGATGGGCTTCACCGAGTCGCTGATCTTCGCGTACGTCGATCTGGGCCTGCACCGCGACGCCGCGTTCGTCGGCGTGCTGGTCATGGTGCAGGGCGTCGGCGGGCTGGTCGGCGGCCTGTTCTCGGCCGCCGTGGTCCGCCGGTTCGGCGAGGTCGGCGCGCTCGCCGCGGGCGTGACGTTCTTCGGGCCGGCCGCGCTGGCGCTCGCGTACCCCCGGTTGTGGCTCGGGGTGGTGGCGCTGCTGCTGGCCGGCCTCTCGCTGCCGCTGACCATGGTGGGGTTGAACACGCTGATCCAGCGGCGGACGCCGCCGCGGCTGCTGGGGCGGGTCACCGCCGCGTCCGAGGCGCTGGTCAGCGGCCCGCAGGCGCTCTCCATCGGCACCGGCGCGCTGCTCGTCGGCGTGTTCGACTACCGGCTGCTGTTCGCACTCGTCGGTGCGGTCACCACGGCGGCCGGCCTCTACCTGTGGCGGGGGCGCGGGCTGACCATGCCGGTCGCCGGACCGGTGCGGATCCCGGCGCCCGGGAAGCCGGCCGACGACGGGGTGCTCAGCCGCGGTGGTTCCTGAACGACGGCGAGCGGCCGCACCCGGATCGGGTGCGGCCGCTCGTGGCGTCGCGGGCGGATCAGCCGGGCAGCGCGGCCAGGTGCTGCTTGACCTGGGTGATCGAAGGGTTGGTCAGGGCGCTGCCGTCGGCGAAGCGCAGCGTCGGGACGGTCTGGTTACCGCCGTTGACGCCCATCACGAAGTCCGCGGCCGTCGGGTCCTGCTCGATGTCGACCACCTCGTACGCGATGCCCTCCCGGTCGAGCTGCGACTTCAGCCGGTGGCAGTAGCCGCACCACGGGGTGGAATACATCGTCAGCATGGTCTGGTCCTCCAAGGGGTGGCTCGCGCCCGGTCCGATCAGGCCAGGCTAACCGCTGCAACGTCACACGATGCTGGGATGATTCCCTGCTGTGGGCGTTCACTCAGCGGCGGAACGGGTGCTGGCCGGGCTGGATCCGGAGCAGCGGTCCGCGGTGACCGCTCCGGCCGGTCCGGTCTGCATCCTGGCCGGCGCCGGCACCGGCAAGACCCGGGCGGTGACCTCGCGAATCGCGTACCGGGCGCTGACCGGGGACATCGCCGGCCGGCATGTGCTGGCGGTCACGTTCACCGCCCGCGCCGCCGCCGAGATGCGCAGCCGTCTCGGCGTGCTCGGGGTGCAGGGTGTGCAGGCGCGCACGTTCCACGCCGCGGCGCTGCGGCAGGTCCGCTACTTCGCGCCCCGGCTGCTGGCCGGCCGGGCCATGCCGGAGCTGCTGGACAGCAAGGTGCGGGTGGTCACGCTCGCCGCCGCCAAGGTCGGCCTGCGCGCCGACCGGGCCGCCGCGCGGGACCTGTCCGCCGAGATCGAGTGGGCCAAGTCGTCGCTGGTCGAGCCCGGGGAGTACGTCGTCGCCGCGGCCAAGGCGCTGCGCGAGACGCCGTACGAGCCGGCCCGGGTGGCCGACGTGTTCGACGCGTACGAGCGGCTCAAGCGCGGCAACGGGGTGATCGACTTCGAGGACATGCTGCGCGCCGCGGTCTGGGGCATCGAGGAGCACCCGGACGTGGCCGAGCAGGTGCGCAACCAGTACCGGCACTTCGTGGTCGACGAGTACCAGGACGTCAACCCGCTCCAGCAGCGGCTGCTGGAGGCGTGGCTGGGCGGCCGGGACGACCTCACAGTGGTCGGCGACGCCAGCCAGACCATCTACTCGTTCACCGGCGCCACCTCGTCGTACCTGGTCGACTTCCCCCGCCTGCACCGCGGCGCGACAGTCGTCCGGCTGGTCCGCGACTACCGCTCCACCCCGCAGGTGGTCGGGCTCGCCAACGCGGTGATCTCGCAGGCCCGGGGCACCGAGGCGCGGCTACGGCTGGAGCTGCACGGCCAGCGCCGGCCCGGCCCGGAACCGGAACTGCGGATCTTCACCGACGAGCCGGCCGAGGCGAACGCGGTCGCGGCCCGCTGCCGGGCGCTCGTGGCGGGCGGCACCCCGGCGCGGGAGATCGCGGTGCTGTTCCGCACCAACGCGCAGTCCGAGGCGTACGAGAAGGCGCTCTCCGAGGCCGGGGTGCCGTACGTGCTCCAGGGTGCGGAGCGGTTCTTCGAGCGGCCCGAGGTGCGCCAGGCGATGATCGCGTTGCGCGCCGCCACCCGGTCGGCCGACGCGGGAACCCCGCTGCCGGCCGCCGTGGTCGAGGCGCTCACCGCCGTCGGCTGGGCGCCCGACGCGCCCCCGCCCGGCGGCGCCGCACGGGAGCGGTGGGAGGCGCTCGCCGCGCTGGTCCAGCTCGCCGAGGAGTACGCGGCGCAGGCCGAGGAGGAACCGGGCCTGACCGGGTTCACCGAGGAACTCGCCCGGCGGGCCGCCCAGCAGCACGTGCCCACAGTCGAGGGGGTGACGCTCGCGTCGCTGCACTCGGCGAAAGGGCTGGAGTGGGACGCGGTGTTCCTGGTCGGGCTGGCCGAGGGAACGCTGCCCACCACGTACGCGAAGACCATGGAGCAGGTCGAGGAGGAACGGCGGCTGCTCTACGTCGGGATCACCCGGGCCCGGGAGTGGCTCTGGCTGTCGTACGCCACCGCGCGCTCGCCGGGTGGGCGGGCCCGGCGGCCCTCGCGGTTCCTGCCGCAGCTCGACCGGTCCGGCGGCGGGGAGCGGGCCGGCGGCGGCGGGCCGGCGCGGCGGGCCGAGCGGCGCCGACCGCAGGTGGTCTCGTGCCGGATCTGCGGTGCCACGCTGCTCGCCGGCGCGGACCGCAAACTGGGCCGCTGCCCGACCTGCCCGTCGGACATCGACGAGGAGCTGTACGAGCGGCTGCGCGAGTGGCGGCAGCGGGTGGCGGGCGCGCAGAAGGTGCCGGCGTACGTGGTCTTCACCGACGCCACGCTCACCGCGCTGGCCGAGCGGAAGCCCGGCCGCACCGAGGAACTGGTGGCGATCGCCGGGATCGGGCCCCGAAAAGTCGGGCTTTACGGGGATACGGTGCTCGCCCTGGTGGCGGGCGCCACGGTGGACGAGGTCTGCCCACAGAAAACTTCTGAAAACTAGCCGTAAATCGTTTGCCCTCCCCCGAGGGCTAGGAATAGCCTCATGACACACCTCGCGAGCGGCGCCGTTCTGGCTGCTCAAAGGGGATGAGTCCACGGTCGGCACGAGGAGAGTAGGGAGGTGGCACCAATGAAGATCTTCACCTATGAGCGTCTTGCGGCGATGCCGTCTGCCGTCGCTCCGCTGTCGGCTGTCCGGGTGGCCCTCGCCGCTCGACCGTCGGCTCCGCAGGTGCACCAGGTCCCGGTTCAGGCCGAGCTGAACCTGACCGTTGCGCCGATCGCCGGAGTCGAGGGAACCAGTGGCTTCGCGGGCAAGGGCATCGATGGCGCCAAGAAGCGCACGGATGTCCGCGGTGTTCCACCTCGAGGTAGACCGGTCTGATCCATCAGACCACCGGCTCACCTCGAGGCCGCGGAACCCGCATACCGGGATCCGCGGCCTCAGTTTTTTTTGTCCCGCCGAAGTACGTCGGAATGCGATCCACGAGATCGAAGTGAGAGAGAGGTGACCGGAGGATGAGTCTGGCGTTGGCCCCCCTCGACGTGAGCGTCGACGTGGAGGCGAACCTGCCCTGCCGGAAGTTCGACCCCGACCTGTGGTTCTCCGACTCGCCCGCCGAGCTCGAGCTGGCCAAGTCGCTCTGCGGGGACTGCCCGCTGCGCGTCGAGTGCCTGGCCGGGGCGGTGGAGCGAGCCGAGCCCTGGGGCGTCTGGGGCGGCGAGATCTTCGAGCGTGGCGCGGTCGTCCCGCGCAAGCGGCCCCGTGGCCGTCCGCGCAAGGAGGACCTCGCCCGTGACGCGCAGCTCCGGGTCGAGGCGGAGGCGCGACTGGCGGCCAGCGGGCTGTCCGAGTCGCGTAGCTCCGTCCGGCTGGCAGCCTGACAAACCTACGTTCCGAAACCGACCGATGCCGGTGTCCCTCCACCGGCCGACCTGAGAGAGAAACCCTGATGCTGAACCTGCCGAACGGATTCGAGATGCAACTACTCCACGAAGCGTTGTCCAGGGCCCGAATGCGCCGGCCTCAGGCCGGTCGCACCACCACGAGCACTGAGGCAACCCGTTCCGCCCGTACCGTCGCCATGCGGGGTCGCAGCCAGTCGGCCCGCGACCTGGGCGTTCTGTAGAACGATCGCGTGAGGAAGGGGCGGTGACCGACAGGTCACCGCCCCTTCGCCGTGCCCGCGCGCTCGCCGGCTTGCGCTCAGACCACCGGCGCGAAGCCTGGTAGCCAGCGTTCCAGGATCGACCGGTAGGACGCCTTCGCCTCCAACTGGCAGAGCACCCCGATCGAACCCAGCGTGACCCGGTGGATCATCAGGTACGACGGGGGCAGGTTGAGCTGCCGGCTGAGCTGGTAGGCGGGGGAGCGAGGGCTGGCCAGCCGGGTCGCCTCGCCGCGCAGCCAGGCCCGGGTGAAGCGGAACTCCTCCGCGGCGATCGGCTCCAGCATCGGACGCAGGAAGTCGAGCACCGCCGGGGCGTCGATCGACTCGGTGCGGCTGACGAAGCCCTCGGCGCGCAGCCCTTCCACCACCGCGTCGGCGTCCCCGCGCAGCGCCAGTGCTGCGATCCGGCCGATCGGCTCGGGCGTGCCCTGCGGCATCCGGGCCACCGCTCCGAAGTCGATCACGCCGAGCCGGCCGTCCGGGAGCAGCCGGAAGTTGCCCGGGTGCGGGTCGGCGTGCAGCAGCCCGGCCCGCTCCGGCGCGGACAGGTGCAGCTCGGCCATCAGCCGGCCGGCCTCGTTCCGCTGCTCCTCGGTGCCCTCCCGGATGATCTGGGACAGCGGAATGCCTTCCACCCACTCGGTGATCAGCACCCGCGGCGCGGCGTCGAGCACCTCCGGAATGAAGATGTCCGGGTCGTCGGCGTACGCGGCGGCGAACGCCCGCTGCGACTCCGCCTCCAGTTCGTAGTCCAGCTCCTCGGTGATGCGCTCGCGCAGCTCGGCCAGGAGCGGCTTCACGTCCAGCCCCGGCTGGATGGCCCGGAACATGCCGCCGAGCCGGGAGAGCTGCTTGAGGTCGGCGAGCAGGGCGTCACCCGCCCCCGGGTACTGGATCTTCACGGCCACGTCCCGGTGCTGGGGGCCGCCGTTCGGCCCGTACCCCGGGTCGCGCCAGACCGCGCGGTGCACCTGGCCGATGCTCGCCGCGGCGGCCGGGGTGTCGTCGAACTCGACGAACCGGTCGCGCCAGTCCGGGCCGAGCTGCTCGGCGAGCACCTTGTGCACTGTCGCCGCAGGCAACGGCGGCGCGGCCTCCTGGAGCTTGGTCAGCGCCTGCCGGTAGGGCGCGGCGACCTCCTCGGGCAGCGCCGCCTCGAACACCGACAGGGCCTGGCCGAACTTCATCGCCCCGCCCTTGAGCTGCCCGAGCACGCTGAACAACTGCTCGGCGGTGCGCTGCTGGATCTCGGCGGAGATGACGTCGGACGCGAGGCCGGTCACCCGCTTGCCCATGCCGAGGACGGTTCGACCGGCGAACCCGAGCGGCAGGGCGGCGAGTTTGGCGGTGCGGGACACGGCCCGGCGCGGGATGTCGGTCACCCGGCCATTGTTACCGACGCGGGGCCTCCGCTGCTGCCGTGCGGCGGGTAGTGGCCGGGGCCGACCGGATCGGGCGACGCCGGCAGCAACCGCAGGAGGGGTGTGGGGGCCACCGTCGGTAGCGGACGCGACCCGGACCCCGGACCTCCACCGCGCCGCCGAGCGTCTCCGGCTGGGCGCCGTCGAGCTGGGCCAGCACCTCGGCCGTGGCGAAGGCCGCCGCGGCGAGCCCGGTGGCGGCGGCGCAGGCGCGCGCGCCCCGGTCGGCGGCGAGCTGGGCGGCGAGCGCGGGCCAGTCCGGATCCCGGTCGCCGCGGTGCAGGTCGAGGCAGCGCAGGCAGGGGCCGGCGGGCGGGCGGACCAGCGGACCGACCACCGGTACGCCGCCGCGCAGGTCGAGCAGCAGATGGGGCTGACGCCGGCGGGCGTACCCGGTGGCCAGCAGCTCGGCCGGACGGTCGACGCCGAGCTGCACCACCAGGTCCGGCCGGGCCGCCCGGGACGGGCCGGTGACAGTTCCGGGCGCGCATCGTTCCAGCGCCGCGCGTACCGCCGGGGCCAGCGGACGGCCCAGCTCCGCGGCGGTCAGGCCGGTCCCGACCAGGTCACCCGCGCCGACCGGGCCGGCCAGATCGGGTACGACGTGCCCGACCCCGGCCTGGGCCAGCGCGACGGCGACCGCTGCGCCGAGGCGTCCCGTACCGGTGACCAGCACCCGGGCGGCACGGCGGCGGCGCAGCAGCCGGGCCGGTGTGCCGGGCAGGTCGGGCGACGCGAGCGCCAGCGCGGCAGCCTCGGCGGCCAGCCGGTCCCGGGCCGCTCCGGCCAGCTCGCGGGGGAGCAGTGCCTGTGCCGGCACCACCAGCCCGGCGTCCCGGAGGGTGTCGAGCAGGGCGCGTGCCTCCTCGGGCGGGACTCGCGCGGCGCCCGCCCCGGCCAGCACGGCGCGTTCGCTGCGGGTGCCGTCGAGCAGGTCGAGCAGGCGGGCCGTTCCCGGCGAGGACATCTCCAGCAGCACCGCGCGGCCGGGCGGCTCGCCCAGCTGGAGCGTGTGCCGGTCGCGCCAGAGCCGGGTCAGGCCGGGCAGCAGGACGGGACGGACGAGCGGTGTCGGATCGGTCACGCCACTGATCGTGACCGTCTCCACGCGCTCCGTCGCTCGTTGTCCACAGGTGCGGCGAGCCGTGGCCAGCGTTGTCCACAGGATCTCGCCGGTTTTCCACAACCAGCCGGTAACTGTGTCGGCTACACGACGGAGGAGGACGGCCGACGGCCGTCCTCCTCCGCTTCTGCCGTACGGGTCAGACCTTGGCCTTGCCCAGGATGCGGTTCACTGTTGTGCCGCACACCGGGCACTTGCCCTTGGCCATGTTCATGCCGGTCTTCGAGACCTCCACGTGCCCCTCGAAGTCCCGCTTCTCCTTGCACTTCACGCAGTAACCGTTGTAGGTCTGGGCCTGGTCGGCCACGGTAGCCTCCTCGTCTCGTCCGCCGGAGGTGTCCCGGCGGGTCTCCCTGCGGCGGCCCACGCGTGGCACCGGCGCCGGGGGTTCTCCGCGGTCAGTCACCTGACCGTGGTTGGCGGACCCTACCCAGGTCTGGGCGGTTCCATGTCAGCTGTACGCCGACTCTGTGAGCAAGTCGACGTCGAGAGTGTGCATGCCGAGTAACGTCGGATAAGTCAGTTTCGCGCGGACACGCCGGATGAATGCACCCAGATCCGCTTCGCGCGGCCCTCCGACAGTCACCCGTCGTAGATCACTTAACGTGAACAGGGTCGGTCAGGTGATGGTCAGCTACCGTCGCAAAGAATTTTTTCCGGACTCCTGACAATCAACCGCCACTTTCCGGGCGCGTGTCGTCGTGTTGACTCTTGCGGAGTCCTGGTCAGTACGCATTAGCTTTCCATCGTGACAGTCAACCGAGGCTGCGCGGACCGGTAATGGCCGTGACGCGGAAGCCCGTCGTCGAGGTGCGGCGCAGCCAGCGTCGGCGGCGCACGGTGTCCGCGTACCGGGACGGTGAGCGCGTCGTCGTGCTGATCCCCGACCAGTTCTCCCGGGCCGAGGAGAGCGAGTGGGTCGACCGGATGCTCGCCCGGCTCGCCGCCCGCGAGGGACGGCTGGCCCGCTCGGATGCCGAACTGCTCGCCCGCGCCACCCGCCTGATCGATCTCTACCTGCCCGAACACGGGTCGGCCGCCGCGCCGGCCAGCGTCCGCTGGGTGACCAACCAGAACGGCCGCTGGGGCTCCTGTACGCCCGCCGACCGCACCATCCGGATCTCGCACCGGGTCCAGGACATGCCCGACTGGGTGATCGACTACGTGCTGCTGCACGAGCTGGCGCATCTCATCGTGCCCAGTCACAACGCCGACTTCTGGGCGCTGGTCGCCCGCTACCCGAGGTCGGAGCGCGCCCGCGGCTACCTGGAGGGCGTGGCCGCCACCGCCGCCATCCCCTGACCACCGCCCATCGCGGTCGATCATGAAGTTGGCCTGGCGTTTCGTCCGCTTCGTCACCGCCAACCTCATGATCGTGAACGGACGCGGGTGGGGCGGGGGTTAAGGTCGGCGAATGTCGCGACGTGTGGTGGTGGCGCTGCTCGGCCCGGTGACCTGGACGCCGCCCGGAATCGATCCGGCGCGATGGCGTACCGCGCTCGCCGAGGACGTGGTGGACCTGCTCGCCACGCTGAACGAGGTGGAGACCGCGGTGGCGGTCACCAGCCGGGACCGATGGCTGGCCGACGCCGTGGTCTGGCCCGGCACCCAGGTGTACGAGGTGCCCGAGCCCACGCCGAACGCGGTGTTCACGGCGCTGGCCGGTGACCGGGCGGCCCGCGACGGCGGGGCGGCCGGCTACGACCAGGTGGCGGTGGTGGCGGCGGACGCGCCGGACGTGCCCGGTCTGACGCTCGGCAAGCTGCTCCGGCCGCTCACCACCCGGCCGGTGGCGGTGGCCCCGGTCGAGGGGAGCGGAACCGGGCTGCTGGGAGTGGCGGCGCGACTGCCCGTACCGGCGTGGCTGCCGACGCTGGACCTGGACACCACCGCGCCGGCCGAGGTGCGACGGGCGGCACCGAGCCCGGGCGACGTGGCGGTCACCGCCGGCTGGCACCGGATGCGCGGCCCGGCTGACCTGGCCGCACTCGATCCGGCCGTCGAGGGCTGGGAGGCGACGCGCGCCCTGCTGTCCGGCCGCCCCGTCTAGACCTTCCGCCACCCCGCCGCCTCCGCGCCCGCCCTGCCCGCACCGCGCTGCCCGCATGGCCGCCCTGCCGCCGATTCGCCGATCTTGGAGTTGTGGCACCTCACAGAAGCCGCACTCGGGACATCCTGGGCGCCACAAGTCCAAGATCGACGGTGAGATGGGCGGGGCGCGGCGAGGGCGGGGCGGGGGCGGGAACGCGGACGGGGCCCGCACGGTGAACCGTGCGGGCCCCGCTCGCGTACGTGTCAGTGCTTGTCGTCGTCCTCGCCCGGGGACTTCTCCTCCGGGGCGCCGGGGGCGGAGAAGTCGAAGTTCGCCAGCTCGTCGTCGAGGTCGGTGCTCGTCGTGGCGAACGCCTCCGGGGCGGCGAAGTCGTCGTCGGAGGGCAGCAGGTCCGGGTGGCCCCAGACCGCGTCCCGCCCGGCGATGCCGCGGTGCTCGGTCAGCGCCGCCCACAGCACCGTCGCCTCACGCAGGCGGCGGGGCCGCAGTTCGAGGCCGACCAGCGCGGCGAACGTCTGCTCGGCCGGGCCACCCGCGGCGCGGCGGCGGCGGAACGCCTCGCCGAGGCGTACGACGTTGGGGAGGCGGTCACCGGCGGCGCTGTCGACGACGTGGCAGACCCAGCCCTCGACCAGGGCGAGCACGGTCTCCAGCCGGGCCAGCGACGCCTTCTGCGCGGGCGTGTCCTCGGGCGTGAAGATGCCCTCCAGGGCGATCGCCTGCATCGACTCCGGGTCGGTCGGGTCGACCCGGCCCATCGCCTCCTCGATCGCCTCCCGGTTGACCCGGATGCCCGCGGCGTAGTTCTCCACAGCCGTCAACACGTGCCCGCGCAGCCACGGCACGTGCTGGAACAGCCGCTGGTGGGCGGCCTCGCGCAGGGCCACGTAGAGGCGTACCTCGTCCTCGGGCAGTTCCAGGCCCTCGCCGTACACCTTGATGTTGGCGGGGACGAGCGCGGCGGTGCCGGCGGGGCCGAGCGGCAGGCCGATGTCACCGGCGGAGAGCACCTCGGCGGCGAGTGAGCCGAGCGCCTGGCCGAGCTGGCCGCCGAAGAGGGCGCCGCCGAGCGTGGCGACCATCGACTGCATCGGGCCGAGCTGGGCGCGGGCCTCCGGCGGCACCAGGTCGCCCATCGCGCCGACCATCCGGCTGGCCACCGGGTCGCAGAGCTTGCGCCACACGTCGAGCGTCTTGAAGATCCACTCGTTGCGGTTCCAGGCGACCGAGGTGCGGATGCCGGAGGGCCACGAGGTCGCCGGCTCCAGCCAGAGGTCGGCGATGCGCAGCGCCTCCTCGACCGCGTTGCGTTCGAACGGCGACACCGCCGGGTCGCCGGCGGCGGCGAGCTGGCTGGCGGCTACCTGCCGGGCGAGGTCCCAGTTGACCGGCCCGCTGCCCGGCGCCGAGAGCAGGTGCTGCAACTGCGACATGAACTGCTGCATCGCCGCGGGATCGTTGGGGTCCGGTGGTTGACCACCCGGGAGCGCGAAGCCGAACGGAATATCAGGCACGACGTCTACGGTACGCGGGGCCCGCCGCAGGTCGTGCCACTCGGCGTTGCGCTGAGGGCGAAGTCCGCCGGTCACCGCGCCGGATGGCACGGTACGGATCGGTACGCTCTGGCCCATGAGACGTCGCGGCGTGACCGTCCTCCTCGGTGCCCTGCTCACCGCCCTGCTCAGCGTCGGCGTGCTGAGCGTGCCGCTGCCGTACGTGGTGCTCGGCCCCGGTCCGACGGTGAACACGCTGGGCAGTGAGGACGGCAAGGAGGTCATCCAGGTGACCGGCCGCGCGACGTCCACCTCCGCCGGTCAGCTCCGGCTCACCACTGTCGGTGTGCAGCCGACCGTGCGGCTGCGATCGGCGCTGGCCGGATGGTTCTCCTCGGACGAGGCGGTGGTGCCGCGGGAGCTGGTCTATCCGCCGGGGGAGTCGCAGGAAGAGGTCGAGAAGCGCAACGCGGAGGACTTCCAGAACTCGCAGACCAGCGCCGAGACGGCGGCGCTGCGCGAGCTGGGCTACCCGATCAAGGTGCTGGTCAAGGCGGTCACGCCGGGCGGCCCGTCGGTCGACGTGCTGCGCCCCGACGACGTGGTCACGTCGGTCGACGGGGTGCCGGTGACGAGCGCGGCCAAGCTCACCGAGCTGATCCGGGCGAAGCCCGCGGGCACCGCGCTGACGATCGGCTACACCCGGGGTGACACCCCGGGTACGGCGACGGTGACCAGTCGCGAGCAGGACGGCCGGCCGCGCATCGGTGTGGAGATCGACCAGCAGCAGCCGCACCCGTTCACCCTGAAGATCGACCTGGGTGACATCGGCGGGCCGAGCGCCGGGCTGATGTTCTCGCTCGGCATCATCGACAAGCTGGAGCCGGCCGACCTCACCGGCGGGAAGATCATCGCCGGTACCGGCACCATCGACGACGAAGGTCGCGTCGGTCCGATCGGCGGCATCGCGCAGAAGCTGGTCGGCGCCAAGGACGCGGGCGCGAAGGCGTTCCTGGTGCCCGCCGACAACTGCGCCGAGGCGGTCCGCAACCCGCAGCCGGGACTGCCGCTGCTGAGGGTCGCCACGCTGGGTGAGGCATTGAAGGCACTCGAGACGCTGCGCGCCGGGGGACAGCCGACGCGCTGCTGAGGCGGGCCGGGCGGCGGCCGGCGGGCGGATCGTGACGTGACCTTGACCCGACGTGCTCAGGAACACCCCGTACTCTTGGTGCCTGGTCGGAGCCGATCACATCGAGCGTGCGGAGCCAACAGTGGTCATGCGTAGCAGTCCCTTACCGAGGATGAGCCGGCGCGGACGCGTCACCATCGGTGTCCTGATCGGGGTGTTCATCTTGTTCACCCTCCTCGGGTGGGGCGTCAACGCCTGGACCGACTGGCTCTGGTTCGACGAGGTCCGCTACACCCAGGTCTTCACCGGCGTGCTCGCCACCCGCCTGCTGCTGTTCCTCGTGGTCGGCGTCGGCATGGCGCTGCTCGTCGGCGGCAACCTCTGGCTGGCCCACCGGCTGCGGCCCAAGATGCGTCCGCACTCGGCCGAGCAGGCCACGCTGGAGCGCTACCGGATGCTGCTGAGCCCGCGGCTCGGCACCTGGATCGCGCTCGCCGCCGCCGTCGTCGGGCTGTTCGCCGGCCTCTCCGCGCAGAGCCGCTGGGGTCAGTGGCTGCTGTTCCGCAACGGCGGCGACTTCGGCGTGAAGGACCCGGAGTTCGGCGTCGACGTCGGCTTCTACGTCTTCCAGCTCCCGTTCTGGCGCTACCTGCTCGGCGTCGGCTTCACAGTCGTGGTGCTGTCGCTGCTCGGCGCGCTGGCGGTGCACTACATCTTCGGCGGCGTGCGCCTTCAGGGCGTCGGCGACCGGATGACGAACGCCGCCCGCGCCCACCTCAGCACGCTGGTAGCCGTGTTCGTGCTGCTCAAGGCCGTCGCCTACGTGCTCGACCGGCGGGCCATGCTGCTGGAGTACAACGAGGGCGCCAAGCTCTACGGCGCCGGCTACGCCGACGTTAACGCGCTGCTCCCGGCGAAGGAGATCCTCGCCTGGATCTCCGTCCTGGTGGCGCTGGCGATCATCGTGTTCTCCAACGCCGTCATGCGGAACCTGGTCTGGCCGGGCATCTCGCTGGCCCTGCTGGGCGTCTCCGCGGTGGCGATCGGCGGCATCTACCCGTGGGCCGTGCAGACGTTCGAGGTCAAGCCGAGCGCCCGGGACAAGGAGGCGCCGTACATCGAACGCAGCATCAAGGCCACCCGCACCGCGTTCAGCCTCGACGGCACGAAGACCACACCGTACGCGGCCAGCAACCTCGTTCCACCCGCCAGCCTGGCCACCGACACGTCAGTGGTGTCGAACATCCGGCTGCTCGACCCGCAGCTGGTCTCCGAGACGTACACGCAGCTCCAGCAGGTCCGCGGCTTCTACGACTTCGGCTCGAAGCTGGACATCGACAGGTACTCGGTCAAGGACAAGACCTCCGACTACGTGGTCGGCGTCCGTGAGATCAACTACGGCGAGCTGACCGACCAGCAGAGCAACTGGATCAACCGCCACACCGTCTACACCCACGGGTACGGCCTGGTGGCCGCCCCGGCGAACCAGGTGGTCTGCGGCGGCCAGCCGTACTTCGTCTCCGGCTTCCTCGGCGACAAGGCACAGGAGGCGTGCTCCGCGCCGGCCGAGGAGATCCCGGCCCAGCAGCCGCGGATCTACTACGGTGAGCGGATGGAGCCGGACGACTACGCGATCGTCGGGCAGACCGGCGAGCGCAACGTCGAGTTCGACCGGCCCACCTCCACCGGCGGCGAGCAGTACTACACCTACACCGGTGAGGGCGGCGTCAAGATCGGCTCGTTCCCGCGCCGGCTGCTCTACGCGATCAAGGAGCAGGAGTCGAACTTCCTGCTCTCCGAGGCGGTCAACGAGAACTCGAAGCTGCTGTACGTGCGTAACCCGCGCGACCGGGTGGAGAAGGTCGCGCCGTTCCTCACGCTCGACGGCGACCCGTACCCGGCGGTGGTCGACGGGCGCGTCCTGTGGATCATCGACGGCTACACCACGGCCGCGACCTACCCGTACGCCGAGCGGGTCAACCTCCAGGCCGAGACCGCCGACGAGCTGACCGGCCGGGGCACGTTCCAGCTCGCCCGGGAGAACGTCAACTACATCCGCAACTCGGTGAAGGCGACTGTCGACGCGTACGACGGCACGGTCAAGCTCTACTCGTACGACGACACCGACCCGGTGCTCAAGGCGTGGAACAAGGCGTTCGGCGGCGACCTGGTGCTGCCCAAGGGCGACATCCCGGCCGAGCTGGCCGAGCACTTCCGCTACCCGGCCGACCTGTTCAAGGTGCAGCGCAACCTGCTGACCAAGTTCCACGTCACCGACCCCGGCGACTTCTACTCCGGCCAGGACTTCTGGCAGGTGCCGAACGTGCCGGACGCGCCGGACAGCGGGCAGAAGCAGCCGCCGTACTACCTGTTCACCCAGTTCCCCGGGCAGGACGGTCCACGCTTCCAGCTGACCTCGGCGGTCACCCCGAACGGGCGGCAGAACCTCGCCGCGCTGGTCTCCGGGTCGTACGTCGACGGGCAGCCGAAGCTGGAGGTGCTGGAGCTGCCGGACCAGACCCGGATCTCCGGGCCGACGCAGGTGCACCAGCAGATGACCAACAACGGTGACATCCGGCAGCAGCTCAACCTGCTCTCGTCCAACCAGGCGCAGGTGCAGTACGGCAACCTGCTCTCGCTGCCGTTCGCCGACGGCATGCTCTACGTCGAGCCGGTGTACGTGAAGAGCAGCAGCCAGGACGCGTACCCGCTGTTGCAGAAGGTGCTGCTCTCCTACGGTGACGGCGGCTCGTACGTGGTGCTCGCCAACAACCTCAGCGACGGCATCAAACAGCTCGTCGAGCAGGGCAAGCGGGCGCCGAACAACAACCCGCCGCCCAGCACCGACGACAACCCCACGCCGCCGCCCACCGGGGGCGACAACAACAACACGCCGCCGCCGATGAGCGGGGAGCTGGCCCAGGCGGCCGCCCGGGTGCAGACCGCGATCGCCGAGGTCAAGGCCGCGCAGACGTCCGGCGACTTCGAGCGGTACGGGCGTGCGCTGAAGGCGCTGGACGAGGCGATGAGCGCGTTCCAGCAGGCCCAGGCCGCGGCGAACGGCTCGGGCAACCCGGCGCCGTCGGGCAGCGTCTCGCCACCGGCGCCGACGTCCCCCGCGCCGACACCGGGCGGCTGACGCCGAGCTGACACCACGAGCCCGTGGTCCGGGACCGCAACGGTCACCCGGGCCACGGGCTCGTGTCGTGAAGCGGACTCCCCGGCCGCAACCCCGGACCCCGCCGCGCCGTCAACAGTGCAGGTGAACGTGTGGGGGGCGGGAGGGCACATGCGGGACGCGGACAGCTTCGACGACTTCTACCGCAGCACGTCCGGGCGGGCCGTCCGGTACGGCTACGCGGTGGCCGGCGACCCGGCCGAGGCCCAGGATCTCGTGCAGGAGGCGTACGCCCGGGCCTGGCGGCAGTGGGCGAAGCTCGCCGGCCATCCCGCGCCGGAGGCGTGGCTGCGGCTGGTGATCAGCCGGCTGGCGACCGACCGGTTCCGGCGGCTGCGCGGGTGGCGCCTCGCGGCCAGCCGCACCGGCCCGCCACCCGACGTCGGACCGCCCGGCGAGGACACCGTGCTGCTGGTCGCGGCGCTGCGGCAGCTCCCGCCCCGGCACCGGCAGGCGCTCGCCCTGCACTACCTGTTCGACCTGCCGGTGGAGGAGATCGCCCGGGAGGCCGGCGTGCCCACCGGCACGGTGAAGTCCTGGCTGTCCCGGGGACGGGCCCGGCTGGCCGAGCTGTTGCCCGGCGTCGCCGCCGAGGAGCTGGAGGTCAACGATGTCGCGTGAACTGCACCGCTACTACCGGTCCCTCGCCGCCGACACCGACGAGCGGGTGCTGCCGGCACCGGACCGGCTGCGCCGCAGCGCCGACCGCTGGGCCCGGCGCCGCGCCGCGATCACCGTCCTGGCCGCCGCCGGGCTGGTCGCTGGCACGGTGGCCGGAAGCCGGCTGGTGCTCGCCGCCGGGCCGGGGCCCGTCCCGGTTCCACCCCCCGCGGGTACGCCCACCCCGCGGCCGTCGGCCGCCGCGCCCTCGGTCGCGCCGTCGCCCACCACGCCGCCGCCGGCCGTCGGCCGCACCTCCGGCTCGCGCAGTCCGATCGTGACCACCACGCCTCCGGCCGCGGCGACCCCGACCACGATCCCGGACCGGGCGTTCTTCGTGCTGCCCGCCGCGAACGACGCCGGCACCGGCAACTACTTCGGCCCGGGACCGGTCCTGCCGGTGCTGTGCGGCGCGACGCCCGGCGACGAGCGGGTCGTCGCGCAGCGGGCCCGGTCGCTGCCGTACCGGCGGGCCGGCGCACCGGCCGACGAGGTGCCGTCCGGCAACTACCGGCACAGCATCACGATCTACCGGTCCGGCGGCGCCGGCGCGGCGCTGGCCGAGCTGCGCGGGGCGGTACGCGCGTGCCCCGAGCAGCCCGCCCGGGGCACGCCGTCGGTGACGGTGCGGCAGCGTCTGCTGCCCGACAGCGGGTACGGCGACGAGTCGGTGCTGTTCGAGACGCGGACGCCGTACCGGGACGCCAACGGCGATCCGAGCGGCGGCGACGAGGTGCACCTGGTACGCGCGGTGCGTTCCGGCGACGTGGTGACGGTGCTGTGGGAACAGGGCTGGGAGAGCACCTCGACCCAGCGCGCCCAGTTCGACGCGGACAGCCGGCGGGCGGTCGAGGCGATCCGGCGGTGGCTGGACTGAGTACCCGTTTTGCGCCTGCCCGGGTCGGTGCGCTACGGTTGTCGAGCCGACGCGGGGTGGAGCAGCTCGGTAGCTCGCTGGGCTCATAACCCAGAGGTCGCAGGTTCAAATCCTGTCCCCGCTACTCGTGACGAAGGGCCCCGGAGTTCTCTCCGGGGCCCTTCGCCGTTCCTGCCCGAGGCGTCCCGGGAACGGTCGGCAGCGGATCCGGGTACCCGGCTGATCTCCAGGATCGGGGTGCGATAAGCTTTGTGAGCCGACGCGGGGTGGAGCAGCTCGGTAGCTCGCTGGGCTCATAACCCAGAGGTCGCAGGTTCAAATCCTGTCCCCGCTACCAAGGTTCAGGCCCGGAATCCACGGATTCCGGGCCTGAACTCATTCCGGGGCCGTCTCGGTGAGGGCGAGCAGTTCCGCGCGGGCCAGCCGGAGCTGCTCGTCAGTGACATAGGCGGTGCCGATGCCGATGGCGAGTCCCTCCGCGGCGTACCGGACGGCCCAGACGCGGCCCGGCGGCAGGCCGTCGGCCTCGAAGGCGCGGTTCCAGCGCGCCGGGTCCTCGGGATCCACCGCGAGCACGTGCTCCATGCTGTCGATCCCGAGTTGCGCGAGCAGGCCGGTGGCGCTGTTCAGTTCCGCCAGGTACGCGCTGTCCCCGGTGAGGGCGCGCACGTAACCACGGGTGAAGGCGCCGGGCCGGTCGTCGCCGGGGTCGACGTGGGCGTTCACCTCCTCCCAGAATCGGGTGATCACCTGCTCGACCAGTGCGGCGAACAGATCCTCACGGGACGGGAAGTGGTGCATCAGGCCGCTCTTGGTGACACCCGCCTCCCGGGCGATGGCGGCCAGGCTGACGTTGGCGCCGTGCCGGGTGACCACCCGTTCGGCGGCGTCCAGCACGGCCCGCCGGGTGCGTGCGCGATCGCGGATCGGACGACGGTCAGTGGCCGGCACGAGCACCTCCAGCAGCCACGGGCTCGGAGGGGATGACCTTCCGGGCCACCACCGAGGCGCCGACCAGGATGACGGCGGCGACGAAGGTGGCGGACTGCATCGCCTGGGCGAAGGCGTCCTGCGCAGCGGCCACGACGCCGGGCGCCGATGACCCGTACACGGCCGCGGCCAGGGAGTCCTCCGCCAGCGCCCGGTCGGCGGCGGTGGTCCCGGCGGGGAGCGTCAGCGACGAACGGTAGAGCAGCCCGTGCAACGAGCCGAGGACGGCGATGCCGAGCGCGCCGCCCAGCTCGTACGCCGTCTCGGCCACCGCCGACGCGGCGCCCGCGCGCCGCTCCGGGACGGCGCCGACGACGGCGTCCGTCGAGAGCGTCATGGCGACACCGATGCCGAGCCCGATGACGGCGAGGCCGATGCCCAGGCCCCAGTAGCTCCGGAGGTCGACGCTCGTCCCCATGACGGCGAGCCCGACGGCGGCGACCAGCAGTCCCAGCCCGATCGCGCGGCCCGCCCCCAGCCGCGACAGCAGGACGCCGATCAGTGCCACGACGAGCACCGCGGCGAGTGTCCCGGGCAGCTCGGCGGCGCCGGCCTTCAGGGGGCCGAAGCCGCGAACCAGCTGGAGGTACTGGGAGAAGAAGAACAGCAGCCCCAGGAACCCGAAGATGGCCAGCACGTTGGCTGCAAGCGCGCCCGAGAACGCCGGCACCTTGAACAGCGAGACGTCGAGCAGCGGCACCGCCAGCCGGTTCTGCCGCCGCACGAACCACCATCCGGCCAGCAGCCCGACAGCGGTGGCCGCCACGGTGAGGGCGTCGACGCCGTCACTGAACAGACGCTTGAGGGCGAAGACCAGCGGGACGATCGTGACGATGGACAGCGCCGAGGAACCCACGTCGATCCGCGCCGGCGCCTCGCCCTTCGACTCCGGCAGGAGCAGCCGTCCCGCCACCAGCGCCAGCACCATGACCGGCACGTTGATCAGGAAGACCGATCCCCACCAGAAGCGCTCCAGCAGCGCGCCGCCCACCAGCGGGCCGAGCGCGGCCCCGGCGGTCGCCCCGGCCGACCAGAGCGCGATGGCCCGGGCCCGCTGAGCGCGATCGGCGAAGATCGACCGGACGATGGAGAGCGTCGACGGCATCAATGTGGCGCCGGCCAGGCCGAGAAGCGCACGGGCCGCGATCAGCACCTCCGGGGTGGAGGCGAAGGCCGCCAGCACGGACGCCGAGCCGAACCCCACAGTGCCGATCATCAGCAGGCGCTTGCGGCCGATCCGGTCGGCCAGGTTGCCCATCGTGATCAGGAGCCCGGCGAGCACGAAGGCGTAGATGTCCCCGATCCACAGGATCTGCGTGGCGGTGGGCCCGATGTCCTCGGTCAGCGACGGGACCGCGAGGTAGAGGACCGTCCCGTCGACGGCCAGGAGAAGGACCACGAGGACGAGTACCACGAGGGCAGCCCATTCCCGCTTCCCGGCGAGGGCCGGTGCGGGGACCGAGGGCGGGGAGGAGGTCACCAGGAAACCGTAACAGTCCAAATGGACGGCTAATCGTGAGTAAAGCCACCCGGCCTGCGGCGACGACGCGACGTGTCCGGAGACATCCGCCCTGTCCGCCGTGCCCCGGTTGCGGGCCTCGGCGAGGATGGGGACATGTCTGCATGGAACAAGTGGTGGGGCCGCCTGGGCGCGGTCCTCGGTACGGTCGTGCTCTCGGTCTTCGTACCGGTCGCGGCCTGGGCGTCGTCCGGCACCGGCGAGATCGTGGTGGAGGCGGCGCGCCGGCGGTCCCGTGGCGGGTTCGGCATCCTCGGCCTGCTCTGCTGCCTCGTGGTGGTCGGCGGCATCGTGCTGCTGGTGGTGCTGCTCACCCGCGGCCGCCGCAACCGCCCCCCGCGCTGACACCCCTGCCCGCCCCGCCCGCGCCGGGCGGGGCAGGGCGGGTCACTCGGCGAGGGCGGCGTTCGCCTGCGCCATGAAGCGGGAGGTGGCGGTACGGGCACCGGCCCGCTTGCCGCGGATGCTCTCGGCCGCGTCGATCAGCAGCTCGCGCACCTCGGCGTGCCCCTTCGGCGGCGGCGCGGGTGACGGGCCGGCCAGGTCGTCCAGCTCGGCGCCGAGCGCGGCCATGCGCTTCTCGGCCCGGCCGGTCACCTCCGCGCCGACGAACGAGCGCACCTGCTTGCTGGTGTTCAGGCCGCGCTCGACGCCGAGGAGCCGGCCGGCGGCCACGTTCGTGGTCAGGAAGTCGAGCACGTCGACCACCGCCTCCGGGTGGCGGGTGCCCCGGAAACCGGCCCAGTACATCGATGCGCGCGGCCACTGGGCGGCGGGCGTACCCGGGAAGGCGACAGCGCCCAGCTCGTCGTCGGTCAGGCTCTGCAACTCGGGCAGCTGGTGCGACCAGGCGAAGGAGGCTGCGGTGTGCCCGGTGACCACGAGCTGGCGGGCCAGCTCGCCGCTGTCGGCCTGCTCGACCAGCGCGGCGCTCGGTGTGGCCCGGTCGAACCGCGCCACCTCCCAGAACTCGAACCAGGCGAGCAGTTCGGCGGAGCTGAAGCCGAGCTGCCGCCCCTGGTACAGCTCGCTGCCCTGGCCGCGCAGCCAGAGCCAGAACGCCCGGTAGTCGCCGGAGGCGTCCATGGTGCCGGCCACCCGGTTGCCGGAGGCGCGCGTGACGCGCGCGGCCCAGCTCACGTACTCCTTCCAGGACATGCCGGTACGCGGCTCGGGCTGGCCCAGCCGGCGCAGCAGCCGGCGGTTGAACACCAGCGCCGCGCTCGTCTGCGCGGCCGGTACGCCCACCGTGCGCTCGTCCACCCGGCCGTAGCGGGCCAGCTGCTCCGGCACCTCGCGCAGGTCGAGCCGATCGTCGGCGACGTACCGGGTCAGGTCGAGCAGGATGTCCCGGCCCGCGTACTCGGCGAGCAACGTGTCGTCGATCTGGAAGAGGTCCGGCGCGTTCCCGCCGGTGGCCTGGGTGGCGAGCCGGTCGTAGTAGCCGCCCAGCCCCTGCCAGGTCACCCGGAAGCTGACCCGCGGGTTCTGCTGCGAGTACAGCCGCAGCGCCTGTTCCGTGGCCGCGGCCCGGCGGGCGCCGCCCCACCAGAACACGGACAGCTCGATCGGGCCGTCGTCGGCGGCCACCTCCTCCGGGCTGCACCCGGTGAGCAGCGGCAGCCCGCCGACGATCGGCAGCCCGGTGAGCGCGCCGAGGAACCGTCGCCGGTCGAGCCCGGGACGGGGTACGGACTGCGGAGCGCGCAAAGGTCTCTCCGAAGGTGGGGTGGACGGATCATTTCACCGGCCCCCCGGCGGGGTGTCAACGCCGGGCGGGCCCGGTGGGCGCGCCGGGCGACCCCCGGCGGTCATGGTGTACTAGCGCCGTGGAACTTCTGCACTCGGGCAAGGTCAGGGACGTCTACGCCGACGGCGAGGACCTGATCCTGGTCGCCACGGACCGTGTCTCCATCTACGACGTGGTGCTGCCGACCCCGATCCCGGACAAGGGCCGCCTGCTCACCGCGCTGTCGCTGTGGTGGTTCGAGCAGCTGTCCGACCTGGTGCCGAACCATGTGATCTCCGCGACGGACGTGCCGGCGGAGTTCGCCGGCCGGGCGATCCGCTGCCGGCGGCTGGACATGGTGCCGGTCGAGTGCGTGGCCCGGGGCTACCTGACCGGCGGCGGCTTCGCCGAATACCAGCGCACCGGCTCGGTCTCCGGGGTGCCGCTGCCCCGCGGCCTGGTCGAGGCGTCGATCCTGCCCGAACCGATCTTCACGCCGTCGACCAAGGCGCCGAAGGGCGAGCACGACGAGCCGATCACGTACGAGCAGGTGGTGGACAAGGTCGGGCCGGAGGTCGCGGAGCGGCTGCGGCAGATCACCGTCGACGTCTACCGGCGCGGCGCGGAGATCGCCGCCGAGCGGGGCATCCTGATCGCCGATACGAAGCTGGAGCTGGGCTGGGCGCCGGACGGCACGCTGGTCCTCGGCGACGAGGTGCTCACCTCCGACTCGTCCCGGTTCTGGCCGGCCGAGTCGTACCAGCCGGGCCGCGCCCAGTTCTCCTACGACAAGCAGTACGTGCGGGACTGGGCCACGTCGAGCGGCTGGGACAAGCAGCCGCCCGCCCCCGAGGTGCCGGCCGAGGTCATCGAGGCGACCCGGACCCGCTACGTCGAGGTGTACGAGAAGCTGACCGGCAACCGCTGGGACTGACGCTCAGTCGACCCAGTCGAGCGTGCGCCGCACCGCCTTGCGCCACTGGCGCATCTCCTGCTCCCGGTGCGCCGGGTCCATGGTCGACTCCCACTGCGCGTCCGATCGCCACTTCTCGCGCAGCGTGGCCAGGTCCGGCCAGAACCCGACGGCCAGGCCGGCGGCGTACGCGGCGCCGAGGCAGGTCGTCTCGGTGATCCGGGACCGCACGACCGGCACGTCGAGCACATCGGCGAGGAACTGCATCAGCAGCTCGTTGCCGGTCATCCCGCCGTCGACCCGCAGCCGGCGCAGCGCCACGTCGGAGTCGGCGTTCATCGCGTCCACCACCTCCCGGGTCTGGAAGGCCGACGCCTCCAGCACCGCGCGGGCCAGGTGTCCCTTGGTGATGTAGCCGGTCAGCCCGGCGATCACGCCCCGGGCGTCGCTGCGCCAGTGCGGGGCGAACAGGCCGGAGAAGGCCGGCACCACGTAGCAGCCGCCGTTGTCGTCGACGGTGCGGGCCAGCTCCTCGACCTGCGGTGCGGAGGAGATCAGGCCGAGGTTGTCCCGCAGCCACTGCACGAGCGAGCCGGTGACCGCGATGGCACCCTCCAGCGCGTACACGGCGGGCTGGCCCTCGATCCGGTACGCCACGGTGGTGAGCAGGCCGTGCCGCGACGGCACCGGGCTGGCGCCGGTGTTGAGCAGCAGGAAGCTGCCGGTGCCGTAGGTGCACTTGGCCTCGCCGGGCTGGAAACAGGTCTGCCCGAACAGGGCCGCCTGCTGGTCGCCGAGCGCGCTCGCCACCGGCACCCCGGCCAGCACCCCCTGGGCGGTGCCGTACACCTCGGCCGAGCTGCGGATCTCCGGCAGCACGGCGGCCGGGACGCGCAGCGCGTCGAGCAGCTCCGGGGCCCAGTCGAGCGTCTCCAGGTCCATCAGCATGGTGCGGCTGGCGTTCGTCACGTCGGTGACGTGCCGGCCGGTCAGCTTCCAGATCAGCCAGCTGTCCATGGTGCCGAACAGCACCTCGCCGCGCTCGGCCCGCTCGCGCAGCCCGTCGACGTTGTCGAGCAGCCAGCGCAGCTTCGGGCCGGCGAAGTAGGTGGCCGGGGTCAGGCCGGTGCGGGTCCGCAGCCGCTCCTCGTCGTACGCCTCGGTCAGCTCCCGCAGCAGCGGACCGGTGCGGGTGTCCTGCCAGACGATGGCGTTCGCCACCGGACGGCCGGTCTCCCGGTCCCACATCACAGTGGTCTCGCGCTGGTTGGTGATGCCCACCGCGGCCAGCGACTCGGTGCCGATGTCGGCGCTGGCCAGCGCCTCGCGCACCACGTGCTCGACGTTCGTCCAGATCTCCTCGGCGTCGTGCTCCACCCAGCCGGGCCGGGGGAAGATCTGCCGGTGCTCGCGCTGGGCCACGGCGACGATCTCACCGGCCCGGTCGAAGACGATGCAGCGCGAGGACGTGGTGCCCTGGTCGATGGCGGCGACGAACTCTGCGGTCACGGCAGCACCGTACCCGCCGCGAGCGTCCACCGTCTCCCTCCGGCGGCCCGTACGATCATCAGACGTGCGTGACATTGCCGTGTTCAGCGGATCAGCCCATCCCGACCTCGCCGCCGAGATCTGCGCCCACCTCCACGTCCCGCTGCACCCGGTACGGGTGTCCCGGTTCGCCAACGACTGCCTGGAGGTGCAGTTGCAGGCGAACTGCCGGGAGCGCGACGTCTTCCTCATCCAGCCGCTGGTGCCGCCGGTGCAGGAGCACCTGGTCGAGCTGCTGCTCATGATCGACGCGGCCCGCGGCGCGTCGGCCGCGCGGATCACAGTGGTGCTGCCGCACTACGCGTACGCGCGTTCGGACAAGAAGGACGCGCCGCGCATCTCCATCGGCGGCCGGCTCGTCGCCGACCTGCTCACCTCCGCGGGCGCGGACCGGGTGCTGGCCATGACGCTGCACTCGCCGCAGGTGCACGGCTTCTTCAGCGTCCCGGTGGACCACCTGCACGCGCTGCGCGAACTGGCCGCCCATTTCAAGGGGTACGACCTGAGCAACGCGGTGGTGGTCTCGCCGGACCTGGGCAACGCCAAGGAGGCCGCGGCGTTCGCCCGGATGCTGGGTACGCCCGTGGCGGCCGGCGCGAAGCAGCGCTACAGCGACGACCGGGTGCAGATCAGCACGATCATCGGTGACGTGGCGGACCGGGACGTGATCGTGCTGGACGACGAGATCGCCAAGGGCAGCACGGTGATCGAGCTGATCTCGCATCTGCGGGAGCGGCGGGTCCGCTCGATCCGGCTGGCCTGTACGCACGGCCTGTTCTCCAGCGGGGCGCTGGAGCGGCTGGGCGGGCAGGAGGGTGTCCTGGAGATCGTCTGCACCAACACGGTGCCGATCCCGGCCGAGAAGCGGGTGCCGAAGCTGGAGGTGCTGTCGGTGGCGCCGGCGCTGGCCGAGGCGATGCGGCGGATCCACAACGGGGAGTCGGTGAGCGCCCTGTTCGCCTGACGCCGGCGGCGGGGTCAGCCGTCCAGTGGGCCGGTGGCGTGCTGGCGGGTGGCGAGCGCGGCGGTGATCCGGACGACGGTGCCGGCGTCGCCGGTCTCCACCTCCATCGCGTCGCTCAGCTCCCGGGCCAGCCAGAGGCCCCAGCCGCCGGCGGTGTCCGGCGCGGGCCGCTCGCGGTCGCGCAGCCGCCGTTCGCTGATCCCGGGCCCGTGGTCGGCGACCTCGCAGACCAGTTCGCCGTTCCGCTCCCAGAGCCGCAGCCAGCCCTGCCCGCCGCCGTGCCGGACCGCGTTGGTGATCAGCTCGTTGACCGCCAGCACGAAGTCGTCCAGCCGTTGGCCGGACAGGCCCGAGCCGTGCGCACAGGAGGTGACCGAGTGCCGCAGCCCGGTCACCTGCGCCTGGTCGAAGGCCGTGGCGAGAAGCAGGGAAGGTTCGATGGGCACAACCGTACGCGGTGCGGGGAGTTCTGCGTCTGTCATGACCCCGTCCCGACGATGGTTCTCGACGACTTTCGCGGCATTTCCACCGTACGTCAGGGTTTCTCGGGCCGCACCGCCCGGGGTGCCCTGGACCGGCTGTGACAGGGTGTCGCACATGCCGTCGTCCTCCGGCCTCGAGGGCCCCTTCTGGCGATCGATAGCGGTGTTCCGCTTCGCCGCGCTCGCGTACGTCGGACTGGTCGTGCTGCGCGACGCGGACCGCTACGCGCACCCGGTCGCCGCGGGCGGTGTCCTGCTGGCGATGCTGGCGTGGAGCGGCGTGACGGCGGCCGGTTACGGCCGTCCGGCCGGGCGGCGCTGGCCGCTGCTCCTGGCCGACCTCGGCGTGGTGCTGGCGATCATCCTGGTCACGCCCTGGGTGGTGGGCCGCGCGGCGCTCGCCGCCGGGGTGCCGATGCTGACCGCCGCCTGGCTGGCCGGGCCGGTGCTCGCCTGGGCGGTCTCCGGCGGGCGGCGGCGCGGCGCGGTGGCCGCGATCGTCCTCGGCGGCGCCGACCTCGCCACCCGCGACCGGATCAGCCCGTCCGCGCTGACCGGGGCGATCCTCATGCTGCTCGCCGGCGTGGTGGTCGGGCACGTGGCCCGGCTGGCGGTGCAGGCGGAGGAGCGGTTGCAGCGGGCGGTGGAGCTGGAGGCGGCCACCCGCGAGCGGGAACGGCTGGCCCGCGACATCCACGACTCGGTGCTCCAGGTGCTCGCGCTGGTCCGGCGGCGCGGCGCGGACCTGGACGGCGAGGCGGCCGAGCTGGCCCGGCTGGCCGGCGAGCAGGAGGCGGCGCTGCGGGCGCTGATCGGCCGGGCGGGCGCGCCGCCGGACCCGGGCGGGGACGAGCAGGATCTGCGCGACCTGATCGACAGGTACGCCTCGGCCACCGTCGTGGTGTCCGCGCCCGCCACACCGGTGCCGTTGCCGGCGCGGGCCGCCGGTGAGCTGGGCGCTGCGGTCGGCGCGGCGCTCGACAACGTGGCCCGGCACGCCGGCGGGCGGGCCTGGGTGCTGATCGAGGACGAGGAGGAGACGGTGACCGTCTCGGTACGCGACGAGGGACCGGGCATCCCGGAGGGGCGGCTGGCGGAGGCCGCCGCGCAGGGGCGGCTCGGGGTGGCGCAGTCCATCCGGGGCCGGGTGGCCGACCTGGGCGGCGAGGTGCGGATCGTCTCCGCGCCCGGCGCCGGCACCGAGATCGAGCTGGTCGTGCCGAGGAGCCGCGGGTGAGCATCCGGGTGATGGTGGTCGACGACCACCCGATGTGGCGCGAGGGTGTGGCCCGTGACCTCACCGAGGCGGGCCACCAGGTGGTGGCGACCAGTGGTGAGGGGCGGCAGGCGGTACGGGTGGCCGCCGCGGCCCGTCCCGACCTGGTCGTGCTCGACCTCCAGCTGCCGGACATCTCCGGCGTCGAGGTGATCCGGGGCCTGCGCGCCGCGCTGCCCGACGTGCGGGTGCTCATGCTCTCGGCCAGCGGCGAGCCGCAGGGCGTGCTGGACGCGGTCAAGGCCGGCGCCACCGGCTACCTGATCAAGTCGGCCGCACCGGCGGAGTTCCTGGACGCGGTGCGCCGCACGGCGGCCGGTGAGCCGGTGTTCACGCCCGGCCTGGCCGGGCTGGTGCTGGGGGAGTACCGGCGGCTGGCCGCGGAGCCGCCCGCCCCGCACGACGACGCACCCCGGCTCACCGAACGGGAGACCGAGGTGCTGCGTCTGGTCGCCAAGGGGCTGTCCTACAAGCAGATCGCCGACCGGCTGAGCCTGTCCCACCGGACCGTGCAGAACCACGTGCAGAACACCCTGGGCAAGCTCCAGTTGCACAACCGGGTCGAGCTGACCCGGTACGCCATCGAGCGGGGCCTGGACGACTGAGCGGTCAGCGCGCCTCCGGCGGCCGGGTCTCGTGCACCGCCAGCTCCTCCGCGCTGGCCCCGCCACCGGCCGCGCCCGCGTCGTACGCGACGTTGTCGGTCTCCTGGTCGGTGTGTGCGCCCTCGTCCGGCTCGACCAGCCGGCCCACCTGGTGGTCGGCGACGGTACCGAGCTGGCCGTGGTCGTACACCGACACCGGGGAGTGCGGGTCCGAGACCGGGCCCGGGTCGATCACGTCGGCGTCGAGCTGGGCCTGCGCGGCGGCCTCCTCGCTGTCCGCCTCGGCGGCGATGTCCGGGTCGACCGGGCCGGCGAGCGGGTCGTCGGCGGGACGCTCGTACTGCTCGCGCTGGAGCTTGTAGTCCAGCGACTCGCCGTCGAGCTGCTCCTCCGCCGTGGTGCCGAACTGGTCCACGGCGACCGGCGTGCGGTCACCGGGGAGCTGGGCCGGCTCGGGGCCGTCCGCCTCGCGCCCGGTCAGCACGTCGTCGTT
This sequence comes from Micromonospora aurantiaca ATCC 27029, assembly GCF_000145235.1. Taxonomy (NCBI): domain Bacteria; kingdom Bacillati; phylum Actinomycetota; class Actinomycetes; order Micromonosporales; family Micromonosporaceae; genus Micromonospora; species Micromonospora aurantiaca (nom. illeg.). The sequence continues at coordinate 5,917,316 of NC_014391.1, read as the reverse complement.
CGCGGTGGAGTCGTCGTCGGCGGTGTCGGGCAGGCCCGCCGCCTCGGGATCGGACACGGGGGTGGGGTACTCGTCGTCGCGCATGCCCGGGAACTACCCACTGCGCTACCCGGCCTAACCGCGACCGGCCGGGTGGATCGGGAGAAACAGTGCGAAAAGCACCTCAGTTGCGGTACGCCGCCTCGTCCTCGGCGTACAGCACGCACCACACCACCTTGCCGTCGGGCAGCGCCGTGCTGCCCCAGCGCCGGGCCACCGTGTCGATGAGCAGCAGCCCCCGCCCGCCCACCGAGTCCACCGGCGCCGGACCGCCGTACGTGGGCCGCCCGGTCGAGTGGTCCCGCACCGCAAGATGCAGCGCGCCGCCGCGCGGGGCCAGCCGGAGCGTCATCGGCGTGACCGCGTGCGCCACCACGTTGTTGACCATCTCGGTGACCGCGATGCAGGCCGGCTCGGTCAGCTCCGGCAGTCCCCACCTGGCGCAGCCGCCGGCCACCAGCACCCGCGCCTCCCGGGCGGCCTCGGCCACCGGGGGCAGCTCGGCGTCGAGCGGCTCGGGCGGGGCGTCCGGTGGCGGCCCGTGCGGGTCGAGCAGCAGCCGCGCGGCGGGCCAGTCGTCGACCGCCCGGCAGACCTCGTCCAGCGCGTCGCGTGCCACCGGGTCGGGGATCCGCACCCCGGACAGGTCCACGAGCAGCACCCCGGGGTGCCGCCACAGCCGGGCGAGCAGCGCGTCCCGTACGGCCTCCACCTCGGAACGGTCGAGGACCCCGGTCAGCCGGACCGTCGGGGAGGACTCGTCGGTCTCCACCAGGCAACGCGCATCCGTCGGCATGATCGCCCCATTGTGCACGTCGGTCCGCGCCCGCGCACCGGTCCGGTCGACGGGACTCACGGCCGGCCGGCCCGGGACCGGCGGCTGAGCGCCGCCACCGTGCCGACAGCCGTGCCGGCGGCCAGCCCGACCGCCGCGGTCAGCCGCAGCACCTGCCCGCGCCGGCCGGACCATCCGTCGGTCCGCTCCGCCGCCGAGTCCGGCGTGAACACGGCGCCTGTGGAGTCGTCGCGTACGCCGGGACCGAACTGGGTGCGCGCGGTGTACCAGCCCAGCGCCCGCTCGGCCAATGCCGGGGCGAGCCGCCACTGGAGGCCGATCAGCCGGGCCGCGCCGCCCGCGTACGCCTCGCGCCGGGGCCGGCGCAGCAGCCGGACGATCGTCTCGGCGACCATCTCGGGCGGGTACACCGGCGGCGGCGGGGTCAGCTCCCGGCCGGAGTGATTGGCCGCGTGCCGGAAGAACGGCGTGTCGATGGTGGCGGGCAGCACGGTGCAGATCGAGATGTTCCCCCGGCCGGTCACCCGTAGTTCCTGCCGCACCGTGTCGGCCAGCCCGCGGATCGCGTGCTTCGTCGCGTTGTACGCCGACTGGTACGGCATCGCCACCTCGGCCAGCACCGAGGCGTTGTTGACGAGCACCCCGCCGCCGGCCGCGCCCAGCCAGGGCAGCGCGGCCCGCGTCCCGTACACGGCGCCGAGCAGGTTCACGTCCACCACCCGGCGGAACTCGGCCACCGGGATCTCGTCGAACAGTCCCACGGTGCCCACTGCCGCGTTGTTGATCCACGCGTCGATCCGGCCGAACTCGGCCACCGCCCGCCCTGCCAGCCGCTCCACCGCCTCCGGGTCGGTCACGTCGGTGGGCACCACCAGGGCGCGCCCGCCCAGTTCCCGGCAGAACGACGCGACCCGGCGCAGCGCGGACTCGGTCCGGGCGGCCAGCACCACGTCGGCGCCCCGGCGGGCCAGCGCGTACGCGGTGGCCGCGCCGATCCCGCTGGAGGCGCCGGTGATGACGACTGTGGCGTCGGAGAGGCTGCGGGTCAGCGGCATTCCCCGTCGGTACCCCGGGCCGGGGCGGTCATGCCGACCGTTTTCGCCGGTGATCGGCATCGGTCGGCTGTCCCGCCCACGGGACGCACTGGCCGGGTGACCCCGATCTGTCAGGTTTGGACGCACCGGACCTGGGTTAATGGGACGCTCTGACCGGAGACCCCGCTCGCGAGAAACGCATGGAGGTGCACCATGCGCGTCGGCCTTGTATGCGCGCACGCCGGCTCGTCCACCGACGGTCCCACTGTCGGGACGCAGGAGCACATTGCGCGCGTGGCGGCGGAGCTCGCCGCCCGGGGCCATGACGTCCGCGTCTACGAGCGTCGTGCCGCGTCCGCCCAGCCCGCCCTGACCGAACTCGACGGCTACCGGGTGGAACGTGTCCCGGTCGGCCCGCCCGACATGCTCTCCACCGCCGAGCTGGTCCCGTTCGTCGCCGAGTACGGCCGCTGGCTGGCCGGGCAGTGGGCCGGGGACTGGACGCCCGACGTGGTGCACGGGCACTACTGGGTCGGCGGGCTGGCGGCCGCCCACGCGGTACGCGCGACCGACATCCCGGTGGTGCAGACGTTCCACTCGCTCGGCGTGGAGCAGTTGCGTCACCTCGGCCGGGAGTACAGCGGGCCGGGGGAGCGCATCCCGCTGGAACGGGCGCTGACCCGGGCCGTGGACGTGGCGGTGGCCCAGTGCAACGACGAGGTCGACGAGCTGACCCGGATGGGCCTGCAACGGACGTCGGTGGCGATGGTGCCGACCGGGGTGGACACCGGCCAGTTCCACCCGGACGGCGAGGCGGCGCCGCGGGACCAGCGGCCGCGGATCCTCTCCGTCGGCGGGCTCGCGCCCGGGCACGGCCAGGACGACCTGATCCGGGCGATGCGGCTGGTCGGTGACGCGGAGCTGGTGATCGCGGGCGGCCCGCCGGCCGAGCGGCTGGACGGGCACGCCGAGGCGCGCCGGCTGCGCGAGCTGGCCGAACGGGCGGGCGTGGCGGAGCAGGTGAAGCTGGTCGGCGCGGTGCCGCACGACCAGATGGCCACCTGGTACCGCTCCGCCGATCTGGTGGCCTGCACGCCGCACTACGCGTCGGCCGGGCGGGTGTCGCTGGAGGCGATGGCCTGCGGCGTGCCGGTGGTCGGCTACGCCATGGGGGGCATCGCGGACGCGGTGGTGGACGAGGTGACCGGCAAGCTGGTGCCGCCGGGTGACGTGCGCATGCTCGGAGTCACGCTGCGCCGGCTGCTGTCGGACAACGCCGGCCGGTTCGCGTACGGGCACGCCGCGGTGGACCGGGTCCGGTGCAGCTACACCTGGGAACGGACCGCCGCCGCGCTGGAGCGTCTCTACGAGCGGGTGATCGGGCGGCGCCGCCCGGCTACGCCGATCGAGCCGACGCCGGTCGAGGTGACGCCGCCGGTCGAGGTGGTCGTCTCCGAACGCGGGCCGGTCGAGGCGGCCTGAACCGGCACCATCCCGGCGCCCACCATTGCCTTCTGGCGGGCGCCGGCGTGGTGGTGCTGCGGTTCGGCGTACCGGGTCAGGCCGACCACCGCCGCGAGCGTCACCAGGAAGCCGAGCCCGGCCAGCCACTCCCGGCCGGGCCAGATCTTGTCGTTGAGCAGCAGCAGGCCGACGATCGCCGCTGGCACCGCGCCGGCGGCGTCCATCGCGGCCACCGCCGCCGTGGTCGACCCGCGCTGCATGGCCAGCCCGAGCAGCAGCTGGCCGATCACCGAGTGGACGATCAGCAGGTAGAGCAGCGGGTCACGGACGAACGCCTCCACCGACCCGGCCGAGGCGAGCGGGCGGGCCGCCACCGCGGCGGCGGAGAACGCCATCCCGGCCAGTGAGCCGAGCACCACCGACCCGAGCGCGCCGTGCAGCCGGGCGGCGAAGAAGCCGGAAGCGGCGATCGCGACCACCGCCACCGCCAGGCCGACCAGCCCGGCGGTGCCGAGCTGCCGCGACGGCGCGGGCTGGGCGGAGAGGACGAGCGCGGTGATGCCGGCGAACAGCAGCACCAGCAGCACCACCTCGGCTGCGGGCAGCCGCCACTTGAGCACCAGCACGCCGAGGACGGCGGTCACCCCGAGCCCGGCCGCCACGCTGGCCTGGACCAGGAACAACGGCAGGTCACGGCGGGCCAGGAAGGCCAGCACGAAGCCGACGACCTGGCAGGCCAGGCCGATCAGGTACGTCCGGTGCCCGGCGAGGCGCAGCAGCAGCCCGGGATCGAACGTGTGGTGCACTGTGGTCCGCGCGGCTGCGACCGACTGGAGAAGGTTGGCGAAGCCGTACGCGATGATCATCGCCGCCAGGAAGCACCAACCGGAGGAAACCACCTGGCGAGGATAGAGGCTTCCCCCGGGTCAGCGCTCGGCTGGACGGCCGAGCCGGGCCAGGATGTCGTCGTGCAGCGCCCCGTTGCTGGCCACGGCGCTGATGTCGGCGGAGTCGGCGCCGGCCGGGGCGGGCCGCCCGGCCAGGTCGGTGACGATTCCGCCCGCCTCGGTGACGATCGGGACCAGCGCGGCGATGTCCCACAGCGACAGCTCGGGCTCCACCATCACGTCCAGTGCCCCCTCGGCCAGCAGCATGTAGCCGTAGAAGTCGCCGTACGCCCGGCTGCGCCAGGTGTCGCGCATGAGCTGGAGCACCGCGTCCAGCCGCCCGGCCTGCTCCCACCCGGTCAGCGACGAGTAGCAGAAGCTCGCGTCGCCGAGCGCTGTCACGCCGGAGACCCGGATCGGCGTGCCGTCCGCCGGACCGGTGCCGGCGAACGCGCCCGCGCCGAGCGCGCCCCACCAGCGGCGGCCCAGCGCCGGGGCGGAGACCAGGCCGAGCACCGGCCGGTCGTGCTCCAGCAGCGCGATCAGGGTGGCCCAGACTGGTACGCCCCGGACGAAGTTCTTCGTGCCGTCGATCGGGTCGATCACCCAGCGCCGCCCGTCGGGGCCGGCCGGCGGCTGCTCGCCGTACTCCTCGCCGAGCAGGCCGTCACCGGGACGGTGCTCGGCCAGCAGCGCCCGGATCTCCCGTTCGACGGCGGTGTCCGCGTCGGAGACCGGCGTCAGGTCCGGCTTCGACTCGACGCGCAGGTCGAGCGCGCGGAACCGGGCCGAGGAGACGGCGTCCGCGGCGTCGGCGAGCAGGTGGGCGAGGGCGAGGTCGTCGGCGTACCCGGTCATGACTGACACGCTAGTGGCGGCGGCCCGGCCTTCGACGGCGGGTCGCCGCCGGTCCGCCGCTCAGGACCCGGCGAGCGGGTCGCCGGGGTTGCGCTCCGGCTCGCGCGGGTCGCCCTCGCCGCTGCGGGAGGCCAGCAACCGGCGGTACGAGGCGAGCCGGCGCGCGTCGGCCTTCCCGGCGGTCACCCAGGCGTCGAGCGCGCAGTCCGCCTCGTCGGCGGTGTGCGGGCAGTTGGCCGGGCAGTCGACTGTCGCCTCGACCAGGTCGGGGAAGCCGTGCAGCAGGCTCTCAGCGGACACGTGGGCCAGCCCGAAGCTGCGTACCCCCGGGGTGTCGACGATCCAGCCGGTGTCGCCCTCGGCGCCGGGCTCGGCGGGCAGGCGCAGCGCGACCGCGCTGGTCGAGGTGTGCCGGCCCCGGCCGATCGCGCTGACCGTGCCCACCGCCCGTTCGGCTTCCGGGACGAGGCGGTTGACAAGCGTCGACTTGCCCACCCCGGAGTGGCCCACCATCACCGAGACCCGGCCGGCGAGCAGCGCCCGCAGCGCGGCCAGGTCGGAGTCCGGGCGGATCAGCACGTACGGCAGCTCCAGCTCGGTGTAGTAGCCGAGCACCGCCTCCGGGCCGGCGAGGTCGGCCTTGGTGAGGCAGAGCAGCGGCTCGATGCCGGCGTCGTACGCGGCCACCAGGCAGCGGTCGATGAACCCGGTACGCGGCGGCGGGTCGGCGAGCGCGCTGACGATCACCAACTGGTCGGCGTTCGCCACCACCACCCGTTCCAGCCGCCCCTCGGCGGTGGTCTCGTCGTCGTCGGCGGTACGCCGCAGCACCGAGGTCCGCTCGGCGATGCGCACGATGCGGGCCAGCGCGCCCGGCGCACCGGAGGTGTCCCCGACCAGCCCCACCCGGTCGCCCACCACCACCGACTTGCGTCCCAGCTCGCGGGCGCGCATGGCGGTCACGAGCGGCGCGTCCGGTCCGGCGCCGGGGATCACACAGGTGTAGCGGCCCCGGTCGACGGCGATGACGAAGCCGTCGACGGCGTCTGCGTGCCGGGGCCGGGTGCGTGTACGCGGGCGCGAGGACCGGCCCGGTCGTACCCGGACGTCGTCCTCGTCGTACTCGCGCCGCTTCGTCGTCAGGACGTCCCCCCGCTGTCAGTTCTTGCCTGTCACCATCCCCGACCATAGTGCCGGGAACTCCGGCATGGTCTTGGAGGTGCACGCCACGTCGTCGACCTCGATGCCGGGGACGGCGAGCCCGGCCACCGCCGCCGCGTGCGCCATCCGGTGGTCGGCGTACGTGCGGAACGTCCCGCCGCGCAGCGGCCGGGGCCGGATGTCCAGGCCGTCGCGGGTCTCGGTGATGTCCGCGCCGAGCGCTGTGAACTCCTTGGCCAGGGCGGTGACCCGGTCGGTCTCGTGACCGCGGATGTGGCCGATGCCGGTGAGCCGGGACGGGCCGTCGGCGAGCAGCGTGAGCGCGGTCAGCACCGGGGTCAGCTCGCCCACGTCGGAGAGGTCGGCGTCCAGCCCGCGCACGGTGCCGGTGCCCCGCACCGTCAGGCCGTCGGTGCCGAGGCTCACCTCGCCGCCCATCCGGTGCAGCAGCTCGCGGAGCTGCTCGACCGGCTGGAGGCTGCTGCGCGGCCAGCCCTGGAGCGTCACCTCGCCGCCGGTGACCAGCGCGGCGGCGAAGAACGGCGCGGCGCCGGACAGGTCCGGTTCGATCTCCCACCCGCGCCCGGACAGCGGGCCCGGCTCGACCGTCCAGACGTCGGGCGTGGTGTCGTCGACGGCGGCGCCGGCGGCGCGGAGCATCTGCACCGTCATCCGCAGGTGCGGCGCGGACGGCACCGGCGGCCCCTCGTGCCGGACCACGACGCCCCTGTCGAAACGCGGCGCGGCGAGCAGCAGACCGGAGACGAGCTGGCTGGACGCGGAGGCGTCGATCACCACGTCACCGCCGGTCACCCGCCCCGCGCCGAGCACGACGAGCGGCAGGCTGCCGGCCGGGGGCGCGTCGATGCGGACGCCGAGCGTGCGCAGCGCGCCGATCAGCGGCCCGAGCGGCCGGGTCCGGGCGTGCGGGTCGCCGTCGAACGTGACCCGCCCGGCGGCCAGCCCGGCCACCGGGGGCAGGAAGCGCATCACGGTGCCGGCCAGGCCGACGTCGACGTGCGCCGGGCCGGCCAGCGGGTAGGGACGGACCAGCCAGCGGTCGTCGTCCGAGATCGACATGTGGGCGCCGAGTGCGCGCAGGCCACCGGCCATCAGTTCGGTGTCCCGGGCGCGCAGTGGACGGGCGAGTGTCGACGGCCCGCCGGCGAGCGCGCCGAGCACCAGGGCCCGGGCGGTCATCGACTTGGAACCGGGCAGGCGCAGCGTCGCGGCGACCGGGTCGCTCGCGGTCGGCGCGGTCCACGGCTGCGGCGGACTCGTCGCGGTCGGATTGCTCACCGTTACATTCTGCCAAGCTCACGGGCCGGTGGAACCGCCCGTCGCCGCTGCTCCCGTTGGGCGGGACAGCCGGAACGTCCGGATGCGGCTAGCGTAGGCGCCATGTGCGGGAGGTACGCCACGACCCGGAGCGCCGCCGATCTGAGCGCGCTGTTCGAGTCGGCCGACGAGACCGGTGGGGTGGCGCCGGACTACAACGTCGCGCCGACCGACCCGGTGCCGCTGGTCCGGCTCGCCCCGGAGGGGCACAGGCTGCTCTCCCTCGGCCGCTGGGGCCTGCTCCCGCAGTGGTCGCGCAGCGCCGCCGGGGCCGCCCGCATGATCAACGCGAGAGCCGAGACGGTCGCCACCAGCCGGGCGTACGCGCCGTCCTTCGCCCGCCGCCGCTGCCTGGTCCCCTCCGACGGGTGGTACGAGTGGGTCCGCCTCGCCGACGGCGGACGCCAGCCCTACTTCATGACCCCGCGGGACGGCTCGGTCCTGGCCTTCGCCGGCATCTGGTCCGTGTGGGAGTCGGCGGGCGCGGCCCGGCTCACGTTCAGCGTGCTCACCACCGCTGCGGTCGGCGAGCTGGCCGAGGTGCACGACCGGATGCCGCTGCTGCTGTCGCCGGAGCGCTGGGCGGAATGGCTCGGCCCGGCCGAGGAGCCGGCAGAACTGCTCGCGCCGCCGGACGCCGGCCTGCTCGCCGGGCTGGAGATCCGGCCCGTGTCCCGGGCCGTCGGCGACGTCCGCAACGACGGCCCGGAGCTGATCGCCGCGGTGGCTCCGGCGGGTGTCGGGACGGCCGCCGGACCGACGCTCTTCTGATCACGCTCCGCCACATTTGCGTGCCCCGTTTGCCGGGGTTGGGCCGGAAAAGTCGCCCGGACGTTCAGTCAGTTTCATTGAAGACTCTTGTCCTTACGTATTCGAATGCGATAGAACACAGCGCCGGTGATGGGCGTCTGTTCGCACGGGGCGGATGACACCCATCGATCTTGTAAAGATCTACGCCGGTTCCCACGGGGGAGGTGGGTGTATTGACACGGGCACGTATGCCGCGTCCGCACGAGGTAGCCGCCGCGCGGCGCGATCCGCGACTGCTGCGGGCGCTGAGCGAACGACGCCAGGACGACGCGTGGCGCACCAGAGGCACCTGTCAGAACGTCGATCCGGAGACGTTCTTTCCGGCACCGAACGAACCGGCCGACGCGGCGGTGGCGCTCTGCCGCACCTGCGACGTCCAGGGCTCCTGCCTGGCCTGGGCGCTGGAGGTGGGCGACTGTCACGGCGTCTGGGGCGGCACCACGCCGCGTGAGCGGCGCGCCATGCTGGTGGCCTGGCGCAGCGAGGTGCAGCCGGATCCGGACGCGCTCGACGACGCCGGTCCGCCGGTGCGCGACCGCCTGCTCACGCTGGTCCCGCTGAGCTGATCCCGACGTCGCCCGTGGCCCGCTCCGGCAGGCCGCGGGCGACGTCCGTTTCCGCGCCCGATCACCGGCGGGCCGGCCGGCCGCGCAGAATGAGCCGGTGCGGCACGACGACGAGATCGACACACCACGGGGGCCCGCCCGGCTCCGGTTCGACCCACCCGCCGACGGCACCACGGTGCTGGTGCTCGGTCACGGCGCCGGCGGTGACGTGGACGCGCCCGACCTGACCGCCGTCCGGGACGCGGTGCTCGCCGCCGGGGCCGGGGTGGCCCTGGTGACCCAGCCGTACCGGGTTGCCGGGCGACGCGCGCCCGCTCCCGCCGGGCACCTCGACGAGGCGTGGACGGCGGTGCTGGCCGACCTGCGCCGGCGTGCCCCGCGGGTGCGCCACTGGGTGGTCGGGGGCCGGTCCAGCGGCGCCCGGGTGGCGTGCCGTACCGCCGCCGCCGTCGGGGCGGCCGGAGTCGTCGCACTGGCGTTCCCGCTGCACCCGCCGGGACGACCGGAGCGATCCCGGGCCGGGGAACTGCTCACCGGCCTGCCCACGCTCGTCGTCAACGGCGACCGGGATCCGTTCGGCGTGCCCGAGTCCGGCCCCGGCATAGAGGTGGTGGTCCGGCCGGGGGAGCGCCACGACCTGCGCGGCGACCCGGCCGGCACGGCCGCCGTGGTGCGGGACTGGCTGCGCGTACACGGGTGGTCGTCCTGACCGGGCGGCGCGCGCCGTGACCGTCCGCCGCGGCGGGTCGTTGCACCGGTTGGTGCCGGCCGCCCGGTTCGGGCGCGCCGGGGCCACCCTCCCAGGCCCTTCCTGGTCCCAGCGTCGGTCGCGGCCGAGGCCGGGACCAGGATCGGGTGGGGCCGGAGGAATGCCATGCCCCACAACTCGCGTTATCCCCCTTGGACGACGACAGAGCCAGCGCGAGGGGGGTGACCGGTGCCGATCGAGACACGGAGCCGGGAACGGGACGAACGGGACGAGCGTCAGCTCCGGCGGCTGCTCGACGCGCCGGAGTGGCCCGCGGCGGCGTCGGTCGTGAGCACCGGCACACACTCCGGAAGTGAATCTGCCGGTAGGTGGGTACGCGTATCCTCGGCGGGAAAGCATCCGACGCGAGGGGATGTGCGGTTGACCACCGAGAAGACGGACGAGCGCAGGGCCCGCTTCGAGCGGGACGCGATGCCCTTCGTCGATCAGCTCTACGCTGCCGGACTGCGGATGACCCGCAACCCGGCGGACGCGGAGGACCTGGTTCAGGAGACGTACCTGAAGGCGTACGCCGCCTTCCACCAGTTCGAGCAGGGCACGAACCTGAAGGCCTGGCTCTACCGGATCCTGACCAACACCTACATCAACACCTACCGCAAGCGGCAGCGCCAGCCCATCCAGGCGCCGACCGAGGAGATCACCGACTGGCAGCTCGCCGAGGCGGAGTCGCACACGTCCAGCGGCCTGCGCTCGGCCGAGACGGAGGCGCTCGACCGGCTGCCGGACAGCGACGTCAAGGAGGCCCTCCAGCAGTTGCCGGAGGAGTTCCGCCTGGCCGTCTACCTGACCGACGTCGAGGGCTTCTCCTACAAGGAGGTCGCCGACATCATGGGCACGCCGATCGGCACCGTGATGTCCCGTCTGCACCGTGGCCGACGTAATCTGCGGAAGCTGCTGGAGCAGTACGCGGCGGAGCGGGGTTTCAGCGCCGCCTCGTCGAAGAAGGGTTCGACCGCCGCCGCCGGCCGGGAGGTGTGACCGTGAGCTGTGGACAACCGCACGAGACGGACTGCCGCGAGGTGCTCGCCGAGGTCTACCTCTACCTCGACCTGGAGTGCGCCGAGGAGCGCCGGGTGCTGATCCGGCACCACCTGGACGAGTGCGGGCCGTGCCTGCGCGAGTACGGCATCGAGCAGGAGGTCAAGGCGCTCGTGGCCCGGTGCTGCGGCAACGAGGCGGCCCCGGAGAAGCTGCGTGAGCGGTTGCGCCTGCGGCTGACCGAGCTGGTGGTCTTCGAGAGCACCGAGTCCCGCGAACTGGCCGACTGACAAGCGACGCAACGGCCCGGGTCCGATCACGGACCCGGGCCGTTGCGCTGTCCGGCGACTGCGCCGCCTGATCGGATGATCAGGAGTTGGGGCGCTTGCCGTGGTTGGCGCTGCTCTTCTTGCGGGCCTTCTTCTTGCGGGCCTTCTTCGCCATGCTCTGCCTCCTTGTGCTGGTCACGGTTCCGTCCGCGGCTGGGCGCGGCGGAGGTCGCGGTGCGGCCCTCCGGGCTCGCCGGTGGCCGACCCGCACGATGCTAGTGCCGTCGCCGGCGGTCGGGGCGCGGCGGGGCGGATCGCGCGCGGCGGTGGTGCGCGGCCCGGCGTGACCGGCGTCATGATTGGATACCGTTCGCAGGATTGTCGGGGAGCTGTCGGGGAGAGGGAGGGCCGAGATGGCCGAGGAGATCCGCGCCGAGATGGTGGCGAACGTCTGGAAGGTCGTCGTGTCGGCCGGTGACACGGTGTCCGAGGGCGACACCCTCGTCATCCTGGAGTCGATGAAGATGGAGATCCCGGTGGTCGCCGAGTCCGACGGCGTGGTGCAGAAGCTGGCGGTCAACGAGGGCGACGTGGTGCAGGACGGCGACCTGATCGCGGAGATCGGTTGACCGGCCTGCGGGTGCGCCGCGCCGAGCCGGCGGACTTCCCGGCCGTGGCCCGGCTGACAGTCGCCGCGTACGAGGCGGACGGCCAGCTCAAGGACGAGAGCGGGTACGCGCCGGTGCTCGCCGACGTGGCCGGCCGCGCCGAGACCGGCGAGGTGCTGGTGGCCGTCGACGACGCCACCGGCCAGGTGCTCGGCGCGGTGACGTTCGTGCTGCCCGGCACCCCGTACGCCGAACTGGCCGGCCCGGGCGAGGCCGAGTTCCGGATGCTCGCTGTGGATCCGGCCGCGCAGGGCCGGGGCGCGGGCGCCGCGCTCGCGGCCGCGTGCGTGGCGCGCGCCACGGAGTTGGGCTGCACCGCCGTGGTGATCTGCGTCCGCGCCGGGATGGCGGCGAACGCACACCGCCTCTACGAGCGGCTCGGTTTCGTCAGGTACCCGGAGAAGGACTGGACGCCGCTGCCCGGCATCGACCTGCGCGGCCTGCGGCTGGATCTGACCGCGGCGGGCTGAACCGGCTCAGCCCTGGCCGGTCTCGCCGATCTTGGCGAGCAGCTCGTCGGCCACCTGGAGCGCGATCCGCTTGCGCTCGTCGTCGGTGATGCCCGGCACGCGTACCGCGAACCAGCTGCTGTGCACCGCGAACAGCGTGAGCGCGGCGCGGAGCTGGGCGGCGGGCGAGTCGTCGCCCCGGCACAGCTCGTGCGCCAGCCGCATCATCCGGTCCCGCATCTGCTGGCCGGCGACGAGGCTCTTGAGCACGGTCTGGTTCTGCTCGAAGAAGCGCATCACCTGGGGCAGGTCGCCGGCGAACATGCTGTCGGCGTACCTGCCGATCAGGGCGCGCCGGGTGGCCAGGGTGGGCGGCTGGTCGGCGGCCCAGGCGATCAGCTCGTCCATCCGGCGCAGCCGGTCGTCGACCAGGCTGGTGACGATCTCGTCCTTGCTCTTGAAGTGGTAGTAGAGCGCCGCCTTGGTCACGCCCAGCCGCTCGGCGATCTCCCGCAGCGACGTCTTCTCGTAGCCCTGCTCGGTGAAGAGTTCCAAGGCGACGGCCTGGATCCGCTCGCGCGTGCCACCTGTGGTCTCCCTCACCGGCCGACATCCTTCCAATCCGCTTGACGTGCGCCCGCCATCAGCTTACCGTCCGGCTAGTAAGCAAACTAGCCGGGCGGCAAGTAAGTCGATCATCCGATCTGCGGGGGAGCCTACCGATGAGTCAACCAGCCCAGGTGACCACGAGACCCAATGTCCGGGTCGTCCTGTTCGGTCTGATGATCGCGATGATGCTCGCGATGCTCGACAACATGATCGTCAGCACCGCGCTGCCGCGGATCGTCTTCGAGTTCGGCGGCGCCGACCACTTCACCTGGGTGGTCACCGCGTACGTGCTGGGCACGACGGTCTCCACGCCGATCTGGGGCAAGCTCGGCGACCTCTACGGCCGCAAGACGGTCTTCCTCACCGCTGTGGTGGTGTTCCTGGTCGGCTCCGCGCTCTGCGGCATGTCCGGCTCCGGCGTCTTCGGCGGCGCCGACACCGGCATGACCGAGCTGATCGCGTTCCGTGCCGTCCAGGGCCTCGGCGCCGGTGGCCTGATGGTCGGCGTCATGGCGATCATCGGTGACCTGGTCCCGCCGCGCGAGCGGGGCCGCTACCAGGGCATGATCGCCGGGATCATGGCCATCGCCATGGTCGCCGGCCCGCTCGTCGGCGGCTTCATCACCGACAACCTCTCCTGGCGCTGGGCGTTCTACGTCAACCTGCCGCTGGGCGGCGCGGCGCTGCTGATCCTCGCCACCACCATGCACCTGCCCAAGTACCGCACCGAGCACAAGATCGACTGGTTGGGTGCGGCGCTGCTGTCCGTCGGCATCACCGCGATCGTGCTGGTGACCACGTGGGGCGGCAACGAGTACGACTGGGTATCGCCACAGATCCTCGGCCTCGCCGTGCTGGCGGTGCTCGCCCTCGGCGCGTTCGCGGTGGTGGAGCGGCGCGTGCCGGAGCCGATCCTGCCGCTGAGCCTGTTCGCCAACCGCAACTTCGCGCTGATCTCGGTGATCGGGTTCCTGCTCGGCTTCGCCATGTTCGGCGCGATGAACTTCCTGCCGCTCTACCAGCAGACCGTGCAGGGGGCGTCGGCCACGAACAGCGGCCTGCTGCTGCTCCCGCTCATGTTCGGCATGCTCGTGGTGTCGCTCGTGGTCGGCCGGACCATCACCAGGACCGGCCGCTACCGCGTCTTCCCGATCGTCGGCGGCGTGGTGATGGTCGCCGGCATGGGCCTGCTCAGCCTGCTGGACGTGGACACCAGCAAGGCGCAGTCCTCGATCTACATGATCGTGCTCGGTGTCGGCATGGGCTTCCTCATGCAGACCTCGATGCTGATCGCGCAGAACAGCGTGGAACAGAAGGACCTCGGCGCGGCCAGCGGCGCTGCGACCTTCTTCCGGTCCATCGGCGGCTCGTTCGGCGTCTCCCTCTTCGGCGCGATCTTCGCCAACCGCCTCGCCGACTCGGCCGCCGGTTCCGCGTTCGCGGGCTCGGGCGGCGAGGGCGGCGCGATGGACCTGGAGGCACTCAAGAAGCTCACCGGCCCGATGCGCGAGGCGGTGCTCGGCGGCCTCTCCGACGCCATCTCGCACGTCTTCTTCTGGGCGGTCCTCTTCACGGTGGCCGTACCGGTGCTCGCCTGGTTCATCAAGGAGGTGCCGCTGCGCGCGACGAACGACGTACCGCCGGCCGGCGCCACACCGGAGGACGAGGCCGAGGCCGCGCTCGGCAAGGCCCCCGTCGCCTGACGTGCCTCGCGCCCGCTGCTCGCCAGCTCGGGGTAGTGGCGGGTTCGAGGGCGAGTTGATCGCGCCACTTCGGCGAAGTGGCGGCGGTCAGTTCCGGCGGAACAGGGCTGTGAATCGTCGCCAGAGACGGCGCAGCGGACCGCCGGCGGCGCCGGCGATGAGCGAGTCGGCGGTGGCACGTGCGGCCGGGTCGAGGGCCGGGGTGGCCCGAGCCAGGTACGCCAGCGACACCGCCACCGGGGTGCGCCGCATCGGCCCGGCCGCCACCTCGGCGATCCGCCCGGACACCAGCGCTGCTACGTCGGCGCGGGTGTCCGGGTGCACCCAGGCGGCGGTGACCAGGGCGAACAGCGCCGCCTCGGCGGCCGGGCCGAGATCACCGGCGGCCAGTTCCCCCAGCACCCGACGCCGGGTCGACAGCTCCCACGGCTCGTCGGTGCGGTGGTGCAGCAGGCCGAGGCAGGCCCAGACCTGCGCGCAGCGCGTCCACAGTGCCGGATCCTGCCCGCCGAGCACCCGGCCCAGCGCTGTCGCCGGTGCCTCCGGCGGGTGTGCCAGCAGGGCGAGCAGGTCGGCGAGGTCCAGTGTGGCGAGCCCGACCGCGGCGTCGTACGCGGCCGGCGGGTGCGCCCACGCCGGGTGCGCGAGCTGCTGGAGCCGCCGTACCGCTGCCGCCGAGGGGGCGGGACCGTCGAGGGCCGGGGTGTCGTCGCCGGCCGGGGTCACCTGCCCGAGCCAGGGGCGGCCCCGGCAGCACTCGGCGAGGTCACCGTGCTCGTGCGTGTCGTCCGGGTGGTCGCGGACGAAGTCGGCGAGCGCCACCAGGTGGTCCACGTCGCCGTCGCGCAGGTAGCGCAGCCGGTGCGCGGTGTGCACCGCGCAGTCGAACGTGGGGTCCTTCGCCAGCGCCCGGTCGATCCAGCCCAGCGCCGCGTCGAGCCGGCCGTTGTCGGCCAGCGTGCCGGCGATGTCCGCGTAGACAGCGAGGTCGTCGGGGTCGAGCGCGACAGCGCGTTCCAGTGCGGCGAGCGCCTCGGCGGTCCGGCCGGCGCCGCGGTACGCGTACCCGAGCCACACCTCGCCGAGTTTGGTGGGCTGTGCGCGTACCCCCCGGGTGGCCCAGGTGACGGCGAGGGTGACCTCGCCGAGGCGCCGGGCCAGCGCGGACGCCGCGCCCAGCAGCAGCGGATGGGCCGGATGGACGGTGATCGCGTTGCGGGCCAGCGTGAGGTACGGCGCGAGCGGCTCGCGCAGCCGGCGCGGCGCGGGGTCCGGCGCCGCCGCGCAGACCTGCATGAGGATCCGGGCGGTGCGCTCGGGATCGAGGCGTTCCGGCAGGTCGGTGGCGGTCACCCAGGGCACTGCGGCCCAGGGCGCGGCCGGCGCGTAGCCGGTGGCGGCGGCGAGCAGGTCGAGCCCTTCGGCGGAGCGGCCGGCGGCGGCGAGCAGATGCGCGCGGGCCACCACGGCGCCGACGAACGCCTGCTGACCGAGCGGGAAGAGGTCCAGGTCGCCGCCGCTGGCCGCGTTCAGCCGGGCGAGCGTCTCGTGCGCCTCGGGCAGCGTGGGGGAGCGGACCAGCGCGGCGGCCACGTGGTCGGCGGCGTGCCGCAGGTCGCCCTCGCCCAGCGCCAGCCGGGCCAGCGCGAGTTCCTCCTCCGCCGACAGCGCGGCGTCGTCCTCGGGCACGTCGTCCTCTCGCCGGTCGGGTCGGTCAGCCGGGCAAGCCTAGGGGATCTTCCGTCAGTTAGTGATCCACTGCGCACTCCTGCTCGTTGCGTTGATTGAGGCTACTGAAACGTGCAAGACTGAGCATCGAACGCGCGGGAAACGCGCAGAAGGAGGTTCCGGAGTGACGCAAGCAGGGGCCGGTATGGCCGCCGACATCGACGAGCAGCCGGCCGGTTACGAGCGTCTGCTCTCCACCGAGCACGCGGCGGCCATCGCCGAGGTGGCGGCCGTCGTCGCCGAACGCCGCCCCCGGCACGTCGTCTTCACCGCCCGGGGCACCTCCGACCACGCCGCGCTCTACGCGGCCTACCTGACCGAGATCCGCCTCGGACTGCCCGCCGGGCTGGCCTCCCCGAGCGCGATCACCGTCTTCGGCGCCCGGCCCGACCTCTCCGACGCGCTCGTCGTCGGCGTCAGCCAGAGCGGCGGCTCGCCCGACCTGGCCGAGGTGCTGCGGGTCGCCCGCGCCTCCGGCGCGCTCACCCTCGCGGTCACCAACAACCCCGGCTCGCCGCTGGTGGAGACCGCCGAGCTGAGCGTCGACATCGCCGCCGGCCACGAGCGCGCGGTCGCCGCCACCAAGACCTACACCGCCGAGCTGCTCGCGCTGCTCATGCTGATCGAGGGCGTACGCGCCGGCGACGGCGTGCTGCCCGCCGAGGAGCACGCCGCCCTGAGCCGCCTGCCCGAGCTGGCAGCGCAGACGCTCGCCGACGACACCCCGCCCCGGCTCGCCCCGCGCTACCGGTTCGCCGCCCAGCTCGTCACCACCGGCCGGGGGTACGCGTACCCGACCGCCCGGGAGGCGGCGCTGAAGCTGATGGAGACGTCGTACCTCCCGGCGCTCGCCTTCTCCGGCGCCGACCTGCTGCACGGCCCGCTCGCCATGACCGACCCGGACGTCCCGGTGCTCGCCGTGGTCGGCTCCGGCCCCGGCGGCACGTCGATGCGCGAGGTGCTGCCCCGCCTCGGCGAACGCCGCGCCGACGTGGTCGTGGTCGGCTCCGCCGAGGTCGGCGAGACCCGGATGGCGGTTCCCGAGGTCGACGAGCGGTACGCGCCGCTGCTCGACATCCTGCCGCTGCAACGGCTCGCGCTGTCCCTGGCCCTGGCCCGGGGCGAGGACCCGGACGCGCCGCGCGGCTTGAAGAAGGTCACGGCGACGATGTGAGGTCCGGCGTGGCACGCTGTGTGGCGTGTCCACCCTCCGTGACCTCGCCGAGGAGCACACCGCGCTCCGCCCGGCCGACATCGACCACCTGCACCGGATCGCCGGCGACTGGCAGCTGCTGTCCGACCTGTCCTTCGCCGACCTGCTGCTCTGGGTGCCGGTGGACGGTGACGGCACGTTCCTCTGCGTGGCCCAGGTCCGTCCCACCACCGCGCCGACCGCCTACCTGGACGACCAGGTCGGGCGCATCGTCGGCGGGGCCGAGGTGGCCCACCTGGAGGTGGCCCACCGGCAGGGACGGATCTGGCGCGAGGGCGACCCGGTCTGGTACGGCGACGTCCCGGCCCGCCACGAGGCGATCCCGGTCCGGCTGCGCACCGGCGACGGTGAAGCCGGCGAGGTGATCGCCGTGGTGGGCCGGGACACCAACCTGTCCACCGCGCGCACCCCGAGCCAGCTCGAACTGAACTACCTGACCACGGCCGACGACCTCGCCCAGATGATCGCCGACGGCACGTTCCCGCCGCCCCGGCACCCCGGCGAGACCACCTCGGCGCCCCGGGTCGGCGACGGTCTGGTGCGGCTCGACGCCAACGGCAAGGTCACCTACGCCAGCCCGAACGCGCAGTCCGCGTACCGCCGCCTCGGCTACGCCTCCCACCTCGTCGGGGAGGATCTGGCCAAGCTGCATCGCCGGCTCGCCGGCGACCCACTCGAAGGCACCGATGCCGGCAACGCCGTGCTCGCCGCGCTGCGCGGCGAGGCGCCACCCCGCCGGGAGATCGACGCGCGGGGCGCCACCATGCTCACCCGGGCGCTGCCGCTGATGCCCGCCGGAGTGCCGATCGGCGCGCTGGTGCTGGTCCGCGACATCACCGAGGTACGCCGCCGCGACCGCGCCCTGATCACCAAGGACGCCACCATCCGGGAGATCCACCACCGGGTGAAGAACAACCTCCAGACCGTCGCCGCGCTGCTGCGCCTCCAGGCCCGGAGGGTCGCCATGCCCGAGGCGCGGGTGGCGCTCGAAGAGTCGGTACGCCGGGTCGCCTCGATCGCGCTCGTGCACGAGACGCTCTCCATGTCCAGCGACGAGGCGGTCGAGTTCGACGGCATCGTGGACCGGGTCGCCAGCGCCGCCACCGAGGTCGCCGCCACCGAGGTGAGCGTGGGCATGCGCCGCCGCGGCACCTTCGGCGTACTGCCCGCCGAGATCGCCACCTCGCTGGTGATGGTGCTCAACGAACTGCTGCTCAACGCCGTCGAACACGGCTTCCCGCCGGCCGACGAGGAGGCCGCTGCCCCGTCGCCCGGGGACGCGGCCCGGCCCGAGGCCGTGGTCTCCGCGCCCCGGCCCGAAGTGGTGGTCTCCGCGCACCGGGCCCGCAAGCAACTGCACGTCACTGTCACCGACAACGGCCGAGGGCTGCCCGAGCAGTTCGACGCCGAACGCGGCGGCAACCTGGGCCTCCAGATCGTCCGGGCGCTCGTCACCGGCGAGCTGCGCGGCACCATCGACCTGCGCAACGGCGCCGACGGCGGCACCGAGGCGGCCATCGTCGTACCGCTGGCCCGCGGCACCACCGACCGCCTCACCGGACGAGCAGGGCCACCGTGATCCCCGGCCGCGGCCACACCTGCCGCACCGTGTAGCCCGCGCGCAGCGCGTCGCCCTTCGCGCCAGGCACCGCCGCCGGCGGGTCGGGGCGGCGGCCGGTGACCACCAGCCACACCCGGTCCACCCCGGCCAGGCACCGCGCCGGGTCGTCGCACTCCACGGCCCAGAGGCTCGCGTCCTGCCGCTGGTCGCGGACCACGAGCACGTCGCGCGGCAGCCTCCGCCCCATGTGGTACGCCATGCCGAGATCCGGGAACAGCCACCCGTCCCGGGGCGAGTAGACGATCGCATCGCCCGGCCGCTGCTCGGCGCGGATGATCCCGGCCGCGCCCGCGTAGTCGACGGGTGCGCTGCGCGGCCACTCGTGGGTACGGCGCAGGGCCACCTGGTCGGGCAGCCCGAGCAGCCCGGCCAGGACCACCACCGCGATTCCCGCCGCGATCCGTCCGCGCGGCGACGTCGGTCCTTGCTCTGCTTCCGCGGGCGCGGCAGTGCGGCCGGCTGCGGCGGGTGTCGCCGTGCGCTCGGGTTCGGCGGGCGTCGCTGTTCCCGGCGTTCGGGCTGGCGCGGGAGTGACCCGCGCGGCAGCCAGCGCGGCGCCGGCAAGTACACAGGCGAACGGCACGGTGAAGACGAGGTAGCGGGTCACCCACAGCGGCACAATCGTTCCGGCGGCGAAGACCAGCACCACCGGCAGCAGCACGGCGGCGACCGGCAGCAGCGCCCGGCGACCCAGCCGGGCCGCGCCGAGCGCCGCGAGCGCGAGCACGAACCCGCCGACGACACCGCTCTGCGCCAGCGCGCCCGGCAACGCCGCCAGGTCGGGCAGGCGCGCCGGGTCCACCCAGTCGAGTTGCCGTCCACGCTGCCCCCGCGCCACCAGCGCCAGTGGGGTGACGAGCACGACGACCGGCACCAGCGCCAGCAGCCACCCGGCCAGCACCCGTCGGCCGGGCGCCGACCCCTCCCGAGCCTCGCCGGTCACGTCCTGCCGTTCCGCTTCCGGCGCGTCCGTGCCGTGCTCCCTGCTCCCGGGAGACACCCGTGGCGTTCCACCGGCGCTCGATCTCGTGGCTGGGTGGAGCGCCGCGGGTGTCTGCGGGGCGCCGTGACACCCGTGGCGTTCCACCGGCGCTCGATCTCGTGGCTGGGTGGAACGCCACGGGTGTCTGCGGCATGGCCGGCTCGCGTCGGGCATCTCGGCTCGGGACCGGCCGGGCGGATCGACGACCGCCGCGGGGCCACGTGCGGCGGTCAGCAGCACCACCACGGCGTGGGCGGCGAGCAGGGTGAGCGCGATCAGGTGGAGCAGGGCGAGCGCGGCGACGGCGAGGGCGTACCCGGCCCAGCGTCGCCAGGTCGGCCGGCGCAGCGCCTCGACCAGCAACAGCGTGGCCAGCACGGCGAACAGCGTGGCGAGGGCGTACGGGCGGGCCTCCTGGCCGTACCGCGAGGTGACCGGCAGCACCGCGAACAGCAGTCCGGCCAGCAGCCCGGCCCTCCGGCCGACAAGCACTGCGCCGAGGCGGGCGGTGAGCGCGGCGGCCACCGCCATGGCCAGCGCCGAAGGCAGCCGCAGCGCGGTCGGCGACGCGCCGGCCAGGGCGGTCCAGCCGTGCACGAGCAGGTAGTACGGCCCGGTAGCGGCGTCGATCGTGCGGGTCATCCGGACCAGGTCCGGTACCGGGCGAATGGCGGCGCTCCAGGTCGCCAGCTCGTCCCGCCACGGCTGGGCGTGCCCGATGCCGGTCAGTGTCACAGCGAGCGTGAGCAGTCCGGGTATCACCCACACCACCGGACCCGGCCGGCTGCGGACGGACGCGGGCGCGAACCTCCTCACCCCCGCAGCCTCACACGCCCAGCCCTTCCCGCCCGTCCGCTCCACCGATTCCCACCCACCCGGCCCCCCGACCCGGCCCTCGCCCCGGCCCCACGCCCGGACCCGGTCGATCATGAAGTTGACGGCACGCACCGTCCCTTTTGTCCCCGCCAACTTCATGATCAATGGAGCGGGTGGGTGGGGTTGAGCTTGTTGACCAAGGAGATTGCGGCCCGGGGTGGTGGGTTGGGGGACGCTAACTCCTTGATCACCGGGGAGAGGGCGGGGAGGGGGATGGGGGTCGATGTGGGGGTGGTGGGCCCGTGATGTGGGATCACAGTGCGGAGCTGTGGTCGTGCGGGGCGTGGTGTGGCAGCATGAGGCACATGACCGCCGCTGTCGTCCGCCGCTTCGTGGCTCGTCGCCACGTCGATTACGGCCGCGTGCGCAGCGCGATCTGTCCGGCCCACTGACGACGCCCGACCTTTCCGTCTCGGGCGCGTACTCGCGCCGGCCGTCATCGACATCGCCGTCCACGGCCCTCTCCAGGGCCGGCCGCCGCGTCCGCGCTCCAGGCACCGCAGCAGACCATGGAGGACGCCGCGATGGCGGTCAGCAGCACCCCGACCCGTCCCGACACCCCGGCGCCTGCCGCCCGTGCGCCCCGCCGGCCACGCGGCGAGGGGCAGTGGGCGCTCGGACACCGTGAGCCGCTCAACCCCAACGAGCGGATCAAGAAGGACGACGACCCGCTGAACGTGCGGGACCGGATCGAGAACATCTACGCCCACAACGGTTTCGCCTCGATCGACCCGCAGGACCTGCGCGGCCGGTTCCGCTGGTGGGGCCTCTACACCCAGCGCAAGGCCGGCATCGACGGCGGGCGTACCGCGGTGCTGGAGCCGCACGAGCTGGAGGACGAGTTCTTCATGCTCCGGGTACGGGTGGACGGCGGCCAGCTCAACCTGGCCCAGCTCCGCGTGATCGCGGACATCTCCCGCGAGTTCGCCCGGGACACCGCCGACATCACCGACCGGCAGAACATCCAGTACCACTGGATCCGGGTCGAGGACATGCCGGAGATCTGGCGCCGGCTGGAGGCGGTCGGCCTGCAGACCACCGAGGCGTGCGGCGACTGCCCCCGGATCGTGCTGGGCAGCCCGGTCGCCGGGGTGGCCCGGGACGAGGTGCTCGACCCGACGCCGGCGATCGACGAGATCGTCCGCCGGTACGTCGGCGACAAGGCGTACTCCAACCTGCCCCGCAAGTTCAAGACCTCGATCTCCTGGCTGGTCGACACGCCGTACGAGGCGAACGACATCGCGTTCCTCGGCGTGGAGCACCCGGAGCACGGGCCCGGGTTCGACGTGTGGGTCGGCGGCGGGCTCTCCACCAACCCGATGCTCGCCAAGCGGCTCGGCGTCTGGGTGCCGCTGAACGAGGTACCGGACGTGTGGGCCGGTGTGGTCGGCATCTTCCGCGACTACGGCTACCGTCGGCTGCGCAACCGGGCCCGGCTGAAGTTCCTGGTCGCCGACTGGGGCGTGGAGCGCTTCCGGGAGGTGCTGGAGAAGGAGTACCTGGGCCGCACGCTGCTCGACGGTCCGGCCGCCGACCTGCCGGCGAAGCCGGTCGACCACATCGGCGTGCACCGGCAGAGTGACGGCGCGAACTACGTGGGCGCGGCCCCGGTGGTGGGCCGGGTGTCCGGAACCCAGCTGGCGCAGCTCGCCGACGTGGTCGAGGCGCACGGCAGCGACCGGGTGCGGCTCACGCCGTACCAGAAGCTGCTCGTGCTGGACGTGGCGCCGGAGCGGACCGACTCGCTGGTCGCGGCGCTGCGCGGGATCGGCCTGGAGGCCCGGCCGTCGGCCTGGCGGCGCGGCACGATGGCCTGCACCGGCATCGAGTTCTGCAAGCTCGCCATCGTCGAGACCAAGCGGCGCGGTGAGGAGCTGGTCGCCCGCCTGGAGGAGCGGCTGCGCGACTTCGACGCGGACATCTCCATCCACCTCAACGGCTGCCCGAACGCCTGCGCCCGCACCCAGGTCGCCGACATCGGGCTCAAGGGCCAGCTCGTGGTCGGCCCGGACGGCCGGCAGGTCGAGGGCTTCCAGGTGCACCTCGGCGGCGGCCTCGGCATGGCGCAGGGGCAGACCGCCGGCTTCGGCCGCAAGCTGCGCGGTCTGAAGACCACCGCCGAGGAGCTTCCGGAGTACGTGGAACGGCTCGCCCGCCGCTACCTGGCCGGCCGGACCGAGGGTGAGACGTTCGCCAACTGGGTGATCAGAGCCGACGAGGAGGAGCTCCGATGAGCGATGCCCGATCTGCGCCTCTCTACTGCCCGTACTGCGGCGAGGAGGACCTGCGACCGCACGAGGCCGGGCACGGCGCCTGGGAGTGCCACGCCTGCGCGCGGGTCTTCGCGGTGAAGTTCACCGGCCTGCTGAGCCGGGCGGTGACCCGGTGAGCGGCCTCGTCTCCGCCGCCGGCCTCGGCCTGATCGGCGCGGCCGAGCCGACGCGCCGCGACCCGGAGGAGCTGCGCGCGCTGGCCGAGGAGGCCGGCCGGGAGCTGGCCGACGCGCCCGCGATCGAGATCGCCCGGTGGGCGGTGGAGACGTTCGGCGAGCGGTTCTGCGTGACCAGCTCGATGGCCGACGGCGTGGTGGCGCACCTGGTCTCCCGGGTCGCGCCCGGCGTCGACGTGGTGTTCCTGGACACCGGCCTGCACTTCCCGGAGACGCTGCGGGTCCGCGACGAGGTGGCCCGGCGGATGCCGGTGCGGGTGCGCTCGATCCGGCCGCGGATGACTGTGGGGCAGCAGGACGGCCAGTACGGTCCGCGCCTGTTCAACAGGTCCCCGGACGACTGCTGCCAGCTGCGCAAGGTGGAGCCGCTGGAGCGGGCGCTGTCCGGGTACGACGCCTGGGCCGCCGGGCTGCGCCGGGACGAGTCGCCGACCCGGGCGAACACGCCGGTGGTGGGCTTCGACGCGCGGCGCGGCAAGGTCAAGGTGAACCCGATAGCGGCCTGGACGCAGCGGGAGGTGGACGCCTACGTGGCCCGGTACGACATCCCGGTCAACGAGCTGTTCGCCCGCGGCTACGGCTCGATCGGCTGCTGGCCGTGCACCCGGCGGACGAAGGCGGGGGAGGACCCGCGCGCCGGGCGCTGGGCGATGTTCGAGAAGACCGAGTGCGGCCTGCACACCTGAGCGCCGGGCCGCCGGTGGTGCTGGTGGCGCACGGCAGCCGTGACCCGCGTGCGGCGGAGGCGACCCGGGCGCTGGCCCGGGCCGTGGCGGACACCTGCCCCGGCCGTCCGGTGCTGCCGAGCTGGCTCGACCACACCGATCCCGGGCCGGCCGAGGTGCTGCGCGGGCTGGCCGACGCCGGTCACTCCCGGGCGGTCCTGGTGCCGCTGCTGCTGACCGCCGCGTACCACCGGAAGGTGGACATCCCGGCGGCGGTCGCGGCGGCCGGCGCGGACATCGAGGTACGGGTGACGGACGTGCTGGGGCCGACCGGCGGCGGGGTGGACGGCGGGCTGCTGGACGGGCTGCGCCGCCGTCTGGCGGAGGCGACCGGTGACGGGCCGGGTGGTCTGGACGCGGTGGTGCTGGCGGCGGCCGGTACCCGGGATCCGGCGGCGCGCGCCTCGGTGGGCCGGGTCGCCGCGGCGTTCGGCGCCGGGCTCGGAGTGCCCTGCCGCGTCTCGTACGCCTCGGCGGCGCCCCCGGAGGTCGGCGGCGCGGTCACGCGACTGCGCGCCGCGGGCGCCCGCCGGGTCGCGGTGGCCGCCTACTTCCTGGCGCCGGGCCGGTTCCACGACGGGGTACGCGCGTCGGCCCGGTCGGCCGGCGCGGTGGCGGTGGCGGACCCCCTGACCGACCTGCCGGAGCTGGCGGACCTGGTCCGGCGGCGGGTGGAGGCGGTGGCGGGCTGACCCGGTCCGGGACAGCAGAACGCCCCGGCCGGAATCCCGGCCGGGGCGGTCAGCGTGTACGGGTCAGGCGGAGTGAGCGCGCAGCACCCGGAGGCCGCCGCGGCGCTTCACCGCGCGACGCTCCTCTTCGCTCATCCCACCCCAGACGCCGGCGTCCTGACCGGACTCCAGCGCCCACTGCAGGCACTGGTCGGTCACGGGGCAGCGCCGGCAGACGGCCTTCGCCTGCTCCACCTGAAGGAGGGCCGGGCCGGACGTCCCGATCGGGAAGAACAGCTCCGGGTCCTCGTCGCGGCAGACCGAATCGTGGCGCCAGTCCATGGCGGCAACACTCCTCATTCTTAGTGGGTGGCCAGATAACGCTTCGTTGTTGCTATTTCTATATGCGTCCGCATTGCCGAATGGTGACGGTCAGCATCCATCAATTCGGCGCAGCGTGAGCAGGCTGTGGGATGCCCGGACCTGCTGGAACAGCTCAACCGAACGAGCATATCCAGGCAATGTCCCGGCAACACGAGTTCGCTTGTGAATACTTTCACGAACTACAGCGATGTCAAGGGTGACGCTCGGAAAAACTCCGAACAGTGAGCGGGCTCACCACCCATTTGTCCGGGTTTGCCAGAGCCCTGGTTACCCGGCGTGCCACAGTCGATAATCAATGTAGTACGGTCTGCGTGACGTTGCTGACATTTCCGGCACCCTTCCTCGGCGTGGCGGCCACCGCGCCCGCGCGGCGGGCGGTCCGCGTCAACCGACTGGGATACCCGAGACCTAGCAGATTACTCTCAGTGCGGCCGGTACGGATGTGAATCGGACTTTCTCCCGCTCGCCGAGGTAGTCCCCGTCCAGCTGGAACGGCAACGGCCGGTCCGAGACCAGCGTGAACTCCGCCACGTCGTGCAGCCGCAACACCTGCTTGCCGTGCGGATCCGGTTGCTTCGAGAAGAACTGCACCGCCGTACGGGCCGTGCTGGCGACCCGCAGCCGCCGCAACGCGAGCACGTCGAGCCCGAGATCGAACGACGCCTCCGGGTTCGGGTTGATCTCGCGGTCGCCCAGGTACGTCCACGGCGCGGTGTTCTGGATGATCGCCGTGGCCAACTCCGTCGCGGGCGCCTCACCCGGGCGCTCCAGCGTGATCGACGGGTGGCGGCGGTCCGAGCCGACGAAGTACTGACTCGCTGTGGAACGGAAGTAGAGCGCCGGGGTGGAGACGCGCCCCTTCTTGCGGGCCTGCTCCACCCGGCGGATGACGGCCGCGTCCAGCCCGAAGCCGGCGCAGAACGTGAAGTAGCGGTCGTCCGCACGGCCCAGCCCGATCGTGCGGGACCGGCCCAGTCGCAGCCCTTCCAGGATCATGCTGGTGCCGTCCGGCCACTCCCGGGGCAGCCCGAGCGCGCGGGCGAACACGTTCGTCGAACCGCCCGGCACGGTGGCCAGCGCGGGCAGCCGCTCGGCCGAGGTCTGTCCGGTACGGAACGTCGGCGGCTCCGCCGCCATCAGGCCGTTCACCACCTCGTTGACGGTGCCGTCACCGCCGAGCGTGACGACCAGGTCGACGCCCTCCTGGGCGGCCTCCCGGGCCAGATCCGTGGCGTGGCCCCGTCGGCGGGTGTAGCGCACCGACAGGTCGACTTCACTGCGCAACGCCCGGACCAGCACGTCCCGGCTGCGCTCGCTGGTGGTGGTGGCCTTCGGATTGACCACCAGGACGGCCCGCATGGGCGGCACTGTACCGCGACTACCCACCGGTATCGTGGCGCCCGTGACGATCGACTCCGACCCGCTCCCCGGCACGCTGCGCGCCGCGGTGCTCCTGCTACGTGCCCAGGCGGTGGCGCTGGGGCTGATCGCGGTGTGGCTCATCTGGTCCGACCTCACCGCCGACACGACGGATCTGACCTCGGCGCTGCTGGTGACCGTCTTCGCCGTCGGCGGCGCGGTGGCGCTCTGGGCGCTCGGCGGCGCGCTGTCCCGCCGCCGAGCCGGGGCTCGTGCGCCGGCGATCGTGCTCCAGCTCATGCTGCTGCCGGTCGGCTGGTTCATGATCGAGGGCGGCATGGGCTGGCTCGGGGTGCCGCTGATGGCGCTCGGGATCGGCATGGTCGGGCTGCTGGTGAGCGGTCCGACGAACCGCGCGCTGGGATTCGGCGAGTCGGCCCGCTGAGCGCCGCCCGGTCTTGACGCGGCCCTTTCTGGACCGCAGCCGGGCCTGGGGCGCAGCCGGGTCTGGACGCCGCCGGGCCGTGGCCGCGCGTCGGTCAGAAGCCGCGCATCGGTCAGAAGCCGCCGGCGCGGCGGGTCAGCAGCGAGATGGTGGCCCGGCCGCCTGATGCGTGGGCGTTCGCCCCGGTGGTCAGCGCGGTCAGCACCTTCCAGGCGAACGACGACTCGGACGGCAGCGTGGCGCCCCGGACCGTCGGCACCGTCACCTCGACGGTGAGGGCGTCGTCGGTCACCGCGAACCGGCACTCCAGCTCGGCGTCGCGGGTGGCGATGGCGAGCAGCATGGCGCACGCCTCGTCGACGGCGATGCGCAGATCCTCGATCTCGTCGAGGGCGAACTGGAGCCGGGCCGCGAGGCCGGCCGTGGCGGTGCGGAGCACGCCGAGGTAACCACCGTCGGCGGGCACGGTGAGGTGGACGACGTCGTCATCGGTCGTCGGGTGCCCGGTCAGTTGAGTCACGGCTCCTCCCCCCGGTGCGGGACTCTACCCGGTCAGCGGGCGGGGCGCGTGGGCGCGGCCGTCGCGTGCGTCGCTAGCTCGTGCAACGCCGGCCCGGCCAGGCGGTACGGCGTCCACTCGTCCATCGGCGTGGCACCGATCGCGGCGTAGAAGCGGGCCGCCGGGTTCCAGTGGATCATCCACCACTCCAGCCGCTGGTAGCCGCGCTCCACGCAGATCGCGGCCAGCGTGGCGAGCAGCATCCGGCCCGCGCCGGTGCCCCGGGCGTCCGGGCGGACGTAGAGGTCCTCCAGGTAGATGCCGTGCACGCCGGCCCAGGTGGAGAAGTTGAGGAACCAGAGCGCGAAGCCGACCGGCTGGTCCGAGGCGTCGACGGCGACGTGGCCGTACAGCGCCGGGGACGGGCCGAACAGCGCCGCGTCGAGCTGTGCCGTGGTGAGGTGGCACTGCTCGGGCGCGCGCTCGTACTCGGCGAGTTCGTGCACCATGGCGACGACGGCCGGTACGTCCTCGGGACGTACCGGCCGGATCGTCGGAGTGCCGTCGGGCGACGTCACGCCTGCTTGGTCTCCCAGAAGATCTTCGAGATCTCGTCGATCTTCGCCAGCAGCTCGTCGGCCTTGGCCGGGTCGGTGCCGCCCTTGGCGCCGGCCGCGCCGGCCAGCTTGGTGGCCTCGTTGAACAGCTGGTGCAGGTGCGGGTACTTCTCGAAGTGCGGCGCCTTGAAGTAGTCGGTCCAGAGCACCCACAGGTGGTGCTTGACCAGCTCCGCCCGCTGCTCCTTGATCAGGATGGCGCGGGTGCGGAACTCCGGGTCGGTGTTGGCCTGGTACTTCTCGCAGATCATTTTGACCGACTCGGCCTCGATCCGGGCCTGGGCCGGGTCGTATACGCCGCAGGGCAGGTCGCAGTGAGCGCTGGCCGTCACCCGGGGCGTGAGGATGCGGGGAAGGCGCATCAGGGTCCTCCATGGGTTGTTTGCGATGATCCAAGACGACATTACTCCTGGAGACGCCCTCCGGGGCTGGGAGGTGACATGGCGCCCACCGGTGAACCTCCGGCCCTGCGCGGCCCGCTGGTGCCGGTGCTGGTGACCGGCCCGTCCATGGCCCCGACGCTGCGTCACGGCGACGCGGTGCTGGTCCGCACGAAAGGCCGGCCGGTACGCCCCGGCGACGTGGTCGTCGCCGTGTTCCGCAGCCGTCCCGACCTGCTCGTCGTCAAGCGGGCGGTGGAACCCCGCGACGGCGGATGGTGGTTGCGCGGCGACAACGAGTTCGTCGCCGACGACTCCCGCGCGTACGGCGTGGCCGACGTCCGGGGCCGGGTGGTGGCCCGCTGGTGGCCGCGTCCGGGACGGGTCAGGGGACGGTAACGACCGGAGCGGATATGACCCCGCTCACATACTGGGTGCCGAAGCGTGACTATGCTCGAAAAGTGCCCGGGTGACCCCCGCACCGCCGCGCCGCCGGTCGCTGACCACCGCTGACCACGCCGGCCGGTCCGTCTGCTCGACAGATCCTGGAGTCACCATGTCTTCGTCCACCCCGGACCCCGCCGATCCCGTCTTCCGCCTGCACGTCGGCGGCAAGATGGCAGTCGCCTCCACAGTGCCGCTGACCAGCCGCGAGGACCTCTCCCTCGCGTACACCCCCGGTGTGGCCCGGGTGTGCGAGGCGATCGCCGCCGACCCCGCGCTCGTCG
The DNA here is from genome assembly GCF_000145235.1 of Micromonospora aurantiaca ATCC 27029. NCBI lineage: Bacteria > Bacillati > Actinomycetota > Actinomycetes > Micromonosporales > Micromonosporaceae > Micromonospora > Micromonospora aurantiaca (nom. illeg.). The sequence continues at coordinate 5,888,241 of NC_014391.1, read as the reverse complement.
ACACCTACACCTGGGTGTCGCACACCGTCGCCGTGGTCACCGACGGTTCCGCAGTACTCGGTCTCGGCAACATCGGCCCGCGCGCCGCGCTGCCCGTGATGGAGGGCAAGGCGGTGCTGTTCAAGCAGTTCGCCGGCGTGGACGCGGTGCCGGTCTGCCTGGACACCCAGGACGTGGACGAGATCGTGGCGACGGTCAAGGCGCTCGCGCCCTCGTTCGGCGGGATCAACCTGGAGGACATCAGCGCCCCGCGCTGCTTCGAGGTGGAGCGCCGGCTCGACGAGGCGCTGGACATCCCGGTCTTCCACGACGACCAGCACGGCACCGCGATCGTGGTGCTCGCCGCGCTGCGCAACGCCGCGGCGCTGCTCAACCGCAAGCTCGGTGACCTGCGGGTGGCGGTCAGCGGCGCGGGCGCGGCCGGGGTGGCGGTCACCAAGATGCTGATCGCCGGCGGCGTCGACCCGGACCGGGTGGTGGTGTGCGACTCGCGCGGCATCATCGGCCGGCACCGCGAGCTGACCGGCACCAAGGCCGAACTGGCCGAGCTCACCAACGCCGAGGGCCGCCAGGGCGACATCACCGAGGCGCTGCGCGACGCGGACGTGCTCGTGGGCGTCTCCGGCGGCCAGATCCCGGAGGCGGCGGTGGCCGGCATGGCCCCCGGCGGCATCGTGTTCGCGCTGGCCAACCCCACCCCTGAGGTGCACCCCGAGGTGGCCGCCCGGCACGTGGCGGTGGTCGCCACCGGGCGCAGCGACTACCCGAACCAGATCAACAACGTGCTCGCGTTCCCGGGTGTGTTCCGGGGTGCGCTGGACGCCGGGGCCACCCGGATCACCGACTCGATGAAGGTGGCCGCCGCCGACGCCATCGCGGGCGTGGTGGCCGAGTCGCTGACCGCCGACGCGATCGTGCCGTCGCCGCTGGACCCGCGAGTCGCCCCGGCGGTGGCCGAGGCCGTCGCGGAGGCCGCCCGCCGCGACGGGGTCGCCCGCCGCTGAGATGTAAGGAAGGGGCCCTTCCTAACGCCTTCGGTAGAGGAAGGGCCCCTTCTTAACTGCTGCTCAGCTTGTTACCGTGCCGATCATGCGTGCTGCCTATGCCTCGGCCTTCGACGCCGACAACCCGCTCGCCGCGCTCGCCGTCGGCGACCGTCCCGAGCCGACCCACCCGCAGGACGACTGGGTCACCGTGCAGGTCCGGGCCAGCTCGCTCAACCACCACGACCTCTGGTCGCTGCGCGGCGTGGGCCTGACCGCCGGCCAGCTCCCGATGATCCTGGGCTGCGACGCGGTCGGCACCGACCCGGACGGCAACGAGGTGGTCATCTACCCGGTGGTGCCCACCCCCGGTGACCCGCGCGGGGTCTCCATCCTCTCCGAGCACTACCAGGGCACGTTCGCCGAGCGTGTCGCCGTACCCCGGATGAACCTGCTGCCGCTGCCCGACGGCCTGTCGGCCACCGACGCGGCGTGCCTGCCCACGGCCTGGCTCACCGCCTGGCGGATGCTGACCACCAAGGGCCGGGTCGCCGACGGCGAGTCGGTGCTGGTCCAGGGCGCCGGCGGTGGCGTGGCCACCGCGGCCGTCGCGCTCGGCGTCGCGCTCGGCAAGCGGGTGTACGCGACCAGCCGCGACGCCGCCAAGCGGGAGCGGATCGCCGAGCTGGGCGCGACCGCGCTGGAGCCCGGCGCACGGCTGCCGGAACGGGTCGACGTGGTGATCGAGACGGTCGGCGCGGCCACCTTCGACCACTCGCTGAAGTCGGCCGCCCCGACGGCCCGGATCGTGGTCTCCGGCGCCACCTCCGGGCACGAGCCGAAGATCAACCTGCGCCGGGTCTTCGCCATGCAACTGGAGATCCTCGGCACCTCGATGGGCACCCCGGACGAGCTGACCGAGCTGCTCGCGTTCTGCGCCGAGCACGAGGTGCGCCCGGTGGTCGACCGGGTGGTGCCGTTCAGCGAGATCTCCGAGGCGTTCGCCCGGCTGCACTCCGGTGAGGTCTTCGGCAAGGTGGTCGTCGACCACACCGCCTGACGCGGACGGCGCGCGCCGTGCGGACGGCCTGTTAAGAAGGGGCCCCTTCTCTACCGGAGACGTTAAGAAGGGGCCCTTCCTTACAGGCGATCGTCGAGGGTGGCCAGGCCGCCCCGGGCGGCGTCGGCCGGGAGGCGCCTCTTCGCCGCCGGGTCGCCGTAGAGCGTCCAGCGGAGGAACTCGACAGTGGTGTCGGCGACCACGCCCAGCGCCTTGCCGTCGCCGAGCAGCGCCCGGCCGTGGTCACCCTTCGGCAGGCTGAGCATCGCCTTCGGCCACGGCACCACGTCGTACACGGCCTTGCCGGCGGCGTACGACACCACCTCGTCGGCCTCGCCGTGCACGAACAGCTGCGGCGCGGCGGCACCGGCGAACGCGGTGCCCACACCGAGCGCGGTGCCGGCGAAGACGATGCCCGCGTCCAGCCGCTCGTCCCGGCCCGCGGTGAACAGCCCGATCGTGGTCACGCCACCGGCGCTGTGCCCGGTCGCGGCCACCCGCTCCGGGTCCAGCCGGCCGCGCAGCGGATCGCCCGCCTTCTCGCCCAGCGCGAGCACGCGCGTCAGCACGTACGACACGTCGGCCGGCTGGTTGAGCACGTCCAGCGGGTTGCCGTCGGTGCCCCGGGAGGTGTGCGGGAAACGCGGCGCGGCGACCACGAACCCGGCCGCCGCCCAGCGGGTCAGCAGCGCCTGGTAGTCCTCCGGCCGGGCGCTGAGCCCGTGGCTGAACAGCACCACAGGGAACCGCCCGTCCGCCGCCGGGGCGGAACGCTCGACCGCGCCACCGGCCGCGCCCGCCGCCGGGTACCAGAGCGTCACCGGCAACGGCCGGTCGCCGTCGCGGTTCAGCTTCACCTGGCGTACGCCGACCGCGAAGCTCTCCGTGGGCGCCTTGCCGGCGGGTACGCGCTGCGCCGGCGTGGCACTGGTCGGTGGGGCGTCGGGGGCGGGCCGCCCGGCCGGGGCGGTGGGCTGCTCCGAGCAGCCGGTGAGGGCGGCGCCGAGCACGGCGGCGGTGATCAGGGCGGCGGGACGACGGCGCATGAACTCGATTGTGCCTCGCGATCGCGGCTACCAGGCCCGGTCAGCGCGGCGGGTGACCGCCCGCTGACGCCCGGAGACGAGCCAGGTCGGCGGCGTCCTTGGCCCGGCGCTGGCGTTCCGGCATCCAGACCGGGAACATCTCCTTGAACTCGATCTGCGCGGCGACGCTGATCACCGGTGCCGCGAGCGTGCCGATCCGGCCGGGCGGCCCGGCCAGCATGCCTTCCGGCAGGGCGGTGCCCGCCCACGGTCCGGCGCCGACGACGACCCGGCCGTCCGCGTCCCGGTCGAGGTACGCGAAGCTCAGCTCGACGTCGTCGCGCAGCAGGTCGAGTTGCGTCGTGGCGGGCATCCGGGGGTCGGGGCGCCAGCCGAGCGCGCCGAGCCGGTCGGCCAGCGTCTCGGCGTCGCGCCGCCAGCAGTACCAGTCGACGTCGACATGCGGACGGGTCACCTCGCCGAGGTGGAAGTCCATCGCCCAGCCCCCGCGCAGCCACACGTCGATCCCGCACGCGCCCGCGACGTCGACGACCTCCCGAATGGCCCTCAGCTGCCGGCCCGCCACCCCGTCCACCCCGCGCACGCTACCCACCCCGCCCGGACCCCGCCGCCCGCCCAGACCCTCACCCCCCGCCCAGACCCGGTCGATCATGAAGTTGGCGGCGACAAACCGGACAGCGAACGCCGTCAACTTCATGATCGACGGGACAAGGGGGAGGGTGGGAGGTGGGGGCGGGACGCTTCAGGTGGGGAGGGCGCGGGTGGTGAGGGTGGTGCCGGGCGCTGTCGCGTCGGTGGGGAGGCGGTGCAGGGCGGCGCGGTCGGCGTAGAGCGTCCAGCGCAGGAAGTCGGTGGTGGTGGCGAGCACCTGGGCGAAGCCGGGCCGTCCCGGCGTCAGGTACTCGCCGTGGCCCTGGCCGGTGAGGCTCAGGAAGGCGGCCGGCCCGAGGCAGCGGGCGTACGCGGCCCGGCCGATCGACTCCGGCACGATCCGGTCGGCGCTCCCGTGCACGAACAGCATCGGTGCGAGTGGGCGGGAGAGCCCGGCGACCATCCGGCCACCGGCGATCACGATTCCGGCCCGTACCGGGGACGGCTGCCCGGAGGCGAACATGCCGAGCGTGGTGTGCCCGCCGGCCGAGTGCCCGGCGGCGGCGAACCGGTCCACGGCCATGTGCGCGCCGAGCGGATCCCCGTGGCGGGCGCCCAGCCGGACCAGATGACGGATCAGTCGCCAGGCGTCGGCGGGCTGGTTGCGCACGTCGTCGCGGGTGTAGGCGCGGGCGCGCTGGTTCGTACGCGGATAGGTGGGTGCGACCACCACGAACCCGGCGGCGGCCCAGCGGGTGGTCAGCGCGGCGTGCAGGGCGGGCAGGCTGCGCAGCCCGTGGCTGTAGAGGACCACCGGGAAGCGTCCGGCCGCGAACGGCGCACCCGGCCGCACACGCGGTCCGCGCTCCGGGCCGGGGCTCGCCGGTGTGGCGCGGCCGGAGCCGGAGGGGGCCGCGAAGACCGATGGGCGAGACGGCAGGGCCGCCGCAGCGCGCGGCCCGGACGGGCCGGACACGTCGGACCCGGCGGCGGGATCGACCGGCGGGTCGACGACGTCAGGGGGTGCGGGGGACGGTTGCGCCGGGTACCAGACGGTGACCGGCAGCGGCCGCCTGCCGTCCGGGTCGAGCGTGAACTGTCGCATCCCGACCGAGTACGGGCGCTCCGGCGCGGGCCCGACGGCGGCCGGGACCGGGTCGGGCGTGGCCACGGCCGGGCCGCAACCGGCCAGCAGCGCCGTCATCAGCGCGGCGACCAGCCGCTGCCCCCTCACACCTGCACGGTAGGCAGCCGAGCGGTCGGCCCGCGCCCGCCGTCCGGGCCGGTCGGTGCCGCCACCCGGGCGGCTCCCGCCTCCACCGGGTGGCCGGGTTTGCCCGATCCCGCCACCCGGATCCGCAGGTGGCGGCCCGGCGGGACATTCCGGTCCGGTCGGCTTCGCTAGGGTCAGCCGCATGGCTGAGAACTACACCGACCCGAGTGGCAACACCGCGCAGTTCCGCGCTTTCGTCGATTCTCCCGAGCCGGCCGCGTCGGCGTCGGCGCCGTCCCGCCTGCCGCTGATCGCCGGCGTGGCCGTCGCCGCCGTCGTGGTGGTCGCCCTGGTCGCCTGGATCGCCCTGGGCTGACCCGAGCTGACCCGGCTGACCCGGGCTGACCGTGGCTGATCCGGCCCGGCCGCGCGGAGGGCCGGGCGGTCAGACGCCGAGCACCTCGCGGGTCTCGCGGGCGATCTCCCGCTCCTCGTCGGTGCCGACCACCAGCACCGCCACCTCCGCGTCGTCGGGGGAGACGAGCCGGTCGCCGTGACCATCGTTGCGCGCCGGGTCGACGGCGACACCGAGCCGCTCCAGTCCGGCCAGCGACGCCGCCCGTACCGGCGCGGCGTGCTCGCCGACCCCGGCGGTGAACGCGATCGCGTCGACCCGGCCGAGCAGCGCGTAGTACGCGCCGACGTAGCCGGTGATCCGGCGGCAGTAGACGTCGAACGCCAGCGTCGCGTCCGGGTCACCGGCGTCGCGGCGGGCCAGCACCTCGCGCATGTCGTTGACGCCGGTCAGCCCGAGCAGGCCGCTGCGGTGGTTGAGCAGGTCGTCGATGTCGTCCACCACCATGCCGCCCTCGCGGCGCAGGTGGAAGATGACTGTCGGGTCGAGGTCGCCGCTGCGGGTGCCCATCACCAGGCCCTCCAGCGGGGACATGCCCATCGAGGTGGCCACGCTGCGCCCACCCTGGACGGCGCACGCGCTCGCCCCGTTGCCCAGGTGCAGCGTGATCGTGTTGAGCTGGTCGTACGGGCGGTCGAGCAGGTCGGCGACGCGACGCGAGACGTACGCGTGCGAGGTGCCGTGGAAGCCGTAGCGGCGCACCCCGTACCGCTCGGCGATGGCCTTGTCGATCGCGTACGTGGCGGCGGCCTCGGGCAGCGTGTGGTGGAACGCGGTGTCGAAGACGGCCACCTGCGGGACGTCCGGCAGCGCCTCCCGGGCCACCCGGATGCCGGCGAGGTTGGCCGGGTTGTGCAGCGGCGCGAGCGGCACCAGATCCTCGATCGCGGCGACGACCGCGTCGTCGATGCGTACCGGCGCGCTGAACTTCCGCCCGCCGTGCACCACCCGGTGGCCGACGCCGGTCAGCCCGGTCAGGTCGAGCCGGCCGATGATCTCCCGGACCGCGCTCTCGTGGTCGGCCGGCCCGCCGCCGGGTTCGCCGATCCGTTCGACCGTGCCCTTGTCCAGGACGTCGTCGCCGTCGTACAGCCGGTACTTGACCGACGAGGATCCGCTGTTGAGGACCAGGATGCGGCTCATTCCGACGCCTCCGCGGCGGCCTGGATGGCGGTGATCGCCACCGTGTTGACGATGTCCGGCACTGTGGCGCCGCGGGACAGGTCGTTCACCGGCCGCCGCAGGCCCTGCATGACCGGCCCGACCGCCACCGCTCCGGCCGACCGCTGCACCGCCTTGTACGTGTTGTTGCCCGTGTTCAGGTCCGGGAAGATGAACACCGTGGCCCGCCCCGCGACCGGGCTGTCCGGCAGCTTGGTGGCCGCCACCTGCGGGTCGATCGCGGCGTCGTACTGGATCGGACCCTCGACCAGCAGGTCCGGCCGGCGTTCCCGGACCAGCTTGGTGGCCGCCGCGACCTTCTCCACGTCGGCGCCGGCGCCGGAGCTGCCGGTGGAGTACGACAGCATCGCCACCCGCGGCTCGATGCCGAACCGGGCCGCCGTGTCGGCCGACGAGATGGCGATGTCGGCGAGCTGGTCGGCGTCGGGGTCGGGGTTGACGGCGCAGTCGCCGTAGACCAGCACCCGGTCGGCGAGCAGCATGAAGAAGACGCTGGAGGCGACGGAGACGCCGGGCACGGTCCGGATGATCTCGAAGGCCGGGCGGATGGTGGCGGCTGTGGTGTGGGTGGCGCCGGAGACCATGCCGTCGGCATGACCGGTCTGCACCATCATCGTGCCGAAGTAGTTGGGCTGCGCCACGATGTCGTGCGCCAGCTCCACGGTGACGCCGCGGTGGGCGCGCAACTGCGCGTACGCCTGCGCGAACTCGTCCCGCCACGGGCTGGTCACCGGGTCGACGACCTGGGCGTCACCGAGGTCGACGCCGAGTTCCCGGGTCCGCCGGGCGATCTCGTCCGGACGGCCGAGCAGGGTGATCTCGGCGACGCCCCGGCGCAGCAGCACCTCGGTCGCGCGCAGGATCCGCTCGTCCGCGCCCTCGGGCAGCACCAGCCGGCGGCGCCGGGCGCGGGCCCTGTCGATCAGGTCGTTCTCGAACATCAGCGGGGTGACCCGCGCGGACCGGCTGACCCGCAACCGGCGGGCCAGGTCGTCGGTGTCCACGCAGCGTTCGAACGCGCCGAGCGCGGCCTCGACCTTGCGCGGGTTGGCGGTGCTGGGGCGGCCCTCGATCCGGCTGGACGCGGCCACCGTGTCGTAGCTGTCGCTCGGCACCGACAGCACGGGGAGCCCGGTGTTCATCCGCTCGACCAGGCGCATGGCCCGCGGATCGGGCTGCTCGCCGAGCGTGAGCACCAGCCCGGCCAGCGACACCTGCCCGGCCACGTGCGCGGCGCCGGCGGCCACCAGCAGGTCCGCCCGGTCGCCCGGGGTGATCACCAGCGCCCCGTCGGTGAGGTGGTCCAGCAGCGTCGGCACGTGCGCCGCCCCCACCACGTAGTCGAGCACGTCGCGGTCGAGTGCGGTCTCGTCGCCGGTGAGCACCGTGCCGTGCAGCGCCGCCGCCACCTCGGCCACCGTCGGCGCCGACACGGTCGGCACCTCGGGGATCGCGTACGCGGGCACCGGCAGTTCGGGCAGCGTCATCGGCTCCGGCACGCGGTTGGCCAGCGCCGCGATCACCGTCGCGCCGAGGTCGGCCAGATCGTGGTACGCGCCGCGCAGCGCCGCCGCGATCGTGTCGGGCGTCTGCCCGAACCCGTCCACGACGGGCACCACGACGCTGCCGAACTCGGTCGCCAGCCGGGCGTTGAAGGCCAGCTCACGGGGGCCGGTGCCGTCGCCGTAGGCGAAGTCGCTGCCGACCACCACTATCGCCGGGCAGCGCCGCTCGACCTCCCGGTAGCGGGTGACGATCCGGGAGATCAACTCCTCCCGGCGGCCGTCCGCGACGAGCGCGCTCGCCTCGGCGTACGTGGCGCCGTACAGCTCGTCGACCGGCAGTTCCATCCGGTAGCGCTCGGTGAGCAGGGCGAGGATCGGGTCGGTGCCGTCACCGGCGACGAGCGGCCGGAACGCACCTATCCGTTCCACCTGGCGGGACAACAACTCGGCCAGGCCGAGCGCCACTGTCGATTTTCCCCCGCCCGAACCAACGCCGGTCAGGTACACGCTGCGCGCCACGGCACCCAACCTACAAGATCGAGGTCAGTGCTGCCCGTTCTGCCTGGTCACACCGGCTAGCCAGGGGAGAAGGCGGGATTTTTTCGCATCTACACTTGCCGCGTGGATGGCCCGACCGCACTGATTCCCATCGTACCGGAATCGCCCCCCGTCTTCGTCGACCCGAGCGGGCGGCGACGCCGGCGGCTGCGCCGTCTCGCCTACTGCGCCGGCGCGGCGGGTGTGGTCTACACGGTCATGGTCGGGGTCAGCTTCGCCGGCGGGCCGATCACCCCGGACAGCGTCATCCCGTTCGTCGAGCCGACCAGCGAGCAGCGGCTGCCCTCGCCGAACCCGCCGGCGTCGCCCGCGCCCGCTGTGACCCGTCCCACGCCGGACGCGCCCGCCGACGTCCGGACCGCTCCGGTGCGGGTGCCGGCCACCTCCGTCGCCCCCGCCGCCACGGCCTCGCCGAGCCCTCGGTACCCACGGCCGACCCGGACCGCCCCGACCGTGCCGCGGACCACCCCGGCGGCCACCACCGCGCCGCCCACCGCCCCCACCGCCGAGGTGCCGCCGCCACCCGCTGTCGATCCACCGCCGGTCGTCGACCCGCCCGCCGACCCCGTCGCGCCGGCCGATCCCGCCGATGAGTGACGAGGCACCCGCCCGCCCGTCGACAGGTGACCAGCCCACCGCCCCACTGGACCCCCGCCGCGTGCACGCCGCCCGCCGGCACCGGGCCGGGCGGCGGCCGGACGACGCGTCCACAGTCGTGCTGGACGTCCGGCAGATCCCCGGCGCGCGGCAGATCCCCGGCGCGCGCCGGTCCCGTGGGCGGCGTCTGCTGCCCCGGCCGAGCTGGGCCCTGGTCACCATGGTCGTGGTCGTCCTGGCCGGTCTGCTGGTCGTCGAGGCGTACACGAACGCCGCGTTCGTGCCCGACAACCGGGTGACGCCCGGCAGCCAGCGGGAGGTCCCCAGCTCGGTCATCGGGGGCGGCCCGATCGTCAACGTCGGCGCGGAGGGCCGGACCCAGTCGCACCGGCTGCCGCCGCGTACCGTCGCGCTCACCTTCGACGACGGGCCCGACCCGCGGTGGACGCCGGAGGTGCTGCGCGTCCTGGACAAGTACCGGGTGAAGGGCACCTTCTTCGTCATCGGCTCACAGGTCGTCCGCAACCCGGAGGTGACCCGCCGGCTGGTGACCGAGGGACACGAGCTGGGCGTGCACACGTTCACCCATCCCGACCTCGCCGCGCTGCCGGACTGGCGGCGGGAACTGGAGTACGCGCAGACGCAGCTCGCCGTCGCCAGCACCACAGGCGTCCGGCCGTCGCTGCTGCGGTTCCCGTACTCGTCCCGCGCGGACGCCTACACCGACCGGGACTGGCCGATGCTGCGGCAGGCCGGCGAACTGGGCTACCTCACAGTGGTCAACGACGTCGACAGCCGGGACTGGGAGCTTCCGTCGGTCGAGGAGATGGTCGCCAACGCCACGCCGGACGGGACGGCGGGCACGATCGCGCTCTGGCACGACGCGGGCGGCGACCGGTCCGGCACCGTGGCCGCGCTGGACCGGTACATCCCGATGATGCTGGAGCGCGGCTACCGCTTCACCACGGTCAGCGAAGGGCTCAACCAGACGTTCGCGGCAGCAGGCGTATCAGGCCCGGTCGGCGGGCAGACGGCGGCCCCGCTCGACGAGCGGTGGCGGGGACACGTGCTGGTCGGCGCGGTACGCGTGGCAGACGGCATGTTCGGGATGCTCGGCGTCTTCTTCGTGCTCGTCGGGGTGCTCACCGTCGGCCGGACCCTGCTGCTGTTCGTCATGGCACCACGGCACGCGGCCCGCCGCCGTCGCCGCGACTGGTCCTGGGGGCCGCCGGTCACCGAACCGGTCTCGGTGATCGTGCCCGCGTACAACGAGCGGGAGGGCATCGCCGCGGCGGTCCGCTCGCTGGCCCTGGGCGACCACCCCGGCGGCATCGAGGTGGTGGTGGTCGACGACGGCTCGACCGACGGAACCGCCGACATCGTGGCGGCGCTGCGCCTGCCGAACGTCCGGGTCGTGCGCAAGCCCAACGGCGGCAAGCCGAGTGCGCTGAACACGGGTGTCGCGCTGGCCCGGCACGACCTGATCGTCATGGTCGACGGCGACACGATCTTCGAGCCGGACTCGGTGCGCCGGCTGGTCCAGCCGTTCGCCGACCCCGGGGTCGGCGTGGTCGCCGGCAACGTCAAGGTCGGCAACCGCCGCGGCCTGATCGCCAAGTGGCAGCACATCGAGTACGTCATCGGCTTCAACCTCGACCGCCGCCTCTACGAGACGCTGCGCTGCATGCCCACCGTCCCGGGTGCGATCGGCGCGTTCCGGCGCCAGGCGCTGGAGCAGGTGGGCGGCATGACCGACGACACGCTGGCCGAGGACACCGACGTCACCATCGCCCTCGGCCGGGCCGGCTGGCACATCGTGTACGAGGAGAGCGCCCGCGCCTGGACCGAGGCCCCGACCACCGTCGGCCAGCTGTGGAAGCAGCGGTACCGGTGGAGCTACGGCACCCTCCAGGCGATGTGGAAGCACCGGCGCTCGGTGATCGACAGTGGCCGGTCGGGCCGGTTCGGCCGCCGGTGCCTGTCGTTCCTGACGCTGTTCGGTGTGCTGCTGCCGCTGGCCGCCCCGGTGATCGACCTGCTCGCGATCTACGGGCTGATCTTCCTGGATCGCAGCGACACGGTGGTGGCCTGGCTGGCGATGCTCGCGCTCCAGTTCCTCACCGCGGTGCTCGCCTTCCGGCTGGACCGGGAGAAGCTCGGCGTGCTCTGGGTGCTGCCGTTGCAGCAGTTCGTCTACCGGCAGGTGATGTACCTGGTGCTGCTCCAGGCCGTCGGCACCGCGCTGACGGGCGGCCGGCTCGGCTGGCAGAAGCTGCGGCGTACCGGAGACCTCCGGGTCGCCGGGCGGGGCGCGACCGGCTGAGACCCGGCCGCGCGGCGCGTCGGTCCGTCGCCCGGGTCAGTCGTCGTCCGGGTCGTCGAGGCGGGCCAGCCAGGTGGCGAACCGCTCGATCGGGGTCTCGAACTCCGGGTTCAGATCGATGAAGTCACGCAGCCGCTCGCCCAGCCACTCCATGCTGACCTGCTCGTCGCCACGGCGCTCGACCAGCTCCTCGATGCCACGGTCGGTGAAGTACACGGTGTTCCTCTCGTCGTCGTACGGCAGCGGCCCGCCCCGGGTCGGGACGGGCCGCTGCCGGTGATGTCACGGGCGGGGGAGAGCCGCCTCGATCAGCGCGTTCTGCTCGACCTCGTGCATCTTCGCCGAGCCGACCGCCGGGGCGGCGGCGGCCGGGCGGGAGATGCGGCGCAGCCGGACCTCGGGCAGGTGCTCCAGCAGGTTGAGCGCGACGAACGACCAGGCGCCCTGGTTGGCCGGCTCCTCCTGGACCCAGGCGAAGTCCTCGGCGTTCGGGTACTGCGCCAGCGCGGCCCGGACCTCCTCGACGGGCAGCGGGTAGAGCTGCTCCATCCGGAGGATCGCGGTGTCGGTGACGCCCCGCTCCTGCCGGGCCTGGAACAGGTCGTAGTAGACCTTGCCCGAGCAGAGCAGCACCCGCTTGACCTGCTCCGGCGCCGGAGCCGCGGTGTCGGCCAGCACCGGCTGGAACGTCCCGGTGGTGAAGTCCTCCACCGGCGACACGCAGAGCTTGTGCCGCAGCAGCGACTTCGGCGTGAACACCACCAGCGGCTTGCGCTTGGGCGACAGGGCCTGGCGGCGCAGCAGGTGGAAGTAGTTCGCCGGGGTGGTCGGGATGGCCACCCGCATGTTGTCCTCGGCGCAGAGCTGGAGGAACCGCTCCGGGCGGCCGGAGGTGTGGTCCGGGCCCTGGCCCTCGTGGCCGTGCGGCAGCAGCAGGGTCACCGCGGAGCGCTGGCCCCACTTCACCTCGCCGGAGGAGATGAACTCGTCGATCACCGACTGGGCGCCGTTGACGAAGTCACCGAACTGGGCCTCCCAGGCCACCAGCGCGTTGATGTTCTCCACCGAGTAGCCGTACTCGAAGCCCATGGCCGCGTACTCGGAGAGCAGCGAGTCGTGGACGAAGAAGCGCGACCGCTCGCCGTCGGCGGTGAGCGACTTCAGCGGCAGGTAGTCCTCGCCGGTCTTGGCGTCGACCACCGAGGCGTGCCGCTGGACGAACGTGCCGCGGCGCGAGTCCTGCCCGGCGAGCCGGACGGTGACCCCGTCGTGCAGCAGCGTGCCGAACGCGATGATCTCGGCGAAGCCCCAGTCGATGCCGCCCTCGACGGACATCTTGCGGCGCCGCTCCAGCAGCTGCTGGATCCGCTTGTGCGGGGTGAAGCCCTCCGGCAGGTTGACGTGCGCCTCGCCGATCGCCTTGACCACTGCGGCGTCGGTGGCGGTGTCGACCTGCGGCTCCGGCTCCTCCTCCCGCGCCGGGCGGCTGAGCTGACGCGGGGTGGTCGCGGCGTCCCGGGTGGCCTTGAAGACCCGCTCAAGCTGCCCCTGGTAGTCGCGCAGCAGCTCCTCCGCGTCCTCCACGGTGATGTCGCCGCGCCCGATCAGCTCCTCGGTGTAGAGCTTCCGGACGGACCGCTTCGAGTCGATGATCTTGTACATCTCCGGGTTGGACATCGACGGGTCGTCGCCCTCGTTGTGCCCGCGCCGGCGGTAGCAGACCATGTCGATCACGACGTCCTTGTTGAACGCCTGCCGGTACTCGAACGCGAGCCGGGCCACCCGGACCACGGCCTCCGGGTCGTCGCCGTTCACGTGGAAGATCGGCGCCTGGATCATCCGGGCCACGTCGGTGCTGTAGAGGCTGGACCGGCTGTACTCCGGGGCGGTGGTGAAGCCGACCTGGTTGTTGACGACCACGTGCACGGTGCCGCCGGTGCGGTAGCCGCGCAGCTGGGACAGGTTGAGCGTCTCGGCCACAACGCCCTGGCCGGCGAAGGCGGCGTCACCGTGCACCGCCAGCGGCAGCACGGTGTAGCCCTCCAGCTTGAGGTCGATGCGGTCCTGCTTGGCCCGGACGATGCCCTCCAGCACCGGGTCCACGGCCTCCAGGTGCGACGGGTTCGCCACCACCGACACCTTGACCGCGTGCTCGCCGTCCGGGGTGGTGAACTTGCCGTTCTGGCCGAGGTGGTACTTCACGTCGCCCGAGCCCTGCGTGGACCGCGGGTCGAGGTGCCCCTCGAACTCGGAGAAGATCTTCTCGTACGGCTTGCCGACGATGTTCGCCAGCACGTTGAGCCGGCCGCGGTGGGCCATGCCGATGACGACCTCGTCCAGCCCGGCCTCGGCGGAGCACTCCAGCACCTCGCCGAGCAGCGGGATCAGCGACTCGCCGCCCTCCAGCGAGAAGCGCTTCTGGCCGACGTACTTGGTCTGGAGGAACGTCTCGAACGCCTCGGCGGCGTTGAGCCGGTTCAGCACGTGCTTCTGCTCGTCGGAGCTGGGCTTCTCGTACTTGCGCTCGACCCGCTCCTGGATCCAGCGCCGCTCCTCCGGGTCCTGGATGTGCATGTACTCGATGCCGACCCGGCGGCAGTACGAGTCGCGCAGCACGCCGAGGATCGACCGCAGCTTCATCCGCTGCTGGCCGGCGAAGCCGTTGACCGGGAAGACGCGGTCGAGGTCCCAGAGCGTGAGCCCGTGCTGGAGCACGTCCAGGTCCGGGTGCTTACGGATCTTGAACTCCAGCGGGTCGGTGTCGGCCATCAGGTGGCCGCGCACCCGGTACGCGTGGATCAGCTCGTGCACCCGAGCGGTCTTGTTGATCTGGCCTTCGCTGTCGACGGCCACGTCGCGCATCCAGCGCACCGGCTCGTACGGGATCCGCAGCGAGGTGAAGATGTCGTCGTAGAAGCCGCGCTCGCCGAGCAGCAGCTCGTGCATGACCTTCAGGAACTCGCCGGACTGTGCGCCCTGGATGATCCGGTGGTCGTACGTGCTGGTCAGCGTGATGACCTTGCTGACCGCGTTCTCGGCCAGGGTGGCCTCGCTCATGCCCTGGTAGGGGGCCGGGTATTCCATCGCGCCGACGCCGATGATGGCGCTCTGCCCCTGCATCAGGCGCGGGATCGAGTGCACCGTGCCGATGCCGCCCGGGTTGGTGAGCGAGATCGTGGTGCCGGAGTAGTCCTCCATGGTCAGCTCGTTGCGGCGGGCGCGCCGGACCACGTCCTCGTACGCCTGCCAGAACTGCCGGAAGTCCATCTGCTCGCAGCCCTTGATGGACGGCACCACCAGGTTGCGCGAGCCGTCCGGCTTGACCAGGTCGATCGCGATGCCCAGGTTGACGTGCTCCGGGCGGACCATCGCCGGCTTGCCGTCGACCTCGGCGAAGGAGTTGTTCATCTCCGGGTGCTCGACGACCGCGCGGACGAGCGCGTACCCGATCAGGTGGGTGAAGCTGACCTTGCCACCGCGACCGCGGGTCAGGTGGTTGTTGATCACGATGCGGTTGTCGACGAGCAGCTTGGCCGGGACGGCGCGCACGCTCGTGGCGGTCGGGACGGCGAGCGACGCGTCCATGTTCTGCACGATCTTGGCGGCGACGCCGCGCAGCGGCGTGGTGCCCGCGGCGCTCGCGGTCGGCGCCTTGGCGGCCGGCTTGGCCGGGGCGGACTTCTTGGCCGGCTCGGGCGCCTTCGCCGCCGGCTTGGCGGCGGGCTTGGCCGGAGCGGGCGTGGCCTTGGGGGCGGCCTTCGGCTCGGTCTTGGCGGGCTGCGCGGTGACGGTCGCCACCGCCTCCTGCTGCTCGGCCGGCTCCGGCTTCGCGGCCGGCTTGGCCTGCCCGTCCGGGCGCGGTGTGGCGGCGCCCGGGGCCGGCCGGTAGTCGGCGAAGAAGTCGTGCCAGGCCGAATCGACGCTCGAGGGGTCGGCGAGGTAACGCTGGTACATCTCCTCGACGATCCACTCGTTCGGGCCGAAACCCGCCAGTGGGTTCTCCTGCGAAGTCTGCTGGGTCGACACGGCCGCTAATCGCCTCTTTCACGCGGTTGTGAATGTCACGGTGGCCCCCGGTGACCCCCGGTTGCCGACGCTGGGTAAACCGATGCCAAGGCTACGCCGTGCGCTGCGCGCAGGCATTCTCGCCTCCGGCTGGTGGTCCGTTTCACAGAAGATGCCAGAAGTTCGGCAAACGCTGCGTGATCCGCCGACTCCTGCTAGACGAGCGAGACCCCGGCCGATGACGTCCGTCACCGGCCGGGGTCCGTCCCCGACGCGAGGTCAGGAGATGTCGCGCTTGCGGATCGTGGCCACGCCGATCGCGCCGGCCACCACCGCGTACCCGATCAGCACCAGGGCGCCGGCCCACTGCGGCGGGTTGCCCGGGATGTCCGTGTCACCGCCGACCATGAGCCCGGAGGCCAGCGACGGGACCAGCAGCTGGAGCTTGTTGATCCAGTCGCCGTACCGCGCCGCGAGGAGGCTGAGGACGATGACCGCGCCGATCGCGCCGCCCAGGTAGAACAGGATGCCGGTCACGGTGGCGCCGATCTGGCTGCGGATCAGCACGCCGAGCCCGACGCCGAGCACCGACCACAGCAGGTACGCCAGGCCGTTGAGCGCGATCGCCCGCCACACGGCGCCGCTGCCGAGTTGCGAGCCGACGTCCACCGAGCTGAGGATCAGCGGCGCGGTGACCAGGTTCAGCACCGTGGTGACGAGCCAGAACAGCAGCGCCAGCACGCCGGCCGCGGCCAGCTTGGCCAGCATCACAGCGGTGCGGTGCGGCGCGGTGAGGAACGTGGTGGTCACCGTCTGGTGGAAGAACTCGCTGGTCACCACAACGATGCCCAGCAGCAGCACGATGAGCAGCCCGAAGAACTGGCCGTTCGTGTAGAGGTTGGCCGCCAGGTTGTCGGCGGCCGAGATGGCCTGCAACTGGTCGGACTGGTCGGCCGGCACCTCGCCGAAGTCCCCGCCGGCCAGCGCCTCGGTCTGCAACCAGTTGAAGAACAGCGTGAGCGCCCACAGCGCCAGGCTGATCAGCCCGAAGATCCACCAGGTGCTGGTGGTACGGATCTTGAGCAGTTCGGATCGGACAAGCGTCATCGGATCTCCGCCTTTCCGGCCGTCAGCTCCAGGAAGACCCCTTCGAGGTCGGGGCGCTCGGTGGTCAGCTCGTGCAGCTCGACCTTGGCGGCCAGCGCGACCCGGCCCACAGCCGGCGCGTCCACGCCGGTGACCAGCAGCGCGCCGTGCGGGTCGGTGTCGACGACGGCCGACTGCTCGCGCAGGGCCGCGGTCAGTTCGTCGGCCTGCGGGGTGCGCACCCGCACCCGCACGTCGTGCGTCATCGAGGCCATCACCTGGTCGACCGGGCCCTGCCGGACCAGCTTGCCGGCCGCGATGATCACCACGTCGTCGGCGAGCAGCTGCATCTCGGAGAGCAGGTGGCTGGAGACCAGCACCGTCCGTCCCTCGGCGGCCAGCCCCTTGAGGAAGCCGCGCATCCAGCGGATGCCCTCCGGGTCCAGGCCGTTGGCCGGCTCGTCCAGGATCAGCACCTGCGGGTTGCCGAGCATCGCGGCGGCGATGCCGAGCCGCTGCTTCATGCCGAGCGAGTAGCCCTTGAACTTGCGCTTGGCGGCGGGCGAGAGCCCGACCAGGGCGAGCGCCTCGTCGGCGCGCTCCTTCGGCAGGCCCGCCGCAGCGCAGATCACCCGCAGGTGGTTGATGCCGGTGCGGCCCTTGTGCGCGCTGGACGCCTCCAGCACCGCGCCGACCGTACGCAGCGGATCGGGCAGGTCGGCGTACCTGCTGCCGCCGATGGTGGCCGTGCCGGCGCTCGGCGTCACCAGGTTGAGCAGCATGCGCAGCGTGGTCGTCTTACCGGCGCCGTTGGGGCCGAGGAAGCCGGTGACCCGGCCCGGCTCGACCGTGAACGACAGGTTGTCCACCGCGCGGACGGTCTTGTATTGCTTGGTCAGGCCGGACACGATGATCTGGCCGGTCCCGGCACTGGGGCGTGGCTGCCCGTCGGACATCATTCTCCTCTCCTGCCCCGGCGGGCTCGTCGCGCGCCGGTGGGGGCGCCGTTGCGGGGGCACCCGGCAACAGCCTTCCAACCCGGCGCAAGGGGGTCAATCAGGCGGGACGCGTACGCGCCGTCCTCCTCAGGGAGGAGATCACCGGGTCGGCAGCGCCACCCAGGTGGCCCGGGCGCGGCCGAGCAGCGCGCCGTCCGAACCGTACAGGCTGGTGTGCACCTCGGCCTTGCGTCCCTCACCGCCGACCGCGAGGCCCGTCACCACGCACTCGTCGCCGGGCCGTGGCAGCGCCGTGACCTGCGCGGCGATCCGCCCCAGCACGTACGGCCGGCCGGGCGCGAGCACCGCCCAGCCACCCGGGCAGTCCAGCGCCGCCCACACAGTCGCGGGCACCACGTCGGCCGGCGCGCGGAACGGCGCGGCGGTCCGCCCGTCCGGCAGCCGCCCGGGGAAGATCCGCAGCCCGTCCGGGTTCGCCGGGCCGCAGACGTAGCAGCGGGGGAAGGGGTGGTCGACCAGACCGGGGTACGCCCGCGCGGCGTCGGCCGCCGTCGCCCGGTCCACCGGCGGCACCACCGCGTCGACCGGTTCGACCCGGCGTACCTGGGCGATCAGGTGTCCGTCCGGATCGCGTACCTCGCCGTCGGCGGCGGTCAGCGGCGTGTCCAGCGGCGGCGGCCGGCGCAACGTGACCTCCACCGGGCCCCGGTCGTCGATCAGCGCGGCGAAGATCCCGGCGCTCCAGCCGCCGTTGCCGGAGCCGTCCGGCCCCTGGAAGCGGGCCTCGACCAGCATGTGCACCTCCGGTTCCCCTCCGCCTGCGCCGTCGCGGGCGGTCCGCCCGGCAGCCTCGCACACGCCGGTCCCGTCCCGGCCGTCCCGGTTCGCACGCCGCCGCCGACCGGCGTTCACCGGATCGACACCCCTCATCCCGCCCGGTGGCAACCCGGGGCACCTACACAGGAGTCATGGCCGTTCTGCACGCCGCTGGCGCACCGCTCACGACCAGCGGTTACACCCTGCTGATCGCCGACGACCCGACACTGGTCGCGGCCGCGCAACGCCTGCGCCACGAGGTGTTCGCCGGCGAACTCGGCGCCACCCTGCCGACCGCCGCCACCGGGCTCGACACCGACGGGTTCGACGCGTACTGCGACCACCTGGTGGTGCTGCACGAGGGGACCGGGGAGGTCGTCGGCACGTACCGGCTGCTGCCGCCCGGCCGCACCGACCGCCGGTACGCCGACGCCGAGTTCGACCTGGGCCCGCTCGCCCCGCTCCGCGACGACCTGGTCGAGGCGGGCCGCTCCTGCGTCCACCCGGACCACCGCACCGGCGCCGTGATCAACCTCATGTGGGCCGGGATCTGCCGCTACCTGCACCTGCGCGGCGCCCGCTGGCTCGGTGGCTGCGCCTCGGTGCCGGTCGCCGACGGCGGGACCGCCGCCGCGCAGGTGTGGGCCGAGGTCACCGCCCGGCACCTCGCCCCGCCGCTGCTGCGGGTCACCCCGCGCCGGCCCTGGTCCGCCGAGGCGCCCGCCGCCGACCTCGCCGCGCTCACCCCGGCGCGACGCCGGGCGCTCGTGCCGCCGCTGCTGCGCGGCTACCTGCGGCTGGGCGCCTGGGTGGCCGGCGAGCCCGCGTACGACAGGGACTTCGGCTGCGCCGACTTCTACGTGCTGTTCTCGCTGGACCGGATGAACCCGCGCTACCTGCGGCACTTCCTCGGCGAGGCCGGGTCGTGACCGCCGCTGTCCCCGGGCTCGGCGCGGACCCGTGCGCGGGCGCCGCCGGGGAGGGCCTGTGGCGGCCCGCCTCGGGCTGCGGGCCGGACTGTCTGCCGCCGCACGCCGCCCCGGACGTGTCGTGGCTGCGCCGGGCCGGGCGGCTGCTCGGCGTACTCGGAATGCTCCTGGCCGGGACGGGCCTGGTCGCGCTGCTGCCGGTGCTGCCCGCCGCCCGGGGCCGGGCCGCGTTGCGGGGCTGGGCGCGGTGGACGCTGCGTACCCTCGGGGTGCGTCTGCTGGTCCGCGGCCGGGCGCCGCGCGGGCGCGCGCTGCTGGTCGCCAACCACGTGTCCTGGCTGGACGTCCTGGCGGTGCTCGCCGTGTCGCCGGCCCGGATGCTGGCGAAGCGCGAGGTCCGGAGCTGGCCGCTGGTGGGTGCCCTGGCCGCCGCGGCGGGCACCGTCTTCGTGGACCGGTCCCGGCCGCGTGACCTGCCGGCCACCGTCGCGCGGGTGGCCGGCGCGCTGCGGTCCGGGCGGTCGGTGGCGGTGTTCCCGGAGGGTACGACCTGGTGCGGCGCCGCGACGGACTGCCGCCCGAGCCGCGGCTTCCGCCCGGCGATGTTCGAGGCCGCCGTGGCGGCGGGCGCGCCGGTGGTGCCGTTGAGCCTCGGCTACCGGTACGCGGGCGACCCGAGCACGCTGCCCGCCTTCCTCGGCGAGGAGACGCTCTGGGCGTCGATGCGCCGGGTGCTCGCCGCCCGGGACCTGACCGTGTCGGTGACGGTGAGCGCCGCGCTGCACCCGGCCGAGGGCGCGGACCGCCGGGCGCTGGCCCGGATCGCCGAGGCCGCGGTCCGCCCGGCCCCGCGTCCCGTGCTCGCGACCCAGCTCGACCTGGCGGCCTGACCGCCGCAGTCGTCGGGGACGCGACATAGTCGCGATAGTGTCTTGTTCAGTCGCGATGTATCGCGTTACGCTCCTCGCAACACCTGGCGTGCCGTGGGCCGGTACGCCGACGAGGGGAGCGTGTCATGGCCAGTTGGACGGTCGACAACCCGCAGCGCATCACGCTGGACGAGCCGATCACCCGGCTCGACGCCGAGCTGATCAGCGGCCGGCTGAACGTGGTCGGCGCCGACGGTCCGGCCCGGGTCGACGTGACCCGGATCAGCAGCCGGCCGCTTCTCGTCGAGGTACGCGACGGGCGGCTGACGATCCGGCACAAGCGCAAGCCCGGCCTGCTCGGCATCTTCTCCTGGTTCGGCAACCGGATCCGGGCCGAGGTGTCGGTCGCCGTTCCGCCGGACGTGCTCGCCACCCTGTCGGTGGTCAGCGGCGCGCTCGTCGCCTCCGGGCTGCGCCGGGAGACCCGCGTCGACGTCACCTCCGGGCAGGTCACGCTGCGCGGGCTGCGGGGACGCACCAGCGCGAAGGTCATCTCCGGGCCGGTCGAGGCGCTCGGCATCGGCGGCGACCTGGACCTGGAGACGGTCTCCGGTGAGCTGATCCTCGCCGACAGTGCGCCCGAGCGGGTCCGCGCGCACGCCGTCTCCGGCTCGATCACCTGCGACCTGGACAACCCGCGCGGCAGCGAGATCCGGCTCAGCGCCATCTCCGGCAGCATCACCGTGCGGGTCCGCGAGGACAGCGACCTCACAGTGCACCTGCACACCACCTCCGGCAAGATCACCAGCGGCTTCCCCCAGGTGGACGGCGGTGGGCGCGGGCTGGGCTCGATCAAGGACAGCCACGGTGTCCTCGGTGGGGGTACGGGTAGGCTCTGGGCCTCCGCGACCTCCGGCAGCATCGCGCTGCTCGCCCGCCCGGTCGCGCCCGCCGACCATGTGGAGGACGTGCCGTGACCGCCGTGTTCAGCCACGGCCGGCTCCGGCTCTACCTGCTGAAGCTGCTCGACGACGGCCCGAAGCACGGCTACGAGCTGATCCGTCTGCTGGAGGAGCGCTTCCTCGGCCTGTACGCGCCCAGCGCCGGCACCATCTACCCGCGCCTGCAACGGCTGGAGGCGGAAGGGCTGGTCACGCACACCGCCGCGGGCGGGCGCAAGGTCTACGAGATCACCGAGGCGGGCCGCGCCGAACTGCGGCAGCGCGCCGACGAGCTGTCGACGCTGGAGAGCGACATCGGCGCCGCCGTCGAGGACCTCTCCGCGCTGGCCGGTGAGATCCGCACCGAGGTACGCGGATCGGTGCGCGACCTGAAGCGGGAGCTGCGCGAGGTGGCCCGGCAGACCCGGCAGGGCGGCTGGACGGCGTCCGCGACCACCCGGCCGGCGGGCGACGGGGGATCGGCCCGCCCGGACGAGTCGCCGCTGCTCGCCGACTTCGACCAGCGGCTCGCCGCGTTCACCGTCGAGGTCGGGGCGCTGGTCCGGGCCCGGCGGCTCAGCGACAACCAGCTCCGTACCGCGATCCGGCTGCTCGACGGTGCGCTGGAAGGGCTGCGGCGGCTGCTCCGCTGATCTCACAGGTTGTTTCCAGGGAGCACCCAGCGCGGCCGCAGCCGGAGCACGGATGATGGGTGCCATGGCGGCTACCCAGACCGAGGCCCGGCTTCTCGTCGTCGAGGACGATCCCAACATCCTCGAACTGCTCTCCGCGAGCCTGCGCTTCGCGGGCTTCGACGTGGCCACCGCGACCAGCGGCAGCGCCGCACTCAACGCCGCCAAGGACCACCGGCCCGACCTGGTGGTGCTCGACGTGATGCTGCCCGACCTGGACGGCTTCGAGGTCATCCGGATGCTGCGCGAGGGCGGTACGCGTACCCCTGTGGTGTTCCTGACCGCGCGTGACGCCACCGACGACAAGATCCGCGGGCTCACCCTGGGCGGCGACGACTACGTCACCAAGCCGTTCAGCCTGGAGGAGCTGACCGCCCGTATCCGGGCCGTGCTGCGGCGTACCGCGACCGGTGAGCAGGCTCCGTCCCGCCTCACCTTCGCCGACCTGGAGCTGGACGAGGAGACCCACGAGGTGCACCGGGCCGGCCAGCGGGTGCAGCTGTCGCCGACCGAGTTCAAGCTGCTGCGCTACCTGATGCTCAACGCCAACCGGGTGCTCAGCAAGGCGCAGATCCTCGACCACGTCTGGAACTACGACTTCCGCGGTGACGACAACATCGTCGAGTCCTACATCTCGTACCTGCGGCGCAAGGTCGACAACACCCAGCCCCGGCTGATCCACACGCTCAGGGGAGTGGGATACGTGCTCCGCAAGCCGGCGGCGTGAACGTCGTCCACGACGCGAAGGGCAGGCTGCGCAGCGTCCCGCTCCGGCTGAAGCTCGTCGCCGCGGTCCTCGCGCTCGTGGCTGTGGCGCTGGTGGTGATCAGCGGCCTGACGGCGTTCCTGCTGCGGAACTATCTGATCGGGCAGGCGGACGACCAGCTCCGCGGCGGCGCGTACACGGTGGCCAACACGCTCGACAAGGCCGGCGGCGGCGGGATCAAGATCACCATTCCGTCGGACTACGTGGCGTCCGTCATGGCGCCCGGTGAGCTGCCGGAGGAGCCGACGCGCTACGAGGGCCTGCGCGAAGAGGAACTGCCCCGGTTCCCCGCCGACTACGCGGGCTACCAGGAGCGGGTGGGCGACCCGTTCACCGTGCGCTCCGAGGACGGCCGCAGCCGGTGGCGGATGCTCTACACCGCCCTGCCCGACGGGCGGATCATCGCGCTCGGGCAGCACCTCACCGGCGTGGACTCCGCGGTCGGCCGGCTGGTCTGGATAGACCTCCTGGTCGGCGGAGCGGTGCTGATCTCGCTGGCGTCGGTGGGCGCCGGGATCGTCCGTACCAGCCTGAAGCCGCTGGTGGAGATAGAGCGTACGGCGGCCGCCATCGCCGGCGGCGACCTGACCCGGCGGGTGCCCGACCCGGAGATGGGGCGGCCGTGCCCCACCTCGGAGCTGGGCCGCCTGTCCCGGGCACTGAACGCGATGCTCGCGCAGATCGAGGCCGCGTTCACCGCGCGGGCCGCCTCCGAGGCGGCGGCGCGCAGCGCCGAGATGGGCGCGCGGGACGCCGCCGCGTACGCGCAGGCGTCGGAGGCGCGGGCCCGCCGGTCCGAGGAGCGGATGCGGCAGTTCATCGCCGACGCCTCGCACGAGCTGCGCACGCCGCTGACCACCATCCGGGGCTTCGCCGAGCTGTACCGCCAGGGCGCGGCGCGTGCGCCGGAGCAGACCGCCGACCTGCTGCGCCGCATCGAGGACGAGGCGTCCCGGATGGGTCTGCTGGTGGAGGACCTGCTGCTGCTGGCGCGGATGGACCGGGAACGGCCGATCGCGCTGGCCCCGGTCGAGCTGCCGGTGCTGGCGTCCGACGCGGTCGAGGCGGCCCGGGTGGTCGCCCCGGACCGGCGGATCGAGCTGGAGCGGGAACCGGGCGCCGGGCCGCTGGTGGTGCTCGGCGACGACGCGCGCCTGCGCCAGGTGATCGGCAACCTGATGACGAACGCGCTCACCCACACGCCGCCGGACACCTCGGTGACGCTGCGGCTGCGGGCCGAGGCGGGCCACCTCGCCGTGGTGGAGGTGGCGGACACCGGTCCCGGCCTCACCCCGGAGCAGGCCGAACGGGTCTTCGAGCGGTTCTACCGGGTGGACGCCGCCCGTACCCGCCGGGCCGGCGGGCCGATCAGCACCGGCCTCGGCCTGGCCATCGTGGCCGCGCTCGTCGCCGCGCACCACGGCACCGTCGAGGTGGCGGAGACACCGGGCGGAGGGGCGACCTTCCGGGTGAAGCTGCCGCTGCTGCCCGAGGAGCCCGAGCCCGGCGAGTGACATTCAGAAAACTTCCAGGCGGATTCCAGGCTGGTGACAGTGCTACGGGGAAAGCTGGTGGCATGACCGACCACGAGACCGATCCGCAGCGGTCGCCGGCCCCCGCCGACGCCGAGCCGTCGCACCACACCGCCGAGCTGCCCCGCCTCGAGAGCGGGACGTCGGACTCCTCCAGCACCCCGGCCGCGGCGTCGGTTCCGGCCGACTCCCCGGCCGCCGGAACCAGCACGCCCGCCGGGCACACGAACCCGGCGGAGAGCGCCGGAAACACCGCGCCCGCCGGGCCGTACCCGCCGCAGCCGGCGACGCCGTCCGCGCCGCCGTACCCGGCCTCGGGGCAGCCGCACCCCTGGTACGGGCAGCAGCACCAGCAGGGCGGCTGGAACCAGCAGACCGCCGCGGGCTACCCGTCCACGCAGCACGGTGGGCCGGTGCCGTCGTACCAGGCACAGCCGTACCAGACGCAGCAGGGATACCAGTCGTACCAGCCCGGGCAGCCGATGCCGCAGTGGGGCCCGCAGCAGCCGGCACGCCCCAGCCGGGCCGGGAAGTTCGTCGGCGCGGGCGCGCTGGCGCTGGTCCTGATGCTCGGCTCCGGCGCGGCCGGTGGCGCGCTCGCCCTCGCGCTCGACGGGGACGGTCCCACCCGCACCTACTCCGCCGCGCCGGTGATCAACAGCGCCGACCTGCCCAAGATCGCGGCCTCCGTCCAGGACAGCATCGTCACGATCATGACGAACAGCGGTGAGGGCTCCGGGGTGATCCTCAGCGCCGACGGGTTCGTGCTCACCAACAACCACGTCGTCGCCGGCGCCGGTGGTGACACCGTGCGGGTGGTCTTCGCCGACGGCAAGAGCGCCTCCGCGAAGATCGTCGGCACCGACCCGAAGACCGACCTCGCTGTGGTTCAGGCCAGTGGCGTGAGCAACCTGAAGGCGGCCAAGTTCGGCGACAGCGACGCCATGCAGGTCGGTGACCAGGTGCTCGCCCTGGGCAGCCCGCTCGGCCTCCAGGGCTCGGTCACCGCCGGCATCCTCAGCGCCCGCGACCGCACCATCCAGGCGGGGGAGGGCGGCCAGCAGAACCCGCAGCAGGGCGCCAGCTCGATCTCAGGCCTGCTCCAGACCGACGCCCCGATCAACCCGGGCAACTCCGGCGGCGCGCTCGTCAACACCCGGGGCGAGGTGATCGGCATCAACACCGCCATCGCCACCGCCGGGCAGGGCAGCACCGGAAACATCGGCGTGGGCTTCGCCATCCCGAGCAACAAGGCCAAGAACGTGGCCGAGAAGCTCCAGCGCGGCGAGAAGATCAGCCACCCCTCGCTCGGGGTGAGCGTGAACGGCGCCGAGGACGGCGGCGCGCTGGTCGCCGCGGTCACGCCCGGCAGCCCCGCCGAGAAGGCCGGGATCCAGCGCGGCGACGTGATCACCAAGTTCGGCGACAAGGTGATCAACGACTCGAACGACCTGGTCGGCGCCGTGCAGGCCGGCAAGGTCGGCGACCGGGTCGAGGTGCAGTACAAGCGAAACGGATCCACCGAGAACGCAACCGTGACGCTCGCCGAGACGTCATAGTCCCGAGGACCTGCCTCCCTCCCGGGCGGCGGGTGACGGAGCCAAGGGGGTTGGCTCCGTCACCCGCCGCCCCTCCTCGTTTCTCACCCGGTACGGGTGAGCGCGCCTCACCCGTACCGGCGGGAGGGTCGGGGCATGACCACCACGTCCGCCGTGCGCACCGACCAGCAGATCCAGCGCGACGTCCTCGCCGAACTGGACTGGGACGCGCAGACCCGGGCCACCGAGGTCGGCGTGACAGTCGCGCGGGGCGTCGTGACGCTCACCGGCCAGGTGGACAGCTACGCCCGGCGGTGGGCCGTCGAGCGCTGCGCCCACCGGGTACGCGGCGTCCGGGCGGTCGCCAGTGACCTGGCGGTCGACCTGCCCGCCACGGACCGGCGTACCGACGCCGACATCGCGATCGCTGCGAGCCGGGCGCTGGAGTGGGACAGCTTCGTGCCCGCCGAGCGGCTGGACGTGACCGTCGCCGACGGCTGGATCATGCTGCGCGGCGAGGTCGAGTTCGGCTTCCAGCGCCGTACCGCCGAACGGGAACTGCGCCGGCTGCGCGGCGTACGCGGGGTGACGAACCTGGTCGAGGTGCGGCCGCCGACCCCGCCGAGTGACGAGCAGAAGCGGATCGACCTGCGCCGCCTGCTGCTGCGGCGTACCGGGACCGAGCGGATCGACGCCCGGGTCGACGGCGACACAGTGGTGCTCGACGGAGTGGTGAGCGCCTGGTGGCAGCGGGAGGACGCGGAACGGGCCGCCTGGGCGCTGCCCGGCGTACGGGAGGTGCACGTCGCGATCGTGGTGTCCGGCTGACCGCCCGTCGTTTACCGCGGGCCGGGCCGGGAACCCGCGCGCAGCGGGGTACGCCGGGGACCGACGGGGAGGACTCGTGGCCGTGAACCAGCAGTCCTCGGAGCGCGCGTGGGCCGGGCCGTTGCGGATCGCCATGGTGGTGCCGCCGTGGCTGTCGGTGCCGCCGCCCGGCTACGGCGGGCTGGAGACAGTGGTGGCGGGGCTCGTCGACGCGCTCGTCGACAGGGGGCACCGCGTCACGCTGTTCGGCGCCGGGACCGAGCACGGCACCGCCGCCGACTTCGTCTCCACCTGCGACGACCTCCAGTACGAGCGGATGGGCGAGTCGCTGCCCGAACTGGCGCACCTGGCCCACGTGGACCGCCTGGTCGACCCGGCCGACTTCGACCTGATCCACGACCACACCACGATCGGCCCGATGGTGGCCGGCCGCCGCCGCGTGCCCACAGTGGCCACCGTGCACGGCAACCCGGTCGGCGAGTACGGCACTGTGCTCGGCAACACCGACCGGGGCGTGGGCCTGATCGCGATCTCGCACGCCCAGCGCCGGGCCAACCCGGGGCTGCCCTGGGCCGGCACCGTGCACAACGCGATGCCGCTGCGGGACATCCCCCGCAAGCGCAGCCCGGGCGCGGGCCCGGTGCTCTGGCTGGCCCGGTTCAGCCCGGACAAGGGCCCGGACGTGGCGATCGCGGCCTGCCGGGCGGCCGGGCTGCCGCTCACGCTCGCGGGCAAGTGCAACGAGCCCGCTGAGCGCCGCTACCTGGAGCAGGTGGTCCGGCCGCTGCTCGGCGACGACGTGACGCCCGTGGTGAACGCGGATCGGGTGACCGCGCTGCGGCTGTTGCTGGACGCCCGCTGCCTGATCATGCCGATCCAGTGGGCGGAGCCGTTCGGCATGGTGATGGTGGAGGCGATGGCGACGGGTACGCCGGTGGTGGCGCTGGGCCGGGGCGCGGTGCCGGAACTGGTCCGCGACGGGGTGACCGGTTTCGTCTGCGACCACCCGGGCGAGCTGCCGGCGGCGTTGCGGGCGGCGGCGGACCTGGACCCGGCGGACTGCGTGGCGCACGTGGCGGAGAACTTCTCGGTGGAGCGGATGGCCGCCGACTACGAGGCGGTCTACCGGGGCTTCCTGGCCGCGCGGGCGCCCGCACGGGCACAGCGGGCGGTCGCGCCGGTCGTGGCCGGCTGACCCGTCAGGTCTGCCCGGCCACGAGTTCCGCCGCGGCGGCGTCGAGTCGCCGCGCGTACCCGGGGCTGATGCTGCCCTCGCGGCGACGCTCGTCGATCTTGCCACGGAGCCGGTCCACGGCGGCTGTCACCTCGCCCTCGCCGTTCGCGGCGACCGCGTTGCGCAGCAGGTTGCGCAGGTCCACCCCGACGTCCTCGCGGATCTGGCCCTCGGTCAGTCCGGCCTCGATCAGTCCGTCCACCCGTTCGGCGGCGTCGGCCTGACCGGCGGCCGGCGGGCGCACGCCGCCGGTCGACGGCAGAGTGGTCGGCCCGGCCGGCGGCGTGGTGGCCGGCTCCTCGGTCACCGGCGGTTCGGCGGGCGACGGCTGCACCGGCCCGGCGGTCGGCAGCACCCGGGGGCCGGCGGGCCGGTCCGGCGTCAGCGCGGACGCCAGCAGCGCCGCCGCGGCGACCACAGTCACGCCGACTGCGGCCAGCGTGAGGGTCCGCCGCCGGCCCGGAACCGGCTGTGCGGCGGGATCCTGCCCCGGCTCCGGGATCGGCTGCGCCGCGGGGGCCTGGCCCGGGGTCGGCGGCCTCGCCGGTTCCGGGCCGGCCGGCGGCGGGGAGGTCAGCGCGGGCAGCGTCATGGTCGGCGCCAGCATGGTGGCCGCCTGCGGGTCGGCGGGCAGCATCTGGTCGCGCAGCACGGCGGCCACCTGGTGCGCGGTGGGCCGGTGACGCGGGTCGCGGGCCAGGCAGCGCAGGCAGATGTCAGCGACCGGCCCGGGCAGGCCCGGTACGTCGTCCAGTGTGGGCTCCGGACAGTCCGCGAGCGCCGCGCTCAGTTGTTCCCAGGTCTCCGCCGGGTACGGGGGGTGCCCGGTCAGCGTCTCGAACAGCAGCACGCCGAGCGAGTACACGTCGGTGGCCGGCTGGGCGGGCGCGCCGTCGAGCCGCTCCGGGGCCACGTACGCCGGGGTGCCGAACGTGCCGCCGTCCTCGTCGTCGTCCGGCGTGCCGATCCGGGTGGCGATGCCGAAGTCGAGCACCTTCGCGCCGGTGCCGGTCATCATCACGTTGGCCGGGGTCACGTCGCGGTGCACGATGCCGAGCCGGTGCGCCGCGGCCAGCGCCTCGGCCACCTGCGCGCCCGTCTCCACCGCCGCCGGCCAGGGCAGCGGCCCCTGGGTCAGCAGGTGTTCCAGCTCTTCGCCGCTGAGCAGTTCCATCACCACGAACGAGGTGATGGAGCCGTCCGGGGCCACCGTCTCGCCGTAGTCGTGCACGGCTGTGACGTGCGGATGGTCGAGCTGGGCGGCCGAGCGGGCCTCCTCGCGCACCATGTCGCGGAACCGCGCGTCGGCGGCGAGCGAGGGGGCGAGCACCTTCACCGCCACCACCCGGTCGAGCACCTCGTCGCGGGCACGCCAGATCACCGACATGCCACCGGCACCGATCCGGTCGATGAGCCGGTACCGCCGGGCCAGCAGACGGCCGGCCTGGAGTGTCGCCATCAGCTCGCACCTGCCTGGGCTCGGGAGCGCTATCAGGTTGCGGGAATGTGTCTGACCTGTCAACAGTCGTCCCGTTGACGATCGCGCTGTGTCATAGCCCGGGCGGCGTCGCGTGACGCTCCCACCTCGGTCGGGGCGGCCACCCGGCCGGGTGTGGGCCGCGTGCCAGGATGAACGGCATGGCAGCAGGTCCGGTGGCGTTCGTGCTCGGCGGCGGGGGAGTGCTCGGCGCGGTCGAGGTGGGCATGCTGCGTGCCCTGTTCCGCGCCCGGATCAGACCCGACCTCGTGCTGGGTACGTCGATCGGCGCGGTCAACGGCGCCCTGGTCGCCGCCGACCCGACCGAGGCGGTCACCGACCGGCTGGTCCGGCTCTGGGCGTCGCCCGAGGCCAGCGAGGTGTACGGCGACTCGGTCGCCCGGCAGCTGCGCCGGTTCGCGGCACGTACCCACCTGCACTCGCCCCGGCCGCTGTACCGCCTGCTGGAGAGCGCGCTGGGCGAGGACACCACGTTCGCCGACCTGGCCGTGCCGTTCCGCTGCTGCGCTGCGAACATCGAGCGCGCGGCCGAGCACTGGTTCCACACCGGACCGCTGGTGCCGGCGGTGCTCGCCTCCGCCTCGGTGCCCGGGCTGCTGCCCCCGGCCCAGCTCGACGGCCAGCACTACATCGACGGCGGGGTGGTCAACTCGATCCCGGTCGGCGAGGCGGTGCTGCTCGGCGCGAAGCAGATCTTCGTGCTCCAGGTGGGCCGGATCGAACGCGAGCTGACGCCGCCGCGCCGCCCCTGGGAGATCGCCCAGGTGGCGTTCGAGATCGCCCGCCGGCACCGGTTCGCGCGGGAGATGGCGGCGCTGCCCGAGGACGTCGAGGTGCACGTGCTGCCCACCGGCGGGCTGGAGCCGCGCGACGACAGCCCGTGGGCGTACCGGGACACGGCGGCGGTGGGACGGCGGATCAGTCGCGCGTACACTGCCTCCCGCCGATACCTGGACACCGCGCTGGAGCGCTGAATGCCGCTGCCACCCCGCTGGCTACGCCGGCTGGTGCTCGCCCCTGGTGTGGTGCTGCTGGCCTTCTTCGTGGTGACCACGCTGCCGGCCTGGGCGCTGCTGGCGCTCGCCGCGTCCCCGCTGGTGCCGGGACGGCTGCGCCCGCTGCGGCTGCTCTGGATCGGCACCGTCTACCTGGTCTGGGACGCCGCCGCGCTGCTCGCCCTGTTCCTGCTCTGGCTCGCCTCGGGCTTCGGCGCGTACAAACGCGCGCCGGCCTTCCAGCGGGCCCACTACGTCCTGGCCGGGTGGTTCCTGCGGATCATGTTCTGGCAGGCCCGGTGGACGCTGCGGCTGAGCATCGACGTGGTCGGCACCGACCCGGACACCGCCCTGCCGGGCCGTCCCGAACTCGTGGTCTGCCGGCACGCCGGGCCGGGCGACTCGTTCATCCTGATCCACGCGCTGGTGAACTGGTTCAGGCGGGAACCCCGGATCGTGCTCAAGGAGACCCTCCAGTGGGATCCGGCCATCGACGTGCTGCTCAACCGGTTGCCCAACCGGTTCATCGCGGCCGGGCCGGACGGGCGGGAGTCGGTGGTGCGGCAGATCGGGCACCTGGCCACCGGCCTGGACGACGACGACGCCTTCGTGATCTTCCCGGAGGGCGGCAACTTCACCCCGTCGCGGCGGCTGCGCGCGATCGACCGGCTGCGGTCGCTCGGCCTGGAACGGATGGCGCGGCGCGCCGAGCGGCTGCGGCACGTGCTCGCCCCGCAGCCGGGCGGGCTGCTCGCCGCGCTCGACGCCGCGCCGGACGCCGGCGTGATCTTCGTGGCGCACACCGGCCTGGACCAGATGCTCACCGTCGCCGACGTGTGGCGCGAGCTGCCGATGGACAAGCGGATCATGATGCGGTTCTGGTCGGTGCCGCCGGAGGAGATCCCGGCCGGCAAGCAGGAACGCATCGACTGGCTGTTCGACTGGTGGGCCCGCATCGACACGTGGATCGCCGCCAACCGCAACGGCGCGGCCGACACCTGACCGATTCCCCCTGCGCCTGCTCGGCGTGGCGGCGGTACGCCACGTAGGGTGCGCTGGTGGATCAGATCTGCGTGGTGACGACTGTGGTGGACGCCCGCGGGGTCGCGGACGTGCTGGCGGCCGCGGCCGTCGCCGGCCGGCTGGCGGCCTGCGCCCAGGTCGGCGGCCCGGTGGACAGCACCTACTGGTGGCAGTCGGCGATCCAGACCACCGCCGAGTGGCAGGTGCGGTTCAAGACCGCGCCGGACCGGGTGGACGCCCTGGTCGACCAGCTCCGCGCCAACCACCCGTACGAGGTGCCGGAGATCCTGGTCAGCCGGGAGGACAGCGGCAACCCCGGCTACACCGCCTGGGTACACGAGCAGACCCGGCCCTAGGTACTCCTACTCTGTCGGTCCGCTCCGCCGTTGACGAAGCTGGCGGGGTGGAGAACACCGGCTACCCCTGCCCCGGTTGCGGCGCCCCGGCCGACCTCGTCGCCGGATGCCGCGCCTGCGGCCGCCCGCCCTACCCGCCCGCCGCCGAGGTTGTCCGGCTGGACCGGGAGATCACCGAGCTGGTGCCGCGCGTCGAGGCGGCCCGGCTGACGTACCAGGATCTGTCCGGCCGGCTGGTCACGGCCCGGCAGCGGCGGGCGGTGCTGGCGGCCCGGATCCGGCAGGAGATCCCCGCACCGCGCGCCGCCGGTCCCGCGCCGCTCCCGGCGCCGGCGCCGCCGCGTCAGCTTCCGCCCACCCCCGTCGCGGTACGCCCCGGCGGCGCGGAGACCTCCACCCGCGCGGTCCAGGGCCTGCTGTTCGTCCTCGGTGGCCTGCTGCTCGGCACCGCCGCCGTGGTGTTCACCGCCGTCGCCTGGAGCACGTTCGGGGTGGCCGGCCGGGCGCTGATCCTGCTCGCCGTCACCGCGCTGGCCCTGGTCGCGCCGCTCGTCGCCCGGGCCCGCGGGCTGCGCGGCACCGCCGAGACGCTCGCCTCGGTGGCGCTGCTCCTGGTGGTCCTGGACGGATCCGCCGCCTGGTCGGTGGACCTGTTCGGGGTGACCGGCCTGCCCGGCAGCCGGTACGCGGCGCTGGTGGCGGCGGGCAGCGCCGCGGTGGCCGCCGGTTACGCGCTGGTCAGCCGCCTCACCGCACCCTGGTTCGCGGCGTGGCTGCTCGCGCAGCCGGTGCTGCCGCTGGCCGCTGCCGCGTTCCGGCCCACCGCTGCCGGCTGGGCGCTGGTGCTGACCGCCGTGGCGCTCGGTGACCTCGCGGTCGTGGTCGTGCTGCGCCGCCGTACCTCCGGCAATCGCACGGCGCTGGTGGCCGGGCGGGTGCTGGGCTGGACCGGGCACGGCACGGCGCTGGTCCTGGCGGCCGGCTGCGCGCTGGTGCCGCTGGCGGTCGGCCACGCGGCGGGCACGCCGCTGCTGGCCGGCGGTCCGCTGCTGGTGGTGGCGCTGGCGCTGGTCGCCGGCGGGCTCGCCGCGGGTGGCCGCCTCTGGCGCGCGACGGCCACCGGGCTGCTGGTGCCGGTGCTCGCGGTCGCACTGATCCGGCCGGTCGCCGAGTGGCGGTCCGGGCTGCTGCTGCTCGCCGCCGGCCTCGTGGTGGCGGCGCTCGCCGGTGCGGTCCGGGCGTTGCCGGCGCCGGTCCGGACCGGTCCGCTCGTGGGCGCGCTCGCCGTGGCCGCCGCGCTGGGCCAGGTGGCGGTCGTGCTCACCGGCCTGGTCGGCGCGTCCACCGCGAGCGTCGGCTTCCCGGCCTGGCAGGGCGGCCGGGACGTGCCGGTCCCGTCCTGGGGCTGGCAGCTTCCGGTGGCCCTGCTGCTGACCGCCGGGGCGGTCGCGCTGCTGACGCCCCGGGCCGTCCGGCCGCTCGCCGGCGTGGCCGCCGCCGGTCTGGTCGCCCTCGCCGCGCCGGCCGTGACGGCGACGCCGTGGCCGCTGGTGCTGGTCGTGGACCTCGCGACGGCCGCCGCGCTGCTGCTGGCGGCGGTGGCCCGGCCGCGTGGAGGGCGGGTCGTCGTGCCGGTCACCGCGTCGGCCGGGGCGGTACTGCTCGGGCACGCGCTGCTCGTCGGCTGCGCCGCCCCGGGCGGGGCCGTGGCCGTGCTCGCCGTCACGGCGGTGCTCGGCGCGGCGCTCGCCGTGCTGGGCCGGCGTGGACAGGGCGCGCAGCCGGTCGTCGGCGGCGTCGCGCTGGCCGTTTCGCTGCTCGCCGTACCGGCGGGCGTGGCGGTCGCGCTGCTCGGCCTCGGCGCGCCGGCCTGGTGGCAGCTGCGCGGCGCGACCGCCGCCGTCGTGGTGCCGGTCGTCGTCGTCCTCGCCGTCCGTCGCCTGTGGACCGACCTGAGCGGGTACGCCTCGACGGGGCTCGCCGTCGCGCTCGCCGGGGTCGGCCTCGGGCCGCTCGTCGCGCCGGGCGGGGAACCGGTGGCGCCGTACGCAGCGGTGGGGGTGCTGCTGGCGCTCGCCGCCGGGGCCGGCTCCCGGCCGGCGGTCGCGCTGCGCGCGGTCGGCGGCGTGCTGGCCGCCGTGGCGTTGCTGGCCGTGTCCCCGGTGGTGCTGACGTTGCTCGTTGACCTGCCGGTGCAACCCTGGTCCGGGGTGCCCGCCGCCGCGGCTGCCTCCGCCGGGACCGCCCGCGCCGGGCTGGTGCTGCTGCTCCTGGGCGTCGCCGCCGGGGCGTACGCCGCCACGGACCGCCGCGTCGCCTGGTGGCTCGCCGCGCTGCCGTTCGGCGCTGTCGCGCTGCCGGTGCTGGCGGAGGCGGCCGGTGCCCCCTGGCCGGTGGTGCCGGCGGTCGCGTTCGGCGTCGGGCTGGCCGCGCTGCTGGTCGTCGCGCTCACCGGCGCGCGCCCGGTGGTGCTCGTGCCGCTCGGGGCGGTGCTGGCCGTACCCGGGTTCGGTGGCCTGCTCGCCACCCGGGCGGGGACGCTCGCCGCACTCGGGGCGCTGGTGGTGGCCGGTGCCGTGACCGGGGCGGCCGGGCGGCCGGCTGTGGTCCGGATCGCGGGGTGGCTGGGCGCGGTCGCGACTGCCACCGGGTTCGCGGTCACCGCGTCGCTGGCGGCGGGGCTGCCGCTGCGTACCGCGGCGTTCGCCGCCCTGGCCGTCGCGGCGGTGACGCTGCACGCGGCGCCGCTGCTGCGCGTGGTCCGAGGGCCGGACGGCGTCGGCGCGGGGCGGGCCGGTGCGTGGGCGCTGGAGGCGGCGGCGCAGGCCGTGGCGCTGCTCGCGCTGCTGCTCACCGGCGGCTCGCTGCGGTACGCGGCGGCGGTCTGCGTGCTGTGGGGTGTGGCCGTCGCGGTCCGGGTGCCACGCCGGGGCGAGTCGCCGGCCGGGCGTCGCGTGCTGGCGGCGGTGGCCGCCGGCAGCGAGCTGGTCGGCGGGTGGCTGCTGCTCGCCGCGGGCGGGGTGGTCGTGCTGGAGGCGTACACGCTGCCGGCGGCGGCGCTCGCCCTGGGCGCCGGGCTGCTGGCGCTGCGGCGCCGGCCCGGCCTGACCAGCTGGCTGGCGCTCGGCCCCGGGCTCGGTGCGGCGTTCCTGCCGAGCCTCGTGTCGGTGCTGGTGTCAGGTGAGCCGCAGCCGTGGCGGCGGCTGGCGCTCGGCGCGGCGGCGCTCGCCGTCGTGCTCGGCGGGGCGGCCCGGCGCTGGCAGGCGCCAGTGGTGCTGGGCGCGGCCACGCTGGTGCCGCTGGCGCTGCACGAGCTGGCCCGGGGCTGGGACCTGCTGCCCCGCTGGATCTTCCTGGGCCTCGGCGGGCTGCTGCTGATCGGGCTGGCCGCCACCTACGAGCGGCGCCGGCGCGACCTGGTCCGGCTGCGCGACGCCGTCGCCCGGCTCGGCTGACCCGGCGGGGATGCGGCCCGGGCGGGAGACGATCCCGCCCGGGCCGATCCGTTCGCCTCACCTGATCGGCGAACCACCGTCGACCGGGATGGTGTGGCCGTGGATGAAGGACGCGTCGTCGCTGGCGAGGAAGCAGACCGCACGGGCGATCTCGTGCGGCTCGCCGTACCGGCCGGCGGGCGCCTGCATGGTCAGGTCGTAGAACGGGAAGTCGCTGGTGATCTCCGCGCCCTCGAAGGCGGCGGTCTTGATCACGCCGGGGCCGATGCCGACCGCACGGATGCCCTGGTGGCCGTAGTCGTAGGCGATCTGCTTGGTCAGCCCGATGACGCCGTGCTTGGCGGTGGTGTACTCCGCGCCGACCTCGCTGGCGACCACGCCGGACGCCGACGACACGTTGATCACGACGCCCTTGCCGCGCTCCAGCATGTGCGGCAGCGTGGCCTTCGTGGCCAGGAAGACGCCCTTCAGGTCGACCTCCATGACGCGGTCCCACTGGCTGTTCTCGATCTCCAGCAGCGGCACGTACGCGCCGAACACGCCGGCGTTGTTCACCAGCACGTCGATGCGCCCGTACGCGTCGAGGGCGGCGCTCACCATGGCGCGCACCGAGTCCTCGTCGGTGACGTCGGCCGCCACCGCCACCGCGTCGCCGCCGGCTTCCTTGACGCGCGTGACTGTCGCCTCGGCGCGTTCCAGGGAGAGGTCGGAGACGACCACCTTCGCGCCCTCGGCGGCCAGCTCGACGCACATGGACATGCCGAGTCCGGAGCCCACCTGGTCGGGGCTGAAGCCGCCGCCCGTCACCAACACCACCTTTTCCGTCAATCCACGCACCGCGCTGTCTCCCGTCTGTCGACGACCGTGCAGCCTGCCTATCGGCCGTTCAGCTGAGTGGTACTCATCTTTACGTACAGATTAGCTGGTCAGAGGGGGTGCGCCCACCGTCGTACGGGCTCGCTGCGGTGTGACGAAGATCGTTTGCGCCGCGCCGGCCCAGAGAGGTAGGGCCAGCACCACCTCCGAGCCGGGGGTCTGCGGGATTACCCACGGCGACGGTCATCGCCAGAATCGGTGACGGAGAGTCGCGTACGGAGCGTGGCTCGCGGCATCGGGGGCGACATGACCACTTCCACGTCGACGGAACCCGCGGCACGGCGGGGCAGCGACTACGCGCGGCTGTCCCGCCGGATCGCCGAGGCGGGACTGCTCGAACGGCGGCCCGGCCGGTACGCGCTGCGGATCGCGCTCACGCTCGGCGCGTTCCTGGCCGGCTGGATCGTGGTGGCGCTCGTCGGTGACTCGTGGTGGCAGATGCCGCTGGCGGTGGTGATGGCGGTGGTCACCACGCAGGTGGCGTTCCTCGGCCACGACGCCGGGCACCGGCAGATGTTCCGCCGGCGCGGGCCGAGCGAGGCGGCCGGACTGGTCGCCGGCAACCTCGCGGTCGGGCTCAGCTACGGCTGGTGGGTGGACAAGCACAACCGGCACCACGCCAACCCGAACCACACCGACGAGGACCCGGACGTCGGCGCGGGCGCGCTGGTCTGGACGTACGAACAGGCGACGGCGACGCGCGGCCTGAGCCGGTGGATGGCCCGCCGCCAGGCGTGGCTGTTCTTCCCGCTGCTGCTGCTGGAAGGGCTGGCGCTGCACGTGGCGAGCGTGCAGGCGCTCGTCGGCCGGGAACCGGACGGGCGGTGGCGGGTGCCGATGCGGCACCGGGCCGTGGAGGCGCTGCTGCTCGCCGCGCACGCCGCCGGCTACCTCGGGCTGCTGTTCGCGGTCATGTCACCGGCGAAGGCGCTGCTGTTCGTCGCCGTGCACCAGGGGCTGTGGGGCCTCTACATGGGCTGCTCGTTCGCCCCGAACCACAAGGGCATGCCGATGCCCACCGCCGACGACGAGCTGGACTACCTGCGCAAGCAGGTGCTGACCTCGCGCAACGTACGCGGCGGCCGGTTCGTCGACCTGGCGCTGGGCGGGCTCAACTACCAGATCGAGCACCACCTGTTCCCGAACATGCCGCGCGCCAACCTGCGCCGGGCCCGGCCGCTCGTGATGGCGTACTGCGCCGAGCAGGGCGTCCCGTACGCGGAGACCGGGCTGGTCGAGTCGTACCGGCAGGCGCTGGCGCACCTGCACGACGTAGGCCGGCCGCTGCGCGCGGCCTGAGCGCGGCGGGCCGGGCGGGGGCGAGCGGCGCCCGCCCGGTGGCGTGCGCCCCTTTCGGGAGTGCGCCGCCACGCCGCCGGCGGGGGTGGCCGGTAGGGTCGTCGCATGGTGGAGGACGCGCCGCGGTGGTGGCGCGCGGCGCGGCGGGCCGACCGGCCCCGGCCGCGTCACGGGACGACATCGTGCGGAGCTGCGGCATGAGATTCGAGATCAGCAAGGTGCTCGACGCCATCGAGGGTCGGGTCTGCACCGATCCGTCGCTGGCCCGGGCCGTGGTCGACCTGGCCGAGGTGATCCGCTGGCAGAACCTGGACGGCGGCCGTCCGGCCAGCCTG
This sequence comes from Micromonospora aurantiaca ATCC 27029, assembly GCF_000145235.1. NCBI lineage: Bacteria > Bacillati > Actinomycetota > Actinomycetes > Micromonosporales > Micromonosporaceae > Micromonospora > Micromonospora aurantiaca (nom. illeg.). The sequence goes on along the minus strand of NC_014391.1, from coordinate 5,850,736 downwards.
CTGCGACTCGGCATGGTGATCGACGCGCTGTCCCGGCAGATCGGCGAGGACAGCGTCCCGGTCTACGCGATCGTGCACCGGGCGCTGCTGTCCGACGCCGACCTGACCTCCAACGAGCGGATGGTGGTGCGCCGGTGGGCCGACGACGGCCTGGTGGAGGTGCTCGACCAGCCCGGTGACCGGATGCTGGAGGTGGCCGACCTGCTCGGCCTGCCGGTGCTCACCCGGGCGCGGCTGGACGGGCTCGTCGGGCGGTACCCGTGGGTCGCGCAGGCGGGCCGGGTGCTCGCCCCGGTGCCCGGCGCCGGCGGGCCGGTGTTCATCGCGCACGTCGGCGGCGGCCAGGACCCGGCCACCGGCAGTCGCTCACCCGCGGGCGTCAAGGTGCTCTCCCGGAAGTGGCGCTGCCCCGAGCCGGGCTGCGCGCTGTTCGGCGGCGGTGGGGGCGGTGGCGCCTTCGCCGACCTGGCCGCCGTGGACCGGGTGCCGGCCGAGCAGCCGCCGCCCACGCTGCGTACCGGCGCGCCGACCTGCCCCCGGCACGGCGCACGGCTCTCCGACGCCGGCCCGCGCCCACGTACCGCTGTGCTCGCCGTGCGCATCGGCGGTCTGGTCCGCAAGCGGTTCGTGCTCACCGAGACCGAACCGGTGGCGATCGGCCGGGCACCGGACGGCCCGGGTGGGGTGACGCTCGGCCAGTGGCTCAACGACGAGGCCCGGCGCTGGATCAGCCGCAGCCACATCCGGCTGGAGCTGCGGGTGGGCGAGGTGGTGGTCACCGACACCAGCACCAACGGCTCCGGGGTACGCCCCGGTGGTTCGATGGCCGAGCACGAGCGGATCGCGCTGGCGCCGCAGCAGTCCCGGGTGCTCGCCGAGAGCGACCTGATCGAGCTGTACCCGGGCGTGCAGGTGGGCCGCGCGGACGACATGAGCAGCGACGCGAAGTACACCCCGAACTCGGTGATGGCCGAGGCGCCGACCATGGCGATGCGGCTGCCGCGTCCCTGACGGGCACGTGCGAAGGCGCCGGGACCGTCGCGGTCCCGGCGCCTTCTCGCGTACGGAGTCGGCCGCGTACGGCCTCAGCCGGCCAGGACTGCGGCGAGCTGCGCCACCGCGTGGTCGATCTCGTCGGCGGTGATCACCAGCGGCGGGGCGAGCCGGATGGTCGAGCCGTGCGTGTCCTTGGCCAGCACGCCCCGCTCCATCAGCCGCTCGCACGCCTGCCGGCCGGTCATCAGCTCCGGGTCGATGTCCAGCCCGGCCCACAGCCCGCGCCCGCGTACCGCCACCAGGCCCTTGCCGATCAGGCCGCGCAGCCCGGCGTGCAGCCGCTCGCCCAGCTCGGCCGAGCGGCGCTGGAACTCGCCGGTGGCGAGCAGCCGGACCACCTCGGTCGCGACCGCGCAGGCCAGCGGGTTGCCGCCGAACGTCGAGCCGTGCTGGCCCGGCTGGAGCACACCCAGCACGTCGCGGTTCGCCGCCACCGCCGACACCGGCACGATGCCGCCGCCGAGCGCCTTGCCCAGCAGGTACATGTCCGGCTCGACGCCCTCGTGCTCGCAGGCGAACGTCGCGCCGGTACGCCCCAGACCCGACTGGATCTCGTCGGCGACGAACAGCACGTTGCGTTCGGTGCAGACCCGGCGCACACCCGGCAGGTAGCCCTCCGGCGGCACCACGACGCCCTGCTCACCCTGGATCGGCTCCAGCAGCACGGCCACCGTGTTCTCGTCGATCGCCGCGGTCAGCGCGTCCAGGTCGCCGTAGGGCACCACTGTGAAACCCGGGGTGTACGGCCCGAAGTCGGCGCGCGCGTCCTCGTCGGTGGAGAAGCTGACGATGGTGGTGGTACGGCCGTGGAAGTTGCCCTCCGCCACCACGATGTTGGCCTGGCCCGGCGTGACGCCCTTGACCTGGTAGCCCCACTTGCGGGCCACCTTGATGCCGGTCTCCACCGCCTCGGCGCCGGTGTTCATCGGCAGCACGAGGTCCTTGCCGCACAGCGCGGCCAGCTCGCGGCAGAAGTCGGCGAACTGGTCGTGGATGAACGCGCGGCTGGTCAGCGTGAGCCGGTCGAGCTGCGCGTGCGCGGCCTCGATCAGCTTCGGGTGCCGGTGGCCGAAGTTCAGCGCCGAGTATCCCGCCAGGCAGTCCAGGTAGCGGCGGCCGTCCACGTCGGTCAGCCAGGCGCCCTCGGCCGACGAGATCACCACGGGCAGCGGGTGGTAGTTGTGCGCCGTGTGACGCTCCGCGTCCCGGACCGCGGACGGAGTCCGCAGCATGTCGTCGATGATCACTTGCTCGCCTTTCCCTGACGGAGTCGCAACGTGCAGCACTTCGGTCCGCCGCCGGCCTTGCGCAGCTCGGACAGGTCGATCCCGATGGTCTCGTAGCCCCGGTCGCGCAGCTTCGCGGCCAGGTCGGTGGCCTGCGCGGGCAGCACCACGTGCCGGCCGTCGCTGACCGCGTTCAGGCCCAGCACCTCGGCGTCGGCCATGGTGGCGTGGATCGCGTCCGGGAACAACCGGCGCAGCACCGCCCGGCTGCCGGGGGAGAACGCCTCCGGCAGGTACGCCACGGTGCGCTCGTCGAGCACTGTCAGCGCGGTGTCCAGGTGGTAGAACCGGGGGTCCACGAGCTGCATGGTGATCACCGGATAGCCGAAGACCTCCTGGAGCTGCGCGTGCGAGGCGTGCGCGGTGCGGAACCCGGTGCCGGCGAGCAGGTGGTCACCGGCCAGCAGGACGTCGCCCTCGCCCTCGTTGACGTGCTTCGGGTCGTACATCTCGAAGCCGGCGCCCTCGAACCAGGCCCGGTACGCGGGCGCCTCGTCGGCGCGCTGCGGGTCGCGGAACTGCACCGCCATGGCCTTGCCGTCGATCACGGTGCCGCCGTTCGCGGCGAAGACCATGTCCGGCAGGCCGGCGACCGGCTCGATCAGGTCGACCTCGTGGCCCAGGTCCAGGTACGTGCGCCGAAGCTGCTCCCACTGCCGGATCGCCAGGTCGGCGTCGACCGGGGCGGTGGGGTCCATCCACGGGTTGATCGCGTAGTCGACGGCGAAGTACGTCGGCCGGCACATCAGAAAGCGCTGGCGGATGGCGTCCATCGTCATGTCGTGCTCCCAGAGTCGGGCGCGCCCGGCCACCGTCGGCCCACGGGCTGGCGCCGTGGTCCAACGTTATGCGGCCCGGGTAGACGACATCCACCGCGGGAAGTTGCGTTGAGCAGCGAATCGTTGCGTTGAATCGGTCAGCAGCGAGTGATCGTTGCGCCGACCCCGGACACACTTCGGGGGCGGCGAACCGCCGCCCCCGAAAGAGGTGTTGCCCGGCCGGTGAACCACCGGAACTGATCGGGCTGGCCGGCCCTGCCGGCGATCGGGACAGTGCCCGTCAGAACCAGTTGCCAAACTGTGAGTCGAGCCACTCGCGGAAGCGGCCCACCCAGTCGCCGTCGGTGGTCGGCCAGTCGAACTGGCCGGTCATCGCCACGATGCCGAGCACCACGGCGGCCAGGCCGACAGCGATGCCGATCAGCGCGTCGGTCTTGCCCGCCACGTGCCGGCGACGGGTGGCGATCAGGCCCAGCACCGCCAGCACGGCGCCGACCGCGCCGACGCCGATGCCGTACCCGGCGAGCGTGCCGGAGAGCACGAACAGCGCCCCGACGACCGAGACGATCAGGCCGAGCGTGGCGAGCAGGCTGGCCCGGGGACGCTTGGTGGTGTACGGCTCCGGCCGGTCCACCCGGCCGTCGCGGTCGGTGTCCGTACCGTCGGGGCGGCCGTCCCGGTCGAGGTCGGTGCGGTCCGGACGGCCGTCGCGGTCCAGGTCCACGGTGCGCTCGGCGGCGGGCGCCGCGCCGACGGTCCGGGCGTCGGTCACCGCAGCGGTCCGCGTGTCGGCGTCGACCCGGCGGCCGGTGACCGCGCGCGCCGCCGCGCCCCGGTCCGCCGCCCGTCGCCGGGCCTCCGCGTCCCGCTCGTCGTCGGCCGCGATCCGGGCGTCGGTCGTCGTGGCCGCCGTCCGGCCGTCGGTCGTCGTCGCGCCGAGGTCGCGCGCGTCCCGGTCGGTCGCCGCGTCCCGGGCGCGCTCGTCGTCGGTCGCGGTGGCGGCGCTGCGGTACGTGGTCCGCTCCTCGTCGCGGTCGGTGACCACGGGCCGGTCGGCCGGCTGCTCGGCGGTCCGGTCGCGCTCGTCGACCACGCCGTCGCCGTTGGTATCGGTACTGGTCGCCGGAGAGTTCCGGCGGGACAAGATCTTCACGATGGCACCTCCTGATCCAGGCGCGGAGGCCGCGCATGACAAGCAGGAAGTACCCAGGTGTGCCGAAATCGACACCCCTGGGTTCGCTCCGCACGCTCAGGCGTGCCGTCCGGTCACGACACCGTGCGTGACCACTGCTGGTTGGTGCCCGCACCGCAGGCGTACTGCTGGACGTCCGCGCCGTCGCCGGTGCCGGCGTTGACCACGTCCAGGCACTTGCCGCTGTGCCGGGCCCGCAACTGGAACCAGCCGCCGAGCGCGGCCCACTGCCACTGCTGGTTGGCGCCGCTGCCGCAGGTGTACTGGATGATGTTGGCGCCGTCGGCGGTGGACGCGTTAGCGACGTCGAGGCACTTGCCGCTCGCCGCGTTGACGAGGCGGAACCAGCCGCCACCGGCGTCCTGGAACTCCCACCTCTGGTTGCCGCCGCCGTTCCAGCCCCACTGCTTGACCTCGGCGTTGTTCGCCGTGGAGCCGTTGATCACGTCGAGCACCCGGCCGCTGTGCCGGGCGGTGACGCGGTAGTACGTGGGCGAGTTGCCGGTGACGGTGCCCGCCGCCGTGTCGACGGTGACTGACGGATACCAGGTCAGGCTCATGCTGGTGGCGGTCGGGAAGGCGATCGGCAGCCACACGTACTGGGAGTCGTTGGCCGGCCCGCCCCAGGCGCCGGCCCACCTGTCACCCAGATAGAGGTAGCTGGTGCCGGACGTGCCCTGGATCGGCAGCACGAAGGCCGGCTGGGAGTTGAAGGTGGTGCCGTTGCCGACGTCGGTCCATCCGCTCCACGGTCCCGAGATGCTCGGCGCGGTGGCGTACCGGGCCTGGTTCGGGCTCCATCCCGTCGCCCCCGAGGTCAGCAGGAAGTACGTGGAGCCCCGCTTGAACATCGCCGGCGCCTCACGGTGCGCGCCGTCCCAGAAGTTGCCCACCAGGGCGGCCACGTTGAGGTAGTCCGAGGTGAGCCGGTAGATGTTCAGGTCGTAGTTGTCGTCGGCCGCCGAGATCATGTACGCGGTGCCGTTGTCGTTGTAGAGCGTGATGTCACGGGACATGTGCTGCCCGAGCGGCCGGAAGCTGCCGTGGTACGTGTAGTTCCCGTCCACGGTTGCCGAGGAGGCGACAGCGGCCCGCGCCTCGCTGTAGTCGGAGCCGTTCTCCTTGTGCATCCACATCACGAACCGGCCGGTGCCCGCGTTGTAGACGACCTTCGGCCGCTCGATGTTGGCGACCCGCAGCTCCGCGGCCGACGACTGGGTGAGCACGTTGTTGCGGAACTCCCAGGTGCGCAGGTCCGTGGAGCGGTAGACGGAGACCGCCCGGAACGTGTTGTCCGGGTTGCGGTTCTCGCCGAACCAGTAGTAGTAGTCGCCGACCTTGAGGACACCGCCGCCGTGGGCGTGCACCACGGCGCCGGTGGTGTCGGTGAACTGGGTGCCGTTGGTGACTGTCACCGGGGCCGCCAGCGCACCCGCTGCCGGTCCCACCACCGTCGCCGCGACGGCCACTGCGAGCGCCAGCCCCGCCGCGAGGAAACGGCCGGTGCCGCCGTGCCGTGCCGTCCACCGCATGCCGGTCACCGCCCGCAGACCGGCATGATGGCGGCGGGCGTCGCGCTCGTCGCCACGAGCAGGCCGAACGTCGTCGAAGCACCCGGCGCCAGCGTCCCGTTCCAGGAGGCGTTGCGGACCTCGGCGTCCTGGCCGGAGCCCTCGGCCACCCCGCCCCAGACCGACTGGATGCGCTCGTCACCGGACCACCGCCACGAGACGAGCCAGCCCGGGACCGGCTCGGTGCCGTCGTTGCGCACCGTCACAGTGGCGACGAAGCCACCGCCCCACCTGCTGTCGATCGTGGCCGTCGCGGAGCAGAGTGACAGCGTGCGCGCCGGTCCGCCGATCACGTACGGATCCCGCGTGCCCTTGGTGTCGCCGAACCGGAACCAGTACTCGGTACCAGGGGCCAGGCCGCCGATGGTCACCGTCCCGGATCGTTCCGGCCCGGTGACGGCCTCGGCCACCGGGTCGCGCCACCCGGTGGCGTCCTCGCGGCTGGCGTAGAGGCTGACGACCAGCGGCGGGTCGTATCCGCAGGGCGGGCTGAGCACCATCCAGTAGGTGATGGTGATGCTGGTCGTGGTGGCCCCGGTCACCTGGCCGCTGACCGGCAACGCCGGCGGGCACGCGAACGTGGGCGTCGGGGTCGGCGTCGCCGCCGTGGCGAGCGTCGTCGTCGTGGTGGCGGGCGACCGGTCGGCGCCGGCCGAGGCGGCCAGGCCGGTGAGGGCGAGGGCGGCGGCCAGTGCCGCGCCGAGCGTACGGAGCATCTGTCTCTCCCGAGCTGGGGGCGCCGGGGGCGGTCGGCGCCGGAGTGGTGGTGGACCGCGATGTCGCCGCCGTGACGACACGGCGGAGCGCCGGAGACGACTGCCCGGCACCGGGGTGGCGCATCACCCCGCGCTTGTCCCTCCGGCGAGATCGAGCGGCTCGCACTGGCTCCCGAGCGCTGCCGCCGCCAGTCTTTCAGTCGACGAACATCGATTCAATGTCGTCTCAGGACCCGACGTCGCCGGCGGCCCGATCCGCTGGCTACGCTTGGTCGTTGTGCCAGAGGGACACACCATCCACCGCCTCGCCGCCCGGCACGCCGAGCTGTTCGCGGGCGACAAGGTGCACGCCGACAGCCCGCAGGGGCGCTTCGCCGAGGGCGCGGCCCGCCTGAGCGGCACCGTCCTGGACGGCACCGAGGCGTACGGCAAGCACCTGCTGCACCACTACGCGGGCGAGTTGACGCTGCACGTACACCTGGGTCTGTACGGGAAGTTCGCCGACGGGCCGGGGGAGCCGCCGGCCCCGGTCGGGCAGCTGCGGCTGCGCCTGCACAGCGACCGGCACTGGCTGGAGCTGCGCGGCCCGACCGCCTGCGAGCTGCTGACCCCGCCCGAGGTGGCGGCGCTGCGCGACCGGCTCGGGCCGGACCCGCTGCGCGCCGACGCCGACCCGGACCGGGCGTACGCCCGGATCCGCCGCAGTCCCACCCCGCTGGCCGCGCTGCTGCTCGACCAGTCGGTGGTGGCCGGCACCGGCCTGATCTTCGTGACCGAGGCGCTGTTCCGGGCCGGCCTGCCGCCGCTGCTGCCCGGCCGGGAGCTGACGCCGGCCGGCTGGGCCGAGCTCTGGGCGGACCTGGTGATGCTGATGACCCGCGCGGTCGAGCGGGGCCGCATCGACACCGTGCGCGACGCCGACCTGCCGGAGGTGACCGGCCGTGCGCCGCGCGTCGACAGGCACGGCGGCGAGGTGTACGTCTACCGCCGCCCCGGCGCGCCCTGCCACGTCTGCGGCACCCCGGTCAGCCGGGGCGCGCTCGCGGGACGCAACCTCTACTGGTGCCCCACCTGCCAGGCGGGCTGAGTCACATCTCGTCGAGCAGCCAGCGGGCCGCCTCGACGTTTCCGGGGAAGACCTGGTCGCCGCCGATGCTCCAGGCCACCGTCTGGCCGATCGCCCAGCCGCGTACCCGCTCCCGGTCGAGGCCCAGCTCGGCGCTGAGCCGGTCGAGCCGGTGCCGGACCGCCGCCGGGGAGTGACCCAGCTCCGCGCCGCGCACGAGTGGCACCACCGTGAACTCCCGCTCGCCGACCAGCGGCTTCGGGTCGATCACCAGCCACGGTTCGCGCCCGGCGGCCAGGATGTTGCCGGCATGCAGGTCCTGGTTGACGAGCACCTGCTCACCCTGGCTCGGCGCCAGCTCGGCGAGCAGCCCGAGCGCGGTGTCGAGCAGGCGCCGCTCGTACGGGCAGCCGGCCCGTCGCCAGTTACCAGGCATCCGCTCCGCCCAGCCGGCCGCCTCCTCGGCCAGCGGCGTGAACGGTTCACCGGCCGGCACCGCGAGCCCCGGTAGCAGGCCGACCGCGACGTCGAGCGCCGCGTCGGCGGCCAGCGAGTGCAGCGGCGTGCCGGGGTCGCACCGCTCGACCAGCAGTGCGCGCCGATCGGCGTCGTGGGCGAGCAGCCGGATCGCGCCGCGCCCGTCCCAGTGCGCCAGCGCCGTTGCCTCGTGGACGCTGTCGTCGTCCGGGTACTGGAGCTTCAGCACCGCCCGGGTGCCGTCGGGGAGTGTCGCGGGCAGCGCCAGCGAGGCGAACGCGTACGCGAACGGCGGGCCGACCGTCAGCTCCCACCGCGCGACGCAGTGGGCCAGCCGGCCGGGCAGCTCCGCGAGCCACGCCCGGCCGGCCTCGGTCTGCTCGACCCAGCGCAGCCCGTCAGGAATGTCGCACCGCATCCAGACATCCTGACCGGTACGGCGACGATCCGCTGTCCCGGGCCGGATCTCGCCGGTCTGCGGTCAGCGCAGCCGGCGGATGTCCCCGTATGCGCGGTAGAAGCCGCCCCGGCCGGACTCGCGGACCTCGGTGACCAGGTAACGCGCGCCCGGCTCGCGGATGCCCTTGGGGAACTGCACCGACCAGTCCCGCCGGTAACCGTCGGCGAGAACGTGCACCCGCAGCCGGCCGCCCTGCTCGACGCACTGCACCAGCACGCCGTCGCGGTCGTCGGTGGTCACCTCGACCGACGTCCAGGCGGCCGTCTCGGGCATCCGCGCCGGCGCCTTGACATCGACCACGTCGGGCACGCTGCCCGCCTCGGCCGCCCGGATCGCCGCCTCGCTCGCGTCGATGCAGGCCAGGTAGCCGCTCGTGGTGACCACGTAGAGCCGGTTGTCGTGGTACTGCATCGAGTACGCCGAGCCGCAGCCGGTGCCGAGCTTCCACAGCCGGTTGCCGGCCTGGTCGAAGCAGTAGATCGAGGAGGCGCTGTCACCGGCGAACACGTACCGGCCGCCCTCGGCGGTGGCGCAGGAGAAGACCGCCGAGTCGCAGCGGTAGACCTGCTCGGCCCGGCCGTCCTTGCGCAGGCGCACCACCTCGCGGGTGCCCGTGCCGGCGAAGACGGCGTCCCGCTCCTGCCAGCCGAAAAGGACCGCGCCGGTGCCGGTGTGCCACAGCTCGCGCCCGGTGCGCCAGTCGTAACCGGTGACCCCCTGCGAGTGGCCGTGGTAGAGCGCGTCGGCGTCGCAGCGCACCATCCACGCCGACCGGCCCCGCCCCGGCCGGCGCCAGAGGAACTCGTCCTCGTGGTCGATCGCGGAGATGCCGCCGTCGCGGTCGGACACGCCCAGCACGCCGTCGTGGATGTCCAGCCAGTAGATGTCGATCTCGGGCGCGATCGCGTACGCCGCGCGCGGCACCTTGCCGGACAGGTCGTAGACGTTGCCGTCGTCGCAGCCGGCGTAGACCCAGGCGTCGTCGGCGACGATGCACTTCACCCCGTCGGGCAGCCGGACCTGGTTGACCAGCCGGGCGTCGTGGTCGAGTGTGGTGATCACGCCGTGCTCGTTGCCGACCATGCAGTGCCGGTCGTCGACGAAGATGCCGAAGGCGGGCGCGCCCGAGACGTACCGCCAGAGGACCGGGGCGGTGCGGGCGGTCGAGCGGGTGCTGACGATCTGCCGGCGCGACACCGTCCGCTTCTGGCGTACGCCGGGCACCGCCGGGGCGTACCCCTTGCGGACCTTCTCGCCGATCTTCTTCGCGGCGGCGGCGCGGGCGCGGGTGTTGTCCGGGTAGGTGCTCGTCTTCACCTGGCCCTGGTCGCCGATCCGCCCGTAGCGCACTGTCATCGCGGTGTCGTCGACCACCACCTCGTAGAACTTGTGCGCTCCGCCATCCACTTCGGACAGTTCGAGGTAGGTCGTCTCCTGGGACATGGGGGTATACCTCCGAGGGGAAGTGCCGAACCGGCAACGCGCACACGCTAACCCCCGGCACCGACAAGATCGTTGTTAAGGGGTTCCAACAAAATGATGTTGGTGAGGAGGGGGTGAGCGGCCAACGTGGATCGTCTCGGACGAGTCGTGAGTCGAGATCGCACCGCTGCTGCCACCCCGCCCACCACTCCGCAGCCGGGATCCGGGGGGTAAGCGTCGGACGGCCGGAATGTCTTGGGCGGGATCTTGTTCGTGCCCTATACGGCGATCGCGTGGGAGTTCCTGCCTCGGAGTCGGGGTTCTGGTCGGGCATGACCTGCTGGCGCAGGTTTGCGCAGTCGGACATGTTCAGGGCGGTGATCGACGGCTCCCGCATCCGGGCGCTCGGGGCGGCCCAAACCGGTCCGGGGCCGCCCGACCGTCGCAAACCTGGCTCGAAACCCCACGTCACCACCGACGGCGGCGGCATCCCCCGCGCGGTCACACTGACCGGCGGGAACAGGCACGACTCCACCCAGACCACCGCGCCACTCGACGCCAGCCCGGCCACCGGCGGCCGGCCAGGACCACCCCGACGCCGCCCCCGACCGGCTCTACGCCGACCGGCGCTACGACTACGACAGCCGCCGCCACCAGATCCGCGCCCGCGGGTTTCGCCGCCTGCGCATCCGCTGGGAAATCCGAGACGACATCCACGAAGCCCTCCTCCGCCTCGCCTGCGCTCTGACCTGCTGGCACCAACTCGAATGTTGGGAGTTCCAAGAGCATGAGCCCTAAACTCGGGCAACGCGACGGCAGCCTGCGGCTAGTTCCACCTGAGAAGTGAGCTGATGAGGAAGATCTTTCCTGGTCTAGCCTCGATGATTCGCGCCTGACGCCGGCTCCTTCGGCCCGGCGCTCCTGATCGCTGTTGATCGATATTGTGTGGTTCCGGGCATGGTGGTGGGCCGTCTGTCGCGGCGGTGGGCGTGGTCTCCTGGGGTCCTCCGGGTTGTTGGGGCAGCGGCTGTGTTGGTCAGCCGGGGTCGGGGATGGCCGCGATCCGGTTGAACGCGGCGGTGATCTGTTCGGCCCAGGGCCACCTGGACGGGATGCGCAGCGTGCGGCGGCGTTGGCCGTGCACGAGGCGGGCGGCGGTGTGCAGGATCCGGTAGCGCAGCCGTTTCGGTTCGGCCTTGGCCAGGTCGCCGTCGAGGCCGATGAGCTGCAGCCACGCGATGAGGTCGACGGCGATCGCTGCGGCAATGCACCAGGCCTGGTTGATGGCGAACTCGCGGGAGGGTAGCCGCCCCAGGCCGGTGTCCTTGGCGCAGCGGATCCGGTCCTCGACGCGGGCGTGGGCCCGGTGACGGGCCTCCAACCACTGCAAGACACCTACCGGGGTGTTGGTGGCGAAGGCGGTGTAGCGCCAGCCATCGCGGTCCTCGAACAGGGTCAGTTGGGCGCCGGGGTGGGGGCGCTCCCGCCGGACGATGACCCGCATCCCGGCCGGCCAGCCTGGCAGGGGCAGCAGGCCGGTCAGTTCGGCGACGGCGGCGCCATCACGCACACCGCCATCAGCGTTGATCGCCGGCGACCACGCCGAGGCGGGTAGGGCGGTGATGGCGGTGCGTTCGGGTTCGCCGATCGACCAGCCGAGGGAGTACTCGACCCGCCGGCCGCGTTTGCTGTCCTGCTCGTGGAGCCAGTCAAGGACGGCGTGGGTGGCTGCGGCGGAGTCACCGCGGATGAGCAGGTGCCGGCGGTGTTTCGCGGGGACCTGCGCGACGGCTTGGGCGAGCACGTCGAGGTGATCGGCGGCCGTGTTCGCGCCGGCGTTGCCCGGCCGCAGCGTGATGGCGAGCAGCTCGGCGGTGTTGTCGCAGGTGACCAGGATCGGGTGGAAGCCGTAGGTGTGCTTGTAGGTGGCCGCGGCGCCTTCCTTGTCGCTGTGCGCGATCACGATCGTGGAATCCACATCGAGGACCACCACGCCGGTGCCGATGTCCCGGCCCGCCGCCCGTGCCGCCGGTGGGCCGCCGAACAGTTGCCACATCCGGGCGCGTACCTTCGCCCGGGCCTTGGCGATGCGCCGCAGCTGCACCACGCCGATCTCGTCCAGGGCCCGCCACACCGTGGTGTCCGAGGCCACCGACCCGAACACCTCCTGCTGGTGGCGCAGCACGTCGATGTCCGCGATCGCTTCCCCACCGTCAGCGATCATCACCGCGAGGTCGACCAGCACCCGACCCCGATCATGCACCGGCCACCAGCCGGCCCGGGCCAGCCCCGCCGACAACGCCACGGTCAACCCGGCCCGATCCGCCAGCAACCGCAGCAACGCCGCACCGACGTGCGACACCACACCCGAACCACCCGCGGTAACCCGCAGATCCCGCGACCACGCCGTAAGCTGCACCTCGGAAGTGCCTCCCCCAGAGAGAAACCTGTAGATGTCGCAATCACAAGTTTCCCTTGCAGGGCAGGCACTTCCGCTCATCTACACGCCGACGAACAGCGCATCTTGGCGATCACGGTGAATCACCCAGGCTAGTAGTGGCTGTGATCCTCGTGGCTGTGAGTGGTTGCACGCTGTCGGCGTTAGGGGGGCCGCTGGTCACCAGCGTGGCATGGGTCTCGCAGGACAGGCTCTACTACCTCCGTGAGGACGACTCCGAAGTTAGCGAGTTGTGGGTGCGTGACGCGGGACGCGAGCGCAAGTTGGCATCCCAGTCGGACATGCCCGTCCCTTGTGGCCCGCTTGATTTCCTGTTCGCTGTCGAACCGGACTCGCTGGGTATCGGGATGGCGTGCGATGGGTTCCAGAGGTTGGTTTCCTACTCGGAGGCAACTGGTTCATTCAATGACCTCCTGGACGTACCCTCGGCGTCTGATGTTGCTCTGAACGCTGACGGTCGAAGCGGTTATGTCAGTAGCGGCAAGGACGACTGTTGGGAGATTCAACCGTTCGGAGATGCCGTCGCCGGCGACTTGATCGACTGGGCGGAATATTCCTGCCGGATGGGAAAGTCGGCCAAGGCGCCCGTTGTCGTTCGTGGCGGACGGGTTGTTTTCGCTGCCACCAACGACCCTCCACCTGATCGGTTGAGGGCAGAGGAGCGGCGCGTCTGGCGGCTGATGGCCGCCTCCAGGGAGCGGGGAGAGGTGAAGCAGGTTGGGCCGGAACTACATGGATTCCCTGATTTGGCCGTGGCGCCGGGAGGGAGTAAAGCGATCGTCACAGTGTCTTTCAACGGGCCGGCCGATGTTCTCGAGGTCGATCTGCAGAGTGGTCAATCCCGGCGGATCCGCCAGGCGGATCATGCAAGATCGCCAAGTGTCTCGCCGGATGGCAGAAAGGTGGCGTTCGTGGATGGAAATGGGCGCATCGTCGTTCAGGACCTCTCCTCCTGAGGCAGGCCATCCCGGCTTGATCTGATGCTGGAACACTCGACGCCGTCTCGTTGAGCCCGCGTCGGATGCTTACCGTCGGCCGAGGGTGGGAGCAGACAGGTGCACCGAACGGCATCTATCGGCACTCAACTGCACCTACCGCGACTTGAACCCCACCAGCGGTCCTTCTTCTTGGGCCGTGATCTCCTCGGCGTGCCCGAAAGCGTCAGCACCGGTGGCTCCGCTTGTAAGAAGGGGCCCTTCCTCTACCGGAGGCGTTAATAGGGGGCCCTTCCTTACACGGCGGCCAGGGCGTCGACGGCCTTGCGGGCGGCGATCAGCACCGGATCCCACACCGGGGCGTACGGCGGCGCGTACCCCAGGTCGAGCGCTGTCATCTCGTCCACTGTCATGCCGTTCCACAGTGCCACCGCGAGCGCGTCGATCCGTTTGGCAGCCTCGGACCAGCCGACGATCTGGGCCCCGAGCAACCGCCCGCTGGGCCGCTCGGCGATCAGCTTGACCGTCATCGGCCGCGAGCCCGGGTAGTAGCCGGCCCGGTTCGTCGACTGGGCCAGCACTGTGACGAACTCGAAGCCGGCCTCCCGCGCGTCCCGCTCGCGCAGCCCGGTGCGGCCCACCTCCAGCTCGCAGACCTTGGTGACGGCGGTGCCGATGACGCCGGGGAAGGTGGCGTACCCGCCGCCGATGTTGATGCCCGCGATCCGGCCCTGCTTGTTGGCGTGCGTGCCGAGCGGAATGTGCACCGGCATGCCGCTGACCCGGTGCAGCGACTCGACGCAGTCGCCCGCCGCCCACACGCCGGGTACGCCCGGCACCCGCATCCGGCGGTCGGTGCGGACCGCCCCGGAGGGGCCGATCGGCAGGCCGGCGGCCTCGGCGAGCGCGGTGTTGGGGCGTACGCCGAGACCCAGCACCACGACGTCGGCCGGGATCGGCCCCTCGTTCGTGACCACCGCGGAGATCCGGCCGTCCCGCTCCTGGAGACCGGTGACCTGGAGGCCGGTGCGGACGCCGATGCCGGTCGCGCGCATCGCGTCGGCCACCAGCTCGCCCATGTCCGGGTCGACTGTCGACATCGGCTGGTCGGCCTGCTCCACGAGCTGGACGGAGAGCCCGCGCTGCACGAGCGCCTCGGCCATCTCGACGCCGACGTAGCCGCCGCCGACGACCACCGCGCGCCGGGGCCGGGGCTCGCGTTCGAGCCAGCCGATCAGCGCCGCGCCGTCGTCGAGCGTCTGCACGCCGAACACCCCTGACACGTCGTCGCGTGCCCAGTCCGGCTGCACCGGGGACGCGCCGGTGGCGTACACCAGGGTGTCGAAACCGGCGCGGACCTCGCCGCCGCCGTCCAGGTCACGCGCGAGGATCTCGCGGCGGTCCAGGTCGATGGCGGTGACCTCGTGCCGGGTACGGACCTCGATGCCGAAGTCGTCGCGGAAGGTCTTCGGGTCGCGGGCGATCAACTCGTCCCGCTCCTCGACCAGGCCGCTGACCCAGTAGGGGATGCCGCAGGCCGAGTAGGAGGTGAAGTGCCCGCGTTCGAACGCGACGATCTCCAGCTCGGACCGGTCGCGGCGGCGACGCGCCTGCGACGCCGCCGACATCCCGGCGGCGTCGCCGCCGATGACGATCATGCGCTCGGCCACGTCGCCCATCCTGTCACGCCGGGCCACGGCCGCGTGGCCGCTCAGCCACGGGTCTGCCGCGCCACGTCCGCGACCACGTCGACGAGGCTGCCGGTACGCGCGAACACCGCCCGCTGTCGTGCCGCGCCGCTGCCGTGCCGGCGCAGCCCGCCCAGCAGATCGGTCACCCGGTCCAGGTCGCCGTGCCGTTCCAGTTCGGGGCGCAGCCGGTCGACGAGCCGGTCCACCAGCTCCCAGGCCGGGCGCAGCTCACCGTCGGTGAGGTCGACGCCCTCGCCCTCCAGCCCGTCGTGGGCGGCCCGCCAGTGCGCCGCCACCAGCAGGTGGTGGTCGGTGTTGACGGCCGGGCGGCCGGCGGCGATGTCGGTGAGCGCGGTGGCGACGAGCGCGCGGACCAGCGCCGCCACCAGCACCGCGTCGTCCACCGACGGGCAGACGTCGCCGATGCGGATCTCCACCGTGGGGTACTTCGCGGACAGCCGGGCGTACCAGTAGAGCATCCCCTCGTCCAGCATCACACCGCTGGCGATGAGCTGCCGGATCAGCCGCTCGTAGTGCTCGTGCGACTCCAGGTACGGGGTGGGCGCGACCGACGGCCAGCGTTCCCACTCCACCGAGCGCCAGCTCGCGTACCCGGTGTCCTCGCCCCGGGAGAACGGGGAGTTCGCGGTGACCGCCTGCAGGATCGGCAGCCAGGGCCGGACATGGTTGAGCACCTGCACACCGGTGTCCGGATCGGGGATGCCGACGTGGATGTGCATGCCGTTGTTGCCGGGACCGGGCACCAGCAGCCGGAACCGCTCGATCATCCGGTCGAAGCGCGGCTTGTCCACCACCGGCGGCACCGGCCCGTCGACCGGCCCGGTGCCGATCGCGAGCAGCCGTACGCCGGCCCGCTCGGCCGCGTCGGCCAGCTCGGCGCGCAGCATCGACAGCGAGTGCCGGATCGAGGACAGGTCCAGCCCGGGCGGGCTGCCGATCTCGATCTGGCTGGTCTGGAACTCGCGTTCCACCTGACCGCGCAGCTCGGCCGGCACCTGCTCCATGACCAGGTCGACGGCGGGTACGGCGGTCCCGGTGTGCGGGTCGGCGAGCAGGAACTCCTCCTCGACGCCGACTGTCAGCAGGTCGGTTCCGCCCGATGCGGCGCTCCGCTCCCGCTCCGCCACTGAGCCACTCATCGTCACCACCGTCTCCTCCGGACCGCTCGCGGCACCGTGCCGCGTGGTCGAGGACCTGTTACCCACCGTGTCCGTTTGGGGAAACGTGCCGCTGGGCGTGTCGGCGCCGGTTCGCCCGAACGGGTCGTGCCGCCGGTGGGCGTGCACGGGCCCGCGGGGCGTGACACGGCGGGCTAGGGTGGCCGTGTGACGGGGATGCTGGCGGTGCTGACGGGAGCGTGGGCGTACGCGCTCGCCCTGTTCGCCGACCGGCCGGCCGGGCTGATCGCCGGTGCGGCGGTCGTCGCCGCGCTGCTGCTCGCCACGCTGCTCGCGCTGCGGGTCCGCGCGCTGCCCACGCCGCCCGGCACCCGGTTCGCCGCCGCGCTGCGTGCCCGCGCCCGCCGCCGCGGGGTGCCCCGGCAGGTCGACCCGGACGCACCGGGGCGTCCGCGCCCCCGCGCTCCCGGCCTGCACCCCTCGGCCGCGTAGCCACCTTCTTCCGGCCCGCGTCGGCGGGCCGGTAGATCCCTCCATCCCGGCTTCCGCGGCCGATTCCGTCGTCATCCGTCCCGCCGTGCGGCACGTCGCCGCCCGGGACACCCGGAATCGCCATCGAGGGGTCCACCCATGCTCGCCTTCGCACCGTTGCACTCCGCGGCCTCGGCCGCGGCCACAGTCGTCACCTGGCTCGCCGACGTGCTCGCCCCGCTCACCGGCGGCGCCGCGACTGCGGCCGCCATCGTCCTGTTCACAGTCGCCGTCCGGCTGCTGATCTCCCCGCTGACAGTGGCCCAGGTCCGCGGGGAGCGGCGTCGCACCGCGCTCGCCCCCGAGGTACGGGAACTCCAGCGCCGGTACGCCGACGATCCGGCCCGCCTCCAGAGCGAGCTGTTCGCGCTCTACCGCAACGCCGGTGCCAGCCCGGTGGCGGGCTGCCTGCCGGCTCTGTTGCAGGCACCGTTCTTCCTGGTCATGTACCGCCTGTTCGCCACCGGTGACGGCGCGCCGGAGCTGCTGGGGGAGCGGCTCGCCGGCGTACCGCTGGGGTGGCATCTCGGCGACGGCCTGGCCGGCCCGGTGCCGCTGGTGTTCGGCGTGCTGCTGGCCGCGCTGCTGGCGCTGGCCTGGTGGTCGTCGCGGCGGATGCGCCGGGCGGCGGCCGCCACCGGCACCGTGGCCGGGACGCCGGCCGAGGGTCCGGGCGCGGCGGTGCTCGGGCGGGTGCTGCCGCTGCTGCCGTACGGCACGGTGCTGGTGGCGCTCGTGGTGCCGCTGGCAGCGGTGCTCTATCTGGTCACCACCACGGCGTGGACGGCGCTGGAGCAGGTGGTGCTGCGCCGGCCGCAGCCGGCGGCGGCCATCGACAAGCGTTGACAAGTGCGGGGGCGGGCGCGTAGAAATCGCTCTCAGAGAGCGCTCTCCCGGACCCGTCCCCGCAGAGAGGCACCCCGAATGAATTCGATCCCGGCGGCTCCGGCCGCCTCCGCCACCGTGCCCCGAACACGCCGCCGGCTCGCCCTGGCCGCCGGTGTCCTCGCGCTCACCACAGCGCTCGCGGGCGTCTCGATGACCGCCCAGGCCGCGGTGCCCCCGACACCGTCCGGATGGAACCTGGTGTGGAGCGACGACTTCACCGGCTCCGCCGGCACGCTGCCCTCGTCCGCCAACTGGATCATCGACACCGGCACCGGCTACCCGGGCGGCCCGGCCAACTGGGGCACCGGCGAGATCCAGACCTACACGTCCAGCACCGCGAACCTGGCCCACGACGGCTCGGGCAACCTGCGCATCACGCCGTTGCGGGACTCGGCCGGCCGCTGGACCTCGGCCCGGATCGAGACGGTACGGGCGAACTTCAAGCCGCCGTCGGGTGGTGTGCTGGCCCTGGAGGGCCGGATCCAGATGCCGAACGTGACGGGCGCGGCGGCGTCCGGGTACTGGCCGGCGTTCTGGGCGCTCGGCTCGCCGTACCGGGGCAACTACCAGAACTGGCCGGGCATCGGTGAGTTCGACGTGATGGAGAACGTCAACGGGATCAACTCGGTCTGGGGCGTGCTGCACTGCGGCGTCGCGCCGGGCGGCCCGTGCGGGGAGTTCAACGGCATCGGCGCCTCCCGGGCCTGCCCGGGTAGCACCTGCCAGTCGGCGTTCCACACCTACCGGTTCGAGTGGGACGCCTCGACCAGCCCGCAGCAACTGCGCTGGTACGTCGACGGCCAGCTCTTCCACACCGTCGGGCAGAACCAGATCGGTGAGCCGTACTGGAGTCAGATGACCAACCACGCCGGTTACTTCCTGCTGCTCAACGTGGCGATGGGCGGCGGCTTCCCGGACGGCGTGGCCGGCTCCGCGACGCCCACCGCGGCGACGGTGCCCGGCCGGTCGATGCTCGTCGACTACGTGGCCGTCTACACCCGCGGCGGCGGGAGCAACCCGTCGCCGACGCCGACCACGCCGCCGCCGGGCGGGGTGCGCGACGCGTACGCGACGATCCAGGCCGAGTCGTTCAACGCGCAGAACGGCGTGCAGGTGGAGACGTGCGCCGAGGGCGGCCAGGACATCGGCTGGCTCGCCAACGGCGACTGGGCCCGCTACGACAACGTCGACTTCGGCTCGACGCCGCCGCGCGACTTCGTGGCCCGGGTCGCCTCCGGCGCGGCGTCCGGCGTGAGCGGGCTGGTGGAGGTCCGGGTGGACAGCCCGACCGCGCCGCCGATCGGCAGTTTCGCAGTAGGCAACACCGGCGGCTGGCAGACCTGGCGCTCGGTGCCCGGCAACGTCGGCGCGGTGACCGGGCGGCACACGGTCTACCTGACGTTCAGCAGCGGCCAGCCGTCCGACTTCGTCAACGTCAACTGGTTCACCTTCCGCCGCTGAGTGCGGCCGGGACGCGGCCCGGACCCCCTCCGGGGTTCGGGCCGCACCGGTGCTGGACAGAAACAGTTAACACTCTTAATAATAGGCGCACGTCGACGGTTGTGAATCCCTCTCCACCCCCGCCCGTCCCCTGGAGGACGCCGTGAGACTCCGCCCCCGCCTGGCGACGCTCGCCGCCGCGCTGACCACCGCCGTGGTCGCCGGTGCCCTGCTCGCCGCGCCACCCGCCTCCGCCGCCACCGCCGCGTTCGTCCGCACCTCCAGCTGGAGCAGCGGGTACGAGGCCCGGTTCACAGTCACCAACGACAGCTCCGCCGCGATCTCCTCGTGGAACGTCCAGTTCGACCTGCCGTCCGGCAGCACGCTCGGCTCGTTCTGGGACGCCCGGCTGACCACCTCCGGCCAGCACGTCACAGCCGTCAACCAGTCCTGGAACGGCGCGCTCGCCCCGGGCACCAGCACCAGCTTCGGCTTCGTCGTCAGCGGCACCGGCGACCCGGTGAACTGCACAGTCAACGGCGCCTCCTGCACCGGCGGCGGCAACCCCGGCAACCCGGGCGCACCGGCCACCCCGGGCGAGCTGCGGGTCACCGGCACCACCGCGTCCGCCGTCTCGCTCGCCTGGAACGCGGTCTCCGGCACCGTCACCGGCTACCGGGTGTACGAGGGCGGCACGGTCAAGGCCACAGTCACCGGCACCTCGGCCACCGTCTCCGGGCTGGCCGCGTGCAGCGGGCACAGCTACACCGTGACCGCGTACAACGGCACCGGCGAGTCGGCGAAGTCGGCGGCGGTCGCGGCCACCACCAGCGGGTGCACCGGTGGCGGCGGAGGCGCGATGGCCGCCGCGCCGTATCTCTACCCCGGCTGGGGTGACCCGCCCGCGCCCGCCACCGTGATGGGCGCGACCGGCATCAAGTGGTTCACCATCGCGTTCGTGCTCTCCGGCGGCGGCTGCACCCCGGCCTGGGACGGCAGCGGCCCGCTGACCGGCGGCACGCATGCCGCCACCATCGCCGCGATCAAGGCGGCCGGCGGCGACGTCATCCCGTCCTTCGGCGGCTGGAGCGGCAACAAGCTCGGCCCGAACTGCTCGTCCGCCGCTGCCCTGGCCGGCGCGTACCAGCAGGTCATCAACGCGTACGGGCTGAAGGCGATCGACATCGACATCGAGAACAGCGACGAGTTCGAGAACGAGGTGGTGCAGGACCGCATCCTGGACGCCCTGAAGATCGTCAAGCAGAACAACCCGGGCATCAAGACGATCATCACGTTCGGCACCTCGACCACCGGGCCGTCGTACTACGGCACCCGGCTGATCAACCAGGCCGCGGCCAAGGGCGCCGGGATCGACGTGTTCACCATCATGCCGTTCGACTTCGGCGGCGGCGCGAACATGTACCAGAACACCGTGAACGCGGCCGAGGGCCTGAAGACCGCGCTGCGCAACGCGTTCGGCTGGTCGGACGCCACCGCGTACGCGCACATGGGCCTGTCCGGCATGAACGGCCTCTCCGACCAGCAGGAGCTGACCTCGCCGGCCACCTGGACGCAGATCCGCGACTGGGCGAAGGCGCGCGGCCTGGCCCGGTTCACGTTCTGGTCGGTCAACCGGGACCGGCCCTGCCCCGGCGGCGGCGTGGTCGCCAACTGCTCCGGCATCGCGCAGAACACCTGGGAGTTCACCGGCATCACCGCGGGCTTCTGACCCGCGCGGCGGTCAGCGCCCGGTGGTCACCGACTGCCGGGCGCGCCGCCGGCGCACCTTCTTCACCGCCCAGCTCACGATCATGAAACCGAAGACGGCGAAGATCGCGTAGTTGAACCACTGGCTGTACTTGTCGACGTCCTCCCACCGCGAGCCCAGGGTGAACCCGGCGCCGACGATCAGGGCGTTCCACACCCCGCTGCCGAGCGTGGTGAGCAGGATGAACTCACCGAGCGGCATCCGGTTCGCGCCGGCCGGGATGGAGACCAGGCTGCGGACCACCGGCACCACCCGGCCGATCAGCACCGCCCACCGGCCGTGCCGCTCGAACCAGCGGTCGGCCTTCTCCAGATCCTGCAGGTCGACCAGCGGGATGTGGTCCAGCCAGCGCTTGAGCCGCTCCTCGCCGAGCGCCGCGCCGAGCCAGTAGAGCACCAGCGCGCCGAGCAGCGAGCCGACCGTCGCGGCGACCACGATGAACACCACGTTGAACCGGCCCTCGGCGGACAGGTAACCGGCCATCGCCAGCACGATCTCGCTCGGGATCGGCGGGATGATGCTCTCCAGCGCCACCAGCAGTGCCACGCCGACCGCGCCGAGCGAGTCGATCACGCTCGCCACCCAGCCGGTCAGCCCGGTGAACTGGTTCGGGTCGACGTCCTGGGCCAGGGCCATGGGGGTCCTTCCACGCGAGAGCCGGAGATCCGAAGGTGTTACCCGGACCGGCGGCTGTCACACCTGTGACTCAGCCCTCCGGGTGCAGCGCGGCGTCCGCCGGACCCCGCCGCCAGCCGGTGAAGCGGACCAGCAGGCCGCCCCGGCTGGGCGAGCAGCAGTACGGCCCGGCCGACGCCTGCGCCGCCGGATCGAGCGGGGCGACGCGGACCAGCCGCCACGGCTCGTCCTCGCACCGGGCCCGCACGGTGAGCGCGTCGCCGGCCCGGCTCACCCGGACCGTCACCTCCCGGCCCGACCACGGCGGCACCGGCGCCACCGACCAGTCGGAGAATTCGTCGGTGACCACGGCGCCCACCTGCGGCGAACCGTCGCTCACCTCGACCCCGGCCTTGGTCCACCGCCGCTCGTCCACCCGGACCAGCACGCCGGCCTGGTCGAACCGGGCCGAGTAGTCGAGGACGAACGACACCTCCACGGCGCTGCCCGCGGGGAACGGCGCGAGCAGTGCCGAGCCGTCGTCGTGCACGAAGCCGTAGCTGGTGCGCCGCCAGAAGTCGCTGCCGCCATGCGGCTCGACCAGCAGGCCGCCGTCGACCGGCTCGGCCCGCTCCGGCGGGTTCAGCCAGGTGCCGGCGGACCAGTCGTACGCCTCCTCGCTCATCGGAGCACCGTACCGGGTTTGCCGTCGCGCGCGTTCGGAGAAGTAGTCCTCGCATGGGTGACAGGTGGTATCAGGAGGCGGTCGTCTACTGCCTCGACGTCGACACGTACGCGGACTCCGACGGCGACGGGGTGGGTGACTTCCAGGGGCTGATCGGCCGGCTGGACTACCTGGCCCGGCTCGGCGTGACCTGCCTGTGGCTGAACCCGATCCACCCCTCGCCGAACGAGGACGACGGGTACGACGCCACCGACTTCTACAACGTCGACCCGCGCCTGGGGACGCTCGGCGACTTCGCCGAGCTGCTGCACCAGGCGAGCAACAGGGGCATCCGGGTGATCATCGACCTGGTGGTCAACCACACCTCGGACCAGCACCCGTGGTTCCAGTCCGCCCGGTCCTCGCCCGACTCGCCGTACCGGGACTGGTACGTCTGGGCCGACCACGAGCCGGACGACCGCCACCAGGGCATGGTCTTCCCCGGCGAGCAGCACGAGACGTGGACCTACGACCGGACCGCCAAGGCGTGGTACTACCGCCGCTTCTACAAGTTCCAGCCGGACCTGAACATCGAGAACCCGAAGGTCCGCGCGGAGATCAAGAAGATCACCTCGTTCTGGCTCCAACTCGGCGTCTCCGGCTTCCGTATGGACGCGGTGCCGTTCATCATCGAGCGCACCGAGCCGGGCAACCCGAACTCGCCGAAGGACTTCGACTTCCTCACCGACCTGCGCCAGCACGTGCAGTGGCGGCGCGGCGACGCGGTCCTGCTGGCCGAGGCGAACGTCGAGCCGGACGAGCTGCCCGTCTACTTCGGCGACGGCAGCGGCTCGGGCAACCGGATCCACATGCTCTTCGACTTCATGCTCAACGGCCGGCTGATGCTCGCCCTGGCCCGGGAGGACCCGGAGGTGATCATCGAGGCGTTGCGCGACACCCCGAAGCTGCCCACCGGCGGCCAGTGGGCGACGTTCCTGCGCAACCACGACGAGATCGACCTGTCCCGGCTCACCGCCGACCAGCGCAACGACGTGCTGGCGAAGTTCGGGCCGGACGAGAACATGCAGCTCTACGGCCGGGGCATCCGCCGTCGTCTCGCGCCCATGCTCGGCAACGACCGCCGGCACATGGAGCTGGCGTACTCGCTCCAGTTCTCGCTGCGCGGCACGCCGGTGCTGCGCTACGGCGAGGAGATCGGCATGGGGGAGAACCTGTCGCTGGACGGGCGCGACGCGATCCGTACCCCGATGCAGTGGTCGTACGCGGACAACGCCGGCTTCTCCGCCGCCGAGCCGGAGAAGCTGGTCCGCCCGGTGATCGACAAGGGTGAGTACGGCTACCAGAAGGTCAACGTCACCGCCCAGCGCAAGGATCCGCGGTCGCTGCTCGGCTGGTTCGAGCGGATGATCCGGACGCTGCGCGAGGCGCCGGAGACCGGCTCGGGCAGCACCACCCACATCGACGTGCCGATGCCGCCGGGCGTGCTCGCGCACCGCGCCGACGGTCGTACCGGGACCATGGTCTTCCTGCACAACCTCGGCACCGAAGACGTCGAGGTCGACCTGAGCACGCTGGCGCCGGAGGCGGATCTGCCGATCGACGTGCTCAGCGACCGCAACTACGAGGACGTGGGCAAGCTCGACCGGCTCAAGCTCGGCGGGTACGGCTACCGGTGGATCCGGCTCTGCCGGGGCCACGAGCGGTAGGGGGCGGCGTACCGGCGGGTTAAGCTCCTTCGATCGAGCCACAAGTTACCGGGAGGTAAGCATGTCGGAGGAGCCCCGCGTCGCCATCGTCACCGGAGCCGCGCGCGGCATCGGGGCGGCGACCGCCCGCCGGCTGGCGGCCGACGGCATGGCCGTCGCCGTGGTCGACATCGACGAGTCCGCCACCAAGGAGACGGTGGACGCCATCGGCTCGGCCGGCGGCCGGGCTCTCGGCGTCGGCGCCGACGTGTCCGACCGGGCCCAGGTCGAGGCCGCCGTGGAACGGATCGCCGCCGAACTGGGCGCGCCGACAGTGCTCGTCAACAACGCCGGTGTGCTGCGCGACAACCTGCTGTTCAAGATGACCGAGGGCGACTGGGACACGGTCATGGGCGTGCACCTGCGCGGGGCGTTCCTGTTCAGCCAGGCCGCGCAGAAGCACATGGTCGAGGCGAAGTGGGGCCGGATCGTCAACCTGTCCAGCACCTCCGCGCTCGGCAACCGGGGCCAGGCCAACTACTCGGCCGCCAAGGCCGGCCTCCAAGGCTTCACCAAGACGCTGGCGATCGAGCTGGGCCCGTTCGGGGTGACCGTCAACGCGGTCGCGCCGGGCTTCATCGTCACCGACATGACCGCGGCGACCGCGGCGCGGATGAAGGTCGACTTCGACGATCTCCAGAAGCACGCCGCCGCCGAGATCCCGGTACGCCGTCCCGGCCGTCCGGAGGACGTCGCGCACACCATCTCGTTCCTGGCCAGCGAGGGCGCGTCCTTCGTCTCCGGCCAGGTCATCTACGTCGCCGGCGGCCCGAAGGACTGACCGGCCCCACCCGGCGCGGGCCCGCTCAGGCGGGGTCGCGCCGGGTGCGCCAGAGCCAGAACAGGCCGAGCACCGGCAGCACCAGCGGCACGTAGCCGTAGCCGCTGCCGAAGTCGGACCACACCGTCTCGTCCGGGAACAGCTCCTTGTCGGCGATGCTCAGCACGCCCACGCCGAGCACCCCGACCAGTTCGACTGTGCAGCAGGCGAGCGCGACCCGGCGGCCGGTGTGCCCGGCGCGGGCCAGCCCGACCGCCGCCACGATGTAGATCAGCGCGGCGAGCGCGGAGAGCAGGTACGCCACCGGCGCCTCGTCGAACTTCGTGGCGATCTGCAAGCCGGCCCGCGAGGTCGCGGCGATGGCGAAGACGATGTAGACGGCGATCAGCAGCCGTCCCGGGCCGCGGTTGGTGGCGCGCTGCTCGTGCGCGGTCGTGGTGTCAGCCACCGAGGACCTCCCAGGTCTGCTGGAGCCGTACCGCCACCACGGGCGTGACCAGGCAGATCGCGCAGACGATGCCCGAGCCCCAGCGGGTCGGCTCCATCCGGGCCAGCACCCAGGCCAGCGGCGGCAGGCAGACGAGCGTCGCCAGGTAGCCGAAGAACGCGCCCGGCTCACCCGGCCGCTCCCCGCCGCCGAGCGCGACGATTGCCGTCACGGTGAGCGCGAGCAGCGCCACCTCCAGCACGGCCAGGCCGACGAACTGGATCCGGTCCGGCGGCCGGTGGCGTACCGCCGCCACCAGGGCCCAGACGGCGAGCGCCAGCGAGATCACGATCGCGACCGTGGCGAGCGGCCCGTCCACCGGGGAGGCGGAGGCGGCCGCCGCGCTGGTCGTCGACACGGTGTCGTTCACCGGCACAGCCTACTAACCGGTGTAGTAGCGGCTCGCCCGCCGGGTCGGGGCGCGCCGGACGGGCCGGGGGACTAGCGTGGATCACGGTCCCGGCGTACGCCGGTGGCGGACGTCGACGGCAGGGGGCCGGGGTGCGGTTCGGGTTGTTCGGCACGGGTTACTGGGCGGCGGAGACGCACGCCGCGGCCATCGAGGCGCACCCGCGGGCACGGCTCGCCGGCGTCTGGGGGCGCAACCCGGCGAAGGCGGAGGAACTGGCCACCCGGCACGGCGTACCGGCCTTCACCGACGTCGACGCGCTCATCGACGCCTGCGACGCGGTCGCCGTGGCGCTCCCGCCGGACGTGCAGGCCGACATCGCCGTGCGGGCGGCCACCGCCGGGCGGCACCTGCTGCTGGACAAGCCGCTGGCGCTCGACCTCGCCGACGCCGACCGGGTGGTCGACGCGGCGCAGGCGTCCGGGGTGGCGTCGGTGGTCTTCTTCACCCAGCGCTTCCACCCGAACGTCACCGGTTTCCTCGCCTCGACCGCGGCGGCCGGCGGCTGGCAGCACGCCCGCGCCACCATGTTCGCGTCGATCTTCCAGCCCGGGAACCCGTACGGCGACTCGACCTGGCGGCGGGAGCGCGGCGCGCTCTGGGACATCGGCCCGCACGCGTTGTCGCTGATCCTGCCGGTGCTCGGCCGGGTCACCCGGGTCGCCGCGATGGACGGCCCGAGCGGCCTGGTGCACCTGCTGCTCACCCACGACGGCGGCGCGACCAGTTCGCTCTCGCTCACCCTGGACGCGCCGTCCGAGGCGGTCACCCGGGATTTCGTCTTCTTCGGCGAGAACGGCACCGAGACCGTCCCGCCCGGCGACGGCAGCGCGCTCCAGGCGTTCGGCGCCGCGCTCGACCAGTTGCTGGAGGAGGTCGACGCCGGCACCCGCGACCACCGCTGCGACGTGCGGTTCGGCCGCGAGGTGGTGGCGGTGCTGGACGCCGCGCAGACCGCCCGCGCCCAGGGCCGCACCGTCGAGATGTAAGGAAGGGCCCCTTCTTAACGCCTCCGGTAGAGGAGGGGCCCCCGCTTAACACCCACCGGTCAGGCGTCGGCCAGCGTGACCAGCGCCTCGCCCAGCTCGGTGGGGGTGTGGAACTCCTCGGCCGGCAGGGACCGCAGCGCCTGCAGCGCCTCGGTGTCGGCGCCGTTCTCCTGGCCCCAGCGGACCAGGTCCTCCCGCGAGACCGGGTAGTCGAGCCCGGCCAGGAACTCCCGCAACTGCGCACCGGTGACGGTCATGCCGCCCGGCTACCCACTGAGCCCGGCACCATGCCCGCCGGCGGGTACGGCCCGGGTCCGCCGTACGCCCGCCGGACCCAGCGGCGGCGGTTTGTCCCGGCGGGCCCCGGGTAGCCGCTGACATGCTGGTACAGCGGCTCGGCGCGCCGAGCGACTTCGACCCCTTGCTGGACCGCGTGCGGGACGCCCGGGTGGTGATGATCGGCGAGGCGACGCACGGCAGCTACGACTACTACCGGCTGCGGGAGCAGTTGACCCGGCGGCTCATCGCCGAACAGGGGTTCGACTTCGTGGCGGTGGAGGGGGACTGGCCGGACTGCGACCGGGTGCACCGGTCGGTGGTGGGCGCGCCGGACGGGCCGGCCGATCCGCTCGCCGCGCTGGAACGGTTCGAACGCTGGCCCACCTGGATGTGGGCGAACGCCGAGGTGGCCCGCTTCTGCCGCTGGCTGCGGGCGTGGAACCTGGAACGCCCCGAGGGGGAGCGGGCCGGCTTCCACGGGCTGGACGTGTATTCCCTCTGGGAGTCGATGCAGGCCATCTTCGACTACCTCGGTGAGGAGGATCCGGCCTCGCTGGAGGCGGCCCAGGAGGCGTACCGCTGCTTCGAGCCGTACGGCAAACGGGCCGAGGAGTACGGGATGGCCAGCCGGTTCGTCTCCGCCCGGTGCGAGGAGGAGGTGGTCCGGCTGTTGGCGCGTACCCGGGAACAGGCCGCCACGGACGGCCCGGACCGCTTCTCGGCCTGGCAGAACGCGGAGGTGGTGGCCGGCGCGGAGCGGTACTACCGGGCCATGGTCGGCGGCGGCCCCGAGTCGTGGAACGTCCGCGACGTCCACATGGCCGACACGCTCGACCGGCTGCTCGACCGATACGGGCCGGGCTCGCGGGGCATCGTGTGGGCGCACAACACGCACGTCGGCGATGCCCGGGCCACCGACATGGCGGCGGACGGCATGGTCAACATCGGGCAGCTCGGCCGGGAACGGCACGGCCGGGACGCGGTGGCGCTGATCGGCTTCGGCAGCTGGCGCGGCAGCGTGGTGGCCGCGCCGCGCTGGGGCTCACCGGCCGAGACGATGGTGGTCCCACCGGCGCGGGAGGGCTCGGTGGAGCATCGGCTGCACGAGCTGATGCCGGACCGGGCGGTGCTGGTCTTCGGCGGCGACGACCAGCCGGAATGGGTGACCGGCGAGGCGGACCACCGGGCCATCGGGGTGGTGTACGACCCGAGCTTCGAGTCCTGGGGCAACTACGTGCCGACCCGGCTGGGTGAACGCTACGACGCGTTCATCTGGTGCGACGAGGCCACAGCGCTGCACCCGCTGCCGACGTGCGTCACGCCCGGTGAGATGGAGACGTATCCGGCGGGTGTGTGACGGGTGGGGCCCCGCGGGGCCCCACCCGTGCGGATCACACGTTCGCGTGCTGCTTCTCGGCGAGGTGGGCGCGCAGGCCCTCACCCTCGACGTCCACGTTGGGCAGGATCTTGTTCAGCCAGCGCGGCAGCCACCATGCGGCGTTGTTCAGCAGCGACATCACCGCCGGCACGATCGTCATCCGGACCACGAACGCGTCGATGGCGACACCGATCGCGAGCGCGAAGCCCATCGACTTGATGATCGGGTCCTCCAGGAAGACGAAGCCGCCGAACACCGAGATCATGATGAGCGCGGCGGCGGTGACCACCCGGGCGCCGTGCCCCATGCCGTTGATGGTGGCCTGCTGGGCGGTGTCGCCGTGCACGAAGTCCTCGCGCATCCGGGAGACCAGGAAGACCTCGTAGTCCATGGCCAGGCCGAACAGGATGCCGATGAGCAGGATCGGCAGGAAGCTGACCAGCGGGGCCGGGGTGTCCAGGCCGACCAGGTCGGCCAGGTGGCCCTGCTGGAACACCGCCACGGTGATGCCGAACGTGGCCGCCACGGTGAGCAGGAAGCCCAGCGCCGCCTTGACCGGCACCAGGATCGACCGGAACACCAGCATCAGCAGCAGGATCGACAGGCCCACCACCAGCAGCAGGTAGACCGGCAGCGCGTCGGAGAGCTTCTCCGACACGTCGATGCCGACAGCGGTGACGCCGGTGAGCAGCACGTCGGCGTTCTGGATGCCCGACACCTGCTTGCGGATGTCGTGCACCACCGTCTCGGTGGCCTCCTCGGTCGGCCCGGTCTTCGGGATCACCCCGATCAGCGCGGTACGCCCCGACGGGTCGACCTGCGGCGGGGCCACGGCCAGCACCCCGTCGGTCTTCTGGACCAGCGCGGTCACCTGCGGGATGGCGGCCTGGGTGGCCTGCGGCGAGTCGGCGGTCACCACGACCGCGAGCCGGCCGGTGAAGCCGGGGCCGAAGCCCTCGCGGATCAGATCGCTGCTGACCCGGGCCGGGGTGCCCTCGGCGGCGGCGGAGGCGTCCGGCAGCGCCAGGCGCATGTCCTGGGCCGGGATCGCGAGCAGGCCGAGGCCGAGCAGGCCGACCAGGATCACCGGGATGCGCAGTCTGGTCACCCACCGCGCCCAGCGGAATCCGAAGCCGGAGCGGTCCTCCGAGCCGGTGGTCGGGTCCTCGACCGCCTTGCGGTCACGCAGCTTGCGCGGCAGCACCTTGTGTCCGGCGAAGCCGAGCAGCGCCGGAGCCAGCGTGATCGCCACCAGCACGGCCACTGTGACGGTGCCGGCGGCGGCCAGGCCCATCACGGTGAGGAACGGGATGCCCACCACGGCAAGGCCGGCGAGCGCCACCACGACCGTCGCGCCGGCGAAGACCACAGCCGAGCCGGCGGTGCCGACCGCACGGCCGACCGCCTCCTCCGGGGAGAGCCCGTCGAGCAGGTTCTGCCGGTGCCGGGAGGTGATGAACAGCGAGTAGTCGATGCCGACCGCGAGGCCGAGCATCAGCGCCAGGATCGGCGCGGTGCTGGTCAGCTCGACCGCGCCGCTGAGCGCGAACAGACCGGCCATGCCGACGCCGACGCCGATGAGCGCGTTCAGCATGGTCATCCCGGCCGCCACGAGCGAGCCGAACGTGATCACCAGGACGATCGCCGCGACCAGCACGCCGATCGCCTCGGTCGAGCCGACCTCCGGCTCACCGTTGAGCACCTCGCCGCCGGGGGCGATCTGCCAGCCCTGCGCCTCGGCCTGCGCGCCGACCTTCTCGTACGCGTCGCGCTGCTCGTCGGTCACCTCGTCCGCGCCGCCGGCGAACTGCACCTGGATCAGCGCGTACCGGCCGTCCGGGGTGAGCGCCTGCGCCTGGTACGGGTCGACCGCGCCGACCACGCCCGGGAGCGTGGCCGCCTCCTGCGTGACCTGCTTGACCACCGCCTGTCCGTCGGGTGAGGTCAGCGCGCCGTCCTGCGGCGCCTTGATCGCGATCGTGCCGGTGGCGCCGCTGGCCGCCGGGAAGCGGTCGGCGAGCAGGTCGATCGCCTTCTGCGACTCGGTGCCCGGCATGGTGAAGTTGCTCGCCGTCGGGCCCCTCAGCGTGGCCGCGGCCAGGCCGAGTCCGACGAGTACGACGAGCCAGACGACGGCGACGAGTCGCCGCCGGCGCAGGGATGCCCGGCCGAGCCGGTACAGCAGGGTCGCCATGGACCTTCCTTGTCCTCGGGGTTCGGATCAGGTGGTGACTTCGAGCGCGCGGTACGCCACGGCGAGCAGCGCGGGTCGCAGCTGGTCGTCGGGGATGTCCAGGAACTCGCCGCAGGTCTCGGCGATGCCGGCGAGCACGACGAGCGCCGCGACGCGTGCCTCCGGACGGTCGGAGAAGCCGGAGAAGGCGGCGATGAGTTGTTCGGAGATCTGCTGGATGTGGGCGAACGCGGGCTGCTGGAGCAGATCGGGGAACTCGCCCCGGAGCAGCGCGATCTCCCGGCGGAAGCGGACCGCCAGGTCGACGAAGCCGTCCGCGGCGACGCGTTGGGCCTCGGCGCCGGTGTGCGCGGCGATGCGGACGTCCAGCTCCTCCAGCATCGTGATGGCCGGGGCCATCAGCTCGCAGAGCAGGGCGTCCTTGCTGGCGAAGTGGTAGAGCACCGTCGCCTTGGAGCAGCCGACATCGCGGGCGATGTCTTGCAGCGAGGTGCCCTTGTACCCGGTGACGGCGAACCGGCGAGCGGCCGCGGCCAGCAGCTCGTCGTGGGTGGCGGTGGTGGGTCGCGCCATGTCCTCCAGCATGCCTGACCGATCGGTCAGGTGCTGACCGATCGGTCAGATCGCGCGCGTGGCGTTCGCCACAACGACCCGTTTTCGCAGGTCAGGCCGGTGGGCGGCCGTGTGTGCGGTCGTACTCGGCCCGGGCCGCGCTGATCGCCTCCCGGTGCCGCTCCGCCCAGCTCGTCAGCGCCACCAGCGACTCGTACAGTTCCCGGGCCATCGGCGTGGCGGTGTACTCCACCTTCGGCGGCACCGTGGGATGCACGTGCCGGTGAAGCAGCCCGTCCCGCTCCAGGTTGCGCAGCGTCAGCGTGAGCATCCGGCGGCTGATCCCCTCCACCCGGCGCTCCAGCTCGGTGAAGCGGACCGGGCCGGCCGAGGCGGCGATCAGGATGCCGATGGCCCACTTGCCGCCGACCCGGTCCAGCGCCTCCCGCACGGTGCAGGCGCTCGCCTGCTCCGCCGTGTCCGGTCCGCACCGCTCCGACTCCGCCTCACCCACGCCCCCGATCGTCGCAGGTGCCGGCCGGTGCGGCGCGCCGGGCACCGTGTCGGGGTTGCCGAGCCGGGCCCGGCCCGGGATGGTGGTCCGATGGGTGCCGCCGACGAGACCCGGGCCGGAGTGTCGCTGACCAACCTCGACCAGCCGCTGTTCGACGGCGCCGGGGCGACCAAACGCGACCTGGTCGACTACCTCGACGCGATGGCCGACCGGATCCTGCCGGAACTGCGGGACCGGCCGCTGTCGGTGCTGCGGGTGCGGCCCGGCCAGGAGCCGTTCATGCAGAAGAACCTGCCGAAGTACACGCCCGGCTGGGTGCGCCGCACCGAGGTGTGGGCGGAGGCGTCGCACCGGCGCATCTCGTACGCGCTCTGCGACGACCGGCGGACGCTGCTCTGGTTCGCCAACCAGCGGGCGGTGGAGTACCACCCGACGCTGGCCCGCGCCGGTGTGCCCGAGCACCCGTCCCACCTGGTGCTCGACCTGGACCCGCCGGAGGGGGACGCGTTCGGCGCCGTGGTGCGGGTCGCCCTGCTGGTCCGGCAGGCGCTCGCCGACGCCGGGCTCGCAGGCGCGGTGAAGACGAGCGGCGCCAAGGGGCTGCACGTGGTCGTGCCGGTGGACCCGGCCACCACGGCGGAGGAGGCCGCCGCCGCGACCCGCGCTCTCGCCGTCCGTACCGAACGGCTCGACCCGGCGGTCGCGACCACCGCGTTCATCGTCGCCGACCGCGGCGGCCGCGTCTTCGTCGACTCCACCCGGGCGTACGGCGCGACTGTGGTGGCCGCCTACAGCCCTCGGATCCGGCCCGGCGCCCCGGTGTCGTACCCGGTGGGCTGGACCGATCTGGAGAGCGCGACCCCGGCCGACTTCACCGTGCGGACCGTGCCGGGCCTGCTGGGGGACCGGGATCCCTGGGCTGAGGCGCTGCCCGCGCCGCAGCGCCTGCCGGCGGACCTGGTCGAGCAGGGGCGGACCATCCCGGTTGCCCGGGTGCAGGCGATGCACGAGGGCAAGCGCCGCGCCAAGGCCCGCCGCGAGGCCGGGTGACGCCGGTCCGCGTCAGTGGCGCCGGGTCGCCGTCGCCGGTGGCCGCTTGCCCCAGGTGAACGCGATGAGCACCACTGCCAGCGCCCAGGTGACGATCATCGTCCAGATCGGGCGGGTCTCGGTGGCCGCGCCGACGAACCCGCCGATCGCGTAGCTGACCAGGCAGAGCAGGCCGGTCGCGGCGAGCCGCCCGGCCGCGCTGCGGCCCTCCGGCTCGAACACCCAGTCGGCGATGCCCTTCGTGGTGCGCAGCACTGTGCCGGTCTGGTACGACGTGGCGGTCTGCACGCCGAACGTGCGGACGACGAGCCCGCCCAGGATGCCGACTGGGAACGCCAGCAGCGCGGTCAGGATCGTGCGCTCGGTCAGCGAGTCGCGCCCCGAGTCGAGGGACCGGTCCACCAGCCCCCAGAGCACGAGCAGCGCCAGCATGGCGAGCAGTTCCATGCCCGGCGGGGTGAGCGGTCCGGCCGGGCGCACGCGGCGGATCCCGGCGCCGAGCAGGCCGCCCAGGCCGAACGCGACAAGTGACGCCAGCGCGGACGGCCACGCCGGCAGGTGATCGGCGGCACCCATTCCGACGAACGCCACGTTGCCGGTCTGAATACCCACGAACACCTTGAGCCATTTTCATCCTGCGTGGCGGTCGGCTTCGACGCGGTGCAGGACGAGGATGGCCTGCACGATCGCGGTCGCTCGGCGTGGG
The DNA here is from genome assembly GCF_000145235.1 of Micromonospora aurantiaca ATCC 27029. Lineage (NCBI taxonomy): Bacteria > Bacillati > Actinomycetota > Actinomycetes > Micromonosporales > Micromonosporaceae > Micromonospora > Micromonospora aurantiaca (nom. illeg.). Next base: position 5,817,477 of record NC_014391.1, on the reverse strand, counting down.
CAGCAGCGCAGCTTGACCAGGATTTTCCAGGTCTTGAGGGTGGCGATCGCGCGTTCGCCGCGGGCGCGGATCTTCGCGTGCGCTCGGTTGACGGCCTTCTGCCGGCGTGACAGCTTCGGCCGGAAGCGGCGCCGCTTGAACGGGGTGCGCACGCTGCCGGGGGCGCCTTGATAGCCCTTGTCCGCGAAGGTCATCACGTCGGTGCTGGCCAGGGCGTCGATGATGCCGTGGGTGCGGGCGGCGGTCAGGTCGTGCGTCGAGGCGGGCAGCGCGGCCGAGGCCCAGACGAGACGCCCGGCCGCGTCGGCGATGACCTGCACGTTCACGCCGTGACGCTTGTGTTTTCCGGAGTAGTACGGCTTCTGGTTGGCGACCCGGTCGATCGGGATCAGGGTGCCGTCGAGGATTGCGTAGGCGAGCAGACGGATCCTGGTCATGGCCGTGGCCAGGTCGTCGGCGGTCGCGGCGAGCAGGTCGATGGCCTCGCGGACATAACGCCAGGCGGTCGTGACGCCGATGTCGAATCCGGCGGCCAGGCGGGTGTAGGTGTCGCCGTTGCGCAGGTGGGCCAGGGCGAGCAGGGCTTGCCGGCCGGGGTCGAGGCGTCGCCACCGAGACCGTTGCTGCTGGCGGCGGGTTCGGATGAGGGCGGCGAGGTGGTTCAGGCTGCGGGTGGACAACGGAATCGCGGCAGGGTAAGACAGCACAGCGAGGCTCCCGGTTGGGGCATCTGATCTTGGTCGATTGCTGTCTTACCGGGAGCCTCGTCCTACCTGGACACCGGCCTCCCACACCGCCCGTGACCTGCGCCGTCACGATGAAAATGGCTCCTTGTACTTGAGGAACGAGAAGGCGTCTACCACACCGGCGAGGCCGGTGGAGAGCGCAAGTGCCAGAAACGGTATGTGGAAGTCGTATTCCCCCACCCGCCAGCGATCCTCCGCGTTATTGGACATCGCCCTCCCTACCCCTCGTTCCGCCCGTTAAACCGTTGCGGCCCGCGATGCGCAGAAGTGCCGGGAAAAGTGTTTCCTGTCGTTTCCGGTGAATGGCGCGATCGCGTTATTCACCAATGGCATCCGGTTCGGCAGCATCGCAATTGCGTCTCGACGGCGAGACTCGAAGCCGAAGGAGGCCGAGCGCATGTTCGTGCTCCCTGTCGCCAGAATCCGCGTCACGTTCTATTCGATCGCGGCGCTGGCCGTCGCCGGAGTCGCCACGGATGCTCCGGTCTGGAGCATTGCGGCGTCGCTGTTCCTCTGTGTCGCGATTCCGCTCGCGGTGGCCTTTCAGAGCCCGGAACACCTGCGGGCGTTGTTCGTCCCGTCCCGGGCCGCCGAATCGGCGGTCCACACCCGGAAGGAAATCCGTCATGCCCCGATCCAATGACCGTGCCGGAATGGGATCATCGCCCAAGGACCACCAGATGGTCGGCACGGTCCCGCGGAATCCGGCGATCGACCAGTCACACCCCGACCTGGTGCATCCGCCGTCGACAGACAACGGGCTCATGCCGAACCTGGTGTTCCCGTTCTCGCTGGCGCACACGCGGCAGGAGAGCGGCGGCTGGACCCGGGAGGTCACCAACCGACTCCTGCCGATCGCCCACGACCTGGCGATCGTGAACATGAAGCTCAACCCCGGGGCGTACCGGGAACTGCACTGGCACATCCAGTCCGAGTGGGCCTTCGTCCTCACCGGCAGCTGCCGGATCGCCGCCGTGGACCAGGAGGGCCGCAACTTCCTGGAGGACGTCAAGGCCGGCGACCTCTGGTACTTCCCGGCCGGCATCCCGCACCACATCCAGGCGCACGACGAGGGCGTGGAGTTCCTGCTCGTCTTCGACGACGGCTGCTACTCCGAGGACGCCACGTTCCAGCTCACGGACTTCTTCTCGCACGTGCCGAAGGAGGTCATCGCCAAGAACTTCGGCTGGACGATGCAGCAGATGGCCAACTTCCCGCCGGAGTCCGAGCGGTACATCTTCCCGGGGCAGAGCCCGCCGCCGCTGGCCGAGGACCGGGTCTTCAGCCCCACCGGCGACGTGCCCCGGACGTTCAAGCACAGCCTGCTCGCCCAGACGCCGGAGAAGTTCGAGGGCGGCAGCGTACGCATCGCCGACTCGAGCAACTTCGCCGCGGCGATCACCACCACGGTCGCCATGGTGGAGATCGAACCCGGAGCGATGCGGGAACTGCACTGGCACCCGAACGGCGCGGAGATGCAGTACGTGATCTCGGGCAAGGGACGCATGGGCGTCTTCGCCAACCACGGCACCGCGCGCACCTTCAACATGGAGACCGGCGACGTCGGCTACGTGCCGATCTCGATGGGCCACTACATCGAGAACATCGGTGACAAGCCCTTCGTCTACCTGGAGCTGTTCCGGACCGCGAAGTTCGAGGACGTGTCGCTCGCCCAGTGGCTGGCCAACGTCCCGCCGGAGGTGGTCGCGGACACGATCAACGTGCCACGCGAGCTGATCGAGGCCCTTCCGAAGACGAAGAGCCCGCTGCAACGGCACTGAGAACGCGGTGCTGAGCGCGGACGCCGCGACCCTGTGGTGTCCGCGCTCCGCGCCGCATTCCTCAACCTTCGTCCCGCGACTCCCAGACCAGCGCCAGCTCCACCCGGTTGTGGACGCCGAGCTTCGCGTAGATCGAACGCAGGTGGGTGTCGACGGTGTGGAACGAGACGAACAGGTCCCGGGCCGCCTCCTGCTTCGTCATGCCGACCGCGAGCAGTTCGGCCACCCGTACCTCGGCGGGGGTCAGCGCGGCCACGGCCCGGCGGCTGGCGTCGTCTCCCGTCGTGCCGTCGGGCTCCGGCGTCCCGTCCCCGGCGACGCCGGCACCCATCCGGGTGTACATCGCGGCGCACTCGGCGAGCAGGCCGGGCGCCTCCGCCGGCGGCAGCCCGGGCGACCGCGCCAGGTCGTGCAGCGCGTCGGCCAGGGCCGGCCGGGCGGAGGTGGTGCGGAGCAGCCGTACCGCCGCGCGCAGCGCCGGCGGATCATCGGTCAGCAGCCCGTCGACCTGGTGCGCCACCCCGCGCCAGAGCGCGTTGTTCGCCATCCCGGCGGCCCGCTTCAGGTGGTCGGCGAGGATCTCGGCCCGCTGCCGGTCACCCAGCGCCAGCGCTGCGCGGACCAGCCGCGGGCCGTGGTGCGGCACCAGCAGCAGGGGAGCCATCGAGCGGTCCGGCATGGCGAACGCGGCCCCCAGGAGCGCGGCGTGCCGGCCCGGTTCCGGGTCGCCCGCGGCGGCGCAGCCCAGACGGAACCACTGCATGTCGTCGGGCCAGCCCACCGTGGGGCGTTCGTCCGCCAGCAGCTTCCGGGCCGCGGCCACCTCACCCCGGCGCAGCAGCACCTCCACGACCGTGGCGAGCAGGTCCACCCGGGCCTGCGCCGGCAGGGCGACACCGCGTTCGGACAACGCGAGGCGGGCCCGCGCCTCGGCCTCGGCCAGCTCGCCGGTGCTCAGCCGCAGGACGCAGTCCAGCGCGGTCACCAGCGGCTGCGCCACCGCGCCCAGCGTGTCGATCTCCCCGGCGACGCCGTCGAGCGCGGTCGCCGCGTCGACGTACCGGCCGAGCGCGATCTGGTTCGCCACCCGGTCGACGCGCAGGAAGATCGCCTGGGTACGGGCAGCCGGCTCGCCCGCGTCCACCTCCCGCAGGATCCGCGCGGCGCGGGGCAGGTCGCCGGTGGCGGTGGCCCGGGACGCGTTCGCCAGGGCCAGCCGGATGCCGCCGCCGGGGGAGGGGCTGCGCTCGTGCGCCCGCTCCGCCGCCGCCACCAGCTCGGCGGCGTCGGGATGCCCGAACCGGGCCGCCAGCGACGCCAGCATGGTGAGCGTCCAGCTCCGCCCGGCGGCGTCCAGCTCCTGGTTCAGCGCCCGCCCGAGGTACGTCAGGGACAGCGAGGGGCGCTGTGTCGCGTAGTAGGCCCCGAGCCGCCCGAGCAGCATCGCCCGCTGCCGTGGCCCGTACCTGTCGGCGGCGACCTCCCGGTGCAGCATGCGCAGCGTCTCGTCCACCCGGCCGGCCAGGTAGAGGTTGTCGGCGACGTCGACCAGCCAGGCCAGGCGCTCGTCGGCCGGGCCCGGTGCCGGGGCGGCCAGCAGCAGGTCCGCGGCGAGGCTGGGTCCGACCGCCGGGTCGGCCGCCAGCCGCGTGGCGAGCGCCCGGGCGGACCGGCTCACCGCCGGCAGGACCCGCAGGAGCTGCCGGGCGGCCTGGGCCGGGCGTCCGGCGTCGGCGAGCACCTCGGCGGCCGCCTCGCGCAGCGCCTGGCGCACCGAGGCCGGCGTGTCCCGCAGGACGTCGTCGCGCAGCGCGATCGAGGCCAGTCGCAGCCCGGCCGCGGTGTCGACGAGGAACCCGCGCGCGATCAGCTCCTCCACCGTCGCGTCGACCGGCTCGTCCGGCGTGGTGCCGGTGCGAACGGCCACCGCTTCGAGGAACCACAGGCCGCAGGGGGCGTCCGCGACGGCGACGCCGCGCAGGACCCACCGCTGCGCAGTGGTGAGCGACGAGGGTACGCCGGTGTGCATCTTGGGACGGTTGGTCAACGGCGTCTCGGGCAACTGGCTCACCTTCGCAGGTGCTGGGTTTCGACCCGTTCACCGCGAGGTTAGCCAGCTCACGACCTGCTCATCCCCGAATCGGGGGACAAAGGTGAGGGCGGCTCCGGATCTCCGGTGCGGGCCGCTAGATGACGCGGCGCCGGACCCGCCACACCACCACACCGACCAGGATCGCCGCGACGGTGACGAACACTGCCGCCTCGATGAGCTGGAACGTCCAGAACCGGTCCGCCGGGTGGTAGACCCCGAACTGCTGGACGCCGCGCGCGTGCAGGAACTGGTTGAGGTTGGTGCCGGCCCGGTCGGCGGCGTCCGTCAGCTCGGCGTACTCGGCCCCGCTCAGCCGCCGCCCGGTGGCGTCGGCGTAGCCGCGCTCGATCACCCAGTCGGCGACGCCCGGCAGGTGCCCCGCCCGGTCCGTCGAACCGCCGGCGGGGACCGGCTCCATGGTGGTGAGCGGCGTGGCGTACGCGGGACGGGCCAACAGCCCCACCGACATCCGGGCGGCGAGGAACGCCCCGAACGCGACGCCGAACGCGGGCAGGCTGCGCCGCAGGATCGCCCCCGCGGCGGTGGCGACGCCGAACGCGAACAGCGCGTACGCCACCGGAACGAGTCCCTCCAGGTCGAATGCGTCGTACTGGAACCGCCCCTCCCACGCGTCGAACGGCTGACGGAACCAGGTGAGCACCGCTGTGAACACCCCGGTGAGCGCGACGGTGACGCCGGCCAGTGCCGCGAGCTTTGCCGCCAGCCAGCGCATCCGCGGCACGGCCTGCGTCCAGGCGAGCTGCCAGGTGCCGTCCTCCAGTTCGCGCGCCAGCAGCGGTGCGCCGAGGAACGCGCCGATGACGACGGGGACCAGGTAGAAGGCCGCCAGGAGGTTCTCGACGTACCCGTACTCCTCGTCGAGCCGGCGGAAGGAGGCCGTGCAGGCCGTGTCGACGCCGGCCTGTCCCGCGCACCGGGCGGGACCGCCGGGGAACAGGTCGTGGGCCTGCGTCCCGAGAACGAGCAGGGCGACGCCGAACACGCCGACGAGCAGACCCAGGACGCAGACCTCGGTCCGGTGCTGGCGCCAGATCAACCACGTCACGCCGGCACCCCCGAGGTGACCGCGGCGCCCGGCTCGGACGGCCGGCGCAGGTACGCCAGCACCAGATCCTCAAGCGCGACCGGCTGGGCCTGCCATCCGGGCGCGGCCGGGAGCCCGCCGTCGCGTACCAGCAGGGTCGTGTGCCTGTCGCTGTGGACGGCCTCCACGACGGTGCCGGCCCGGTCGAGGTCGTCGGCCGTGCGCGGGCCGACGAGCAGCCGGTGCTCGGCGAGGAGGGTGTCGATGTCACCGGTGAGCGTGACCCGGCCCTGGTTGAGCACGACCAGGTGGTCGCAGACGCGCTCCAGCTCGTGCACGACGTGGGAGGAGAACAGGACGGTCACCCCGCCCTCGGCCACCGCGCCCATGAGGACCTGGAGGAACTCGTGCCGGGCCAGCGGGTCGAGGCTGGCCACCGGCTCGTCGAGGACGAGCAGGTCCGGCCGCTTCGCCAGCGCCAGGGCCAACGCGACCTGGGCCTGCTGCCCGCCGGAGAGCGTGCCGGCCCTGCGGTCGAGCGGGATGCCCAGCTTCGCCAGCCGGCGCTCGGCCAACCCCTGGTCGAAGCGGAGGTTGCAGGCCCGGCCGAAGCGGAGCATCTCGGCGACTGTGAAGCGCTTGTACAGCGGGTGGTCCTGGGCCAGGAACCCGATCCGGGACAGCGTCTGCGGGGTGCTCGCAGTGACGTCCCGGCCGAGGACCTCCACCGTGCCGGTGCTCGGTGCCAGCAACCCGACGACCAGGCGCAGCAGCGTGGTCTTGCCCGCGCCGTTCGGCCCGACCAGGGCGATCACGCCGCCCGCCGGCAGCGCCAGGGTGCAGTCGCGCAGCGCCCAGCCCTTCCGGTACCGCTTGCCCACACCGTCGGTGCGCAGCGCGAACCCGGTCGCTGTCACGCCACGTCCTCGTTCCTCGTCTGCTGGTGGACGGAGGTGAAGAGCGCGTCGACCGCCTGTTCGTCGAGGCCGGCCGCGTAGGCGCGGCGCAACCAGGTCTCCAGGCCGCGGCGCAGCGACGTGTACGTCGACGCCGACATCACGGCCGACTGCTGTGCGTTGACGAACGTGCCCTGGCCGGGCCGGCCGGTGACCAGGTTCTCCTGCTCCATCTGCCGGTACGCCTTGGCGACGGTGTTCGGGTTGATCGCCAGGTCCTCGACCACCTCGCGGATGAGCGGGAGGCGGTCACCGGGCTGGAGGAAGCCCAGCAGCACCGCCTGCCGGACCTGCTGGACGAGTTGCAGGTAGGGCGGCACGCCGGAGTGGGTGTCGAGCCGGAAGACGAACACGGTGCTCCTCACTGCTTTACTAGTAACGTAGTAAAGCAGTGGGTCGGTGGTCAAGGAAGCCGGCGCGCCCGGCCAGCCGAGGGATCGCCCGGAAACGGAACGAGCCCGGCAGCCAGGGCGGCTGTCGGGCTCGTGAAGGTCTCTTGGTGCGATTTCTTAGCAAGTGTGCCCCCGGCAGGATTCGAACCTGCGCTCCCGCCTCCGGAGGGCGGTGCTCTATCCCCTGAGCTACGGGGGCTCAGCGACCCGAGAAGAGTAGCAAACCCCCTCCCGGATCACCGAATCGGTACCCCCGCGAGTCGATCTTCGTCGGATCAGGCGGCGGCGACGGCGCGACCGCAGCTCGGCAGCGGGTGCAGCACGACCCGGCGGGGCAGCCGGCGGGGCCACTCGTTGCGCGGCCACGAGCCGTCCACGATCAGGTGCACGGTGCGTTCCTCGGCGCCGCTGAGCCGCAGCACGAAGTCCCGGGGCAGTGGCGGATCCACCGACGGCGTCGTGACCATGAACCGCACCCGTCCCCGCGAGGAGACCGCCGACACCACGTCGGCGGCGGGCATGGTGCCGCGCAGGCGTACCCGGCCGATCCAGTAGACCTCCGCGGCGTGCTCCTGGGCCGCCCGCGTGATCGCCGGGTACTCGCTGCGTACCCAGCGCTCGACCGCGCCGACGCACAGGCCGCAGGCCCGCTCGCGCGGCTCGCGCGGCCCCAGACCCCAGGCCCGGAGGTACGCCCCGACGGTGCCGGCGTCCATCGCCAGCCCGAACCGGCGCTCGATGAGGGCGGTCAGGCTCTGTCGTGTCCAGAGCTCCTCGTCGAGGCCGAACTTGTCGGGGTGGACCCCCCGGAGCACGTCGATGAGTTCGAGTTCCTGTTCGCGGCTGAGCGTTCCCGGCTCGCCCTGCCGCAGTCCGCGACGGACGGCTGCCACCGCTCCGTCACCGCCGATGGTGTGGCGTCGGCACCAGCTGGTCACCGACCGCCCTGCGTCTCTGAGTGCAACCCCCACGTCTTGGGCAACGAGCCCGAATCGCAACTGGTCACGATATGTGGGTAGAAAACTCTCCAACCTCCACAATGACCCGTTAACCCCAAACCGTTACAAACACCCATACAGAACATTCCGGGCAGCCCTGAGGCTCCCGAGTTCGAGATCCTGGTACGAAACGGCCCTCCTGGGGGCCCTTCCGTACCAAGATCTCCTGGCGCGACCCCGCCGCCCCCGTCCCCGCGATCTTGCACTTGCCGCCCTCCGATAACGGGGTGAATCCGGCATCACCGGGGCAGCAACTGCAAGATCGCCGGCGCGGCGCGGCGCGGCGCGGCGGGGCGGGGCGGGGCGGGGGCGGGGCGGGGGAGCGCGGAGACGGTGAGGCCCGGTGCCCCTGGGAGGGGGACCGGGCCTCGGTGGATCGGGTGGGGCGGGTGGTTACGGGGTGCCGCCCAGGCGCTTCAGCGCCGCGCCCAGGTTGGTCAGGTCGTTCTGCTGGGTGTTCTTCATCGTCTGGGCGACCGCCAGCACGTCGTCGTCGTGCCCCTCGTCGAGGATGCCGTCGATCATGTGCACCCCACCGATGTGGTGGCGGATCATCATCTGGAGAAAGAGCACGTCGAACTCGCGGCCGCTCGCCGCGCGCAGCTTCGCCATCTCCTCCGGCGTCGCCATGCCCGGCATCAGGCCGTTCTTGACCAACCCGCCGCCGTCCGGCATCCACGCCATCGGGGCCTGGTCACCGGTCGGGTCCAGCTTCCAGGAGCGCAGCCAGGTCTGCATGGTGCCGATCTCGCCCTGCTGGCCGGTGGCGATGTCCACGCCGACCTGGCGTACCTCCGGGTCCTGGCCCTGGCCGAACGCCAGCAGACCCATCGCGACGGCCTGGTTGTGGTGGGCGGTCATGTCCCGGGCGAACCCGGCCTCCGCCGAGTTCTCACCCGGACGGGTGAGCGTCGGGGTGAGCAGGCCGCCCGCGTACCCGAGGACCAGCCCGACCACGAGGGCGGCGGCCACGGCCAGCAGGCCGTAACGGCGCACCGCGCCCCGGCCGCCCTGGTCGGCGGCCGGAGCCTCGTCGGTCTCGCTGTCGGTGGTCACCGGAGCGGTCATCGCGGCGTCCTTACTGGGTGGGCTGCTGGGGCATGGTGTTCTGGAGGTTGTCGCGCGGGGTGGTGCCGGTGGCGGTGACGCCCTGGTCGCAGAGCGCGTTCGGGCCCTCGATGGAGGCGTTCACCCGCAGGGTCTTGATGAAGTCGTCGATCCGGCCGTCGTCGGCGTTGTCGACCTTGAGCTGGTAGCCCCAGGCCTGGAGCGAGATCGGCTTGTCCAGCCCCTCGAACGGGCTGAGCATCAGCTTCTCCTTGCCCTGCACCTTGCTGCGGAGCTTCTCCACCTGGTCGGCGGGCAGGTCCGGGCGGTAGGTGATCCAGACCGTGCCGTGCTCCAGGCTGTGCACCGCGTGCTCGTTGGCGATCGGGGCGTCGTAGACGTCACCCATGCAGTTCTGCCACGCCTGGTTGTGCGGGCCGCCGACCGGCGGGGTGATGTCGTACTTGATCGCGCCGGGCTGGTGGTTGCCGCCCTTGACCAGGTCCTTGTCCTTCGCGCGGTAGTCGACGATGCCGTCGATCGCCTCGGCGCGCTTCTGCCACGGCTGGCCGCCCTGGTAGACCGCCCAGGCGCCGACGCCGATGATGCCCACGGCCAGAACGCCGACCGCGACGAAGAGGGCGATCGGGCCCCAGGAGCGGCCCTGGCTCACCTTCACCGGGGTGACCGGCTTGCGGCCCTTGCCCCCGGCGCCCTGCCGTGGCGTGCCCTTGCCGCCCCCGGCCTTGCCCGAGCCGGCCTTCGCGGCGGGCTTGTCGGCAGCCGCGGGCCGGCCGGCGGCCGGCTTCTTGCCGGTGCTGACCACGGTGGGACGGCGCTCCGGGCCGCCCGGGGTGCTGATGCTCATCGTGCCTCGTCAGGTCGGTCGGTCAGGGGAGCGCGGGGCCGGTTCACATGCTGGGTCGCCTCCGCGGTGCCCGAGTCTACCCCCGATAACATGGTTCGGTGACTCCCGCAGAACTCGCCGAGGTCGTCCTCGCCGCAGCCCACGCCGTCTTCGACGAGCGGGGACTGGACCGCGCCGCGCTGCCCGCGCAGACCACCGTCGAGCGACCCCGTAATCCCGATCACGGTGACTACGCCTCGACGCTGGCGCTCCAGCTCAGCAAGAAGGTGGGCGTACCCCCGCGGGAGCTGGCGACCGCGCTGGCCGACGAACTGGCCAAGGCGCCGGGGATCAAGTCGGTGGAGATCGCCGGGCCCGGCTTCCTGAACGTCCGCCTCGACGCGGCCGCCGCCGGTCAGCTCGCCAAGGTCATCGTCGAGGCCGGTCCGGCGTACGGGCGCAGCGACACGCTCGCCGGCCAGCGGATCAACCTGGAGTTCGTCTCGGCGAACCCGACCGGCCCGGTGCACATCGGCGGGGTCCGCTGGGCGGCCGTCGGCGACGCGCTCAGCCGCCTGCTCCGCGCCACCGGCGCCGACGTGGGCACGGAGTACTACTTCAACGACGCCGGCTCGCAGATCGACCGGTTCGCCCGCTCGCTGCTGGCCGCCGCCAAGGGCGAGCCCGCGCCGGAGGACGGCTACGGCGGCGCGTACATCGCGGAGATCGCCGCCGAGGTGGTCCGGCTGCGGCCGGACGTGCTCGACCTCCCCGAGGACGCCGCCCAGGAGGTGTTCCGGAACGAGGGCGTCCAGTTGATGTTCGCCGAGATCAAGTCCTCGCTGCGCGACTTCGGTGTGGAGTTCGACACCTACTTCAACGAGAAGGACCTGCACGACGGGGGTGCGCTGGACGCGGCGCTGGACCGGCTGCGGGAGCAGGGGCACGTCTTCGAGTCCGAGGGCGCGACCTGGCTGCGCACCACCGAGTTCGGCGACGACAAGGACCGGGTGCTGCGCAAGTCCAACGGCGAGTGGACGTACTTCGCCGCCGACTGCGCCTACTACCTGAACAAGCGGGAGCGCGGCTTCGACCGGGTCGTGATCATGCTGGGCGCCGACCACCACGGCTACATCGGCCGGATGAAGGCGATGTCCGCGTGCTTCGGCGACGACCCGGCGCGCAACCTGGAGATCCTCATCGGCCAGCTGGTCAACCTGGTCCGCGACGGCGCCCCGGTGCGGATGAGCAAGCGGGCCGGCACCGTGGTCACGCTGGAGGACCTGGTCGACGCGATCGGTGTGGACGCGGCCCGGTACGCGCTGGCCCGCTACTCGGCCGACTCGCCCATCGACATCGACGTGGAGCTGTGGACCCGGGCCAAGAACGACAACCCGGTCTACTACGTGCAGTACGTCGCGGCCCGTACCGCCGGGGTGGCCCGCAACGCGGCCGAGATCGGGCTGACCCGGGGTGACGCCGCCGCGTTCCAGCCGGAGCTGCTCGGCCACGACAAGGAGAACGAGCTGCTCAAGGCGCTCGCGGAGTTCCCCGCGGTGGTGGCCACCGCCGCCGAGCTGCGCGAGCCGCACCGGGTCGCCCGCTACCTGGAGGAGAGCGTCGCGCAGGCGTACCACCGGTTCTACGACAACTGCCGGATCGCCCCGCAGGGCGACGAGGAGATCACCGACACCCACCGGGCGCGGCTCTGGCTCAACGACGCCACCCGGGTGGTCATCGCCAACGGCCTGCACCTGCTCGGGGTGTCCGCGCCGGAGCGGATGTAGCGACATGCGGGCTCACGAGGCAGGCGCACTGCACGGCGAGATCGGTACCCGAGGGCCTGCCTGGCTGCGTACCCCGGTCGACGTCAACGCCCTGGTGCCGCAACTGTGGCCGCGCAACGTGGCGCGCGGCTCCGGCGGCGCGCTCACAGTCGCGGGCCTGGACGTCCGCGGCCTGGCCGCGGAGTACGGCACCCCGGCGTACGTGCTGGACGAGGACGACCTGCGCGAGCGCTGCCGCGAGTTCCGGGCGGCCTTCCCGGACGCGGACGTCTACTACGCCGGCAAGGCGTTCCTGTGCCGCGCCGTGGTCCGGATGATCGCCGAGGAGGGCATGTTCCTCGACGTCTGCACCGGCGGCGAGCTGGCCACCGCGCTGTCGGCCGGGATGCCGCCCGAGCGGATCGGCTTCCACGGCAACAACAAGTCGGTGGCGGAGCTGACCCGGGCGGTCGACGCCGGGGTGGGCCGGATCATCGTCGACTCGTTCACCGAGATCGACCGGCTCTCCGAGCTGGCCCGCGAGCGCGGGGTACGCCCCAAGGTGCTGGTCCGGGTCACCGTCGGGGTGGAGGCGCACACCCACGAGTTCATCGCCACCGCCCACGAGGACCAGAAGTTCGGCTTCTCCCTCGCGGGCGGGGCCGCCGCGGCGGCCGCGTTCAAGATCCTCGACGAGGACGTGCTGGAGCTGCGCGGCCTGCACTCGCACATCGGCTCGCAGATCTTCGACGCCAGCGGCTTCGAGGTGTCCGCCCGCCGGGTGCTCGCCCTCCAGTCGCAGATCCGCGACGCCCGCGGCGTGGAGCTGCCCGAGCTGGACCTGGGCGGCGGCTTCGGCATCGCGTACACCACGCAGGACGACCCGGCGTCGCCGCACGACCTGGCGAAGCGGCTGCGCAAGATCGTGGACGGGGAGTGCGCGGCGGAGAACCTGGCCGTGCCGCATCTGTCCGTCGAGCCGGGCCGCGCGATCGTCGGCCCGGCGGTGTTCACGCTCTATCAGGCCGGGACCGTGAAAGATGTGGACGGCCTGCGGACCTACGTGAGCGTGGACGGGGGGATGAGTGACAACATCCGTACCGCGCTCTACGACGCCTCGTACTCGGCGACGCTGGCGAACCGCACGTCAACCGCGCAGCCGATGCTCGCCCGCGTGGTGGGAAAGCATTGTGAGTCCGGGGACATCGTGGTGAAGGATGAATTCCTGCCCGCTGACGTGCAGCCCGGAGATCTTGTCGCGGTGCCCGGCACCGGGGCCTACTGCCGGAGCATGGCGAGCAACTACAACCATGTCCCGCGGCCCCCGGTCGTCGCCGTCCGCGAAGGTCGGGCGCGGCTGATCGTCCGCCGGGAGACCGAAGACGACCTGCTGGCATTGGATGTGGGATGACCTCACCGGTTCGCTTGGCGCTGCTCGGCTGCGGCACTGTCGGCAGCGACGTGGTCCGGCTGCTGCACGAGCAGTCGGAAGACCTCGCCGCCCGGATCGGCGCCCCACTGGAGATCGCCGGGATCGCCGTACGCCGGATCGGCCGTGACCGCGGCGACCTGCCGGTCGACCCGGCGCTGTTCACCACCGACGCGCTCGGGCTGATCAAGCGCGACGACGTGGACGTGGTGGTCGAGGTGGTCGGCGGCATCGAGCCGGCCCGCGGCTGGCTGGTCGAGGCGCTGCGCGCCGGCAAGAGCGTGGTCACCGCCAACAAGGCGCTGCTCGCCGAGGACGGCGCGGCCCTGCACGACGCCGCCGCCGAGGGTGGCGCCGACCTCTACTACGAGGCGAGCGTCGCCGGGGCCATCCCGCTGCTGCGCCCGCTGCGCGAGTCGCTGCACGGCGACCGGATCACCCGGGTCACCGGCATCGTGAACGGCACCACGAACTTCATCCTCTCCGCCATGGACGCCACCGGCGCCGGGTTCGCCGAGGCGCTGGAGGAGGCCACCGAGCTGGGGTACGCCGAGGCCGACCCGACGGCCGACGTGGAGGGCTTCGACGCCGCCGCCAAGGCCGCCATCCTCGCCTCGCTGGCGTTCCACACCCGGGTGACCGCCGCCGACGTGCACCGCGAGGGCATCACCGAGGTGACCGCCGCCGACGTGGCCAGCGCCAAGGCCATGGGCTGCACGATCAAACTGCTCTGCATCGCGGCCCGGGGCGTCGACGCGGAGGGCCGGGAGACCGTCAACGTCCGGGTGCACCCGGCGATGATCCCGCTGACGCATCCGCTTGCGAGCGTCGGCGACGCGTTCAACGCGGTCTTCGTCGAGGCCGACGCCGCCGGGCAGCTCATGTTCTACGGCCGGGGCGCCGGTGGCGCGCCCACCGCCAGTGCGGTGCTCGGCGACGTGGTGGCGGTGGCCCGCAACCGCCTCGCCGGGGTGCACGCGGCGAGCGAGTCGGCGTACGCGGACCTGCCGGTGCGCCCGATGGGCGAGGCGCTCACCCGCTACCACATCAGCCTCGACGTGGCCGACCGGCCGGGCGTGCTGGCCGGGGTGGCAGGCGTCTTCGCCCGGCACGAGGTGTCCATCGCCACCGTCCGGCAGGGTCCGGCAGGCGGGGACGCCGAACTGGTCATCGTCACCCACGTCGCGCCGGATGCCGCGCTCGCGGCCACCGTCGGTGAGCTGCGCGGACTCGACATCGTCCGTTCGGTGACGAGTGTGCTGCGGGTGGAGGGTGGCGCGTAACCCGCGCGTCCCGCCTGATGGTTAGAGCAGGGTGTGCCGGTGGTCGGCCGAGCAGGCTGGTCCACGCTGGTGACAGGCCCCGGAGCGGGGCGACGGAGGCGAGGAGCACGACATGTGGCGGGGACTGATCGAGGCGTACCGGGATCGGCTGCCGGTCACCGGGGCGACTCCCGTCGTCACCCTGCACGAGGGCAACACGCCGCTGCTGCCGGCACCGGTGCTCTCCGCCCGGGTCGGCGCGGACGTGTGGCTCAAGGTCGAGGGCGCCAACCCGACCGGCTCGTTCAAGGACCGCGGCATGACTGTCGCGGTCTCCAAGGCCGTCGAGGCCGGTGACAAGGCGATCATCTGCGCCTCCACCGGCAACACCAGCGCCTCCGCCGCCGCGTACGCGGCCCGCGCCGGGATCACCTGCGCGGTTCTGGTGCCGCAGGGCAAGATCGCGCTGGGCAAGCTGGCCCAGGCGCTCGTGCACGGCGCGAAGCTGCTCCAGGTGCAGGGCAACTTCGACGACTGCCTCGGGCTCGCCGGCAAGCTCGCCCAGGACTACCCGGTCGCGCTGGTCAACTCCGTCAACATCGACCGGCTGCACGGCCAGAAGACAGCCGCCTTCGAGATCGTCGAGGCGCTCGGCGACGCGCCCGACATCCACTGCCTGCCGGTCGGCAACGCCGGCAACATCACCGCGTACTGGATGGGCTACTCCGAGGACCTGCGCGACGGCAACGCCACGAAGGCCCCCCGGATGTACGGCTTCCAGGCGGCCGGCGCCGCTCCCATCGTCACCGGTCAGGTGGTGCCGGAGCCGTCGACGATCGCCACCGCCATCCGGATCGGCAACCCGGCGAGCTGGACGAAGGCCATCGACGCGCGGGACGCCTCCGACGGTCTGATCTCGGCGGTCACCGACCGGGAGATCCTGTCGGCGTACCGGCTGCTGGCCCGCGAGGTGGGCGCCTTCGTCGAGCTGGGCAGCGCGGCCAGCGTCGCCGGTCTGCTCCAGCAGGCCGAGGCCGGGCGGGTGCCGGCCGGGTCGCGGGTGGTCTGCACGGTCACCGGGCACGGCCTGAAGGACCCGGAGTGGGCCATCTCCACCGCGCCGGCGCCGGTGACCATCGCCAACGACGCGCTGGCCGCCGCCCGCTCGCTAGACCTGGTCTGATCGCTCCGTCCCCGCGGCTTCCCCGGGCCTTGCCCGGCCCCGATTCACACCTCCGTCCGGGGTGCCTCGGGCGACGCACTCCGCTGGACCTCGCGGGCCTCCGCGCTTCCTCTGCCGGACCTCACTTGGGGGAGGTGACGGCATCCCCCGATCTGCACCAGCTCGGGGAGGTGGTGGCATCCCCCGTCCTGATCCACTCCAGCTCGGGGAGGTGGCGGGATCGGGGTGTGTGGGATGCAGCCCCTTCGGCGAAATGGAGTCGATCAAGGGTGAGGAGGTGGCGGGTCGGCCCGACGGAGGGCATCCCCGCTCGCCTCGCGCGTCCGCGCTCCCGGCGTCGTGCTTGATCGACACCAGCTCGGGGAGGTCGCGGGTCGGAGTGGGTGGAATGCAGCCACTTCGGCGAGCTGGTGTCGATCAAGGCGGGCACGGGCGACCCCCGAGCGCGGAAGTGTCATCGGCTGGGGCGGATGCCGGGAGTGTCGGGGCGTGCGGCAGACTCAGACACCCCCGCCGGACACCTCTTCAGGAGTGAGTAACGCCGATGTCGCTGCTCGCCAGATTCAGCCTCGCCAACCGGGGGCTGATCGCCCTCGTCGCGTTGGTGACCACGGCCTTCGGCCTGTTCGCCGTGCCGTCGCTGAAGCAGCAGCTCCTGCCGTCGCTGGAGTTCCCCGCCGCGTTCATCGTGGCGACGTACCCGGGCGCCGCGCCGGAGATCGTGGAATCCCAGGTCGCCGAGCCGATCGAGAACAGCCTCCAGGGCATCCCGGGCCTCGACAAGGTCACCTCGACCTCGCGCGAGGGCGCGGCCACGGTCCAGGTGCAGTACGAGTTCGGCACCGACCTGGACGACGTGGTCAACAAGATGGAGACCGCGCTCAACCGGATCGACTCCCAGCTCCCCGAGGGCGTCGACCCGCAGGTGATCGCCGGTAGCACCGACGACCTGCCCGCAGTGGTGGTCGCCGCGACCGGTGACGGCGACGAGCGGGCGCTGGCGGAGAAGCTGCGCAGCGCCGTCGTACCAGAGCTGGAGGCGCTGGACGGCGTCCGCTCGGTGGACGTCACCGGCGCCCGCAACCAGGTCGTGACGATCACGCCGGACCCGGCGAAGCTGGCCGCCGCCAAGGTGGCGCCGACCGCCATCGCGTCGGCACTCAAGAGCAACGGCGTGGCCGTGCCGGCCGGTGCGCTCGCCGACGGCGACCGGTCGCTGCCGGTGCAGGTGGGCACGCCGATCCGGACCGTCGACGACCTGCGCGGCATCGTGCTGACCACGGCTCCCGCCGCCCCGGTACGCCTCGGCGACGTGGCCGCCGTGGAGCAGCAGCTCGCCCCCGCCACCTCGCTGACCCGGACCAACGGCAAGCCCAGCCTCGGCATCGCGGTGACCGCCGCGCCGGACGGCAACGCGGTCGACATCTCGCACGACATCCGGGACCGGCTGGACGAGCTGGGTGACGCCGCGGGCGCCGAGCTGACTGTGGTCTTCGACCAGGCGCCGTTCGTCGAGCGGTCGATCGAGAGCCTGACCACCGAGGGCCTGCTCGGCCTGGTCATGGCGGTCGTGGTGATCCTGGTGTTCCTGCTGTCGGTGCGTTCCACGGTGGTCACCGCGGTGTCCATCCCGCTGTCGGTGCTGGTCGCGCTGATCGTGCTCTGGTCCGGCGACTACTCGCTGAACCTGCTCACCCTCGGCGCGTTGACCATCGCGGTCGGGCGGGTGGTGGACGACTCCATCGTGGTGCTGGAGAACATCAAACGCCATCTGGAGTACGGCGAACCGAAGCGGGACGCGATCCTCACCGCGGTCCGCGAGGTGGCCGGCGCGGTGACCGCGTCCACGCTCACCACTGTCGCCGTGTTCGCGCCGATCGCCCTGGTGGGCGGCTTCGTCGGGCAGCTGTTCGCCCCGTTCGCGATCACCGTGACGGTGGCGCTGCTCGCCTCGCTGCTGGTGTCGCTGACCGTCATCCCGGTGCTGGCGTACTGGTTCCTGCGGCCGCGCGGCGGTGCGGACGACGCCGCCGCCCGGCGCGCCGCCGAGGAGAAGGAGCTGCGCAACCCGTTGCAGCGGGCGTACCTGCCGGTGATCGACTTCGCCACCCGCTCGCGGAAGACCCGCTGGGCCACTGTGGGCCTGGGCCTGCTGGTGCTCCTGGGCACGTTCGGCCTGGCGCAGAAGCTGGAGACGAACTTCCTGGACGACTCCGGCCAGGACACGCTCGCCATCCGGCAGGAGATGCCGGCCGGCACCTCGCTCGCCGGCACCGACCGGGCCGCCGCCCGGGTCGAGGAGGTGCTGCGGCGTACCCCGGGGGTGGAGACCTACCAGGTCAGCGCCGGTGGTGGGGACAATCCCTTCGCCGGCGGCGGCAGTGACCAGGCCACCTGGTCGCTGTCGCTGTCCGACGACACCGACGCCGCGACGGTACGGCAGGGCCTGCGCAAGGAGTTCGACGCGCTCGGCCCGGAGGTCGGCGAGTTGACGTTCGGCGGCGGGCAGAACGCCTCCGCCAACCAGGTCGAGGTGGTCGTGCAGGCCGCCGACCAGGAGACGCTGACCCGGGCGGCCGAGGCGGTACGGGGCGCGATGGCCGGCACGCCGGGCGTGGAGGACGTCACCAGCAGCCTGGCCACCCAGGTGCCGCGCGTCGAGGTGACTGTGGACCGGGTGGCCGCGGCCCGCGCGGGTCTCACCGAGGCGGCCGTCGGGCAGCTCGTCGCGCAGACGTACCGGGGAGCGCCGCTCGGGCAGGTGACGCTCGACGGTACGGCGCAGAGCGTGGTGCTGAGCAGCGGTGCCCGGCCGCCGCTGACCGTCGACGAGCTGCGGGCGCTGCGGGTCGGCGCGGTGCCGCTGGACGCGATCGCGGACGTCGAGCAGGTCGACGGCCCGCAGCAGGTGACCCGGATCGACGGGGAGCGCAGCGTTTCGGTCACCGGTACGGCGACCGGCTCGAACCTCGGCGCCACGACGCAGGAGCTGCAGAAGCGGCTGGACGCGCTGGACGTGCCGGGCGCCACGTACGTGATCGGCGGCGTCAGCGCCGACCAGGCCGACGCGTTCGCGGACCTCGGCCTCGCGGTGCTGGCCGCCATCGCGATCGTCTTCCTGATCATGGTGGCGACGTTCCGCAGCCTGACCCAGGCGCTGATCCTGCTGATCTCGGTGCCGTTCGCCGCGACCGGCGCGATCGGGCTGCTGCTGGTCACCGGTACGCCGCTGGGTGTGCCGGCGCTGATCGGCGTGCTCATGCTCGTCGGCATCGTGGTGACGAACGCGATCGTGCTGCTCGACCTGATCAACCAGTACCGGGCCCAGGGCATGGACGTGACCGAGGCCGTGGTGGAGGGCGGCCGGCGCCGCCTGCGGCCCATCCTGATGACCGCCGTCGCCACCATCTTCGCGTTGCTGCCGATGGCGCTCGGCCTGACCGGCGAGGGCGGCTTCATCTCCAAGCCGCTGGCGATCGTGGTGATCGGCGGCCTGCTCAGCTCGACGCTGCTGACGCTGGTGCTGGTGCCGACGCTCTACACGATGGTCGAGCACACCAAGGGCTCGTTCCGGAACCGGCGGCGGGGCGGCGCTCCCGAGCCGGTCGAGCCGCAGCCGGAGCCGGACCCGGTGCCGGTGGCGGTCGGCGGCGGGGAGCGCGCCGAGGAACGGGGCGTGGTGGCGCCGCCGCCGACCCGCCCGTCGGGCGCGCTGGTCGACGGCACCGACCAGTTCGAGGTGCTCCGCCTGCCCAAGAGCCGCCAGTCGCCGCTCCCGCCGACCGAGTGACGGACCGGGAGGGGCCCCGCGCGGGCCCCTCCCGGCACCTCGGCGTGCGGGACACACCCGAACCGCGCCGGGCGGTACGCTCAGTGAGCTGCTGCCTACTTTCGGTTCGGGGGTGCGATGGCGGGGGGAGCGGGCCGGTGGGATCGGCGCACCGTGCTGCGCCGCTCCGCGCTGCTGCTCGGCGGGGCCGTGGTCGGCTCGTTCGCGACCGCCGAGAGCACCTGGGTGGCCGATCGGAGGCTCCCGATCGCGGGCGGCCCGGCGAGCGCCACGCTCGGCAACCGCCATCAGGACGTCGGCACCGGCGGGGTGCAGGTCGTCTGGGGGGTACGCACCGAAGAGCCCCTGGTGGCGCTCACCTTCGACGACGGTCCCCGCCCACAGTGGACCCCGATGGTGCTCGACACGCTCGCCGAGCACCGCGTCCCGGCCACCTTCTTCCTGGTCGGTGAGCGGGCCCGCGAGCACGCCGCGCTGGTCCGCGGCCGGATGGACGCCCACGAGGTCGGCAACCACAGCTGGGCGCACCGCGACCTGGCCCGGATGGACGCCGCGACGGTCTACGACGACCTGCGCCGCAGCCACGACGCGATCACGGCGGCCACCGGCTCGGCGCCCCGGCTGCTCCGCCCGCCCTGGGGGCACCTCGGCGGGTCGGTGCTGTACGCGTCGGCCCGGCTGGGCTACCGCCTGGTGCTCTGGACGCTCCAGATGGTCGAGAGCGAGTTCCCGCACGACCCGGCCGGGCACGCCCGGCGCATCGTCGCCGACGTGCGCCCCGGCACGATAGTGCTCGGCCACGACGTCGGCAACGACGGCCGGCTCGTCGCGCTCCGCGGCCTGCCCGACATGATCGGCGGTCTGCGGGCCCGGGGATACACCTTCGTCACGGTCTCCGACCTGCTGCGCCGCGCTGCCGCGCCCGGGGCGGCCCGGTAGGGTGCCCGCGTGTCACCCACCCTCTCGGTCCTCGTCCGCAACCGCGACTTCCGCCATCTGTTCCTCGCCGAGCTGGTGGTCTTCGGCGCGGACTGGTTCGTCATGGTGCCGTTGCTGGTGCTGCTGCCCGACCTGACCGGCAGCGGTGTCTGGGGCGCGCTGGTGCTGGCGGTGGACACCGGCACGACCGCGTTGCTGCTCCCGTACGCCGGAACGATCGCCGACCGGTTCGACCGCCGCAAGGTGATGATGGTGGCGAACGTGGGCGCGCTGGCCGGTGTGCTGCTGCTGCTCGGCGTGCGCAGCGCCGGCACGGCCTGGCTGGCGCTGGCGGCGATCGCGCTGGTGGCGGTGGCGAAGGCGTTCTACTCGCCCGCTGCCCAGGCCGCGCTGCCGAACGTGGTCGACCCGGAGGACCTGGCCGCGGGCAACGCGGTCGCCGGCTCGGCGTGGGGCACGATGACTGTGGTCGGGGCCTCGCTCGGCGGCATCCTGAGCGCCGTCGCGGGCCCGTACGCCAGCTTCTGGGTGGCGGCAGTCGGCCTGGTCGCCGCCGCGGGCCTGGCCGCGCTGATCCGCCGGCCGTTGCAGGCGCCGCGCGACCCGGCGGCGACGGTGCCGCGCACCTGGGCGGCGATCCGCGAGGCGCTGCGCTACATCGCCCACCGCCCGCGCGTGCTGGCGCTGGTCACGGTCAAGTCGGCGGTCGGCCTGGGCAACGGCGTGCTCACCGTCTTCCCGCTGCTCGCCGGGGTGTACGGGGTGGGCGCGGTCGGCGCCGGGCTGCTCTTCGCCGCCCGCGGCGCCGGAGCCCTGGTCGGCCCGATCATGATGCGCCGGGTGCTGAGCAACAGGGCCTGGCTGCTCACCGGCCTGGCACTGTCCATGTCGTTGTACGGCCTGGCCTACCTGGGCGCCTCGGTGGTGACCTGGTTCCCGCTGGTGCTGGTCCTGGTGTTCCTGGCCCACCTGGGCGGCGGCAGCAACTGGGTGCTGTCCAACTACGCGTTGCAGGGCGAGGTGCCGGACCGGCTGCGCGGCCGGGTCTTCGCCACCGACATGATGCTGGCGACGCTCGCCATCGCGGTGAGCCAGCTCGTGGTGGCGCTCGTGGTGGACCGGGTGGACGAGCGCACCGTGCTGGCCGGCTGCGGCCTGGTCACCGTCGTGTACGCGATCGGCTGGCGGTTCGCCACCCGGCGGCTCTCGCTCACCGACCCGGTCGACGCGCCGGCCCCCGAGCGCGCCGCCTGACACGCCGGTCCCACGCTCCGGGCGGTCCGGCCGGGCTGTCGGGGTGACGTCCTAGCATGAGCCGGTGCCGACCACATTCACCCCCGGCCCGGTGCGGGTCCGGGTGCCCGCGACCAGCGCCAACCTGGGCCCCGGCTTCGACGCGCTCGGGTTGGCCCTCGGCCGCCACGACGACGTCACGGCCGAGGTGACAGACGGCGGCGTACGGGTGTCGGTCACCGGGGAGGGCGCCGGCGAGCTGCCGTCGGACGAGCGGCACCTGATCGTCACCGCCATGCGGGCCACCTTCGACGCGTTCGGCGCGCAGCCGGCCGGCCTGGCGCTGGAGTGCGTCAACCGCATCCCGCAGGCCCGAGGGCTCGGCTCGTCGTCGGCGGCGATCGTGGCCGGGGTGCTGGCGGCCCGCGCGCTGGTGGCCGACGGCGACCGGCGGATGGACGACGACGCCGCGCTGCGACTGGCGGCCGAGCTGGAGGGGCACCCGGACAACGTCGCTCCCTGTCTGCTCGGCGGCTTCACGATCGCCTGGACCGAACCGGGCGGCGCGCGGGCGGTCTCGCTGCCGGTGGCGCCGGCCGTGCACCCGACCGTGTTCGTGCCCGCCGAGCGCGGCCTGACCTCGGTGGCCCGGGCGGCGCTGCCCGCCACCGTGCCGCACGCCGACGCGGCGTCGAACGCGGGCCGGGCGGCCCTGCTGGTGCACGCGCTGACCGCTGATCCCGCGCTGCTGCTGCCGGCCACCGTCGACCGGCTGCACCAGGAGCAGCGGGCGCCGGGGATGCCCGCCACGGCGGCGCTCGTCGGTGAGCTGCGTGCGGCGGGTGTGGCGGCTGTGGTCAGTGGGGCGGGGCCGACGGTGCTGGCGCTCTCCGAGGTCCCGGCGGGATTCCAGGCGGGAACAGATTGGCGCCGGTGGGAGTTGCCGATAGATGTCAGCGGTGCCCGGGTCATCCGGGGTAGACTTTGACACGCCGAGCGGGGCCCTGTTGCCGCAGGTCGGACGAGGCGATTACGCTCTAGACCTAGCACAGCCGCGAAGCATGCGATCTTCCTGCGGTTCGGCGCACCCCCGAAGCTCTCGGCGGTAGCCCGTCACCCCTGCTCAAGGCCCACGCCGCACCGCAGTTTCCACAGGTCGCCGCAGACGGCGAGACCTGCTCACCGATGGTGGTGAGTTGGGAAACCACCGGCTGCTGTGTCACAGACTCCCGCGACGCGTCCATGCGAGGCGGGTGCACCGAGGCCGCCCGGCCACCTGGTTCCACGACTCCGGGCAGCCCCGGCCTATCGAGGGAAGGAATCCATTGAGCGACACCACCGACGTGACGTCGGATGTTTCCAACGTCGCTGGCGATGCCACCACCGCCGCCCCCACGCGCCGCCGGCGGAGCGGCACCGGTCTGTCGGCGATGCTGCTGCCGGAGCTGCAGAGCCTGGCCGCGTCGCTCGGCATCTCTGGTACCGCTCGCATGCGCAAGGGCGAGCTGATCAGTGCTATCACCGAGCGGCAGCAGGGCGGCGCGGCCGGAACCCCTCGACCGCGAGCCGAGGTGGCGGCTGCGTCCGCTCCCGCCCGTGAGGAGGTGCACGCGGAGGTCCGTGAGGAGCGGGCCGAGGCACGCCCCGCCGAGCAGGCGCCGGCCGCCGAGGTGACCGAGGGTCGTACCCGTGGTCGCCGCAGCCGGGCCGCCGCCGCGACCACCGAGGCGCGACCGGCCGAGGCGCCGGCGACCGAGGCGCGTCCGGCCGAGACGACGCGCGCCGAGGAGGCGCCCGCCGAGACCGGTGAGCGCGCCGAGCGTGGCGGTGACCGGGCCGAGCGCGGTGAGCGCAACGAGGGCCGGGGCCGTGAGCGCGGCGGTGACCGGGCCGAGCGTGGCGCCGAGCGTGGCGGCGAGCGGGCCGACCGTGGCGAGCGCGGCGGTGATCGGGCCGAGCGCGGTGAGCGCAACGACCGTGGTGAGCGCAACGACCGTGGTGACCGTGCCGAGCGTGGCGACCGGGCCGAGCGTGGCGACCGCAACGAGCGGGGCGAGCGCGCCGAGCGCAACGACCGGAACGAGCGGAACGACCGGGGCGGCGACCGTAACGACCGCAACGACCGTGGTGACCGCAACGACCGTGGTCAGCGCGCCGAGCGGGACAACGACGGCGACGACGACGGCGAGGGCGGCGGCCGGCGGGGCCGGCGCAGCCGGTTCCGGGACCGTCGCCGCGGCCGCGGCGAGCGGGGCGAGGGCGAGAGCGGTGGCGGTCGCGAGCCGCAGGTCGGCGAGGACGACGTGCTCGTCCCGGTCGCCGGCATCATCGACGTGCTCGACAACTACGCCTTCGTCCGGACCACCGGCTACCTGGCCGGCCCGAACGACGTGTACGTCTCGATGTCCCAGATCAAGAAGTACGGCCTGCGCCGCGGTGACGCGATCACCGGCGCCGTGCGGGCCGCACGGGACGGCGAGCAGCGGCGCGACAAGTACAACCCGCTGGTCCGGCTGGACACCATCAACGGGATGGAGCCGGACGAGGCGAAGCGCCGGCCGGAGTTCTACAAGCTCACGCCGCTCTACCCGCAGGAGCGCCTGCGGCTGGAGACCGAGCCGCACATCCTCACCACCCGGGTGATCGACCTGGTCATGCCGATCGGCAAGGGCCAGCGGGCGCTCATCGTGTCGCCGCCGAAGGCCGGTAAGACGATGGTGCTGCAGGCGATCGCGAACGCGATCACCCGCAACAACCCGGAGTGCCACCTGATGGTGGTGCTGGTCGACGAGCGGCCGGAAGAGGTCACCGACATGCAGCGGTCGGTGAAGGGCGAGGTCATCGCGGCCACGTTCGACCGTCCGCCGCAGGACCACACCACGGTGGCGGAGCTGGCGATCGAGCGGGCGAAGCGCCTGGTCGAGCTGGGCCACGACGTGGTCGTGCTGCTCGACTCGGTGACCCGGCTCGGGCGGTCGTACAACCTGGCGGCGCCGGCCAGCGGCCGGATCATGTCGGGTGGTATCGACTCCACCGCGCTCTACCCGCCCAAGCGCTTCCTCGGCGCGGCGCGCAACATCGAGAACGGCGGTTCGCTGACCATTCTCGCCACCGCGCTGGTGGAGACCGGGTCCATGGCGGACACGGTCATCTTCGAGGAGTTCAAGGGCACGGGTAACGCCGAGCTGAAGCTGGACCGGAAGATCGCCGACAAGCGGGTCTTCCCGGCGATCGACATCAACCCCTCCGGCACCCGCAAGGAGGAGGTCCTGCTCGCGCCGGAGGAGCTGGCGATCATCCACAAGCTCCGCAAGGTGCTGCACTCGCTGGACTCGCAGGCGGCGCTCGACCTCCTGCTGGACCGGCTCAAGCAGTCCCGCACCAACATCGAGTTCCTGATGCAGATCGCGAAGTCCACTCCGGGCGAGTGAGCTGACGGATCCGACGAACGAGGGGCACGGCCGCATCGGCCGTGCCCCTCGTCGCGTACCGGGCCGCAGGCCGTGAAGTTTTTCTACGGTTAAGCCGCTAGGTATTGAAACTTCTGTTCATCGTCGGGTTGACTGTCGTCCATGCGAACCCGCAGTCGACCCGCCCGCCTCGCCGGCGTCCTGCTGCTGACGCCGTTGCTGACCCTCACCGCGCCGGCACCGTCCGCCGCCACTGCCGCGCCGTCGGCCGTCGCGCCGCCGGGCACCGCCGCCGAGGACGCGCCACGCGCCTCGTCCCGCCCCGACTCCGCCGTCGCGCTGGCCGGTGTGGAACCGGCCGGCGGCCTGGAGACCGCCAAGACCACCCGGCCGGTCGCGCCCGGCCTCGACCTGACCTCCTTCGACAGGTACGACGCGGCCGGCTGGCTGCGCGCCGACGCCCTCACCGCCGACCTGGCCGGCGGGCTGACAGTCGACTACGTGAACTCCGGCGAGGTCACCAAGGACGAGCCGCTGCGCACCGCAGTGGACCGGTCCCGTGCCGTCGCGGCGGTGAACGGCGACTTCTTCGACATCAACAACTCCGGTGCCGCCCAGGGCGTCGGCGTCCGCTCCGGCGAGCTGGTGCAGTCGCCAGTCGCCGGGCACCCCAACGCCGTCGGGATCAGCGCCCAGGGCATCGGCCGGGTCGTCCAGGTCGGCTTCGAGGGCACCGCGACGCTGCCCGCCGGGCCGGTGCCGCTCACCCAGTTCAACAACATGGTGCAGCGCGACGGCGTCGGAGTGTTCACGCCGCTCTGGGGCTCGTACACCCGCAAGCGGGCGGTGGAGGGCGCGGCCCGGACGGTCGAGGTGACGCTGACCGGCGGCCGGGTGGCGAGCGTCGCCACCACGGCGGGCGAGGGACCGATCCCGGCCGGCAGCACCGTGCTGCTCGGCCGCGAGGCCGGCGCCGACGCGCTCGCCGCGCTGCGTCCCGGCGACGCGGTGGACCTGACCTGGCGGCCGCGGGCCTCCGACGGCGGTGACCTGCGCGCCGCCGTGGGCGGCGGCAACGTGCTGGTCCGCGACGGCGTGGTGCAGAGCATCGCCGACGCGTCGCTGGCCCCGCGGACCGCTGTCGGCTTCTCCGCCGACGGCCGCAAGATGATCATGCTGACCGTGGACGGCCGGCAGGTGGACAGCCGGGGCGTCACCCAGACCGAGATGGGCCGCATGATGGCCGAGCTGGGCGCCGCGAACGCGCTCAACCTCGACGGCGGCGGCTCCTCCACGCTGCTCGCCCGGGAGCCGGGCGCGGCGACGGTCCAGGTGGAGAACAGTCCGTCCGACGGCAGCGAGCGGCCGGTGCCCAACGGGCTCGCCGTCTACGCCCCGAAGGGCAGCGGCCGGCTCGCCGGCTACTGGCTGGAGACCGCCAGCGACCCGACCGCCGCACCCGGTGTCGCGCCGGTGCGCGGCGGCCGGCCGGACCGGGTCTTCCCCGGCCTCACCCGCCGGCTCACCGCCGCCGGATACGACGAGACGTACGGCCCGGCCGCCGGCGAGCCGCGCTGGCACGCCACCCACGGCCGGGTCGACGGCGACGGCGTGTTCCGGGCCGCCGTCCCCGGCCGCAGCACCGTCACCGCCGCCCGCGGCCGCGCCCGGGGCACGATCGAGCTGACGGTGCTCGGCCCGCTCGCGCGCATCGACGGCACCGTCGACCGGGTCGGCCTGGACCGGGCCGGCGACAGCGGCCTGTTCGGCGTCGTCGGCTACGACGCCGAGGGCAACACCGCGCCGATCGAGCCGGCCGACCTGAGGCTGGAGTACGACAGCGACCTGCTCTCCGTCACCCCCACCGCCGACGGCAACCTGTCCGTCACGGCGCTCGCCGAGACCGGCTCGGCGCTGGTCACCGCGCAGGTCGGCAACCGCACCACGGTCCTGCCGGTGACCGTCGGGCTGACCGACGTGCCGGTGGCCGGGTTCGACGACGCGGCGTCCTGGAAGTTCAGCCAGGCCCGCGCCTCCGGGTCGGTCGCACCGGCCGACGGGCACACCGGGGGCGGGCTGCGGATGTCGTACGACTTCAGCCAGTCCACCGGCACCCGGGCCGCGTACGCCGACCCGCCCGCCTGGATCGACGTACCCGGCCAACCGCAGGCGTTCGGCATGTGGATCAAGGCGAACGGCACCGGCGAGTGGCCCAGCCTGCACCTGCACGACGCGCAGGACACCCAGTTCGTGCTGCGCGGCCCGTACCTGGACTGGACCGGCTGGAAGTACGTCGAGTTCGCCGTACCGCCGGGCGTGCAGTACCCGGTGCGGGTGCGCCGGTTCTACGTGGCCGAGACCGACCCGGCCGAGCAGTACCGCAGCGAGGTCGTGATCGACGACCTGGTGGCGCGGGTGCCGCCGGACGTGCAGGCGCCGCCGGAGCCGAACCGCACCGACCGGGTGGTGGTGCGTGACGGCACTGTGGACGGCGCGCCCTGGCGCTTCGCGGTGCTCTCCGACGCCCAGTTCGTCGCCGCGAACCCGGACAGCGACCTGGTCGCCCAGGCCCGGCGTACGCTGCGCGAGGTCCGCGCCGCCCGGCCGGACTTCCTGATCATCAACGGTGACTTCGTGGACACCGCCTACCCGGCGGACTTCGCCCTGGCCAAGCGCATCCTGGACGAGGAACTGGGCGGCGAGGTGCCGTACCACTACGTGCCCGGCAACCACGAGATCATGGGCGCGCCGATCGACAACTTCCGGAGCGTCTTCGGGGACACCTCGCGCGTCTTCGACCACCGG
This sequence comes from Micromonospora aurantiaca ATCC 27029, assembly GCF_000145235.1. Lineage (NCBI taxonomy): Bacteria > Bacillati > Actinomycetota > Actinomycetes > Micromonosporales > Micromonosporaceae > Micromonospora > Micromonospora aurantiaca (nom. illeg.). The sequence continues at coordinate 5,789,756 of NC_014391.1, read as the reverse complement.
GGCACCCGTTTCCTCACGCTGAGCACCGCCACCGGCTCGTTGCGCGGCGGCGGGTTCGACCAGGTGGAGCTGCTGCGCCGGACGCTCGATCAGGCCGCCGCCGACCGCTCGGTCGGTTCGGTAGCGGTGTTCTTCCACCACCCGCCGCGCGACCCGAGCCCGGCCAAGGCCAGCCAGCTCGGCGACCGCAAGGAGGCGGCACTGGTCGAGCAGTGGCTGGCCGACTTCCAGCACCGCACCGGCAAGGGCGCGCTGATGGTCAACGGCCACGTCGGCACGTTCCACGCCGACCGGGTGGACGGCGTGCCGTACGTGATCAACGGCAACTCGGGCAAGGACCCGTCCACCCCGGCGGCGCTCGGCGGGTTCACCGGGTGGACCGAGTTCGGGGTGGACCCGGTGACGCCGGGGGAGGCCGAGCGGGCCCGCCGTGACCCGCTGGCCGAGGGACCGCGGTGGGTGAGCGCGGAGATGCACGCGCACGTCGACCGGCTCGCGCTGACCGCACCCGCGCAGGTGTCCCGGCGTACGCCGGCCGACGTCACGGCCACGCTCACCCAGCCCAGCGGGCGTGTGGTGCCGGTCGCCGCGCCGGTCAGCGCCGACTGGTCCGGTTCGCCGAACCTGCACATCGGCGGCGCCGCGGGCGTGCGCCCCTGGCACGCCGCCCGATTCGACCCGCTGACCGGCAAACTGACCGCCCTGCACCCCGGCGCCCAGGTCCAGCTGACTGTGACGGTGAACGGAGTGAAGGCCGAGGCCCAGGTGACCACCACCCCGTAACCCCCGGGGCCCCGCCCCCGCCCCGGCCTTCGCCCACCTGGCTCTCGCCCCGGTGATCATGAAGTTGACCTGGACAAAAGCGACAGGAAATGCCGCTATCTTCATGATCGCCGGGGCCGGGCCGGCCCGGGTCGGCCCGGCGCCCCGGGTCGGTGGGGGAGTGGGTGGGGTGGGGGTGGGAATGCTGACGGGTGGGCCGGCGTTGGGGGTGGCGGACCTCCTGTGCCGGGTGAAAGATGCCCGTGGCAGACTGGTCAATCGGCCACCGGTTCCGGTTCACGCCCGAGCCCGTCGTGACGACGGGGCGCACCGACGGCGACCCGGCGACCACCGACGAAAGGACCGAGGCGACATGAAGCCCAACATCCACCCGGAGTACGTGACCACCGAGGTCCGCTGCTCCTGCGGCAACACGTTCACGACCCGCAGCACCGCCAAGGGCGGCGCCATCAGCGTCGAGACCTGCAGCGCCTGCCACCCGTTCTACACCGGTAAGCAGCGCGTGCTGGACACCGCCGGCCGGGTCGCGAAGTTCCAGCAGAAGTACGCCAAGGTTCAGGCCAAGAAGGCCAAGTAGCTCCGTCGACGACGCCCGTGTCCGGCTCCTGCCGGGCACGGGCGTTCGTCCGTTTGCGCCGGTTTCATCTCCCCCAAGGAGCATCCGCAGCATGAGCAGTGAGCGCCTGGCCGCCCTCCTCGACGAGTACGCCGAGCTGGAGCGGCGGCTGGCCGACCCGGCCATCCACGCCGACCAGGGCACCGCCCGGCGGGTCGGCCGTCGGTACGCCGAACTGGTCCCGCTGCACAAGGCGGCCGGTGAGCTGGAGCAGGCCCGCGCCGACCTGGCCGCCGCCCGGGAACTGGCCGCCGAGGACGCGACGTTCGCCGTCGAGGCGGACACCATCGCCGCCTCCCTGCCGGCCCTTGAGGAACGGCTCGCGGAACTGCTCATCCCGCGCGACCCGCACGACGCCAAGGACGTGATCGTCGAGATCAAGGCCGGCGAGGGCGGCGAGGAGTCCGCGCTGTTCGCCGGTGACCTGCTGCGGATGTACACCCGGTACGCCGAGCGGCACGGCTGGGTCACCGAGGTGATCGACGCGCAGGACTCCGACCTCGGCGGCGTCAAGGACGTCTCCCTGGCGATCAAGAGCAAGGGCGTCCCGGAGGGCGGCAACGGCGTCTGGTCCCGGCTCAAGTGGGAGGGCGGCGTGCACCGGGTGCAGCGCGTCCCGGTCACCGAGTCGCAGGGGCGGATCCACACCAGCGCCGCCGGCGTGCTGGTGCTGCCCGAGGCGGAGGACGTGGACGTCACCATCGACCCGAACGAGCTGCGCATCGACGTGTTCCGCTCGTCCGGCCCCGGTGGGCAGTCGGTGAACACCACCGACTCGGCGGTACGGATCACCCACGTGCCGACCGGCATCGTGGTCTCCTGCCAGAACGAGAAGTCGCAGTTGCAGAACCGGGAGCAGGCCATGCGCATCCTGCGCGCCCGGCTGCTGGCCGCCGCCCAGGAGCAGGCGGACGCGGCGGCGTCGGACGCCCGCAAGGCGCAGGTCCGGACCGTGGACCGGTCCGAGCGGATCCGCACCTACAACTTCCCGCAGAACCGGATCACCGACCACCGCATCGGCTACACCGCGTACAACCTGGACCTGGCGCTGGCCGGCGAACTGGACGGGGTGCTCGACGCGCTGGCCGAGGCGGACCGCGCGGCCCGGCTGGCCGGCGAGACCGAGCTGTCCCGCCGCTGACCGCCGGGGGTGTTAAGCGGGGGCCCCTCCTCTACCGGAGGCGTTAACAAGGGCCCCCTCCTTACCGCTCAGCTCGCCCGCAACCGCGCCTTGGCGCGCAGCATCTCCCGGTCGGCCAGCTCGAACGCGGCGCCCAGCGCCTCCCGGACGCTCACAGTGGTGCTGCCGTCGACCTCGGCGAAGCCGATCGTCACCCCGACCGGCGTGCCCGGGACCAGGGACTCCCAGTCCTCGGTGCGGACGGCCGCCTCGATCCGGCGGGCCACCTCGACCGCCTCCGGCATGCCGGTGTCGGGCAGCACCACGACGAACTCGTCGCCGCCGTAGCGCGCCACGAAGTCGCCCCGCCGCATCACCCGGTTGATCACCCCGGCGACCCGTTGCAGCACCAGGTCCCCGGAGTGGTGGCCGTGCCGGGTGTTCACCGCCTTGAACCCGTCGAGGTCGCAGACGCCGATCACCACCCGCTCGCCCCGGGACACCACGGCGCCCAGGTAGCGCTCCAGCCGGCGCCGGTTGGGCAGGCCGGTGAGCGGGTCGGTGAGCGCCTCGCCCTCGTACCGGGCCGCCTCGCGGCGCATCTCCTCGTGGTCGATCCGGGCGGCGATGCCGTCGATGTAGACGTCCCGCAGCCGGTCGCTGCGCCGCGCCGCCAGCCGGAACGCGTGCCGGTCGGCCCGGTGCGCGCCCGCATGGTCACCGGCCCGGGCCAGCGCCACGCTGCGCAGCCGGGGTGCCTCGGCCGCGCCGAGCGTCTCGTCGGATACCCGCAGCGAGTCCAGGCGGGTGACCGCCTCGATCGGGCGGCCGGCGGCCACCGCGAGGCAGACCTGACCGAGCTGGCGCAGGTCGCGGGCGCGGGCACTGTCACCGCCGTGGCCGAGCAGCCGGTTCGGGTCGGCGTCCCCGGCGGACTCCACCCGGTCGCCGAGCGCGGCCCGCCGGGCGGCGGCGTAGCCGTACGCGGCCAGGCTGCTCGGGCGCAGGTTGCCGGCACCCCCGCCGCGCAGGAACCGGGCGAGGTCACCGGCGACGTCGCGCAGCACCCGCAGGCAGCCGTCGCTGTCGCCGTTGTGGTCGAGCGCGACCGCGTTGCGCAGCCGGATCCCGGGGGCGGCGAACGTCTCCTCGGGGATTCCGACGCTGAGCCCGACCTCCCGGGCCCGCTCGATCGCGCCGAGCGCGTGGCCGTGGAAGCTCAGGTACGAGTACGCCATCGCCAGGTCGTGCCAGCCCCAGGCGGTGTCCCGGTCGGGCGTGTCGTCGGCGCTGAGCGCGCGGGCGGCCCGGACCAGGTGCATCACGCATCGGTCCAGCGCGCCCTGGTGGTGTGCGGCGAGCGCGGCCAGCGCGTTGAGGTGCCCGTGCAGGTAGGGCTCGGTCAGGTCGCGTACGGCGGCGGAGGCGTCCTCGACGGCCCGGGTGAACTCGGCGGTCCGGCCGAGATTGATCAGCGCGGACAGGCGTTGCACGAGCGCGTCGGCGCGGGCGTACGGGTCGTCGGTGGTGCGGATGACGCGGTCGAGCAGGGCACACGCCTCCGCGGACCGGCTGGCCTCCTGGAGTGACCGAGCGCGTCGGAGAGCGTCAACCTGGTCCTCGACCTGGTCGAGCCAGCCCACTCGCGACCTCCCTGCGGTGTGCGCCCGGACGCACCCGCTCGTGAGGTGGGCCGCGACGCCTCATGATTATTGCGTGACCGCACTCCCGCAACACCCGTCCGAAGGGACAGAACGCGAACGCCCCTCGCTGGTGATCATCCGGGTGGCGCGCGCGCTCGCCGCGGCGGGCGTCGAGGCGCCCCGCGCCGAGGCCGAGCAGCTCGCCGCGTACGTCCTGGACGTGCCGCGTGGCCGGCTGGCGCTCGCCGACGGCTTCACCCCGGCACAGCGCGACCGGTTGGACGCGCTCGTCGGCCGGCGGGTGACCCGCGAGCCGTTGCAACACCTGCTCGGCTCGGCCGGTTTCCGGCACCTGGAGCTGGCCGTCGGGCCGGGCGTCTTCGTGCCCCGGCCGGAGACCGAGCTGCTGGCCGAGTGGGGGATCGAGCGTGCCCGGGAGCACGCCGCGCCGCTCGTGGTCGACCTGTGCAGCGGTTCCGGCGCGATCGCCCTCGCTGTCGCGCAGGAGGTGCCCGCGGCCCGGGTGGTGGCGGTGGAGCGGTCCCCGGCCGCGCTGGCCTGGCTGCGGCGCAACGCGGCCGGGCGCGCCGCCGCCGGGGACCGGCCGGTCGAGGTGGTGGCCGCCGACGTGACCGATCCGGACCTGCTGGCCGACCTGGCCGGACGGGTCGACGTGCTGCTGTGCAACCCGCCGTACGTGCCGAGGTCGGTGGCGGTGCCGCCGGAGGTGGCCGGGCACGACCCGGACGAGGCGGTGTTCGGCGGCGCGGACGGGCTGGACGTGATCCGTCCGGTGGTCGGCCGGGCCGCCGCGTTGCTGCGCCCGGGCGGGGCGATCGGCATCGAGCACGACGACACGCACGCGGCGGCGGTGCCCGCGCTGCTGCGCGGCGACGGCCGCTACGACCGGGTGGAGGAGCACCGGGACCTGGCCGGGCGGCCCCGCTGGGCGAGCGCGTCCCGGCGGGCGGACGGCACCCACGCCGACCCCGCCCGGGCGTGGCAGACTGACTCCTCGTGATGCTCTACGACTGTCGGTCGCCCGCCGACCGGGACCGCGGCATCGCCGCTGCCATCGAGGCGGTCAAGAACGGGGAACTCGTCGTCCTGCCGACCGACACGGTCTACGGCATCGGGGCGGACGCCTTCACCCCGTACGCGGTGAAGGCCCTGGCGGACACGAAGGGTGGCGCCCGGCAGGCGCCCCCGGTGCTCATCGGTTCCCGGCACACGCTCGACGGCCTGGTCTTCTCGCTGCCCGGCGCGGCCCGCGACCTGGTCGAGGCGTTCTGGCCCGGCGCGTTGACCATCGTGGTGGAGCACTCGCCGAGCCTGGCCTGGGACCTGGGCGACTCCAGCGGCACGGTGGCGGTGCGGATGCCGCTGCACCCGGTCGCGCTGGAGGTGCTGCGGGAGACCGGGCCGATGGCCGTCGCGTCGGCCAACAAGATCGGCCAGCCCGCCGCGCTCACCGCCGAGGAGGCGCGTGACCAGCTCGGCTACGGCGTCCGGGCGTACCTGGAGGCCGGGCCGGCGGTGGACCCGGTGCCGAGCACCATCGTCGACCTGACCGGCGACGTGCCGCGGGTGCTGCGCGAGGGCGCGGTGACGCTGGCGAAGCTGCGCGAGGTCGTGCCGGACATCCTCGACGAGCGGGGGGTCTGAGTGCCGCCCTTCACCGTCCTGCACGTCTGCATGGGCAACATCTGCCGGTCGCCGATGGCCGAGCGGCTGCTGCTGCTCGCGGTCCGGGAGCGGCTGGCCCGCCTCGACGTCGATCCGGCCGGGTCGGACGCGCTCGTGCACAGCCACAGCGCCGGCACCGGCGGCTGGCACGCGGGGGAGGAGATGAACCCGCCCGCTGCCCGGCAGGTGATCTCGCGCGGCGGTGACACCGACGGGTTCGCCGCCCGGCGGCTGCGCTCCGACCTGATCGACGCCGCCGACCTGGTGCTCACCGCCACCGCCGACCAGCAGGAGTACGTGGTGGCGCTGCGACCGGACGCCGTCGCCCGCACGTTCGTGCTCGGGGAGTTCGGCCGCCTGCTCGGCGCGCTGGACCGGTCCGCCCTGCCGCCGGCCGAGCCGACGCCGGACGCCGTGTACGCGCGCGGCGTCGCCCTCGTCGCGGCCGTCGACGCGGCCCGGCAGAACGCCTCCGCGCTGCCCACCGACGACCTGGACGACCCGTGGGGGCGGGGCGACCAGTGCTTCAGCCGGGTCGCCGACGAGATCGAGGAGACGGTGCAGCCGCTGGCTGCCGTGCTGCTCCCCTGATCGCGGTTCATCCTTCCTCGCGAACTTCCTGCGCATTTCGCGGAAGACGGCGGCGAAAGCGGCCATTCCGGTCATTCTGAACGGGTCCGTACGGCCGGCTCCTGCGGGGAGAGCTGATGAACCGGGCCTATCTCGACAAGCTGTTCACCGTTGTGCTCGCCGGCGTGCTCGCCGGACTGGCCCTGGCCGCAGCCGCGCTGCCGGCCGCGCTGGTCTTCGGGCTGGGCGTGAAGAACCTGATGCCGTACACGGTGCTGCCGGAGGCGCTCAAGACGCCGCAGCCGGCGCAGCGGTCCAACCTGTACGCCAACGACGGGCGGACGCTCATCACCTCGTTCTACGTCGAGGACCGGGTGGACGTGCCGGTCGGCGAGGTGGCGCCGGTGATGCGCGACGCCATCGTGGCCGCCGAGGACGTGCGCTTCTACGAGCACCACGGCGTCGACGTGCGCGGCGTGGCGCGGGCGTTCACGGCCAACCGTCGCGAGGGCACCCGCCAGGGCGCCTCCACGCTGACCATGCAGTACGTGCGCAACGCGCTCGCCGGTGACCCCCGGCTGACCGAGGAGCAGCGCGCCGCCGCCACCGAGATCACCGTCGGGCGCAAGATCCGCGAGATGCGGTACGCGCTGACGCTGGAACGGCAGATCGGCAAGGACGAGATCCTCGGGCGCTACCTGAACATCGCGTACTTCGGCGCCGGGGCGTACGGCATCGCCGCCGCCAGCAAGCGCTACTTCTCCACCACCCCGGAGCGGCTCACGCTGGCCCAGGCCGCGCTGCTCGCCGGGCTGGTCCGGTCCCCGGCCGACGACCCGATCAACGGCGACGCCGACGCGGCCCGGCAGCGGCGGGCGTACGTGCTGGACCGGATGGTGGAGACCGGCCGGGTCAGCGCGGCCGACGCCGAGACGGCGAAGGCAACGGAGCTGGCCCTCAAGCCCAACACCACACCGAACGACTGCGCCGCGGTGCCCGCCGACCACAACGACTGGGGCTTCTTCTGCGACTGGTTCACCCAGTGGTGGAACGCCCAGCCGGCGTTCGGCGAGAACGTCGACGAGCGGCAGCGGACGCTGCGCCGCGGCGGCTGGAAGATCGTGTCCTCGCTCGACCCGGACGTGCAGGCCAAGGCGAGCGAGCAGGTGCGGGAGATCTACCCGGAGACGATCGCGCGGGCGGCGCCGACCGCCGTGGTGCAGCCGGGCACCGGCCGGGTGCTGGCCATGGCGGTGAACCGCACCTACGGCACGACCGCCAACCCGGACGGGCAGCAGAACTACCCGAACACGGTCAACCAGCTGGTGGCCGGTGGTGGCGGCATCACCGGCTATCAGGCGGGCTCCACGTTCAAGCTGTTCGCCCTGCTGGCCGCGCTGGAGTCCGGGCTGCCGCTGGACACCGAGTTCGACGCGCCGCGCGTCTACGTGACGCAGTACCCGGTCGGCGCCGGCCCGGCGAGCTGCGGCGGCCGGTGGTGCCCGGCGAACGCCAACACCTACTGGATGGACGGCGACCGGGACATGTGGGACGCGTTCGGCCGGTCGGTGAACACGTACTTCGCGTGGCTGACCGAGCGCGTCGGCGCGGACCGGGTGGTCGAGATGGCCCAGCGGCTGGGCATCGTCTTCCGTGCCCCGGCGGACGCCCGGATGGCCCGCGAGGGCGCCAAGAGCTGGGGACCGTTCACGCTCGGGGTCTCCGCCACCACGCCGCTGGACCTGGCCGGCGCGTACGCCGCGGTGGCCGCCGAGGGCACCTGGTGCCGGCCCACGCCGGTCACCTCGATCACCGATCCGGGCGGCCGGACGGTGCCGGCCGGGAACACCGACTGCCGGCAGGTGCTCGACACCGAGGTGGCCCGCGCGGCGGCCGACGCCAGTCGCTGCCCGGTCGGCGACCAGTCGATGTACCGGCGCTGCGACGGCGGCACCGCCGAGGAACTGGCCCCTGGTCTGCGCCGGCCGGTGGCGGGCAAGACCGGCAGCTCGGAGCGGAACGCCACCGAGACGGTCGTCGCGTTCACCCCGCAGCTGTCGGTGGCGACGATCGCCGCGAACCCGGACGACCCCCGGGACGCGGTCGGCGGCGGCGTGCAGAAGCGGCAGATCGCCGCCGTGGGCCGCATCCTCGCGTGGTCGCTGCGCGACGAGCCGGTACGCGACTTCGTCCCGCCCGGCCAGGCGGTGGCCTTCCAGCACACCAGCCCGCGCACCGGCAACTGAGAGACTTCCGTCAGCTCGTCGACCTGCCGTACCGCGCGACAGTGGTCCGGACGGCTTCGTCCACCACCGCTGTCGTGCGGTCGGGGGTGACCGTCCAGTCCGGCAGGACCAGGCGCGGCCAGAACAGGTAATTGGAGATCATCCCGAGGAACTGCGTAGCGGCCATCTCCGGGTCGTCGACGTCCGCGGCTCCCGCCTCGTGCTCGGCCACGAGGTAGGTCCGGACGGACTCGAAGTACGGCAGTTTGCCCTGGGAGAAGTGCGCTCGGGCCAGTTCGGGAAAGCGTGGCAGTTCGGCGATCACGATGCGGAACAGATCGGTCATCTCCGGCCGGCTCAACAGCGTCGCGTAGTGCCGCCCGAGAACCGTGAGACCGGCCGTCAGGTCACCGGCGGGCGGCACGTCGGCGACGTCGTTGCGGGCCCAGGAGTCGATGACGATGGCATCGAACAGTGCCGCCTTCGTCGGGAACTGCTTGAACAGCGTCGCCTTCGACACGCCGGCGCTCTCGGCGATACGCGCCAGTGACGCCCGGTCGTAGCCCGACTCCAGGAAGAGCTCGGTGGCGGCCTGCAGGATCAGCGCGCGCTTCTCCTCCGCCACGCGCTGGTGATAGGCCGACGGCGCTGGGGTCATGCGCCCATCATAGCGAGGTGAGTGGGTTGACTCACCATCTGCGGGGGCGTAGCTTCGGATGGTGAGTCGCTCGACTCACCACCCGTCCCGGGTGGTCGTCCCGTACGTACCGGAGGATCCGATGTCCCGTTTCGCCGATCAGACAGTTCTCGTCACCGGAGGCAGCGGCGGGCAGGGGGCCAGCCACGTCCGCGCCCTGCACGCCGAAGGCGCCAACGTCGTCATCGGTGGCATCGACGCCGACCGTGGCGCCGGCCTCGCCGCCGAGCTGGGACACCGGGCCCTCTCCGTCCGCCTGGACGTCACCCGGGAGGAGTCGTGGGCCGCCGCCGTCGCGGAGACCGAGGAGGCGTTCGGTGCGCTCACGATCCTCGTCAACAACGCCGGGGTGCAGAACCCGCCGGCCGTCATCGAGTCCACCGACCTGGCCACGTGGGCCCGCATCCTCGACGTCAACCTCACCGGCACGTTCCTCGGCATCAGGGCAGCCGCCCCGGCGCTGCGGCGCGCGGGGGGAGGAACGATCGTCAACATCGGCTCCACCACGGGCCTCGGCGGTACCGCCCTCTACGCGCCCTACGTCGCCGGCAAGTGGGCGGTTCGAGGGCTCACCCGGACCGCCGCCCTCGAACTGGGCCGCGACAACATCCGCGTCAACGCGATCCACCCCGGCGTGGTCGCCACCCCGTTCATCACCGAGCCGGCGGCCGGCAGCGACGCCCCGATCGCCGACTTCTACTCGCCCGAGCCGTTCGCCGTCCCGCGACTCGGGCAGCCCACCGACATCACCGCGCTACTGTTGTTCCTCACGTCGCCGGACGCGGCCTTCATCACCGGCGCCGAGTACGTCATCGACGGAGGGCTGCTCCTCGGCCCCGCACTGAAGAACGGCTCTCCGTCCTAACCGGCGGGGTGTTCGGCGCCCCGGGCGATGTTGCGGGCCATGCCGCCGAAGACGACGGCGTGGAAGGGGGCCACCGAGGCCCAGTAGAGGTGGCCGGGCAGGCCGCGCGGGAGGAACACGGCCCGCTGGACGTACCTGCTGCGGCCGTCCCCGTCCGGCTCGGCGCGCATCTCCAGCCAGGCCCGCCCGGGCAGCCGCATCTCGGCGCGCAGCCGCAGCAGCTCACCCGGGACGATCTCCTCGACCCGCCAGAAGTCCAGCGCCTCGCCGACCTGGAGCCGGTGCGGGTCGCGCCGGCCCCGGCGCAGCCCGACGCCGCCGATCAGGCGGTCCATCCAGCCGCGCACCGACCAGGCGAGCGGGAACGAGTACCAGCCGTTCTCGCCGCCGACGCCCTCGATGACCCGCCACAACGCCGCCGGTGGCGCGTCCACCGTCCGCTCCCGCAGATCGGTGTACGCGGTGCCGCCGGACCAGTGCGGATCCGACGGCAGCGGCTCGGCGGGCGCGTCCGGCCCGCTCGCGTTCGACCAGCGCGTCTCCACCTCCGCGTCCCGCACCTTGGTCAGCGCCAGCGCGACCGCCTGGTCGAAGCCGATCAGCCCGTCCGGCGGGTCCGGCACGTACCGGGCGATGTCGTGCTCGTGCGCCACCGCCTCGTGCACCAGGCTCTCCACGAGCGGCCGGGCGATCGCGTTCGGCACCGGCGTGATCAGGCCGACCCAGTGCGAGGAGAGCGACGGGGTGAGCGGACGTACCGGCAGGATGACCCGGCGCCGCAGCCCGGCCACCCGGGCGTACCGCTGCATCATCTCGGAGAACGTCAGCACGTCCGGGCCGCCGATGTCGAAGGCCCGGTTGACGTCGGCCGGCAGGTGCGCGCAGCCGGCCAGGTAGCGCAGCACGTCCCGGACCGCGATCGGCTGGATCCGGTTGCGCACCCAGCGCGGGGTGACCATCGCCGGGAGCCGCTCGGTCAGGTGGCGCAGCATCTCGAACGAGGCCGAACCGGATCCGATGATCACGGCGGCGCGCAGCACCGCAGTGGGCACGCCGCTGTCCAGCAGGATCCGCGCGACCTCTGTCCGGGAGCGCAGGTGCGCCGAGGGCAGGCCGTCGCGCTCCGCCGGCTCCGGCCCGCCGAGATACACGATCCGGCGTACGCCCGCGGCGCGCGCCGCCTCGGCGAAGTTCGTCGCGGCCTCCCGGTCGGCCGCCTCGAACCCGCGCTGGCCCAGCGAGTGGACCAGGTAGTACGCCACCTCCACGCCTGCGAACACGGCCGGCAGCGTCTCCGGCCGGCGGAGGTCGCCCTCGACGACCTCCGCCTCGGCCGCCCACGGCACGTCCCGCAGCCGTCCGGCGGTGCGGGCCAGGCAGCGTACGGTGTGCCCCTCGGCCAGCAGCCGGGGCGCGAGGCGTCCGCCGATGTAGCCGGTCGCACCGGTGACGAGGCATCTCACGGCATCCAGTGTGCGGCTCCGTAGACTCCTTCGCTGTGGAGAACGCGAGGGACACCTTCTGGGGGCCGGACTTTCAGCAGCTCAGTACCGTCGACCCGGAGATCGCCGAGGTGGTGCTGGGTGAGCTGGACCGGCTGCGCGGCGGCCTGCAACTGATCGCCAGCGAGAACCTCACCTCGCCCGCGGTGCTGGCCGCGCTGGGCTCCACGCTCACCAACAAGTACGCCGAGGGCTACCCGGGGCGGCGCTACTACGGCGGCTGCGCCGAGGTGGACCGGGCCGAGGAACTGGCGATCTCCCGGGCGAAGGAGCTGTTCGGCGCCGAGCACGCGAACGTCCAGCCGCACTCCGGGGCGAGCGCCAACCTGGCCGCGTACGCCGCCCTGGTGCAGCCGGGTGACACGGTGCTGGCGATGGACCTGCCGCACGGCGGGCACCTGACCCACGGCAGCCGGGTGAACTTCTCCGGCAAGTGGTTCCACCCGGTCGGCTACACCGTCCGGCGGGACACCGGGACGATCGACTACGACGAGGTACGCGACCTGGCCCGCGCGCACCGGCCGAAGATGATCATCTGCGGCGCGACGGCGTACCCGCGGCTGATCGACTTCGCCCGCTTCCGGGAGATCGCCGACGAGGTCGACGCGTACCTGATGGTGGACGCCGCGCACTTCATCGGCCTGGTGGCCGGCGGCGCGATCCCGTCGCCCGTGCCGTACGCCGACGTGGTCACCGCGACCACCCACAAGGTGCTGCGCGGCCCGCGCGGCGGCATGATCCTCTGCCGGGAGCCGCTGGCGGCCCGGATCGACAAGGCGGTCTTCCCGTTCACCCAGGGCGGCCCGCTGATGCACGCCGTCGCCGCCAAGGCGGTCGCGCTGCGCGAGGCCGCGCAGCCCGAGTTCCGCACGTACGCCGCCCAGGTGGTCACCAACGCCCGCGCGCTCGCCGACGGGCTGGCCGCGGAGGGACTGCCGGCGGTCTCCGGCGGCACCGACACCCACCTGGCCCTGCTCGACCTGCGCGAGACCGGTGTGACCGGCGCCCAGGCCGAGGCCCGCTGCGACGCCGCCGGCATCACGCTGAACAAGAACGCCGTCCCGTACGACCCGCAGCCGCCGGCGGTGGCCTCCGGCATCCGGGTGGGCTCGCCGAGCGTCACCACCCAGGGCATGCGGGAAGGGGAGATGCGCCGGATCGCCACGTTGATCGGTCGGGCGGTGCGGACCGATCCGGAGTCCCCCGGGGGCGGCGACGAGCTGACCCGGATCGCCGCCGACGTGACCGAGCTGGTCACCGAGTTCCCGGCGTACCCCCGTGGCTGAGCCCGGGACGCGCGCGGCGGAGGCGACGGCGGACCGCGGCTGGCGACTGCGCCATCTGCCGGTGCTGCTGGCCGCGGTGGCGGTGCTGGCCGCTGTCGCCGCGGTGGTCGGCGGGGTGTGGCGCGGCGCGGACGGCGCGCTCGGCGCGGCGGCCGGGGTGGCCGTCACGGCTGCGAGCTACACGCTCACCACAGTGGTGCTTGCCTGGGCGGACTCGAAGGATCCGCAGCTCGTGCTGCCGTTCGGGCTGGGCCTCTACGTCGCCAAGATCACCGCGCTCGGCGGGGTGATGGTGCTGGTGGCCTCGACCGGCTGGCCGGGACTGATCCCGTTCTGTTTCGGCATCGCCGCGGGCGTGGTGGTCTGGACCGGCGTGCACGTCTGGTGGCTCACGACCGTCCATGCCCGACGGATGCTGCGCTGAGCCGTCCCACCCTTCGGGCGACGCGTGGTTCTGTCCGCGATCGGTCATTCTCTCAGTGGCGGGGGAGGAGTACCGTTCCTCCAGACGACTTCGCCCGCCCGTGTCCCACACAACCAGGTTGTGCGGGGGGTGAGGCACAACCTCTTCTGCTCGACTGATATCGTTCGCCCCGTCATGGCCGGTGACCAGAAACCCCCCAACACTGGCGGCTCGGGCGACGTTCCGTCCGGTGCCGGTCAGGGTTGGACCGCGCTCTCATACCTCATCGGGGGCATGCTCGTCTGGGGTTTCATCGGCTGGCTGGTCGACCGTTGGCTCGACACCGGCGGCATCGCCACCGGTATCGGGGTCGTGCTCGGCATGGCCGGGGGGATCATCCTGGTCGTCCGCCGACTTGGCACGCCTACTTAGGAAGGGACGCGGTGTTCGGACAGGCGAACGTCCTGGCTCAGGGCCAGGCGGAATTCCCACCGAGCGTGGGGGACTTCTACCTGCCCAGCATCCTGCCCTGGGGTGCGGAGAACTCGTACTGGTTCACCAAGATCACGGCGATGGTGTGGATCGCCGTCGGCGTGCTGATCATCTTCTTCCTGGCCACGTACCGGAAGCCGCAGCTGGTCCCCACCAAGAAGCAGTGGCTGGCCGAGTCGATCTACGGCTTCGTGCGCAACAACATCGCCGTGGACATGATCGGTCACGCGGGAGTGCGGTTCGCGCCGTACTTCACCACGCTCTTCTGCTTCATCCTGCTGACGAACTTCTTCGCGATCGTGCCGTTCTTCCAGATCTCGCCGAACTCGCACATCGCCTTCCCGGCCTTCCTCGCCGTGATCAGCTACGTGATGTTCAACTACGTCGGCATCCGGCACCACGGCTTCGTGAAGTACTTCAAGAACGCTCTGGTCCCGCCGGCGCCCTGGTTCATCCTGCCGCTGCTGATCCCGATCGAGCTGTTCTCGACCTTCATCGTCCGGCCGTTCTCGCTGGCCGTCCGTCTCTTCGCGAACATGTTCGCCGGCCACATGCTCCTGCTGGTCTTCACGCTCGGCGGGTTCGCCATGATCAGCGCCAACGCCTGGCTGGCACCGGTCTCGGTGCTGTCCTGGACGATGACTGTGGCGCTGACCTTCCTCGAGTTCCTGGTGATCTGTCTGCAGGCGTACGTCTTCACGGTGCTGACCGCCAGCTACGTGCAGGGCGCCCTCGCCGACGAGCACTGATCCGATCTTTCGCACCAACCGTTGTCGTCCCGCGTGACCGTCACGCGTGATAACCAGGAGGAACCAACCAATGGACATCTACGCCGCGGTAGAGGGCAGCACCGCCGCCATCGGCTACGGTCTCGCGGCCATCGGCCCGGGCATCGGCGTGGGCCTGGTCTTCTCGGCCTACATCCAGTCGACCGCCCGCCAGCCGGAGTCGTCCCGGATGACCCTGCCGTACGTCTGGATCGGCTTCGCCGTCATCGAGGCCCTCGCGCTGCTGGGTATCGCCTTCGGCTTCATCTGGCAGGGCAACCTCTAATTCGGCCCTGAGACCGGGAGGTTTCCGATGTACTTCCTCGCCGCTGAGGGTGGTGAGACGACCCACAACCCGATCATCCCTGTCTGGCAGGAGATCGTGGTCGGTGGGATCGCCTTCATCGTGCTCTGCTTCGTGCTGATGAAGTTCGTCTTCCCGCGCATGGAGCAGACGTTCCAGGCCCGGGTCGACGCGATCGAGGGCGGCATCAAGCGCGCCGAGGCCGCGCAGGCCGAGGCGAACCAGCTGCTCGAGCAGTACCGGGCCCAGCTCGCCGAGGCGCGTACCGACGCCGCCAAGATCCGGGACGACGCCCGGGCCGACGCCGAGGGCATCCGCCAGGACATCCTCGCCAAGGCGCGCGAGGAGTCCGACCGGATCATCGCCGCCGGCAAGGAGCAGCTCGCCGCGGAGCGGGCCACCATCGTGCGCGAGCTGCGCACCGAGGTCGGCACCATCGCGGTGGACCTGGCCAGCAAGATCGTCGGTGAGTCGCTGGCCGACGAGGCGCGTCGCAAGGGCACCGTCGACCGGTTCCTGAGCGGTCTCGAGAGCACGGGGGCCCGCTGATGCAGGCCGCCAGCCGGGAGTCGTACTCCGCCGGGGCCGAGCGCCTCGACGCGTACGCCCGCGGCGCGGAGCCGTCGGCGGTGGCCTCCACCGCCGACGACATCCTCTCCGTCGCCGACCTGCTGCGGCGCGAGCCGCGGCTGCGCCGGGCGCTGGCCGACCCGGCGCGCTCGGGTGAGGACCGCGCGGCTCTGCTCACCGGGATCCTGGGCGGGAAGGTCGGCGCGGACGCGCTCGACCTGCTCACCACGCTGGTCTCCGGTCGCTGGTCGGCCCCGTCGGAGCTGCTCGACGGCGTCGAGCGGATCGGCGTGGAGGCGCTCCTCGCGAGCGCCGACTCGACCGGCGATCTGGGCGAGGTCGAGGACGAGCTGTTCCGCTTCGGGAAGGTCGTCTCCGGTTCCGGCGAGCTGTCCAACGCGCTCTCCGACCCGATGGCCCCGGTGCAGCGGCGGGCCGAACTGGCCCAGCAGCTGCTGGCCGGCAAGGCCCGGCCGGTCACCGTCCGCCTCGTCGAGGCCGCGCTCGCCGGCTTCGGGGGACGCTCCTTCACCGGTGCGCTCACCCGGCTGGTCGAGCTGGCCGCCGACCGGCGGGACCGTCAGGTCGCGTACGTGACCGTGGCGGCTCCGCTGAACGACGAGGAGGAGCGACGCCTCGGCGCCCGCCTCTCCCAGATGTACGGTCGGGAGGTCTCCGTCAAGCAGACGGTCGACCCCGACGTGCTCGGCGGAGTGCGCGTGCGGGTCGGATCCGACCTGTACGACGGGACCGTCCTGCGCCGCCTCAACGAGACCCGCAACGCGCTCGCGAAGCGCTGACCAGCGTCTTAGCAGCCCTGATTCGACGCCATCGGACCGGTCGGTACTAGGTATCCCGGGCCCCTGATACTTAAGGAAGCAGAGGATGGCCGAGCTGACCATCTCGACGGAGGAGATCCGCGGCGCCCTGGAGCGCTACGTCTCCTCCTACACGGCCGACGTCTCCCGCGAGGAGGTCGGCACCGTCGCCGACGCCGGTGACGGCATCGCCCACGTCGAGGGTCTCCCCTCGACCATGACCAACGAGCTCCTGGAGTTCGAGGACGGCACGCTCGGCGTGGCGCTGAACCTCGACGTCCGGGAGATCGGTGTCGTCGTCCTCGGTGACTTCGGCGGGATCGAAGAGGGTCAGCGCGTCAAGCGCACCGGCCGGGTGCTCTCCGTGCCCGTCGGCGACGCGTTCCTCGGCCGCGTGGTGAACGCGCTCGGCGAGCCGATCGACGGCCTCGGCGACATCGCCAACGAGGGCTTCCGCGAGCTGGAGCTCCAGGCCCCGAACGTGATGTCCCGCAAGTCGGTCGACGAGCCGCTGCAGACGGGCATCAAGGCCGTCGACGCGATGACCCCGATCGGCCGTGGCCAGCGCCAGCTGATCATCGGTGACCGCAAGACCGGCAAGACCACTGTCGCCCTGGACACCATCCTCAACCAGCGCGAGAACTGGCGCTCCGGCGACCCGAAGAAGCAGGTCCGCTGCATCTACGTCGCGATCGGCCAGAAGGCCTCCACCATCGCCTCCATCAAGGGGACGCTGGAGGAGGCGGGCGCGATGGAGTACACCACCATCGTCGCCTCCCCGGCCTCCGACCCGGCCGGCTTCAAGTACCTCGCCCCCTACACCGGCTCGTCCATCGGGCAGCACTGGATGTACGGCGGCAAGCACGTCCTGATCGTCTTCGACGACCTGAGCAAGCAGGCCGAGGCGTACCGCGCCGTGTCGCTGCTGCTGCGCCGCCCGCCGGGCCGCGAGGCCTACCCGGGTGACGTCTTCTACCTGCACTCGCGTCTGCTGGAGCGCTGCGCCAAGCTCTCCGACGAGCTGGGCGGCGGCTCGATGACCGGTCTGCCGATCATCGAGACCAAGGCGAACGACATCTCGGCGTTCATCCCGACCAACGTCATCTCCATCACCGACGGCCAGATCTTCCTCGAGACCGACCTGTTCAACCAGGGCGTCCGGCCGGCCATCAACGTCGGCACCTCGGTCTCCCGGGTCGGTGGCGCCGCGCAGGTGAAGCCGATGAAGAAGGTCGCCGGCTCGCTGCGGCTGAACCTGGCCCAGTACCGCGAGCTGGAGGCGTTCGCCGCCTTCGCCTCCGACCTGGACCGGGCCTCCCGCGCCCAGCTGGACCGGGGTTCCCGCCTGGTCGAGCTGCTCAAGCAGCCGAACTACTCGCCGTACCCGGTGCAGGAGCAGGTCGTCTCCGTCTGGGCCGGCACCGAGGGCAAGCTGGACGACGTCCCGGTCGGCGAGGTCCGCCGCTTCGAGTCCGAGTTCCTCCAGTACCTCCGCCACAAGCACGAGGGCGTCCTGGCCGGAATCGCCGACAACAAGTGGGACGACGAGATCATCTCCTCGCTCGACTCCGCGATCAGTGAGTTCAAGCAGGTCTTCCTGGGCAAGGAGGACGAGGTCCGGGTCAACGACGCGCCGGCCAAGCCGCTGGAGGGCGAGGAGACCCGCGAGACGGTGACCCGCTTCCGCGACGGCACCACCGACCGCCCGGCCGAGAGCTGATCCGATGGCCGCCCAGGTACGCGTTCTCCGGCAGCGGATCCGTTCCGCCAAGGGGATGAAGAAGATCACCAAGGCGATGGAGCTCGTCGCGACGAGCCGCATCGCCAAGGCCCAGGCCAAGGTGGCGGCCTCGCTGCCGTACGCCGAGGCGATCACCGGCGTGCTGACGGCGCTGGCCTCGAACGCGCGGATCGACCACCCGCTGCTCACCCCGCGCGAGCGGGTGCGGCGGGCGGGCGTCCTGCTGGTCACCGCCGACCGGGGCCTGGCCGGTGGCTACAGCTCGAACGCGATCCGGACCGCCGAGTCGCTGATCGCCCGCCTGCGTGCCGACGGCAAGGAGCCCGTGCTCTACGTCATCGGCCGCAAGGGCGTGGCGTTCTACCGGTTCCGCAACCGGCAGATCGCCGCCAGCTGGACGGGTTTCTCCGAGCAGCCGTCGTTCGAGGACGCCCGCGAGGTCGGTGAGACGCTGATCAAGGCGTTCACCGCCGGCGCGGACGACACCGACAACGAGGCCGGCGCCGACGGGATCCTCGGCGTGGACGAGCTGCACATCGTCTACACCGAGTTCAAGTCCCTGATGACGCAGAACCCGGTGACCCGGATCGTCGGTCCGATGCAGGTCGAGGACCGGCCCCGGTCCGAGGGCCTGCTGCCGGCGTACGAGTTCGAGCCGGAGCCGGAGTCGCTGCTCGACGCCCTGCTGCCGAAGTACATCAACACGCGGATCTTCGCGGCGTTGCTGGAGTCGGCGGCCAGTGAGTCGGCCGCCCGTCGGCGGGCGATGAAGAGCGCCACCGACAACGCCGAAGAGATGATCGAGAAGTACACGCGTGAGATGAACTCGGCTCGTCAGGCCGGCATCACCCAGGAGATCAGTGAGATCGTCGGCGGCGCGAACGCGCTGGCCGCGTCGGGAAGTGAAGTGTGATGACTGTATCCGCAGTTGAGACCAAGACGGCCACGGGTCGCGTGGTCCGGGTCATCGGCCCGGTCGTCGACGCCGAGTTCCCGCGCGACGCCATGCCGGGGCTGTTCAACGCCCTGCACGTCGACGTGACCCTCTCCGGCGGTGAGAAGACGCTGACCCTGGAGGTCGCCCAGCACCTGGGTGACAACCTGATCCGCGCCATCTCGATGCAGCCGACCGACGGCCTGGTCCGCGGCACCGAGGTGCGCGACACCGGCGCGCCGATCAGCGTGCCGGTGGGCGACGCGGTCAAGGGCCACGTGTTCAACGCGATCGGCGAGTGCCTCAACCTCACCGAGGGCGAGACCATCCAGGCCGACGACCGGTGGGGCATCCACCGCAAGGCCCCGGCCTTCGCCGACCTGGAGCCGAAGACCGAGATGCTGGAGACCGGCATCAAGGTCATCGACCTGCTCGCCCCGTACGTCAAGGGCGGCAAGATCGGCCTGTTCGGCGGCGCGGGCGTGGGCAAGACGGTGCTCATCCAGGAGATGATCACCCGTGTCGCCCGCAACTTCGGTGGTACCTCGGTCTTCGCCGGCGTGGGTGAGCGCACCCGCGAGGGCAACGACCTCATCGCCGAGATGACCGAGTCGGGCGTCATCGACAAGACCGCGCTGGTCTACGGCCAGATGGACGAGCCGCCGGGCACCCGCCTGCGGGTCGCGCTGTCCGCGCTGACCATGGCGGAGTACTTCCGTGACGTGAAGAAGCAGGAGGTGCTGCTCTTCATCGACAACATCTTCCGCTTCACCCAGGCCGGTTCCGAGGTCTCCACGCTGCTCGGCCGCATGCCGAGCGCCGTGGGTTACCAGCCGACCCTGGCCGACGAGATGGGCGAGCTCCAGGAGCGGATCACCTCCGTCCGGGGCCAGGCCATCACCTCGATGCAGGCGATCTACGTGCCCGCCGACGACTACACCGACCCGGCGCCGGCCACCACGTTCGCCCACCTCGACGCGACCACCAACCTGGAGCGGTCGATCTCCGACAAGGGCATCTACCCGGCCGTGGACCCGCTGGCGTCCTCGTCCCGGATCCTCGCCCCGGAGTTCGTCGGCGAGGAGCACTTCGCCGTCGCCACCGAGGTGAAGCGGATCCTGCAGCGCTACAAGGACCTGCAGGACATCATCGCCATCCTCGGTATCGAGGAGCTCTCCGAGGAGGACAAGCTCACCGTCGGCCGCGCCCGCCGGATCGAGCGGTTCCTCTCGCAGAACACGTACGCGGCGGAGCAGTTCACCGGCGTGCCCGGCTCGACGGTCCCGATCGCCGAGACCATCGACGCCTTCCGCCGGATCAGCGAGGGGGAGTTCGACCACTTCCCGGAGCAGGCGTTCTTCATGTGCGGCGGCCTGGACGACCTGCGGGCCAAGGCCAAGGAGCTGATGGGCGAGGAGGGCTGAGAGCCCGCTCACACCCACGAGGGCCGTCCCGGTGAAAGCCGGGGCGGCCTTCGCCTTTTCCGGGCACTGCACTACCAGATGCCCGGTTCTCCGGCAAGCAGTTCGCCGGATCGCGCGGTACCGTTCCTGACACGACTTCACATCCGGCCGTTGATCTCTGCAACCAAACGGACCCCCGCGCCCGTCTTCCTACCCGTGGGCGCGACGATTGGAGATGCTCGTGGGCGGTAAGGGCGGCGCGGATCGCGGGAAGCGGTCCATGTGGCGCGGCGTGCCCCGGTGGGCCCGCGTCTGCACGATCCTGGGCATCGTCATGGTGGTGCTCAGCGGCTCCGTGCTGATCGGCTCGCGCGCCCTCGTCGCCCGCTACGAGGGATCGGTGGGCAAGGCCGACCTCTTCGGTGACCAGGCCGCCGGCGCCAACGAGAAGAAGAGCGACATCAAGGGCCCGCTCAACATCCTGCTCGTCGGCGTGGACCCCCGGACCGCGACCGCCCGCCCGCTCGCCGACTCGATCATGGTCCTGCACGTGCCCGCCACCATGGACCGCGGCTACCTCTTCTCGCTGCCGCGTGACCTGCGGGTAGACATCCCGGAGTTCCCCAAGGCCGACTACTCGGGCGCCAACGACCGGCTCAACGCGGCCATGTCGCACGGCAGCAACGTGCCGGGGCAGAACCCCAGCACCCCGCAGGGCTTCGAGCTGCTCGCCAACACCGTGCAGGAGGTCACCGGCATCAAGCGCTTCGACGCCGGTGCGATCATCAACTTCAGCGGGTTCAAGAAGATCGTCGACGCCATGGGCGGCGTCGACATGTACATCGAGCGGGAGGTGCGCTCGGAGCACCTCCAGCCGGACGGCACGCCGCGCCAGCTCAAGCCCGGCGGTGGTGGCTACCTCGGGCCGCAGGCCGTGTACAAGAAGGGCAACGCCCACCTCAAGGGCTGGCAGGCGCTGGACTACGTCCGGCAGCGCTACCCGAAGAACGGCGTGCCGGACGCCGACTACGGCCGGCAGCGGCACCAGCAGCAGTTCGTCAAGGCGATGGTGAGCCAGGCGTTCAGCGCCGACGTGGTGGCCAACCCGGTCAAGCTGGACCGGGTGCTGCGCGCCGCCGGGAAGTCGCTGGTGTTCAACGGCCGCGGCAACAGCGTGGTCGACTTCGGGCTGGCCCTGAAGGACATCCGGCCCGAGGCGATCGAGACGATCAAGCTGCCGGGCGGCCCGATCGGGACCGGCAGCAACTACCGGGGTGAGCAACTGCTCGAACCGGCGGAGGACTTCTTCACCGCCCTGCGTACCGAACAGCTCGACGCATTCCTGCTGGAGCACCCCGACTTCAAGCAGAAGACCAAGTAGCCTGAGCGGGTGCGGGACCGTGGTGGTCCGGCTCTCACCACCCGCGTTGGGTGGGCTGCGGGGTCGCGACTAGACTTTCGGCAATCCGCCGCCGCAGCAAGGAGACAGCGTGGCACAGCAGCTTCACGTCGAGCTCGTAGCCGTCGAGGAGAAGGTCTGGACCGGCGAGGCCGAGATGGTCGTCGCCCGGACGACCGAGGGTGAGCTCGGTGTGCTGCCTGGGCACGCACCGCTGCTCGGCCAGCTCGCCGAACCCAGCCAGGTACGCATCAAGCAGGCCGGTGGCCAGCAGATCGCGTACGACGTGGCCGGCGGCTTCCTGTCGGTGACCGGTGAGGGCGTCACAGTCCTCGCCGAGAGCGCAACCCCCGCCACCCCGGCCCGCTGAGCCGACCCGCCGATGGAGATCGTCGAAGGGATCGGAATCGGCGTCGCGATCGTCGTCGTCGCGCTTCTGATCCTCTTCATCCGGCGGGCCCTGTTCACGCGTAGCGGTGGCATCATCCGGCTGAGCGTCCGGGTCAACACGATCCTCGACGGTCGTGGCTGGTCACCCGGGTTCGGTCGCTTCGTGGGCGACGAACTCCGCTGGTACCGCATGTTCAGCTTCGCGCTGCGCCCCAAGCGGGTGCTCTCCCGCAAGGGGCTGGCGGTCGAGCGCCGCCGGCTGCCCGAGGGGCAGGAGCGCATGTCGATGCCCGCCGAGTGGGTGATCCTGCGCTGTACCAGCCACCACGCGCCGATCGAGATCGCCATGGCGCGATCCACGGTCACCGGATTCCTGTCCTGGCTCGAGGCCGCCCCACCCGGGGCGGCCTCGCCGCGTCTGGCCTCCCAGGACTGGCCCGCCGCCTGACCCTCACCCCAACACCCCGTCAACGGGTCACGGGGGTCGTGCCGGGTCGCCGCCGCTGACGCCGATCTTGGAGTTGTGGCGCCGGGAAATGCCCGGTTCGCGCCGTTAGTGAGGCACCACAACTCCAAGATCGCCGCACCCTTCCCGGCACCTCCCGCGATCTTGCACTTTGGTGCCCGGCAAACCTCGCAAATGAGACGCCCAGAGGGCTCGAACTGCAAGATCGCGCGGGTGGTCGTGCGGGCGACCCGATTGGCGTCGCGCCCCCGCACCGAGCCAGCCCCGCTCGGGCCAGCCCCGCTCGGGCCAGCCCCGCTCGGGCCAGCCCTGCCCTGGGTCAGCCCGCTCCGGGTCAGCCCTGCCTGGTTCGGGTCGATCATGAAGTTAGCGGTGTTTGGTGTCCGGTTTGTCGGCGTCAACTTCATGATCGACGGCGCGGGGGCGGGTGCGTGTGGTGCGATCCGTGCTGACCTGGGCGGGGGTGTCTGGTTCGGGGGTGGTGGGTGGCACTCTGAGGGTGGAATCGCGGGCGGGTGGGTGGCGTTGTAACCGGGTGAACGACCGAGCGTCGGCGGCGCGCCCTGCGAGCGGGGCGGTGTCCGCAAGCCTGGGAATCATCCTGGCCGGCTGGTCGTTGAACACGGTTCCGACGACGTGACCCCCGCGCCTGCTCTCCGGTGGCGTGTGGCGCCTCCGGGAATGGTGGCGGGTGGTGGGTCGTTGAACATGCTTCCGGCGCCGCGACGAGGCCCCCCTGCCCTCGCGAGCAGCCGGATCCCCCGAAGACTTTCTTGAGCGCCTGACGGTGCCCACGCATCCCCGTCCCCCTGCGGGGTGTGTCTACCCCCGAATGGAGCCCCCCATGAACACGATTCTGCGTAAGAGCATTCTGGGTGTTGCTGGTCTGGCTTTCACCGGTGGCGTGTTCGCCGGCCCGGTGGCCGCTCACGCGGCGGAGACCACGCACGTGGCGAAGCCGGTCAGTGTGAGCGTGCAGGGTGACAAGCTGATCCCGCACGGCGTGCAGGGCAACCAGTCGCGCATCGACCTGAACGACGAGCAGACCGCCAACGTCAAGGCCATCATCGCCGCCACCAAGAAGGCCGGCATGGACGAGCGTGCCGCCGTCGTCTCCATCGCCACGGCGCTGCAGGAGTCGAAGCTGGAGAACCTCGGCCACCTCGGTGACCGTAACGACCACGACTCGCAGGGCCTGTTCCAGCAGCGCCCGTCCAGTGGTTGGGGAACGGTGGAGCAGATCACCGACCCGGAGTACTCCACGACGGCGTTCCTGAAGGGTCTGAAGCAGGTCGACGGCTGGCAGGACATGCCCCTGACCAAGGCCGCCCAGACCGTCCAGGTGTCGGCCTACCCGGACCACTACGCCCAGTGGGAGCAGCAGGCCGCCGACCTCGTCGCCCAGCACTGGAACAGCTAAGACCAACAAGCAAGACCAAGCTGAAGGCCGGCACCCCGAACCAACGGGGTGCCGGCCTTCTCACGTCTCCGCGACCAACTCGACCTCGTACCCCTGCCCGTCGGTGAGGTAGGCGGCGTAGCTGTCCGGGCCACCCGCGTGTGGGTGCCGGTCCGGGAACAGCAGCGTCCAGCCGTACTCTCCAGCGGCAGCGACCAGGCGTTCGACGGCGGCCGGCGGGCCGGCGTGGAAGGCCAGGTGGTTCAGGCCGGGCGCGCACCTGTCGTGGGTGCGGCCGGTGAGCGCGGGTGACTCCTCCAGCACGACGTATGTGGCGCCGAGCCGCCAGGAGCGGCCGGCGGGCCAGTCCTGGTACGGCGTCCAGCCCAGTTCGCCGAGAAGCCAGCCCCAGGAACGACTGGCCGCTGCCAGGTCGGGTACCCACACCTCCACGTGATGGAGGCCGCCGATGGTCAGCGCTTCCCGCCCGGCACCCATAGCACGTCGCCGTCCGGATTTGCCGTTCTTGACAGGATAAAGAGCAAATCGGAGAGCCGGTTGAGATACTTTGCCGGGAGGGGACTGGTCCGATCGGGGTCGTGTGTGACCAGCGCCCATGCCGCACGCTCGGCGCGCCGGGCGGTCGTCCGTGCCACGTGCAGCAGTGCCGCGCCCGCGGTGCCGCCGGGGAGGATGAAGGAGTCGAGCTTGCTCAGGCGCGCGTTGTACTCGTCGCACCAGCCCTCGAGGCGCTCGACGTACTCCTCGGTCACCCGCAGCGGCGGGTACTTCGGATCCGGCTCCACAGGCGTCGCCAGGTCCGCGCCGACGTCGAACATGTCGTTCTGCACGGATTCCAGCACGGCCCGCAGCTCGTCCGGGAGCTGCCCCAGGGCGAGCGCGACGCCGATCGAGGCGTTGCACTCGTCCACGTCCGCGTACGCGGCGATGCGCGGATCGGTCTTCGGCACCTGCTCGTTGTTGCTCAGCCTGGTCATGCCGGCGTCGCCGGCCTTGGTGTAGATGCGCGTGAGGTGGACGGCCATGACGCACAGCCTACGGATACCGGACCTGACCATCCCGGCCCGGCCGAGCCCGGTGGGGCCGGGGGACGCGGGAGATCCGGCGGTCAACGACGTCGACGTCATCCGGGTACGCGGTGACGCCCGGCTCGCCGGCACCGTGCACGTGGTGGGTGCGAAGAACTCCGCGCTGAAGCTGATGGCCGCCGCGCTGCTCGCGCCCGGCCGCAGCCTGATCACCAACGTGCCCCGGATCACCGACATCGCGATCATGGGCGAGGTGCTGCGGCGGCTCGGTTGCGGCGTACGGTTCGGGCCGGACGACCCGGTCGACCCGATGGTGGCGCACGGCGGTGTGGAGCGGTCCCGGTCGGTGCTCATCGACGTGCCGGAGCGGCCCGGCGCGGAAGCCGACTACGACCTGGTGCGGCGGCTGCGCGCGTCGATCTGCGTACTCGGCCCGCTGCTGGCCCGCCGGGGGTACGTCCGGGTGGCCCACCCGGGCGGCGACGCCATCGGCTCGCGCGGTCTGGACATGCACATCGCCGGGCTGGCCCGGATGGGCGCGGAGATCTCCGGTGAGCACGGCTTCGTCATCGCCGAGGCGCCGGGCGGGCTGCACGGCGCCGACATCGTGCTGGACTTCCCGAGCGTGGGCGCGACCGAGAACCTGGTCATGGCGGCGGTGCTGGCCCGGGGCGCCACGACGATCGACAACGCGGCCCGGGAGCCGGAGATCGTCGACATCTGCACGATGCTGAACCGGATGGGCGCGCGGATCGAGGGGGCCGGCACGTCGACGCTGCACATCGTCGGCGTACCCGAGCTGCGGCCGGTCCGGCACGCCACGGTGGGGGACCGGATCGTGGCCGGCACGTGGGCGTTCGCCGCCGCGATGACCCGCGGCGACGTGACGGTGACCGGCCTGGACCCGGCGTACCTGGAGGTCGCGCTGGACAAGCTGGTCGCGGCCGGCGGCCTGGTGGAGACGCGAGGCGACGCCTTCCGGGTACGCATGGACGACCGCCCGAGGGCGGTCGACGTGGTCACGCTGCCCTACCCGGGCTTCGCCACCGACCTGCTGCCGATGGCGATCGGGCTGGCGGCGGTCAGCGAGGGCGGCTCGCTGATCACCGAGAACATCTTCGACGGCCGGTTCATGTTCGCCAACGAGATGATGCGGCTGGGCGCGGAGATCCGTACCGACGGTCACCACGCCCTGGTGTGCGGCCGGGAGCGGCTGTCCGGCGCCCCGGTACGCGCCACCGACATCCGGGCCGGTGCCGGCCTGATCATCGCCGGGCTCTGCGCCGACGGCCTCACCGAGGTCTCGCACGTGCACCACGTCGACAGGGGCTATCCGGACTTCGTGGCCGACCTGCGGGCGCTCGGCGTCGAGGTGGAGCGCGGCACCGCGCCGGAGGAGCCGGACCTGGCCATCTGACGGCCGGGGCTTATCCCTCGTTAAGTAGGGTTCTCCCAGACGTTGCAGAACACGGCGAGGGAGAAGCAGATGGCGGGTCGACTCGCGGTCGTCGGTGCCGGGCTGATGGGCTCGGGCATCGCCCAGGTGGCGGCGCAGGCGGGCTGGCAGGTGACGCTGCGCGACATCGACGACGCGGCCACGAAGCGCGGTGTGGACGGCATCCGGAAGTCGCTGACGAAGTTCGCCGAGAAGGGCAAGATCGAGGCGTCCGACGTCGAGGCGACGCTGGGCCGGATCACCCCGACCACCGACCTGGAGGCCGCCGCCGACGCGGACATCGTGGTCGAGGCGGTCTTCGAGAAGATCGAGATCAAGCACGAGGTGTTCCGCGCGCTCGACAAGATCTGCAAGGCGGACGCGGTGCTCGCCACCAACACGTCGGCCATCCCGGTGACCCAGATCGCCACCGCCACCGAGCGCCCGGAGTCGGTCGTCGGCACGCACTTCTTCTCGCCGGTGCCGATGATGAAGCTCTGCGAGTTGGTACGCGGCTACAAGACCAGCGACGCGACCATGGAGACGGTCAAGTCGTTCGCCGAGGAGATCGGCAAGACCGTCGTGGTGGTCAACCGGGACATCGCCGGCTTCGTCACCACCCGGCTGATCTGCGCGCTGGCGATGGAGGCGGTCAAGCTCGTCGAGTCCGGCGTGATCTCCGCCGAGGACCTGGACACCGCCTGCAAGCTGGGCTTCGGCCACGCCATGGGCCCGCTCGCGACGGTCGACCTGACCGGCGTGGACGTGCTGCTCAACGCCACCCGCAACATCTACACCGACACCGCCGACGAGAAGTTCTTCCCGCCGGAGCTGCTCCAGCGCATGGCGACCGCCGGCGACCTGGGCCGCAAGACCGGCCAGGGCTTCTACTCGTACTGACCAACCCGTCCCGCCCCCGGCCCGCGCGGCCGGGGGCGGTTCACGTGCGGTGCCGGTTCACGTCCGGGGCGGGTTGAGCGCGGCGCCGATCAGCGCGAACGCGTCCGGGATGACTGTGCCCCAGTAGCCGAAGTTGTGCCGCCCGTCGGCCCAGGCGGCGCGTACCGGCTCCTCGGGCAGCGCCCGGGCCAGCGCGCGCACGTCCTTCAGGAAATTGTCCTGCCGCCCGCACCAGAGCCCGACCGGGGTGCCGCGCAGCCTCTCCACGCCGGTGAAGACCGCGTCGCCGGCGCTGACCGCGGGGGAGAAGGCCGCGGTCATCCGCAGCCACTTCGGGTACGTCTCGGCGAGCAGCAACGCGCCGAAGCCGCCCATCGACCAGCCCCACACGGCCAGCCGGCTGCTGTCGAACCCGCGCCGGGCGCACCAGGTGGGCACCTCCTCGCGCACCATCCGCTGCGGGTCGTCGTCACCGGCGGCGCGCCAGGACAGCCGCCCGCCGGTGGCGCCCGCGAGCGCGAACGGTGGGGCGCCGCGGCGTACCGCGTCGGTGAGGAAGCGGGCCAGCCCGAACCGGCCGTAGTCGCGCGGGGTGGCCGATGCGCCGTGCAGCACCAGGCAGACGGGCAGGCCGCGGCCGTCGCCGTACCCGTCGGGCACGGCCGTCCAGAAGTCCACCTCGCGGCCGCGCGCGCCGGACGCGATGCGGATGAGCCGTTCGTCGCCGGCCGGCGCGTCCGGCAGGGCCGGTGCCGGTCCCGGGCGAGGGCCGGAGAGCTGCCGGGCGGCCAGGCCGCCGACCACCGCGGCGCCGGCCACGCCGGCGGCGGCGCCGAGCAGGGTACGCCGGGTCAGCGTCGATGCCATGCCGGCGAGTGTGCCACCGCGAGGCGCGCGTTAAGAAGGGGCCCTTCCTCTACCGCAGGCGTTAAGAGGGGGCCCTTCCTTACACCTCAGCCGTCGCGCTTGGTGGTCCAGCGGAACGTGGTCAGGCAGAGCACCAGGCCGATGACGCACCACGCGCCCAGCACCAGCGCGACGGTGCCCAGCTCGAACGAGCCGCCCGGCTCCCGGGCGCCGAAGCTGTCCGGCAGGAAGACCGAGCGCAGCCCCTGGCACATCCACTTGAGCGGGAAGATCGCCGCGACCTGCTGCATCCAGGTGGGCAGGCTGGTGAAGACGAAGAACACGCCGGAGATGAACTGGAGCACCAGCGCGACCGGGGTGACCACGGCCGAGCCGCTGCGGGCGGTGCGGGCCAGCGACGAGATGGCGATACCGCACAGCGTGCAGGCGGTGACGCCGAGGACAGCGACCCAGGCGAACGTCAGCCACTTGCCGGTGGTCTGCGGCAGTTGCAGGTCGAACATCGCCACCGAGACGGCGAGCAGCAGCGCGGTCTCGGCGATGCCGATGACCACCACCATGATCACCTTGCCGGCGAACCAGACCCATTTCGGCATCGGCGTGCCGCGGTAGCGCTTGAGCACGCCCCGGTCCCGCTCGATCGGGATCCAGATGCCGAGGTTCTGGAAGCTCACGGTCATCAGGCCGGTCGCGATCATGCCGGTGATGAAGTACTGGGTGTAGCTGACCCCGGGCGCGATCTCGTCGCTGAAGATCGCCGCGAAGATCAGGATCATGATGATCGGGAAGCCCATCGTGAACACGACGGACTCCCGGCTGCGCAGGAACTGGGTGATCTCCAGCCGCCCCTGACGCAGTGCCAGCGCGCCCGCCCCGGACCGCCGGGCGGAGGTGGCGGCGACCGGGGCCGCCGGCTTCGTCGTGGTGGTCATGAGTGTCCGATCATCCGCAGGTAGACGTCTTCCAGGGTCGGCCGGGTCACCGTCAGGCCGGGCACCTCGCCGCCGAAGCGCGCGGCCAGGTCGGCCACCAGCGCCGTCGGCGTCGCGGTCTCCGCCGAGGCCGGCGTCCCGTCGGGGGTACGCCAGGAGACGGTCGCGAGCGACTCCTGCCGGTTGCCCAGCGCGTTCGGCGGGGCGACCTCGATCACCCGTCCGGCGGCGATCACGCCGACCCGGTCGGCGAGCGCCTCGGCCTCGTCCAGGTAGTGGGTGGTGAGCACGATCGTGGTGCCCGCGGCGGACAGGTCCCGGATCAGCTCCCAGAACTCGCGCCGGGCCTCCGGGTCGAAGCCGGTGGTCGGCTCGTCGAGGAAGAGCAGCTCGGGGCGGCCGATGATGCCCAGCGCCACGTCGAGGCGGCGCTTCTGCCCGCCGGAGAGCGTGTGCGTACGCGCCTTGGCCTTGGCCCCCAGCCCGACCCGCTCGACCACCTTGTCCGGGTCGTCGGCGTCGGGATAGAAGCCGGAGAAGTGGCGGACCACCTCGCCGACTGTGAGCTCGTCGAACTCGCCGGTGCCCTGGAGCACGATGCCGACGCGGGAGCGCCAGCCGGCGTCGGGGTGGGCGGGGTCGGCGCCGAGGACGCGTACCTCGCCGGCGTCGCGCTGCCGGTAGCCCTCCAGGATCTCGACCGTGGTGGTCTTGCCGGCGCCGTTGGGACCGAGCAGAGCGAACACCTCGCCCCGGCGGACGTCCAGGTCCACCGACGCGACCGCGACGTTGTCGCCGTACGCCTTGCGCAGCCCTCGCACGGAAATCGCGAGCTCGTTCTCCATGACGTCAAGTGTGCGTCGTGCGGTCGCCCGTTCCACTGCCGGGTCAGCTATATACGCGGGGTATACACTCAGTGTAGTCTCTGGTCATGACGGTTCCCCTGACCCTGCTCGGGCTGCTCGAACGCGAACCGAGCCACGGCTACGACCTCAAGCGCGACTACGACACCTTCTTCGGGCGCGGCAAGCCGCTGCCGTACGGGCAGGTCTACTCGACGCTGAGCCGGCTGGCCCGCGACGGCAAGGTGGTGGTCGGTGACGTCGCTCCCGGCGCCGGGCCGGACCGCAAGCGCTACGTCATCACCGACCGGGGCGCCACCGAGGTCGAGCACTGGCTGACCGAGCCGGTCGAGCCGGAACCGCACCTCCAGACCCTGTTGTTCACCAAGGTCGTGCTCGCGCTGATGCTCGACCGCCCGGCCGAGGAGTACCTGGACACCCAGCGCGCCGCCCACCTGCGCCGGATGCGCGAACTCACCGAGATCAAACGCAGCGGCGAACTCGTCGACGTGATGCTCGCCGACCACGGCCTCTACCACCTGGAGGCGGACCTGCGGTGGATCGAGACGACGGGCGCCCGGCTGGACGCCCTGAGAAAGGCGGTTCGGCCATGAGCCCGATGATCGAGGCCCGGGACGTCACGTACGCGTTCGGCGAGACACCCGCCCTGCGCGGCGCGAGCCTCGCCGTGTCGGCCGGTGAGGTCGTCGCCGTGATGGGACCGAGCGGCTCCGGCAAGTCGACGCTGCTGCACTGCCTGGCCGGCATCCTGCGCCCCGACTCCGGCGAGGTCCGGTTCGACGGCACCCGGATCGACACCCTCGGCGAGGCCGACCGCAGCACGCTGCGCCGCGACAGCTTCGGCTTCGTCTTCCAGTTCGGGCAGCTCGTGCCGGAACTCACCGCGGCGGAGAACGTGGCGTTGCCACTGCTGCTGCGCGGCGTCCGCCGCACTCCGGCGCTGCGCGCCGCCCGGGGCTGGTTCGAGCGGCTCGGCCTGGCCGGCCTGGAGCACCGCCGGTCCGGCGAACTGTCCGGCGGGCAGGCCCAGCGGGTCGCGCTGGCCCGCGGTCTGGTCGCCGAGCCCCGTCTGCTGTTCGCCGACGAGCCCACCGGCGCGCTCGACTCGCTCACCGGCGAGGAGGTGATGACGCTGCTCGTGGACGCCGCCCGCGAGCGTGGCACCACTGTCGTCCTGGTGACGCACGAGGCGCGCATCGCCGCGTACGCCGACCGCGAGGTCATGGTGCGCGACGGCCGGGTCAACGCCCCCGCCGGGGTCGTCTCGTGATCGGGCTCGCGCTCCGGCTCGCCGTCGCCGGTGGGCGGGAGGCGCTGGTCCGGCTGGTCGCCATCGCCGCCGCCGTCGCTGTGGGCACCGGGCTGCTGCTCACCACGCTCGCCGGTGTGCACGCCGCCGACGCCCAGCTCACCCGGTACGCGTCGATGTACCCGCAGGAGACGGCCGACGGGGCCGCCGACCCGCTGCTGTGGTCCACCCGGACCGACTACTTCCGGGGCGACCAGATCATCCGCGTCGACGTCGCCGCGACCGGCCCGGACGCGCCCACGCCGGTCGGTGTTCCCCGAGCCCCGGGGCCTGGGGAGTTCTACGCCTCCCCGGCGCTGCGGAAGCTGCTGGCGACCGTCCCCGCCGACCAGCTCGCCGACCGCTATCCGGGCCGGGACCTCGGCGCCGTCGGGCCGGCGGCGCTCACCTCGCCGGACACCCTGCTCGTCCTGGTCGGCGGCACGCCGGAGCAGGTGGGCGGGCTCGACCAGGTCCGGAAGGTCACCCGGCTCGACGGCAACAGCGCTCCGCTGCCCGGGGCCACGGTCGACCTCATCCTCGGCGTGGTGGCGGGCGGCCTGCTGTTCCCCGTACTCGTCTTCATCGGCACGGCGACCCGGCTCGGCGCCGCCCGCCGGGAGCAGCGGTTCGCCGCCATGCGGCTGGTCGGTGCCACGCCCCGGCAGATCTCGGCCATCGCGGCCGTCGAGGCCGCGCTCGCGGCGGCGGCCGGGGCGGCGGTCGGCTTCGCGGTGTTCTTCGCGCTCCGCGGGCAGCTCGCCGGCATCCCGTTCACCGGCATGCCGTTCTTCCCGGAGGACATGGCCGTCGGGGCGCCGGAGGCCCTCGTGGTGGCGGTGGGCGTGCCGGCGGGCGCGGCGGCCGCGGCCTGGATCGCGCTGCGCCGGGTCCGGATCTCCCCGCTCGGCGTCACCCGCCGGGTCACGCCCCGGCCGCCCCGTGCGTACCGGCTGATCCCGCTCGCGCTCGGCCTGGCCGGGCTGGGCTTCGCCCTGGTGTACCGGCCGCCCACCTCGGACGGTCAGACCGCGCTGTTCCTGCCCGCGCTGTTGCTGGTCATGGTCGGGCTGATCGCGGGCGGGCCGTGGCTGACCATGGTCGGCGCCCGGGCGATGGCCGCTCGCGCCGGCCGGCCCGCCGCGCTCATCGCCGCGCGCCGGCTCGCCGACAATCCGGCCGCCGGGTTCCGCGCGGTGGGCGGGGTGATGCTCGCGCTGTTCGTCACGACGGTGGCGGTCGGGGTGATGGGGACGATCACGTACGAGCGCGGTCCCGCACCCCGGGGTTCCCTGGAGGCCGGCCGGCTGTCGATGGTGCTGACGGACGACCCGCCGGTACCCGGCACGCTGCCGGCCGACCTGGCGGCGATTCCCGGCGTCCGCAACCCGGTGCTCGTGCGGGAGAACCCGGTACGCGAGAACGGCCGCGACTTCGGCGTGATCGCCTGCGCGGACATCCCGCCCGCCTACGGACGGTGCGCTCCGGGGGCGAGCGTCGCCGAGGTGCCGCCGGACCTGATCCCCTGGCGGGGGGCCGCCTCGGCCGACCGGATCTGGCCGTCGTCCCCGGTGGACCCGGCGGCCCTCGCGGGGCTCCCGGCGGGCTCGGTGGCGGTCGAGGCGGCGGACCCGGTCGCTGTGGAGCGGGCCCGGACGGTCCTCGAAGCGGCGTTCCCCGCCTTCTTCGTGGCGCCGAACGTGCCAGGCGACTTCGAGGCCGACTTCGCCGACACCATGCGGGGCTGGCAGCGGCTGGCCGACATCGTCGTGGTGGCCGGTCTCGTGCTCGCCGGATGCAGCCTGGCCGTCGCAGTGGCGGCCGGCCTCAGTGAACGGAAGCGGCCGTTCAGCCTGCTCCGGCTCAGCGGCGCCCCGGTACGGCTGCTGCGCCGGGTGGTAGCAGTGGAGAGCGTGGTGCCGCTGCTGACCGTCGCCGTGGTCGCGGTCGGGATGGGACTGGTCGCCGCACAGTTGTTCCTGCGCGCGCAGATGCAGTACGACCTGCGCCTGCCGGGGATAGGGTTCGCCGCGGTGACGGCCCTCGGCGTCCTGGGCTGCCTCGCGGTCGTCGCCGCCACCCTGCCGCTGCTGGAACGGATCACCGGCCCGGAGACCGCCCGCAGCGAATGACCCGTACGGTGGGCCGACCGCCCGCCGGCCCACCGGTGCGGGCATCGGGTTGTGTGGTTTTCCACACTCCCTTTTACTGAACGGTAACTTAAACTCCGGCCATGGACGACGCGATGCCGGGACGGCTGCCCGAGCGGGACCGCCCGTGGGTGATGCGCACGTACGCCGGGCACTCCTCCGCCGCGGCCACCAACGCGCTCTTCCGCCGCAACCTGGCGAAGGGGCAGACCGGCCTGTCGGTCGCCTTCGACCTGCCCACCCAGACCGGGTACGACCCGGACCACGAGCTGGCCGCCGGCGAGGTGGGCCGGGTCGGCGTGCCGGTGGCGCACCTGGGTGACATGCGGGCGCTGTTCGAGGGCATCCCGCTGGCCGAGATGAACACCTCGATGACCATCAACGCCCCGGCGATGTGGCTGCTCGGCCTCTACGGCACCGTCGCCGCCGAGCAGGGCGCGGAGCTGAGCCGCTGCGCCGGCACCACGCAGAACGACATCATCAAGGAGTACCTGTCCCGGGGGACGTACATCTTCCCGCCGGCGGCCTCGCTGCGGCTGACCGCCGACGTGATCGCGTACACGCTGCGCGAGATGCCCCGGTGGAACCCGGTGAACATCTGCTCGTACCACCTCCAGGAGGCCGGCGCGACGCCGGTGCAGGAGGTCGGCTTCGCGCTGGCCACCGCCGTCGCCGTGCTGGACACCGTGCGCGACTCCGGTCAGGTGCCGCCCGAGCGGATGGGCGACGTCGTCCAGCGGATCTCGTTCTTCGTCAACGCCGGGGTGCGCTTCGTCGAGGAGATCGCCAAGATGCGCGCGTTCGGCGCGCTCTGGGACGAGATCACCCGCGACCGCTACGGCGTGGAGAACCCGAAGCAGCGCCGGTTCCGCTACGGCGTCCAGGTCAACTCGCTGGGCCTGACCGAGGCGCAGCCGGAGAACAACATCCAGCGGATCGTGCTGGAGATGCTCGGCGTCACGCTGTCCCGCGACGCCCGTGCCCGCGCGGTGCAGCTGCCCGCCTGGAACGAGGCGCTGGGCCTGCCCCGCCCGTGGGACCAGCAGTGGTCGCTGCGCATGCAGCAGGTGCTGGCGTACGAGTCGGACCTGCTGGAGTATCCGGACCTGTTCGCCGGCTCGCACGTGATGACCGCGCTGGTCGACGAGATCGTCTCCGGTGCCCGGGTCGAGCTGGAGAAGGTGCTGGAGATGGGCGGCGTGGTCACGGCCGTCGAGTCCGGCTACCTCAAGAGCGCGCTGGTGGCCTCGCTCGCCGACCGGCGCCGCCGGATGGAGTCCGGCTCGGACGTGGTGGTCGGCGTCAACCGGTTCACCGAGACCGAGCCGTCGCCGCTCACAGCGGCCGGCGCGGAGGCGATCGAGCAGGTGGACCCGGCCGTCGAGGAGGCGGCCACCGACGGCGTACGCCGGTGGCGGGCCGACCGGGACGCGGCGGCGGTCGAGGCGGCGCTGGACCGGCTGCGCGCCGATGCCGCCACCACGGCGAACCTGATGCCGGCGACGCTCGGATGTGTCAGGGCCGGTGTCACCACCGGCGAGTGGGCGGGCGCGCTGCGCCGGGTGTACGGCGAGTACCGCGCGCCGACCGGCCTGGCCGGGGCGGTCGGCACAGCCGGTGACGCGACCCTCGCCGGGGTGCGGGAGCGGGTCGTCGCGACCGCCCGGGAGCTGGGCAGCGGGCGGCTGCGGCTGCTGGTCGGCAAGCCGGGGCTGGACGGGCACTCCAACGGCGCGGAGCAGATCGCGGTACGCGCCCGCGACGCCGGCTTCGAGGTGGTCTACCAGGGCATCCGCCTGACCGCCGGGCAGATCGTGGCGGCCGCGGTGGAGGAGGACGTCGACCTGGTCGGCCTCTCCGTGCTCTCCGGCTCGCACCTGGCCGCCGTGCCGGCGGTGCTGGACGGGCTGCGCGCGGCCGGGCGGGGCGACCTGCCGGTGGTGGTGGGCGGGATCATCCCGGCCGCCGACGCCGAGGCGCTGCGGGCCGCCGGGGTGGCCCGGGTGTTCACGCCGAAGGACTTCGCGCTCACCGGCATCATCGACGAGCTGGTCACAGTGATCCGCGAGGCGAACACCCTGTCGTGAAAGGAAGGGCCCCTTATTAACGCCTCCGGTAGGCAAGGGGCCCCTTCTTAACAACCGCGCGCGAAAGCGGCGCCCGCAAGCAGGCGCCGCGTCCGCGCGGGTGGGTCAGCGGCTCTCGTAGGTCATGCAGTCGGCCATGTCCATGTCGGGGCCGACGGTGATGGCCGGGGCGTGACACTCCAGGTCGGCGTTGTGCCGGCAGTCGGCGCGCGAGCACGCGCCCACCTGCGCGACCAACTGGTCGAGGCCGCCGCGCACCGGCATCTCCACGAACGTGTGGCAGTGCGCGTGGTCGCTGCTGCCGATCGTGATGGCGAACGCGTGGCAGTCGTTCGTGTGGTTGTAGGCGCAGGACCGGACGGCGCACTCCTGGACCCGGGGCATCTCCAACGACGCGGTCATCTCCCGTACCTCCTTGGGTTTCTTGACCCGATTTTAGGGGTTTCGGGAGTCGGTGCGGGTCAGACGCGGAAGCCGGCCGCGCGGGCCGCGGCGCGCTCGCGGCGCCGCTCCCGGCGGCGGCGGAACAGCCACGGTACGAAGAACACCAGGGCGACCAGGAACACCAGCACCAGCACCGGCAGCAGCAGCGCCACCACCGACATGACCACGCTCGTCGCGTCCTCGGCGGTGCTGGCCACCGGCGCGCCCACCCCGGCCGTGGTCGCGTTGATGACCGGCCGCGCGGCGGCCTTGAGCAGGTGTACGCCGAGCGCGATCAGCACGCCGACCACCACCGGCACCCACTGATGGGTGGAGAAGAACGTGTCCGGGTCGCTCACGGTGACCGTCTCCGAGCCGGCGCCCGCGCCGAACGCGAGCCCGCCCGCGGTCGGCCGGACCACCGTCTGCACCACGTCGTTGACGTGGTCGACCACTGGCACCTTGTCGGCCACCACCTCGACCGCGAGCAGCACGGCGAGGATCAGCACCACCCAGCCGTTGCCGAGCCACTGCCAGCCGCTCGGCAGCTCGACCAGATCGGTGTAGCGGGACAGCAGCCCCATCAGCAGCAGCGGGATGTAGGCGTTCAGGCCCGCCGAGGCGGCCAGGCCGGAACCGGTGAGGACTTCGAGCACGATCTCAATATGGCACCGGTACGCCAGTGGCGCTCGTCGGCGTCCGCCGGGGCCTCGGCTACCCTCGGCGGGTGCGGTTGGTGATTGCGAAGTGCTCGGTGGACTATGTCGGACGGCTCTCGGCCCACCTGCCCCCGGCTACCCGGTTGCTCATGGTGAAGGCGGACGGGTCGGTGTCGATCCATGCGGACGACCGGGCCTACAAGCCGTTGAACTGGATGAGCCCGCCCTGCCGGCTGGAGGAGGCGCCCGGCGTCTGGCGGGTGGTGAACAAGGCCGGCGAGGAGCTGCGCATCACCCTGGAGGAGATCTTCCAGGACACCTCGTACGAGCTGGGCGTGGACCCGGGCCTGCGCAAGGACGGCGTCGAGGCGCACCTCCAGGAGCTGCTCGCCGCGAACCCGGCGACGCTGGGGGAGGGGTACACGCTGGTCCGGCGCGAGTACATGACCGCGATCGGGCCGGTCGACCTGCTCTGCCGGGACGCGGTCGGCGGCGCGGTGGCGGTGGAGGTGAAGCGGCGCGGCGAGATCGACGGCGTGGAGCAGCTCACCCGCTACCTGGAGCTGATGAACCGCGATCCGCTGCTCGCGCCGGTGGCCGGCGTGTTCGCCGCGCAGGAGATCAAGCCGCAGGCGCGGGTGCTCGCCACCGACCGGGGGATCCGGTGCGTGGTGGTCGACTACGACAAGCTGCGCGGCATCGAGCGCGACGAGCTGACGCTGTTCTGAGGCGCCGCCTCAGCGGCCCCGGCCGTACATCAGCTTGGCGATCTTGACCAGGCGGGCGACGTCGGCCGGGGTGCGCTCGAACGTCATCGCCGGCAGCAGCGACCGGGCCCGGCGGCGGGTGACCGACTTGGGCCGGCCGAACTCGCGCAGCCCCTCCTCGCCGTGGATGCGGCCGAAGCCGGACTCGCCGGTGCCGCCGAACGGCAGCGTCGACATCCCGGCGAACGTCAGTGCCGAGTTGACCGAGGCCATCCCGGAACGCAGCCGCCGCGCCACCGCCACCGCCCGCGCCCGGCCGAAGACCGAACCCCCGAGCCCGTACGGCAGCGCGTTGGCCCGCTCGACCGCCTCGTCCACGTCGCGGACGCGGTTGACCACGAGCGTCGGGCCGAACGTCTCCTCCTGCACGGCGGCCGAGTCCTCCGGCACGTCGACGAGCACCGTCGGGTGCACGTACGGCGGCTGGACCGCCTCCGGGCCGCCGAGCACGGCCCGGCCGCCCCGGCTGAGCGCGTCGTCGATGTGCCGGCGGATGATGTCGATCTGCGACGGCATGGTGATCGGGCCGAGGTCGGACCCGTCGGCGCCCACAGTGAGCCGCCCGGCCTTCGCCACCACCTTCTCCACGAAGGTGTCGAAGACCTGGTCGACCGCGTAGACCCGCTCGATGCCGATGCACGTCTGGCCGGCGTTGGTGAGCCCGCCCCACACGCACGCCTCCGCCGCGGCGTCCAGGTCGGCGTCCGTGTCCACGATCATCGCGTCCTTGCCGCCGGCCTCCAGCAGCACCGGCGTGAGCGACTCGGCGCAGGCGGCCATCACCCGCTTCGCGGTGGCGGTCGAGCCGGTGAACGCGACCTTGCCGACCCCGGAGCGGCACAGCGCGGCACCGACCGCGCCGAAGCCGTGCACCGCCTGGAACACCGGCTGCTCCGGCACCACCTCGACGAACCGGTCGACCAGCCACTGACCGACCGCCGGGGTGTACTCGCTCGGCTTGAACACCACGGCGTTGCCGGCCGCGAGCGCGTACGCGGCGGAGCCGATCGGCGTGAAGACCGGGTAGTTCCACGGGCCGATGACGCCGACCACGCCGTACGGCTGGTATTCGAGGTGACCGGTGAACTCGGCGAGGATCAGGCGGGAGCGGACCCGGCGCGGCCCGAGCACCCGCTGAGCGTTGCGGGCCGCCCAGTCGATGTGCTCCAGCGCGGTGAGGATCTCCACCACGGCGTCACCGACCGGCTTGCCGCCCTCGGTGTGCATCAGGTCGGCCAGCTCGTCGATCCGCCGGGCGAGCACGCCGCGCCAGCGCTGGAGGCGGTCCCGCCGGCCGGCGAAGCCGAGCCCGGCCCACCAGTCGCCGGCCGCCCGGGCGCGGTCGACAGCGGCACGCACGTCCGCCTCGTCGGCCAGCGGGAATCTGCCTGCCTCGGCGCCGGTGGCCGGGCTGGTCGAGACCAATAGACCCTCGGAGATGAGCGGGGCGCCCGGCACGTGTACAGCGGTCATGGCCGAAGTCTAGACCCGAGGATTACTCGCCGGTAGGTGTCGAACGCGCCGTACGCTGCGCCGACGATCAGCCGTCGCATCGACGGAAGTGCCGTCCGAAACGGCGAACGGGAGATGACCGGCCGGGGTCGCGGGGGTGACCGCGCGGTGGTGCAAGCCACTACGGTGAGGTGGCAGGCTGACGCCGCGGGGCGATGTGGGGTGGAGGTCGACTGTCCATGGAGGAGCATCCTGAGCTGATGCCGTTGCTGACGGTGTCGGGCGGGGCGATGCGGGGGCTCACGTTCCGGGTCGGCCAGGACGCGCAGGTGATCGGCCGTGCGCCGACCGCCGACATCGTGCTCGCCGACCCGCACCTGAGCCGGCGGCACGCCACCGTCCGGGCCACCCCGGAGGGGGTGATGCTCACCGACCTCGGCTCGACCAACGGCACCTGGCTCAACGACACCCGGGTCACCGGCAGCGTGGCGATCGCCGACGGCGACGTGGTCCGGCTGGGCCGCACCGACCTGCGCCTCTACGACCCGGGCGTGGCCCGGACCGACCCGGTCGGGATGAGCTTCGGCGCGCTGCGCCGCGACCAGCGTCCCACCCTGCCGCTGCCCGTCCCCGGGCCGCGCCAGCCGATCGAGGCGCGCGAGGCGCAGCCGGCCGACGTCAGCTAGACCTCCGGGCATCCGCCGGGCCCTCGGGGCCGCTGATGGGTTGGGCTCCCAGGCCCGGTCGATCATGAAGTTGGCGGTGTTCTGCGTCCGATATGTCGCCGTCAACCTCATGATCGACGCGGTGAGGGGGCGGGGTGGTCCGGCGCCCACCTCTCGGCGGGCCGGTGTGTCGGTGGGGCACATGGACCGGGGGCCGGTGCCCGTGCCAGCATGCGCGGATGCGCAGCGCACGGCTCACCGTCCAGGCCAACGGCATCACCCAGGCGGTCCGCGTGGCCGGTCCACCGGACGGCGTACCGGTGCTGCTGGTGCACGGCAACGTCTCCTCCTCCGCCTTCTGGGAACCGCTGCTCGCCCGGCTGCCGGAGACGCTGCGGGTGGTCGCCCCCGACCTGCGCGGCTACGGCGAGACCGACACCGCGCCGGTCGACGCCACCCGAGGGCTCGACGACTTCGCCGACGACGTGGCCGCGCTGCTGGACGCCCCGGGGCTGTTCGCGCCCGGCGCCCGGCCGGTGGTGGCCGGGCACTCGCTGGGCGGCGGCGTGGCGATGCGGCTGCTCGTCGGCCACCCCGAGCGGGTGGCCGCGCTGCTGCTGGAGGCGCCGGTGTCCCCGTACGGCTTCGGCGGCACCCGGGACCTCGACGGCACCCCCA
Organism: Micromonospora aurantiaca ATCC 27029; assembly: GCF_000145235.1. NCBI lineage: Bacteria > Bacillati > Actinomycetota > Actinomycetes > Micromonosporales > Micromonosporaceae > Micromonospora > Micromonospora aurantiaca (nom. illeg.). The sequence continues at coordinate 5,749,462 of NC_014391.1, read as the reverse complement.
CCACGCCCGACTTCGCCGGCACCGGCGCCGGCGGCGCGAACCCCGACTTCGTGGCCCGGCTCGCCGCCGGTGACCGGAGCGCGGACGGCCCGACCAGCCCGCGGGCGGTGCTGCGCGCCGCGTACGTGGCCGACCCGGCGTCACTCGGCGACGACGAGGACCTGCTGCTGGAGAGCATGCTGACCACCGCCACCGGCGACGACAACTACCCGGGCACGGCCGTCGCCTCGGCGCACTGGCCGGGGACCGCCGCCGGGCCGCGCGGCGTCCTCAACGCGCTGGCCCCGGCCCACTTCCGGCTCGCCGACGAACTGGTCGCCGTGCCGGTCAAGCCGCCGGTGACCTGGGTACGCGGGGACGCCGACGTGATCGTCTCGGACACCTCGCTGTTCGACCTGGCGTACCTCGGCCGGCTCGGTGTGGTGCCCGGCTGGCCGGGTGAGGCGGAGTGCCCGCCGCAGCCGATGGTGGGGCAGACCCGCGCGGTGCTGGACCGGTACGCGGCGGCCGGCGGGACGTACCGCGAGGTGGTGCTGCCCGGCTGCGGGCACAGCCCGCACCTGGAGCGGCCGGCGGAGTTCGTCGCCGAACTGCTGGCGCTGGCCGGGGAGAACGCCACCGGGTGAGGCGCGGTGCGTGAAATATCCCACGGCGTCTCGACAACACAGCGTCACGTGGCAGACTCCGGCGCATAACCTTAGCGGCCGTTCATGTCGCGGACGGCGGAGTCGAGCCAGGGGAGGCCGGTCGTGGCGCGGGAGTTCACCAGGGTGGGCGTGGTGGGTCTGGGCACCATGGGTGCCGGCATCGTGGAGGTGTTCGCCCGCAACGGCGTCGACGTCACAGCCGTCGAGATCTCCGACGCGGCGCTGGAACGCGGCCGGGCCACGCTCACCGGCTCCACCGACCGGGCGGTCGCCAAGGGCAAGCTCGCCGAGGCCGAGCGGGACGCCCTGCTCGCGCGGGTCGACTTCCGGGTCGGGCTGGACGCTCTGCACGACGTGGACCTGGTGATCGAGGCGGTGCCCGAGCACCTGGACCTCAAGCAGCGGATCTTCGCCGAGCTGGACCGGGTCTGCAAGCCCGAGGCGATCCTGGCCACCAACACGTCCTCGCTGAGCGTCACCGAGATCTCCGTCGCCACCACCCGGCCCAACCAGGTCATCGGTATCCACTTCTTCAACCCGGCCCCGGTGATGAAGCTGGTCGAGGTGGTCCGCACGGTGGTCACCTCCGCCGACGTGGTCGCCGACGTGGAGGCGCTCTGCGAGCGGCTCGGCAAGGTCGACGTGACGATCAGCGACCGGGCCGGCTTCATCGCCAACGCGCTGCTGTTCGGCTACCTGAACCACGCGGTCGGCATGTTCGAGGCCCGCTACGCCACCCGCGAGGACATCGACGCCGCCATGAAGCTCGGCTGCGGCCTGCCGATGGGCCCGCTGGCGCTGATGGACCTGATCGGCCTGGACACCGCGTACGAGATCCTCGACACCATGTACCGGCGCGGCGGCCGGGACCGGCGGCACGCCCCCGCCCCGCTGCTCAAGCAGATGGTCACCGCCGGGCTGCTGGGCCGCAAGTCCGGCCGCGGCTTCTACACCTACGAGCGGCCGGGCTCGCCGAAGGTCGTACCCGACGAGTACACGCCGCTCGCCGCGGACGCCGCGCTCGCCGACGGCGCCTGCGCCATCGCGAAGGTCGGCGTGGTCGGCTCCGGCACCATGGCCACCGGCATCATCGAGGTGTTCGCCAAGGCCGGGTACGAGGTCATCTCGGTGACCCGGGGCGCGGAGAAGTCCGCGAAGGTCTGCGAGGCGGTCAAGACCTCGCTGAACAAGGGCGTGGTGCGGGGCAAGCTCAGCGAGACCGACCGGGACGACGCGCTGGGCCGGATCACCTGGTCCGCGACGCTGGAGCACCTGGCCGACGTCGACCTGGTGGTGGAGGCCGTGATCGAGGAGCTGAGCGTCAAGAAGGCGCTGTTCGCCAGCCTCGACGAGATCTGCAAGCCGGGCGTCGTGCTCGCCACCACCACCTCGTCGCTGCCGGTGATCGACGTGGCGATGGCGACCCAGCGCCCGGCCGACGTGGTCGGCCTGCACTTCTTCAACCCGGCGCCGATCATGCCGCTGGTGGAGATCGTGCAGACCATCCGCACCTCCGCCGAGACGTCGGCCACCGCCCGCGCGGTCTGCGCGAAGCTCGGCAAGACCGGCGTGGTCTGCGGCGACCGGTCCGGCTTCATCGTCAACGCGCTGCTGTTCCCGTACCTGAACGACGCGGTGAAGATGCTGGAGGCCAGCTACTCGACCGCCGACGACATCGACTACGCGATGAAGCTGGGCTGCGGCTACCCGATGGGTCCGTTCGAGCTGCTCGACGTGGTCGGCCTGGACGTCTCGCTGGCCATCCAGCGGGAGCTGTACCTGGAGCTGCGCGAGCCCGGCTTCGCCCCGGCCCCGCTGCTGGAGCACCTGGTCACGGCCGGCTACCTGGGCCGCAAGTCCGGCCGGGGCTTCCGCGACCACACCCGGCGCTGATCCGGTCAACGCCCGGCGGCGGTGACGGCGTCTTCCTGGTGTGACATTCGAGGAGTACGTCGGCAGCCGCGGCCCGGCGCTGTTGCGCCTGGCCCGGCTGCTCACCGGCGACACACACCGGGCCGAGGACCTGACGCAGGACGTGCTGGCCCGCGCGTACGTGCACTGGCGGAGGATCGCCCGGGCCGACCGGCCCGACGTGTACGTGCGCCGGATGCTCGTCAACGCGAACACGTCCTGGTGGCGGCGGCGGTCCAACCGCGAGCTGGCGGTGGACACGTTCGCCGACCGGCCCCAGCGCGGCGACCTCGGTGGCGAGGCGGCGGACCGGGACGAGATGTGGGGGCTGATCCGCGCCCTCCCGGACCGCCAGCGCGCCGTGCTGGTGCTGCGCTACTACGAGGATCTCGACGACGCCACGATCGCCCAGATCCTCGACTGCTCCCCGGTCACCGTCCGCACCCACGCGATGCGGGCGCTCGCCCACCTCCGGGAGCGCTGCGGCGTCCCGATGACCAAGGGGAGCCGGCCGTGACCGACCTCGACCAGCGGATCGCCTCGGTGCTGCGGGAGCAGGCCGAAGGAGACGTGGACATCGACCGGCTGACCGCCGGGGCCGTGACGGGTGGCCGTCGTCGGCTACGCCGTCGCCGGGCCGTGCTCGGTGGCGGTCTCGCCCTGGTCGCGCTGCTCGGCGGCCTCGCCGTCGTCCCGGCCCTGCCGGGCCTGGACCGGCCGTTCACCGGCCCGGCTGCCCCGGCCATCCCGGCCGAGGCGGCGCCACCGCTGATGCCGGCCGCGCCGGGAGCGGCGGCCGCGCCGGAGGTCGTCGGCACCGATGCCGGAGTGCTGCACTTCGGCGTCGACACCACCAAGGTCCGCTACCTGCGCTGGGAGGTGGCGCAGGGCCTGGAGAGCGCCCAGCTGGACGTCGGCGGCGGGCGAAAGGTCACCGTCGAGCTGGCGCGCTCGTCGCGGACGCTACGGGAGTCCGGCGCCGAGGGGGTGCCCTTCAAGATCAGTATGTTCGCCGAGGAAGCGGCGTTCGACGGCCGGACCAGCAGCACGACCGTCGACGGGCTGCCGATCCAGGTCCGGCAGTGGAAGCCGGCCCCCGGCCTGTACGCGCGGGCCAGCGTGTGGGCGCCGCAGGACACGGCGCTGACCGTCGCGGTGGAGGCGTTGCGGCTGACCGAGGCGCGCCGCTGCGGTGCGCCCGTCCGCCTCACGACCGTGCCGGACGGCGCCCGGGTTGCCGGCTGCCGGGTCGACGTGACCGGCTTCCCGCGGCTGGTGACCGCCCGGTTCGGCATCGTCGGCACCTCCACCCGGACGATGAGCGTCTCCTACCAGTACGCGGCCGAGATCTCGCCCCGCACGGTGGACGGCAACATGACGATCGCCGGGCGGCCCGCCCACCTCTACCCGGAACAGGGCCGGGTCGAGCTGCTGGGCGTGCCGAAGTCGCGCCTGCTCGCCGATTACGGCTGGCCGGAGCAGGGGTTCGACAAACTCGACGCGGCGCTCGTGCTGGGTGGCGTGCAGGTGGCGCCGGACCCGACCCGTCCGGAGACCTGGGACTGAGCGGCCGCCCGTCGGCCGGACCGCCCGACCCGGGCCGGTCCGGCCGGCGGACCGTACGCTTGGTGACCGTGAGCCCTCGTCGCAACCGCCCTCGCCGGGAGGAGAACCCCGGCCTGGACGCCGAACGTGCCCGCCACGGCGTGCCGACCGTGCAGCAGTGGCGCGACGGCGACTGGCAGGTACGCGCGATCAGCGGCGGGGCATCAGTCAAGACGTACCGCTGTCCCGGCTGTGACCAGGAGATCCGTCCCGGCGTGGCACATCTGGTGGCCTGGCCGGCCGACGACCGGGGTGACCTGACCGACCGCCGGCACTGGCACTCCGGCTGCTGGCGGGCCCGGGACCGGCGCGGGCCGAACCTCCAGCGCGGCCGGGGCGCCCCGCGCTACGGCTGAGCGATCTGGATCACCCGGTTCCCGTCCCGCTGGGCGGCGGGGCCGCCGACGCGGGAGACTGGCAGGCGTGAGCACTCCGATTCGCGCGTCGTCGATCCTGCCCGGTCGCCGGGAGGACATCGAGCTGCACACCGCCGACGGGCTGACGCTCGTCGGCGAGCTGGCCCGGCCGCTGGACCGCGAACCGGCCGCCACGCTCGTCTGCCTGCACCCGCTGCCCACCCACGGCGGGATGATGGACAGCCACGTGTTCCGCAAGGCGGCCTGGCGGCTGCCCGCGCTGGCCGGCCTCGCAGTGCTCCGGTTCAACACCCGGGGGACCAGCAGCGTCCGCGGCACCAGCGAGGGAACGTTCGACGGCGCGGTCGGCGAGAAGTTCGACGTGGCCGCCGCGATCGAGTACGCCGAGTTCCACGAGCTGCCGAACATCTGGCTGGTCGGGTGGTCGTTCGGCACCGACCTGGCGCTGAAGTACGGCTGCGACCCGGCGGTGGCCGGCGCGATCCTGCTCTCCCCGCCGCTGCGCTACTCCGCGCCGGAGGACCTGGGGGTCTGGGCCGAGACGGGTAAGCCGCTCACCGCGCTGGTCCCCGAGTTCGACGACTACCTGCGCCCGGAGGAGGCCCGGGAGCGGTTCACCGCCGTGCCGCAGGCCGAGGTGGTGGGCGTGGACGGCGCCAAGCACCTCTGGGTCGGCGACGCGGAGAAGGTGCTGGACGAGATCGTCCGGCGGGTCGCCCCCGGCGTACCGCTGCCGCTGCCGACCACCTGGGACGGCCCGATGGAGACCGGCGACGTCAGCGCGTACGCCGACCGCACCGTCGCCGCGTTCGCGGACACCCCGGTTCCCGGCCCGGCCCAGCGGCGCGCCGAGTAACCGCTCAGCGGGCGTCCTGGCGGGGTAGCACCACCTCGCGCAGGATCAGCTGCAACGCGGCCACGGTGGGGATCGCGATGAGCGCGCCCACCACGCCCAGCAGCGCCACCCCGAGCAGCGCGGCGAGCAACGCCGCCACCTCGTTGACCGACACCGCCCGGCGCATGATCTTCGGGTAGATCAGGTAGTTCTCCACCTGCTGGTAGAGCACGAAGAACACCAGGCAGGCGATGCCCACCGGCAGGTCCGTGGCGAGCCCGACGAGCGTCACCACCACCGCGCCGAGTGTCGCGCCGATCTGCGGGATCAGGTCGGTCACCGCGACCACCACGGCGAGGGCGAACGGGTACGGCAGGCCGACCGCCAGCGCGAACACGAACGTCGTCACCCCGGCCAGCACTGCGATGGCGAGCGCGCCGACCATGTACGCGCCGACCCGGGTGAGGATCTCGTCGCCGATCAGCCGGACCCGCTGCCGGCGCGAGCGCGGCACCATCGCGTACCCGAGTTCGCGCAGCTTGTCGAAGTACGCCAGGAAGTAGATCGTCAGCACCAGCACCGTGAGCAGGCGGAAGATCGTCCCGAAGATCAGTTGTGCCCCGCCGAGCACGCCGCCGAGCGCCCGCCCGATCGTGTCCGCGTTCGCCGCCGCCTGGACCCGCTCCATCACGTCGTACCGGATCACCAGGTCGTTGACAGTGGGATTGCGGCGCAGCTCCTCGACGTAGCCGGGTAGCTGCTGGAGGAACTGGCCGGACTGGGTCACCACCGGCGGCACCAGCGCCAGCAGGCCGGCGACGATCAGCAGCACCACGGTGAGCGTCACCACCGCCACCGCCAGCCCGCGCGGCAGGCCCCACTTGCGCAGCCGGACCACCGCCGGGTGCAGGCCGACCGCGAGGAACAGCGCGATCACCACGAGCACCAGGATGCCGGCGGCGTTGCGGATGCCCAGGAACAACGCGTACGCCAGCAGCACGCCGAGCGCGCCGGTAAACCCGACCAGGAAGGCGCTGCGCCGCAGTGGCCGCCCCGGTACGCCGAAGCGCCCGCTCGGCTCGAACTCACCCGGCTCGACGTCGACGGGCCGCTCGCCGCTCATGCCGGTGCCGGTCCGCGTGTGCTCCGCGGTGCGCGTGGTCTCACTCGCGGTGCCCGTGGTGCCGCTTGCGGGCCTCGCGTCGCCGGTGGGGGAGCCGGAGGTGTTCACGTCCGCGGCCTCGTCGTCCCGGGCGGCGGAACCCTCCTGTGACACCCGTGCCTCCCCGCTGCCCGGCTCGCCCGCCGGTGCCGTCCCCGGCCGACGCGCGGCCCTCTGCCCGCAGGGTAGTCGCCGCCGTCCGCCCCGACCATCCCACCACCGCCACCCGCCGGGCCGTCCCGGCGGGCCGCCCCGCCGGGCCGTCCCGGCAGGCCGCCCTGGCGCGGGTCGCCCGCCAGTTCGGGGAGGTGGTGTGGTCCGGGTGGGTGGGATGCCGCCACTTCGCCGACGTGGCGCTGGGCCCGCCAGTTCGGGGTGGATCAGTCCTTGTCGACCGTCACCGTGCTGGGCTTGGCGCTGCGCTCGTCGGTGGTCGGCTTTGTCGGGCGCTTGCCGTTCTCACCGGTGCTGGTGATCTTCGTGGGGGTGGCGCCCCGGCCGCCCTCACCCGGCACGGCAGCCACTGTGGGCTCGCCGTCGACGCCTGCTCCGCCGGGGGAGTCCATCGTGGTCACCGGTTCGCCGACCGGCTTCGCCTTGCCCGCGTCGGCGGGCTCGCCGTCACCCTTGGCCGGCCCGGCGCCGTTGGGGACCGCGGTGGCGGTGCCCTTCGCGGCCACCGGCGCACCGCCGCCGGCCGGGGTGTCGCCGGGGCTCTCCGCGCCGCTGGTGACCGGCGTGCCCTCGCCCGCCGGCGTGCCGTCGCCGGTGGACCGGCCGGTGGAGGCGGCGGCGAGATCGTCCGGGTCGACCGGGGTGGCCGCGATCCCGGCCGAGTCGGCGTCGCGCCGCAGGTCGGTGAGGCGGCGTTGCAGGTCGTCGGACTCCTGCCGCGACTTCCACGTCTCGGTACGCAGGTCGGCCAGCTCCTGCTGAGCCTTGGCGATCTCCAGCATCACGCCGGCGAGCTGCTGCCGGCCGGCGGCCACCTCCTGCTGGGTGGCGGCCAGGTGCTGCTGCGTGGTGGCGAGGTGCTGCTGGGTCGTGGCCGCGTACTCCTCGAACTGGCGTCGCGAGGCCGCGACGTGCTCGTCGGCCTTGCGGCGCTGCGCGCCGGCGTCCGCCTCGGCGCGGCGCAGCAGCTCGGCGGCCTCCAGCTCGGCCTGCTGCCGCATGCTCAGCGCGTCGGCCTCGGCGGCCTGCCGGACGTCGGCGGCGGTGCGCTCGATCTCGTCGCGCCGCGTGGTGTACGCCTGCTCCAACTCCTCCTGCCGCTTGGCGTGCTGCTTGTCCAGCTCGTCGCGGCGCTTGGCGAACTCCTGCTCGGCGGCGGCCCGGCGCTGGGCCAGCTCCTTCTCCGCGCCGTCCCGCCGCTCCGTGACCTCCTTCTCCACCCCGGCCCGCCACGCGCCCAGCTCCTGCTGGGTCTGCGCGCGGGCCTGCTGCACGTACGCCTCGGTCTCGGTGCGCATGCGCTGCACGTACGCCTCGACCTCGGCGCGGTTGCGCTTGCCGGCGTCGGCGGCCTCGGTGGTGAGCCGGTTGGCCTCGCTGCGGGCCCGGCCGCGGGTGGCCTTGGCGGCCTCCTCCGCGTCGTCCACGATCTTCTTGGCCTCGGCCAGCGCCTTGGCGTGCGTGGCCCGGCCGGCCTCGGCGGCGGCGTCGGTGAGCCGCTTGGCCTCCTGCTGGCCCTTGGCGTGCACCTCCTTGGCCGCCTCGCGGAGCTGGCTCGCCTCCTGCTGGGCCTTGGCCAGCGCCTCCTTGGCCGCCTCGCGCAGCCGCGCGGCCTCCTGCTGTGCCCGGGAGTGGATCTCCTTGGCGGTGTCGCGGAGCTGGGTGGCCTCCTGCTGGGCCTTCGCCAGCGCGTCCTGGGCGGTCCGGCGCAGCTTCTCGGCCTCGTCCTGGGCCGCCGTCCGCAGCCTCGTCGACTCGTCCTGCGCGTCCTTGCGCAGCTTCGCCGACTCGTCCTTGGCGGCCTTCAGCGTGGCTTCGGCCTCGGCCTTGCGGGCGGCGGTGTGCCGCTCCTCCTCGGTCCGGCGGGCCGCCAGCGCGATCTCGAAGTCCTTGAGCGCCTGGGCGGCCTGCTCCCGGGCCTCCTCGACGATGTGCTCGGCGGCGGCGCGACGGGCCTCGATCTCCTCGTTCGCGGCGGCCAGGATCTCGTCGGCCTGCTCCTCGGCCATGGTGAGGATCTGCTCGACGCGCGGACCCAGGTGCCGGAACGACGCCCGGTCCACGACCGCCGCCTGCTTGCGCACCTGGGCCAGGTCGCGCTGGAGCACCTCGACCTGACCGGCCAGCTTGTGGATCTGGGTGTACGCCTGTTCCCGCTCGGTGGTCAACGCCGCGATCTCGTGCTCCGCGCGAGCGACGTAGCGGTCGACCTGTCGTTTCTCGTATCCCCGCAGGGCGGACTCGAAGCTGGGCTCCGTCGTCACGTCCCCGCCGAGCGCGAACAGTTCCTCGCCGTGCGACATGCCCCCATCCTCACACGCATCCGGCTCTGCTGGGGCGATACGGACGCCCCTTCTGGGAGCTACTTCACCCTCCTGGCGAAACGGGCCGCACAAGCATGACGGCGCGGGGCGACACCGGTCACCCGGTGTCACCCCGCGCCGTGGCTCATGCCCCCGACAGCGGGTGTGCCGATCAGCCGGCCGACTCGGCCGTCACCTTCTGCCCGGCGGCGTCCGCCTTCGGCGTCTCGGCCTTGCCGCCGGCCGGCACGCCCGGCACGATGCCGGCCAGGCCGGACAGCATCTGGCCGAGCTGCGAGGTGACCGCGTCCTTCTGGCGGGTCAGGTCCTCGACCTCGCGACGGGCCGCCTGCGTGGTCAGCTCGGCCTCGGTGCGGGCCTCGTTGAGCACCCGCTGCGCCTCGGCACGGGCCTCGTTGAGCGTCTTGTCGGCCAGCGCCTTGGCCTTGTCGACGGTCTCGTTGGCGGTGCGCTCGGACTCGACCCGCCGGGCCTCGGCCCGCTGCTCGATCTCCTTGGCGCGCTCCTGCGCGGCACGGGCCCGCTGCTCGGCCTCGTTCACCAGCTTCTGGGTCTGCGCGACCTGGGCGGCGTGCCGCTCCGACTCCTCGCGCTCGGCCTTCTCCCGCCGCTCGGCGAGCTGGAGCTCCAGGGCCTGGAGGTCCTTGTCGCGCTTGTCGCGTGCGTCGGTGAGCAGCTTGGTCGCCTCGGCGCGCTTCTCCTCGGCCTCCCGGGCGGCCTTGGCCCGCTGCTGGGTGATCTCCCGCTCGGCGGTGGCGCGCAGCGTGGCGACCTCGCGCTCGACAGTCGACTTCAGCTCGGCCACCTCGTGCGCGGTGACCGTACGCAGCTGCTTGGTCTCGCGGTCGGCGTCGGCGCGCAGCGTGTCGGCCTCACGGCGGGCCTGCACCCGGACCTCGGCGGCCTCGCGCTCGGCGGCGGTGCGGACGCTGCCGGCCTCGCGCTCGGCGGTCGCCTTCATGGCGGCGGCCTCGGCGCGGGCCTTGTCGGTGATCTCACGCGCCTCGAGGCGGGCGGCGGAGAGGATGCCCTCCGACTCGCGCTTGGCCTCGTTGCGGTGGTCGTTGGCCTGCTCCTCGGCCAGCCGCAGGATCTGCTCGACGCGAGTGCCCAGGCCGGAGAGCGTCGGCCGGCTGTTCTCCTCGAGCTGCTTGTTGGTCTCGGTGAGCTTCTGCTCCAGCGCGCTCTGGCGCTGCTCGGCCTGCCGCAGCCGGCGCTGCGCGTCGTTCATCCGCTGCTCGGCCTCGGCACGGGCCTGCTCGGACTGGCTCAGGGCGGCGCTGAGGCGGCCGATGAAGTCGTCGACCTGGTTGGTGTTGTAACCACGCAGGCCAACGGTGAAATCGGGCTGTGAGTTCGCGTTATCGAAGAACGCAAGAGGGGAGGACTGCTGCTGGGGCATTGGGACATACTCGCAGACCCCCCAGGGTGGTTCGCAAGAGTGGTCGGCAGCTTTCGCGTCCGGTTTACATGGTCAACTCCGTCGGCCGTGCGGACCGGACCAATCGGCGATCTTGGCAGCTCCCGCGCGGGTCGGTCGAGTGGGACGTCACCGGGGAAGGTGGCGCGAAAGGGCCGCGGGTCGGAACCCGCGGCCCTTTGTTGCGTACGTCAGTCGAATGGTGACCGGGTCGGCCGGAAAGGCAATCCGGGGCGACCGTACGGTCAGTGACCGCGGAACCGGTTGATGGCGCTTTCGTGGCGCGAACGCATCTCGATGTCGCGGACGCCGAGCCCGTCGGTGGGGGCGAGGCACCGCACGCCGACCTTGCCCTGGTGCGCGTTGCGGTGCACCTCGTACGCGGCCTGGCCGGTCTGCTCCAGCGCGTACGTCTTCGACACGGTCGGGTGCACCTTGCCGAGCGCGACCAGCCGGTTGGCCTGCCACGCCTCGTGGTAGTTGGCGAAGTGGCTGCCGACGATCCGCTTGAGGTGCATCCACAGGTAGCGGTTGTCGTACTGGTGGTTGAAGCCGCTGGTGGAGGCGCAGGTGACGATCGTGCCGCCCTTCTTGGCGACGTAGACGCTGGCGCCGAACGTCTCCCGGCCCGGGTGCTCGAAGACGATGTCCGGGTCCTCGCCGCCGGTCAGCTCGCGGATGCGCTCACCGAAGCGGCGCCACTCGTCCTGGTCCTGGGTCTGCTCGTCGGACCAGAACTTGAACCCCTCGGCGGTGCGGTCGATGACCAGCTCGGCGCCCATCTTGCGGCACAGCTCGGCCTTCTCCGGGGAGGAGACCACGCAGACCGGGATCGCGCCGCCGTTGAGGGCCATCTGGGTGGCGTACCCGCCGAGGCCGCCGGAGGCGCCCCAGATCAGCACCACGTCGCCCTGCTTCATGTTCGCGCCGTGGTGCGAGACGAGCTGCCGGTACGCGGTGGAGTTGACCAGCCCCGGGCTGGCCGCCTCCTCCCAGCTCAGGTGGCGCGGCTTCGGCATCAGCTGGTTGGCCTTGACGATCGCCAGCTCGGCCAGGCCGCCGAAGTTGGTCTCGAAGCCCCAGATCCGCTGCTGCGGGTCGAGCATCGTGTCGTCGTGACCGGCGGAGTCCTCCAGCTCGACCGACAGGCAGTGCGCCACCACCTCGTCGCCGGCCTTCCACTTGGTCACGCCCGGCCCGGTGCGCAGCACCACGCCCGCGGCGTCCGAGCCGACCACGTGGTACGGCAGGTCGTGGCGGCGGGTCAGCTCGGAGAGCCGGCCGTAGCGCTGGAGGAACTTGAACGTGGGCAGCGGCTCGAAGATGCTCGTCCACACCGTGTTGTAGTTGATCGCGCTGGCCATCACCGCGACGAGCGCCTCACCCGGGCCCAGCTCGGGGGTGGGCACCTCCTGCACGTGCAGCGCCTTGCGCGGGTCCTTGTCGCGGGTGGCCATGCCCTCGAACATGCGGGTGTCCTCGGCACGCACCACCACGCCCCGGTAGCTCTCCGGCACGGGCAGTCCGGCGAGGCCGCCGAGCTCCCGCTCCGGCTGCGACGAACCCTCCGCCGCCATGATCGCTTCGAGGATGTCCTGCACGGTGACCTCCCGTTAGTCCACACCCGCACGACGCGGGCAGGGGTGCTGCCATCGTCGGCGCCGGTGCGACGGGACCGCCATGTCGGCAATCGACACTTCCGGCACCGGTCGCCGCTGCTGTTCGGGCGGACGTTACTGAACGGTAGCTAAAGCGGGAACCCCTCTGTGAAAAACTGCATCCACCGATGCGTGGAGGTGTCCGTGGGAACGTGCAAGCGCGCACTGCCGCGCGTGTTCCCACGTGTTAGGAAGGGCCCCTTCTTAACAGACGTCTGTTAAGAAGGGGCCCTTCCTTGCGGCTCAGGCGGGCTGGACCAGCTCGATCAGCACACCGCCGGCGTCCTTGGGGTGCACGAAGTTGACCCGGGAGTCCGAGGTGCCGCGCCGGGGCGCGTCGTAGAGCAGCCGGACGCCGCGCTCGCGCAGCGCCGCGCAGGCCACGTCGATGTCCGCCACCGTGTACGCCACCTGCTGGATGCCGGGACCACGCTTGTCCAGGAACTTGCCGATCGTGGTGTCCGGCGAGAGCGGGGCGAGCAGCTGCACCATGCCGCCGGAGGCGTCCGGGCCGACCGCGAGCATCGCCTCGCGTACGCCCTGCTCGGCGTTGGTCTCGGTGTGCACGCAGCGCATCCCGAACGTGCGCTGGTAGAAGTCGATCGCGGCGTCCAGGTCGCCGACGGCGATCCCGACGTGGTCGATGCGGCGCAGGCCGATGTCTGTGACAAACTCGGCAGCGGGCTCGACGGGGGAGTTCTCAGCCATGACGCTAGTCTGACCGAACAATCGTTAAGGCGTACAGGTCGGCACCCCCTCGGAGGCAGGCAATGGCTTCGGTGATCGTCAGCGGCGCGCGGACCCCCATGGGGCGCCTGCTGGGCAACCTCAAGGACCTCCCCGCGACCAAGCTGGGTGGCATCGCGATCAAGGCGGCCCTGGAGCGCGCCGGCGTCGCGCCCGAGCAGGTCCAGTACGTGATCATGGGCCAGGTGCTCCAGGCCGGCGCCGGGCAGATCCCGGCCCGGCAGGCGGCCGTCGAGGCCGGCATCCCGATGTCCACCCCGGCGCTGACCATCAACAAGGTCTGCCTCTCCGGGCTGGACGCGATCGCGCTCGCCGACCAGCTCATCCGGGCCGGTGAGTTCGACGTCGTGGTGGCCGGCGGCATGGAGTCCATGACGAACGCCCCGCACCTGCTGCTCGGTCAGCGCTCCGGCTACAAGTACGGCGACGTGACCGTCAAGGACCACATGGCCCTCGACGGCCTCACCGACGCCTGGGACTGCTGCTCGATGGGCGAGTCCACCGAGCGCCACGGCGCGAAGCACGGCATCACCCGCGAGGAGCAGGACGCGTTCTCCGCGGCCAGCCACCAGCGCGCCGCCGCCGCGCAGAAGAACGGCCACTTCGGCGACGAGATCACCCCGGTGGTCATCCCGCAGCGCAAGGGCGACCCGCTGGTGATCAGCGAGGACGAGGGCATCCGCCCGGACACCACCGCCGAGTCGCTCGGCAAGCTGCGTCCCGCCTTCGCCAAGGACGGCACCATCACCGCCGGCAGCTCCTCGCCGATCTCCGACGGCGCCGCCGCCGTGGTCGTGATGAGCAAGGCCAAGGCCAAGGAACTGGGCCTGACCTGGCTGGCCGAGATCGGCGCCCACGGCAACGTGGCCGGCCCGGACAACTCCCTGCACTCGCAGCCGTCGAACGCGATCAACCACGCCCTGAAGAAGGGTGGCCTGAGCATCGAGGACCTCGACCTCATCGAGATCAACGAGGCGTTCGCGGCGGTGGGCATCCAGTCCACCCGTGACCTCGGCATCAGCCCCGACAAGGTCAACGTCAACGGCGGCGCGATCGCGCTCGGCCACCCGATCGGCATGTCCGGCGCCCGCCTCGTCCTCACGCTCGCGATGGAGCTGAAGCGGCGCGGCGGCGGCACCGGCGCGGCCGCGCTCTGCGGCGGTGGCGGGCAGGGCGACGCGCTGATCATCCACGTACCGAACGGCGCCGAGAGCTGATTGTCTTGAACGACGCGAGTAACGCCCCGGCGGCGGCCACCGGCCCGGTGCGCCGCAGCCGGGACGTACCCATGCTGGTGGAACGGGCCCGCGCGGGTGACCCCCGCGCGGTGGCCCGGCTGATCACCCTGGTCGAGTCCGGCGACGAGGTGTTGCCGCAGGTGGCGGCGGCGCTCGCGCCGTACGCCGGGCACGCCCAGGTGGTCGGCCTGACCGGCTCGCCCGGCGTGGGCAAGTCGACGACCACGAACGAGCTGGTCCGGGCGCTGCGGGCGCGCGGTCACCGGGTCGGCGTGCTGGCCATCGACCCGTCCAGCCCGTTCACCGGCGGCGCGATCCTCGGTGACCGGGTCCGGATGCAGGACCACGCGACCGACCCGGGCGTCTACATCCGCTCGATGTCCAGCCGGGGCCACCTGGGCGGTCTCTCTGCGGCGACGCCGCAGGCGGTGCGGGTGCTGGAGGGCGCCGGCTGCGACGTGGTGCTCGTCGAGACCGTCGGCGTCGGGCAGGCCGAGGTGGAGGTGGCCTCGCTGGCCGACACCACGCTCGTGCTGCTCGCGCCGGGCATGGGCGACGCGATCCAGGCGGTCAAGGCCGGCATCCTGGAGATCGCCGACGTCTTCGTGGTGAACAAGGCCGACCGGGACGGCGCGGACGCCACCGTCCGCGACATCCAGGGCATGATCGCGCTCGGCGAGCGCGGGCCGGGGGAGTGGCGGCCGCAGGTGGTGCGCTCGATCGCCGCCCGCGCCGAGGGCATCGACGACATCGCCGCCGCGATCGACAAGCACCGCGACTGGCTGGAGCGCCACGGCGAGCTGCGCCGCCGCCGGGAGGCGCGGGCCGCCGCCGAGATCGAGGCCATCGCGCTGGGCGTGCTGCGCGCCCGGATCGGCTCACTGCGCGACGGTACGCAGCTCCCGACGCTCGCGGCCAAGGTGGCCGAGGGCGCCATCGATCCGTACGCCGCGGCGGAGGAACTGCTCTCCCAGCTCGGCTCCTGAGGCGCGGCCGGCCGGGTCGCCCCGGCCGGCCTCTCAGAGTTCCGCTTCGGTGAGCGGGTTGGCGGTTCCGGCGGCCCGGCTGACCGGGGCCGCCAGCATGCCGGCGATGGCGTCGGCGAGGAAGTCCCCGACGTCCAGCCAGCGCGGGTCCTGCCCGTCCTGTTCGGCGCGGGCCTCGACCTCGGCGGTGGCGGTCATGACGATGCGGGCGATCAGGGCTGCCCGGCCGGCCACCACCCCCGGATCGAGGTGCGCCAGGCGGGACGCCAGTGAGGCGCGGACCGGCAGGTCGACGAAGGCCGACTCGAACGCCTCGCGCATCAGCACCCGCAGCGTCGGGTCGTGCAGGGCCTGGGCGAGGAAACGTGCCCGCCAGCTCGGCCGGGGCAGGCCGGCGAGCACCGCCATGGACGGCTGTACGAGGCTGCGGACGTCGCCGAGCACCGAGTCGGGTTGCGCGGGCATCGCCCGGCGGGGTTCGGCCAGGGCGTCCATGTGCCGGGCGACCAGTGCCCGGAGCAGGCCCTCCCGGCCGCCGAAGTAGTACCGCACCGCGGAGTGGTTCGTGTTGCCCGCGACCTCGGCGATCCTGCGGTCGGAGACCTGCGCGATCCCCGTCTCGGCGAACAGGCGTTCGGCGGCGTCGAGCAGCGCGGTACGGGCCGCCTCCGACCGTGCCATGAACCCTCTCTTCCCCTGGACCGGCGCCCAGCTGTGGCGCAGGCCAAACCTAGTCGTTTCGTCCTCCGGCGACCGCGTCACCTACACTTCGTAAGTCACTTGACTTACGTTTGGCTGCCGACGCAGCCGTGAACCCCTCCGGAGCCTGCCTGTGCCGCCCTCCAACGACCCGGCGCCCGCCGAGCCGACCGCCGCCGACCGCAAGGAGCGGATCATCCGCTCGGTCGCCCTCTTCGTCATGCCGTTCCTCATGGTCACGATGATGTTCGCGACCTACGTGGGAACGATGCACTCGCCGCACCCCCGCCAGATGCCGGTGGCGGTGATCGGCAGCGGCGCCGAGGCCCAGGGCGTCGTCGACGCGTTGAACGCCACAGCCGGCGAGCCGGTCGAGGCCCGGCTGGTCGCGTCCCGGGACGCCGCCGTGGAACTCCTGCGGGACCGGGAGATCAGCGGCGCGTTGCAGCTCCCGGCGGCGGGTTCGGACCAGGCGACGATCATCACCGCGTCGGCGGCCGGCGCCTCCCGCGCCGGCACCGCGCAACAGCTCCTCGCCCCGGTCGCCGTGCAGCAGCAGTGGGCGTCCACCACCGAGGACGTCGCGCCGCTGCCCGACGACGACCGGGCCGGCATCTCGGTGCTGTTCGCCGCGATGGGCATGATGCTCGCCGGCTACGTACCGCTGAGCATGCTCCTGATGGCCACCCCGCACCTGCTGCGCCTGCGGCGGTTCGTTCCGCTGGCGGCCGGCTGGTCGGCGCTGACCAGCACGATCATCTGGCTGATCCTCGGACCCGGTGTGGGCGCGGTCGACGGCCACTACCTCACGTTCCTCGGCGTCGGCATGCTCACGACCGGTGCCGTCGGTCTCGCCCAGCTGCTCTTCACCAAGGTGATGGGGCCGCTGGCGGTCCTGCTCGGGATGCTGTTCTTCGTCGTGCTCGGCATGCCCGCGTCGAACCTGGCGCTGCCGGTCGACACGATGCCCGGCTTCTTTCAGTTCCTGCACGGGGTGCTGCCCCTGCCGGCGGCCGGTGAGGCGCTGCGGTCGGCGCTCTACTTCGACGGCCGGGGCATCGGCGTCCACCTGCTGACGCTCGCCGCCTGGATCGTCGCCGCCGTGCTGCTCTGCCTGCTCAAGGAGCGCGGCGGGGCGCCGATCCCGCAGGCGCCGCAGGTCGACGGCCCGGACACGCCGCTGCCCGCGCTCGCCGGCGGCCCGCCGCGGTCCAAGCGGTTCCGGTACGTGACGGTGGCGGCGTTCCCGCTGAGCATCCTGGTCGCCGTGGTGGGCCTGATGAGCTTCTCCATGCACAAGCCCGAGCCGCACGACATCCCGGTAGCCGTGGTCGCCGCCGTCCCCGAGCAGGCGGAGCAGGTCGCCGCCGGCCTGCGGGCCGGTCTCGGCGGGGTCGCCGACATCTCCGTGGCCGCGTCGGTGGACGAGGCGAGGGAGCGCATCCTCGCCCAGGACCTGGTCGCCGCGTACGTGCTGCCCGCGACACCGGGCGGCGAGGCGACCCTGTACTCGTCGTCGGCCGCCGGTTCCAGCCAGCACATGATGGTGCAGACCATGTTCCGCCAGGTCGCCGCCGGGCAGCAGACGCCGCTGGCGGTCACCGACGTGGCGCCGCTCAGCAGGACCGACACGATGGGCAGCAACAGCCTGTACGTCGGCATGTCCTGGATCATGTCCGGGTTCCTGATGCTCGCCGTGCTCCGGGGCGGGGCACCGCACCTGCGGCGGCTGCGCCAGTTCCTGCCGATCCTCGGCGGCTGGGCGATCGGCATGGCCACCTGGCTGTGGCTGCTGTTCGACGTGATCATCGGCGCGGTCGACGGGAGCGCCCTGGAGATGATCGGTTTCGGGGCCCTCACCATCTTCGCCGTGTCGTCGGTGACCGGGGTCTTCACCCGCACCTTCGGCCTCGCCGCGATCGTCCCGATGATGGTGGTGCTGATGATGGCCGGCGTACCGGCCTCCGGCGGCGGCCTGTCGATCTACATGGTGCCGGAGTTCTTCCGGACGCTCCAGGGCGTCCTGCCGCTGCCCGCCGCCGTGGACACGGCCCGGTCGCTCACCTACTTCGACGGCGTCGGCGTCGGGCGGAACCTCGCCGTCGTGGCGATCTGGGCAGCGGTCGGCCTGCTGCTCAACCTCGGCGTCGACTGGTGGCTCCGGCGCCGGGAGCGGACGGCCGGCGGAACCGGGCCGCACCCGGCGCCGGACACCTCCGGCGGGCTGGACGGGATCGTCGGCGAGCCGGCGCCGGCCGGGGCGCGCTGAACCGGGCTCCGTCCACTGCGGAGCGCCCGCGCCTAGTACGCTCGCACCGCCCCACGCCGTCGGCGCGGGGCGGTGCGACGGGTGGGAGAGCATGGCTGACGAGGCGACCCAGGAACTGTCGATCACGCCGGACGCGGTGGCGGGCGGGACCACGCACGTCTCCGACGAGGTGGTGGAGAAGATCGCGGTGGCCGCCACCCGCGGGGTGCCCGGGGTGGCCGAGCTGGGCGGTGACGTGGCCCGGTTCTTCAACGCGGTGCTCGACCGGGTCGGGCTCGATCAGGTCGGCGACGCCCGCCGGGGCTGCTCGGCCCACGTCACGAACGGCGCGGCGGTGATCAACCTGGTCCTCGTGATCGCGGCCGGTCACCCGGTTCCGCAGGTCACCGACGAGGTGCGGGCCGCTGTCGCGTCCGCCGTCGAGGCGTACGGGCTGCGGGTCGACGAGATCAACATCAAGGTCGACGACGTGGCGATGGGCTCGCCGCCTCCTGCCGCCTGACCCTGCCCCTCCGGCGGGCAGACGACCCGTACCGTTGTTCCCAGCGGCGCGAGGCCGCCGTGCGTCGGGAGGTTCGCCATGCCGAAGGCTGTCTCGTTCGCTCCAGTGCGAACCGTGAGGGCGTACGAGGGGATCGTCCGGCAGGTCGAGGAGCGGATCGCCGCCGGCGATCTGCGGCCGGGGGACCGGCTGCCCAGCGAGCGCGAGCTGACGACCCAGTTCGACGTCAGCCGGTCGACCGTGCGTGAGGCGCTGCGCGTGCTGGAGAGCAGCGGCCTGGTCCGCTCGCGCCCCGGTGACCCGCTCGGGCCCCAGGTGATCGCCTCGACCGCCTCGGCGATGCGCAAGCTGTTCGCCCGGGTCGTGGACAGCCGGCGGCTCGGCGTGGCGGAGCTGCTCCAGTTCCGCATGATCATCGAATCGGCGGCGGGATCGGTCGCGGCCCGGCAGGCGTCACCGTCCGAGTTGGACGAACTGGAGCAGGCGCTGGCGGGCATGCGGGACGCGGTGGCCGACGGCTACGAGGCGTTCAGCGCGGCGGACGTCCGCTTCCACGAGCACGTCGCCCGCCTGTCCGGGAACGAACTTCTGGTGCTCTGCCTCGACGCGGTCCGCAGCATGGTGCTCGATCTGATCTCCACGAAGCTCGCGGAGGCCCCGGATCGTGAGGCGCTGATGGAGCGCACGCTCGCGCACCACCGCCGGGTCATCGACGCGATGCGCGCGGGCGAGGCCGACGAGGTGGCCCGGCTGACCCGCCAGGAACTGCACCACTACTACGCCGAGTACGTGCCGGAGGCGCGGCGCTCGATGGTGGACGTATTGCTCTGAATCCGCCTGATGTGGCCTGACCTCGGATTATCCGAGGCGGCCATCAGCTGAGCAGGCTCTTCCCTTCAACTGGTCTGACCAGTAGCCTCCCCCACATCTCGTCGTGTACCACGGGGGACCACCAGTTGCCCAATGCATCGACCGCCCCGGATCGGGGCGGAGGTCGCACCGCTTCGCATGGGAGAAGCTGCATGAAGTCGTCCAGATTCGCCGCGCTCGCCGCGGCAGCCCTGGTCTGTCCGGGACTCGTGCTCGTCGCGTCGCCCGCGTCGGCCAACCCCGCCGCCGGCGCACCGGGTGCCCACAACGCCATCACCGACGTTCCCGGCATCCAGGTCGGCCAGGTCCAGTCCGACACCGCTCCGTACCTGACCGGCACCTCGGTCGTCTACATGCCGCAGATGTCCGTGGCGAGTGTGGACCAGCGTGGTGGCGCCCCCGCCACCAAGGAGACCGACCTGCTCAGCCCGCTCAACTCCAACCCGGGCGTCAACGCGATCCAGCTCGGCGGCAGCAGCATGTACGGGCTGTCGGCCACCAACGGCATCATCCGCTGGCTGGAGGACCGGGGCGAGGGCGTACGCGTCGGCGCCGGCGGCGTGGCCCCGATCGTGCCGGCCGCGGACATCTTCGACCTCGGCCGCGGCGGCGACCCGAAGGCCCGCACCTCCGCCGAGTGGGGTTACCTCGCGGCACAGGCCACCTCGGACGGTCCCGTTCGCCAGGGCGGCGTCGGCGGCGGCACCGGCGCCCGTGGCGGCGGCATGCGCGGCGGCGTCGGCACCGCGAGCGTCCACCTCGGCGACGGTATCTACGTCGGCGCGATGGTGATCGTGAACCCGGCCGGCTCCCCGGTCGACCCGGCCGACTGCACCCTGTACGGCGTCAAGTACGGCATCGGCAACGAGTTCGCCGGGTACAAGGCTCCCAAGAAGAAGGAGTGCAACCCGCCGACCCCGCCGGCCGCCGCCGCCGAGCAGCCGGCCAACACCACGATCGCCGTGGTGGCCACCAACGCCCCGCTGGAGAAGGCCGCCGCGCAGCGCATGTCCGGCAACGCGCACGACGGCATGGCCCGCGCGATCAGCCCGATCCACACGCTCGGCGACGGCGACACCGTGTTCGCGGTGTCCACCGGCAAGGGCGAGGCGCTCCAGATCAACGACCCGGCCGACAGCCGCCAGCTCAACGCCATCTTCAACGCCGGCGCCAGCACGCTCGCCCGTGCCATCGCGAAGGCGGTCCTCTCGTCCGAGAGCATCGGCAACACCACCAGCTACTGCGACCGCTACCCCTCGGCCTGCAAGGGCATGAAGCAGCTCAAGCAGTGGCGTACGCAGGGCAACGCCCCGGACGTGACGCCGGAGACCTTCGCCCAGGCGACCCAGGCGCTGCAGCAGACGCCGGTCCCCGCGCCGGCCGGTGCCGACAAGGGCAAGGACAAGGGCAAGGGCAAGCCGAACGCCGCTCCGGCGGGCAACACCACGAACGACGCCGGTCAGGAGTCGCAGAACGGCATGGTTCTCGCCTCCGGCAACACCGGTGGCCCCACGCTCTCGACGGGCGTGACCACGGGCCTGCTGGCCGCCGCCGTCCTCGGTGTCGGCCTGCTGGGCATGCACCTGCGGGGACGCCGCCGGGCGCCGTCCGCCCGGCTCAGCTGACACACACGCTGTCTCACCTCGCGCCGGCACAGTAGGCGCGTGACGATCGAGGCGGGTTCCGTCCACCCGGACGGGGCCCGCCTCGCGTCGTTCCCAGGTCGCCGGCCGGTGGATCGTCCGCGCCCGGTATGACCGTCTATCTTGGAGTTGTGGCACCTCGCACAGCTCGCATACAGCGCATCCCAGGCGCCACAACTCCAAGATCGACGGAGGAGGGCGTTCAAAGCCGAGCCACTTGGCAGCACGTCAGCCCTTCGGTGTGCCGAGGGAGCGGGAACGAGCTGCCCTCGGCAGCTCGTTGCGTCGCGCTGGCGCAGAGCACAGAGGCCACACCGTAGGGCTGGGCGTGGTCGTCGGGCGGGTGGAACGCGTTCGCCCGCGGTTCAGCCCTCACTCGGCCGTGCGTTGTGTCGACGCCCCGAGCCCCCGGGCGCGCAGGGTTTCACGGAGGCGACACACCTCGACTGCGACAGTCCACTGCGCACCGACCACGGCTCCCGGACAACCCCGGCCCTCCTGGACCGTCGATCTTGCACTTGGTGTCCCGACGAACGGGGTCAAATCCCCCGCACCAGGGGCAGCAAGTGCAAGATCGCGGGGAGGGGGAGCGGGGAGGGGGAGCGGGGGAATGACGGAAGGACCTGGTGGGCGGGAGCCCACCAGGTCCTTCTGTGCGTGGTGCTGGGCTACTTCTTGGACACCTTGGTGACGTCGAAGGACTGGGTCACCGCGTCCTTCGGGTAACCCTCGACGCCGTCGCGGATCACCGCGAGGTTCGGCAGCAGGAACAGCCAGTCGCTGGCGGCCTCCTGCGAGATGACCTTCGCGGCCTCGGCGAACTTCTTGTCCCGGGTCGCCGCGTCCAGAGCCGTGTCGGCCTCGTTCATGAGCTGCGTGACGGCCGGGTTCTTGTAGCGGTAGTAGTACTCCGGCTGGCTGTAGCGGACCAGGTCACGCGGCTCGACGTGGGCGATGATGGACAGGTCGTAGTTGGCCTTGCCGAGCACCTTGTCGAGCCACTGCGGCATCTCGACGTTGTTCTGGGTCACCTTGATGCCGACCTCGGCGAGCTGCGAGGCGACGAACTGCGCGGAGGCGCGGGCGTAGCCGGGCGGCGGGACGTCCATGGTCAGGGTGAGCCCGTTGGCGTGGCCGGCCTCGGCGAGCAGCTGCTTGGCCTTGGCGGGGTCGTGCGGGAAGTCTCCGGTGCGGTCCTCGTACCACGGGTCGCTCGGCGGCACCATGCTGCCGATCTTCGTGCCGTACCCGGACCAGACGGTCTTGATGAGCGCGTCGTGGTCGATCGCGTGGCGGATGGCCTGGCGCACCCGGGCGTCGGCCAGCGGGCCCTTGGCGTTGTTCATCGCCAGGACGACCTCACCGGTCGTCTTGCCCTCGACCACCTCGAACTGCTTGTTGCCCTTGAACACCTCGAGCAGCTGCGGCGCCTGGATGTTGGCCACGATGTCGAGCTGACCGGAGAGCATCGCGTTGTTCAGCGCGTTGGCGTCGGTGATGTACCGGAAGACGGCGGTGCCGACCTTGGCCTTCTCACCCCAGTAGCCGTCGTTGCGCACCAGCGTGATGCTGTCGCCGCGGTTCCACTTGTCGAACTTGAACGGACCGGTGCCGTTCGGCTTCGTCCCCAGGTCGGTGGCGTTCTCCTTGAGCACCACGCCGACGCGGCCGGCGACGTCGAACAGCCAGCTCTGGCTGGGCCGGGACAGCGTCACGTCCACGGTGGAGGCATCAGGCGCCTCGACGGTCTTCACGACTGTCATCTGCGACTTGAACGGGTTCGTCGAGCCCTCGGCGGTGACCCGCTTGAAGCTCCACACCACGTCCTGCGCGGTGAGCTTCTGGCCGTCGTGGAAGGTCACGCCGTCGCGCAGCTTGAACGAGTACTTGGTGCCGTCGTCGGACACCTTCCACTCGCTGGCCAGCAGCGGCTCCACCTCGCCGGTGCCGGCGTTCTGGCGCACCAGGCCCTCGTACACGTTGTAGAGCAGGACCTGCGGGATCGCGGCGCCGGCCTCGGCGGTCAGGTCGAGGCTCACCGGCTCCAGGTAGGCGCCGAGGGTGACCGTACCGTTGCCGGAACCACCGCCGGTGGTGGTCTCCGAGTCACCATCGCTACTGCACGCGGTCAGAGCCAGCGCCGTGGCGAGCAGCACGGCGGGCAGCGTTATCTTCAGCCGATTCATTCGTGTGTCCCATCGCGAAGAACGCCAAGGGCGCTCGTAGCCTGTGAGGCGGGACACTATGAGCGTGCTACCCGATGCAAAAGGGCCAGTTCAGCGGGGTCGGCAGGTACCAATCAGCGCCGGACTACCGCGCCACGCGGAACCCGGTGTTGCCACTTGAGGAGTCAACGGTGGTCCGACTCCGTGCTGCCACGCGGTAACGGTTGCAATAAGAGTCGTGGCACAGGTACGAACCACCCCTGATGACGCTCTCACCTGGTGAGATACGGCCGCGGCGGTCGCGCCAGGGTTCGGCCGTGAGTTCCCAAACGTTGCCCGCGACGTCGTACAGGCCGTAGCCGTTCGGCGGAAACGCGGTCACCGGAGAGGTGCCTGCGAACCCGTCTTCAGCGGTGTTGACAGCAGGGAAGGCACCCTGCCAGATGTTGCACAGGTGCCGCCCGTCCGGGGTCAGCTCGTCGCCCCAGGCGTAGCGCGCCTGGGACAGGCCGCCGCGCGCCGCGTACTCCCACTCGGCCTCGGTGGCCAACCGGGTGCCGGACCACAGGCAGTACGCCTCGGCGTCCCGGTGGGAGACGTGCACGACGGGGTGCCGCTCGCGCCCGCGTACGTCCGAACCGGGCCCGTCCGGGGCGGCCCAGTGCGCTCCCTCGACCGCCAGCCACCACGGCGCCTGCGGCACCGACGCGTCCAGCACGTACCGGTGCGCGGACGGCGCCAGCAACAGGTGGAAGACGAACGACCAGCCGTACCGTTCCGCGTCCGTGCGGTAGCCGGTGGCGTCGACGAAGCGGGCGAACTGCCGGTTCGTCACCGGTGTCGCGGCGATCGCGAACGGGGCCACAGCCACCGGCCGGACCGGTCCCTCCAGGTCCTCCGGGAAGCCCTCCGGGTCGTCGGTGCCCATGAGGAAGGTGCCGCCGGGCAGCGCGATCAGGTCGTCCGTACCCCGGAATGGTGAGCGGACGGCGCTCGCGCCCGCCGCGGCGCCGGTGTCGGCGGCGGCGGGCGGGCGTCGCGGCGCGCAACACGGCGACGGCGGGGGAGTGCCCCCGCCGTCGCCCGGATCGACCGGTTCGGTGCTCACATCCGTGTCACGCCGGCAGGGCGTCCGCCTGGTACGCGCCCTCGCCGATGACGGCGGCGACCGCGTCGCCGAAGTCCTCGGTCGACATGCCCATCTCCGGCCCGCGCATGGCGCCCAGGCGCGGCAGCACCGCCTTCACCCCGTCCTCCAGGCAGCGGGCCGCCTCGGGGTGACCCAGGTGCTCCAGCATCAGCGCGGCGCTGAGGATCGACCCGGCGGGGTTGGCCCAGCCGCGGCCGGCGATGTCCGGCGCGGAACCGTGCACCGGCTCGAACATGCTCGGCGCTGACCCGGTCGGGTTGAGGTTGCCGCTCGCGGCCAGGCCGAGACCGCCCTGCACGGCCGCGCCCAGGTCGGTGATGATGTCGCCGAACAGGTTGTCGGTGACCACGACGTCGAACCGCTCCGGCTGCGTCACCAGGTAGAGGCACATCGCGTCGACGTGCACGTAGTCCACCTCGATGTCCGGATACTCCGCGGCGACCTCCGCGAAGGTCCGCTGCCACAGGTCGCCGGCGTACGTGAGGATGTTCGCCTTGTGCACCAGGGTGACGTGCTTGCGGCGGCTCAGGGCCAGCCGGAAGCCGTGCCGGATGAGGCGTTCGACGCCCTTGCGGGTGTTCACCGACTCCTGGGTGGCGATCTCGTCCGGCCCGCCCCGGTGGATGAAGCCGCCGGCGCCGACGTAGGCGCCCTCGGTGTTCTCCCGCAGGATCACCAGGTCGCACTGCTCCGGGCGGAGCCCGCCGATGGGCGTGGGCACGCCTGGCAGCAGCTTGACCGGCCGCAGGTTCACGTACTGGTCGAACGCGGTCCGCAGGTGGATGACCAGGCCGCGTTCCAGCACGCCGGGCGGCACCGACGGGTCACCGACGGCCCCGAAGAGAATGGCGTCCGCCTTGGCCAGTTCCTGTTCCACGTCCGGCGGTACGACCTGGCCGGTTATCCGCCAGTAGTCCGCGCCGAGTTCGTAGTCCTCCCAGACCAGGTCGATCCCGAACCGTCGGGCGGCGGCGTCGCACGCCTTGACCGCCTGCGCGGTGACCTCCGGTCCGATGCCGTCGCCGGGCACCAGCGCGATTCGCTGGGCGCTCATGAGTCCACCCCTGTCCGCGTGCAGGAGACCGTCACCTGCCATCGCCCGGCCAAGCGTGGCGGGAACGGGCCCTCCGCAACAGGTCCAGGTCTCCGGCTAGGCTAGTACCAGCGGGACGCACAGGGCGTGTGCAGGGCGTACGACGACGGGACGAGGCGAGACCCCCGCGGGAGTGGGAGGTCGAGGTGGCGGATTTCCTGCTGCCGGTCAACCCGCAGAGCACGGTTCCGCTCTACGAGCAGATCATCACCGGGCTCGAGGACGCCATCCTCGCGGGGCAGTACGACGACGGCCCGCTGCCCAGCACGCGCCGCCTGGCCGAGGCGCTCGGCGTCTCCCGGAACACCGTGCTGACCGCGTACGACCGGCTCATGGAGCAGGGTCTGATCGTGACCGTCCCGCGGCGCGGTCTCTACGTCTCCTCCGACGCGGTGGTGCGGATGCGGGCCGCGCGGCGGACCGCCCGCTCGCCGATGCAGCCGATCGACTGGGAGGCGCGGCTGCCGGAACCGCCGCCCACTCCGGTGCACCGGGATCCGGCCTGGGCGCGGGCGCCGTTCCCGTTCGTGGTCGGCCAGCCCGACCCGTCCATGTTCCCGATCGGCGCGTGGGAGCGGGCGCAGCGTGAGGCGCTGCGGCAGGACGGGCTGTCCCGGGTCATCGGGGACGCCGGCCAGGCCGACGACCCGGAGCTGGTGCGTCAGCTCTGCGAGCACGTGCTGCCCGCGCGCGGCATCTCCGCCCACCCGGACCAGGTGATGATCACGCTGGGTTCGACGCACGCGCTGCACCTGCTGGCGAGCGTCCTCGTCCGGCCGGGCAGCGTGGTGCTCGTCGAGGACCCCGGCTACCCCGACGCCCGGACGATCATGCAGATGGCCGGCGCCGACGTGGTGCCCGGCCGGGTCGACGAGGACGGCCTGGTCGTCGAGGACCTGCCGGCGGACCTGCACGGCGCCCAGCTCGTGTACGTCACGCCGAGCCACCAGTACCCCACCGGCGCGACCATGTCGGCGTCCCGGCGTGAGGAGCTGCTGCGCCGGGCCGGCGCGGCGGACGCGGTGGTGATCGAGGACGACTACGACCCGGAGATGACGTTCCGGGGGATGCCCGCGGTGGCGGTGCGGGCGCTCGACGACGAGGACCGCGTGGTCTACCTCGGCAGCTTCAGCAAGCTGCTGGCACCCGGGCTGCGGCTCGGCTACGTGGTGGCGTCCCCGGCGCTCGTGGACGCCATGCGGGCCCGCTCCCGCTACGTGCTGCGTCACCCGCCCGGCCCGATGCAGCGCGCCCTCGCGCAGATGATCGCCAGCCGGGACCTGGCCCGCCACGTGCGCCGCGTCCGCGCCCACTACCAGGGGCTGTACGAGGAGATGGTGCGGGCGGTCGAGCGGCACGTGCGCTGGGGACCGCAGCCGGTGCCGCGCGGCGGGCTGGCCCGCTGGATCACCGGCCCGCCGGGGCTGGACGCCGGAGAACTGGCCCGCGAGCTGCGCCGCCAGGGCGTCCTGCTGGACCCGGGCGCGCCGTACTGGGCCACCCGGCCGGCGCCGCGTCACCACCTGCGCCTGGGGTACCAGGTGATGCCGCTGGACCGCATCGAGGAGGGGGTACGGCGGGTCGCCGCGGCCGTAGAAGACCAGGTCCGGCCACGGCTGGTACCCCCACCGACCCGGAAACTGGACGTTCCCCTCCGAGGGCGGAGTTCGTAACCTCCGACGCCATGACGTCGGACACCCACGCCTCCCTCCGCGCCGGCCATCTCGTGGACGAACAAGCCGTCGTGTCGCTCACCCAGGACCTGGTCCGCATCCCCTCGACCTGGGACGCGGGCCGAGGGCGTAGCGAGCAGCCAGTGGCGGAACTCGTCGCGCAGGTCATGCGGGGATTCGGCTGGCGGCCGGAGGTCACCGAGGTCGTCCCCGGGCGCCCCAACGTCGTCGCGGTGGTGGACGGCGGCCTGCCCGGCCCGACGCTGATGTTCGAGGGGCACACCGACGTCGTCACCGAGGGCGCTCCCGAGGAGTGGACCGTCGACCCGTTCGGCGGCGACATCGTCGACGGGCGGCTGTACGGTCGCGGCTCCGCCGACATGAAGGCCGGTGTCGCCGCGATGATCCACGCGACCCGGGCCGTCGAGCTGGCCGGGCCGTTCCCGGGCCGGATCGTGGTGGCGGCCCTGGTGGACGAGGAGGGCCAGATGCTCGGGGCGAAGCACTT
The DNA here is from genome assembly GCF_000145235.1 of Micromonospora aurantiaca ATCC 27029. Classification (NCBI taxonomy): domain Bacteria; kingdom Bacillati; phylum Actinomycetota; class Actinomycetes; order Micromonosporales; family Micromonosporaceae; genus Micromonospora; species Micromonospora aurantiaca (nom. illeg.). The sequence goes on along the minus strand of NC_014391.1, from coordinate 5,721,806 downwards.
CACCACCACCGCGCTCGCCCGCGAGGTGGACGCCGCGATCATCTGTGAGCCGGAGGCGGAGGAGATCTGCGCGGTCGCCAAGGGCGCCGTCCGGCTGCTTGTCACCTGCACCGGCAAGATGGCGCACGGCGCGATGCCGCAGCACGGCCGCAACCCCGTACCGGCGGTGGCCGAGCTGGTCGCCGCGCTCGGCCGGTACCAGAAGGAGCTGCAGGCCGACCCGGGTGAGCACGAGCACCTCGGCCTGACGTACCTGACCCCCACGGTCCTGGACGCCGGCTCCGCCGACCAGCTCAACGTCATCCCCGGCCGCGCCGTCCTCGGCGTGGACTGCCGGACCGTACCCGGTGTCGACCACGCCGCGCTCGCCGCGCGGGTGCGCGCCGACGCCGACGCCATCGGCACCAGGCACGGCGTCACCTTCGCCGTCGAGGTGGTCGACGACCGGCCGTGCGCGGTCACCCCGGAGGACCACCCGGTCTCGCTCGCCGTGGCCGAGGCGCACCGCGCCGTCACCGGCGCCGAGCCCGTCTTCGGCGGCGTGCCCGGCGCGACCGACGGCACCATCCTGTGGCGCGACAGCGGCATCCCGAACGTGGTGTACGGACCCGGCCCGAAGTGGATCGCCCACCAGCCCGACGAGTACGTCGAGGTCGATGACGTCGTCCGTAAGACGAAGGTCTACGCCGAGGCGGCCCTGGCCTTCCTCACCGGCGCCACTGGCGCCCGGGCGGGTGCGGCGTCGTGACCGCGCAGGAGCTGCTGACCGCGCTGCCCGCCGGCCTGCCGATCGGCGCGGGCTGGACCAGCGCCGCGCAGACCGCGCCGGTGCGCTTCCCGTACGACGGCAGCACCGTCACCCAGGCGCCGTGGGGCGACCCCGGCGACGCGGAAGCGGCTGTCGAAGCCGCGCAGGAGGTCGCCGCGGAGATGGCCGGGCTGCCCGGCCACCGGCGGCGCGCGATCCTGACGGCAGTCGCCGCCGAGGTCCGCGCCCGCGCCGGCTCGCTGGCCGAGCTGCTGGTCCTGGAGACCGGCAAGCCGCTCGTGGACTGCCGGGTCGAGGTCGCCCGCACGCTGGTCACGCTGGAGACGGCTGCCGAGGAGGTCGGGCACCTGACCGGCGAGACGGTGGCGCTGGACATGCAGCCGGCCGGCGAGGGCATGCTCGGTTTCTGGGTACGCCGCCCGGTCGGTGTCGTCGTCGGCATCACCGGGTTCAACTACCCGCTGCTCCTGGCCGCCCACAAGGTCGCGCCGTCGGTCGCGGCGGGCTGCCCGGTGATCGTCAAGCCGGCGCCGAACACGCCGCTGGCCACGCTGGTGCTGGTCGACCTGTTCCGCCGGGCCGGCTGCCCGGCCGCCGGGGCCCAGCTCGTCACCGGCGGCGTCGAGGTCGGCAAGCTCCTGACCACGCACCCCGGCGTCGCGGCCGTGTCCTTCACCGGGTCGGCGCACGTCGGCCACCAGATCGCCCGCGCCGCGGCCCCGCGCAAGGTGCTGCTCGAACTCGGGTCCAACGCGGCGCTCGTCGTCGGCCGCGACGCCGACCTCGACCGGGCCGCCGAAGCCGTCGTACGCGGCGGGTTCTACGCCTCCGGCCAGGCGTGCATCAGCGTGCAGCGGGTGATCGTCGAGGAGCCGGTCCGGGAGGCGCTGCTGGACCGCCTCCGGCCGCTGCTGGCCTCGGTCACCACCGGCGACCCCCGGTCCGCCGACACCCGCGTGTCCGCCCTGGTGGACGAGGCGTCCACCGAGCGGGTCCACTCGTGGGTGGACCGCGCGGTCGCCGCCGGGGCGCGCTGCCTGGCCGGCGGTACGGCGCAGGGCCGGGTGCTGCAACCGACTGTGCTCGTCGACGTCCCCGAGGACGCCGAGTGCTGGGCGGAGGAGATCTTCGGTCCGGTGGTCTGCGTCCGGTCGGTGCCCGACATGGACGCGGCGGTCGAGCTGGTCAACCGGTCCCGCTACGGGCTCCAGGCCGCCGTCTTCACCCGCGACCTGGCTGTCGCCCTGGACGTCGTACGCCGTCTCGACGTCGGCGGCGTGCTCGTCAACGAGGTGCCCGGCTTCCGCGCCGACAACATGCCGTACGGCGGCGTCAAGGACTCCGGCATCGGCCGGGAGGGACCGCGCTTCGCCATGGAGGAGCTGACCGTGACCAAGATGGTGATGATCAGGCCATGACTCGGAGTGGGAGCACACACGCATGGTGATCTACTTCGTCCGGCGGCTGGCCATCCTCGCGGTATCGCTGTTCGCCGCGTCGATCCTCGTCTTCACGATGCTGGCGCTGCTGCCGGGCGACCAGGCGCAGGCGATGCTCGGCGTCAACGCCACCCCGGAGGCGCTGGAGGCGCTGCGGGAGCAGTTCGGGACGAACCGGCCGTTCACCGAGCGGTACCTCGAATGGGCCGGCGGCCTGATCCGCGGTGACTTCGGCATCTCGCCGCTCAGCGGGGTGTCGGTCGGCTCGGAGATCGCCGACAAGCTCGGCGTGACGGTGCCGCTCATCCTGGCCGGGATGACGCTGGCGCTGCTCATCGCCGTACCGCTGGGCATCCTCGCCGCGGTGAAGAGCCGTACCGCGATCGGAACGGCGCTGTCGGCGCTGAGCCAGGTCGGCATCGCCGTGCCGTCGTTCTGGCTGGGCATCCTGCTCATCACCGTGTTCGCGGTGAAGTTGCAGTGGCTGCCCGCCGGCGGGTTCACCGGATGGGACGACGTCGGCGGCGCCGTGCAGGCTCTGCTGATGCCGGCGCTGGTCCTCGGCGTGGCCCAGGGCGCGATCCTGATGCGCTACGTCCGGTCCGCTGTGGTCGAGGTCATGCAGGAGGACTTCATCCAGACCGCGCGGGCCAAAGGGCTGAGCCGCTCGCAGGCGCTGACCCGGCACGCGCTGCGCAACGCGGCCATCCCGGTCATCACGGTCCTCGGTCTGCAACTCGCGACGCTGCTCATCGGCACCGTCGTGATCGAGAACGTCTTCGGCCTGCCCGGTCTCGGCCGGATGCTGCTCCAGGACGTGGGCAACCGCGACCTGCTGAAGGTGCAGGGCACCGTGATGGTGCTGACCGCCGCGGTGCTTCTGATCAACTTCGTCGTCGACGTGGTGTACCACGCGGTCGACCCCAGGCTGAGGAGCAAGGCATGACATCAGTCGCCGACGCCCCACCGGACGCCACCGCCGACGTCGTCGCGGCCGGCCCGGTCAAGCCGCGCCGCCGCTGGAACCTCACGCTGGTGATCGGCGCCGGCCTGGTGGGCCTGGTCGTCCTCACCGCGCTCGTGTCGTTCCTCTGGACGCCGTACGACCCCACCCGGGTCGACCCGTCGCAGACGCTGCTGTCCCCGGGCGGGGACCACTGGCTCGGCACCGACCACTTCGGCCGGGACATCGTCAGCCAGCTCCTCGTCGGCGCGCGGACCACACTGTTCGTCGGTGTGGTCGCCGTCGCGATCGCCGCCGCCGTCGGCGTACCGCTGGGTCTGCTCGCCGCCACCGGGCACCGCTGGCTCAGCGAGCCGGTGATGCGGGCACTGGACATCGTGTTCGCGTTCCCGGCCATCCTGCTGGCGATCATCCTGGCCGCAGGCTTCGGCGCCTCCACGCTCACCGGCATGATCGCGATCGGCGTCGCCAACGTGCCGGTGTTCGGCCGTCTCACCCGGGCCGGCGCGATGCAGGTGCTGCAGAGCGACTTCGTGCTGGCCGCGCGCAGCTACGGCCGCCGGGGCGTGGTGCTCATGGTCCGGTACGTGCTGCCGAACATCGCGGCCCTGCTCATCGTGCAGGCGTCGGTGTCGTTCGCGCACGCGGTGCTCGCCGAGGCGGCGCTGTCCTACCTCGGGTACGGCACCCCGCCGCCGACCCCCACCTGGGGCCGGATGCTCCAGGAGGCCCAGAACTACTTCGTCGTGCAGCCGATGCTCGCCGTCTGGCCCGGTCTGGCCATCGCCCTGTCGGTGCTCGGCTTCAACCTCATGGGCGACGGGTTGCGCGACGCCCTCGACCCGCGGCTGAGAGGACGGTGAGCGGCGTGAGCGGGCTCGTGGTGGAGGACCTCGTCGTCGAGGTCCACGACATCCAGGCCGTCAAGGGCGTCTCGTTCGAGATCGGGCCGGGCCGCCGGATGGGACTCATCGGCGAGTCCGGCTGCGGCAAGTCCCTGACCGCGCTCGCGCTGATGGGCCTGCTGCCCCACGGCGTGACAGCGTCCGGCCGGGTGCTGCTGAACGGCCGTAACCTGCTCGACCTGTCCGACAAGCAGATGTGCGCGGTCCGCGGCAACGACATCGCCATGGTGTTCCAGGAGCCGATGACGGCGCTCAACCCGCTGATGCGGGTCGGCAACCAGGTCGCCGAGTCGCTGCGGCTGCACAAGGGGATGAGCCGCACGGCGGCCTCGGCCCGGGCCGTCGAACTGCTCGAACGGGTCCAGCTGCCCGAGCCCGACCGCACCGCGCGCAAGTACCCGCACCAGCTCTCCGGCGGCCAGCGCCAGCGCGTCGTCCTGGCCATCGCGCTGGCGTGCGACCCCGCCGTGCTGATCGCGGACGAGCCCACCACGGCGCTGGACGTCACGGTGCAGGCGGAGATGCTGCGGCTGATGGACACGCTGGTGCGCGAGGAGGGCGCGTCGCTGCTGCTCATCACCCACGACCTGCCGGTGGTCGCCAGCATCTGCGAGGAACTGCTCGTCATGTACGGCGGCTCGATCGTCGAGCACGGCGACGTGGCGACGGTGTTCGACTCGCCCCGGCACCCGTACACGGCGGGCCTGCGGGCGTCCACGGTGCTGGAGAGCACCGACGGGAGCGGCCGGCTGTCCACCATCCCGGGCCGCGTCCCGTCGCTCGGGTCGTTCCCCACCGGCTGCGTGTACCGCAACCGCTGCCCGCGCGCCGACGACGTCTGCGGCACGGTGCCGCTGCTGACGGCGCCGCCCGGCAGCACCCAGCGGGCGGCCTGCCACCACCCGATCGAGAGCGACCAGCCCCTAGGAAGCGGGAAGGCCAGCGCATGACCACCACCCCGTTGCTGGAAGCCGTCGACGTGGTGCGCGAGTACCGCGCCCCGCGGCGGTCGCTGCGTACGCCGGGCCGGCCGATCCGCGCGCTCGACGGTGTGAGCGTGCAGGTCCACGAGGGCGAGGCGTTCGGCATCGTGGGGGAGAGCGGCTCCGGCAAGTCCACGCTGTCGCGCATCCTCATGGCCCTCGACCAGCCGACCTCCGGCACCGCGTTCTACCAGGGGCAGCGGATCAGCGGCGTACCGGAGCGGCGGCTCGGGTTCCTGCGCCGCGACGTGCAGATGGTGCTCCAGGACCCGATGTCGTCGCTGAACCCGCGCATGCGCGTCGCGGACATCATCGCGGAGCCGATGCGCGCGCTGCGCCTGCCCGGCGACCACCGGGCCCGCGTCGCCGAGCTGATGCACTCCGTGGGTCTGCCCGAGGAGGCGGTGACCCGCTACCCGCACCAGTTCTCCGGCGGCCAGCGGCAGCGCATCGCCATCGCCCGCGCCCTCGCGGCCGGGCCGAAGGTCATCGTGGGGGACGAGCCGGTCAGCGCGCTCGACGTCTCGGTGCGCGCGCAGATCCTCAACCTGCTCACCGACCTGGCCGAACAGTTCAAGCTGACCCTGATCCTGGTCTCCCACGACCTGTCCGTCGTCCGGTACCTCTGCGACCGGATCGCGGTGATGAACCAGGGCCGGATCGTCGAGACGGGTGACACCGAATCGATCTACTCCGACCCCCGGCACCCCTACACCCAGAGGCTGCTGTCCGCGGTGCCCACCCTGAGCGGCGACCTCCTGGACCGATTCAACAGGAGCAGCACATGAGGTTGGTTGACCGCGTCGCCGTCGTCACCGGAGGCGCCAGCGGCATCGGACTGGCCACAGTCGGCCGGCTCGTCGAGGAGGGCGCGCGCGTCGTCATCGCCGACCTCGACGGCGACCGCGCCGCCGAGGCGGCCGCCGGGTTCGGGTCCGCCGTCGTGGGCGTGGCCTGCGACGTCACCCGGGCCGAGGACTGCCGCGCCGCCGTCGAGACCGCCGTCGAGCGGTTCGGCCGGCTCGACCTCATGCACGCAAACGCCGGTACGCCGTTCACCGGCCCGCTGGACGAGGTGGACCAGGCGACGCTGGACCGCGTGGTCGACGTGAACCTCAAGGGGGCGTTCTGGACCGCGCAGGCCGCCGCGCCCGCGCTGATCGAGGCCGGTGGCGGCGCGATCGTGTTCACCGCGTCGCTCCAGGCCGTCATCGCCCGCCCCCGGTACGCGCCGTACACCGCCGCCAAGCACGGCGTCATCGGCCTGATGAAGGCGCTGGCGCTGGAACTCGCGCCGCACGGCGTCCGGGTCAACGCGATCGCCCCGGCGGCGACCGAGACGCCGATGCTCTCGGCGTTCCTCGGCGGGATGGGTGACGTGCCGGACAGCGCGCGGGAGAACTTCCGGGCGTCGATCCCGCTGGGCCGCATGGCGACGCCGCGCGACTCCGCCGACGCGGTGGTGTTCCTCGCCAGCGACGAGGCGCGCATGATCACGGGCCACACGCTCGTCCTCGACGGCGGCACGACGGCCGGCTGAGGCGTACCGTGACCGGACCTCTGGCGGACCCTCCGTACGAGGGGACCATCGGACGCACCTACGGCGAGTCGACGGAGCACTGGAGCACGCCGCCGTCGGCCGCCGCGGGTACCCCGAACGTGGTGTACGTGCTGCTGGACGACGTCGGGTTCGCCGACTTCGGCTGCTTCGGCGCCGAGATCGACACCCCGACGATCGACCGGCTGGCCGCCTCCGGGCTGCGGTACACCAACTTCCACACCTCGCCGCTGTGCTCGCCGACCCGGGCCAGCGTGCTCACCGGCCGCAACCACCACAGCGTCGGCATGCGCATGCTGTCCAACTTCGACAGCGGCTTCCCCAGCGGGCGGGGGCGGATCACCCACGCCGCCGCCACCGTCGCGGAGATGCTCGCCGACGCCGGGTTCAACACCATGGCGGTCGGCAAGTGGCACGTCGCGCCGCTGGAGCAGACCACGCCGTCCGGGCCGTACGACCAGTGGCCGCTGGGACGCGGCTTCGAGCGGTACTACGGCTTCCTGGAGGCCGAGACCGACAACTTCTATCCGGAGCTGGTGTACGACAACCACCAGGTGGACCCGCCGGCCACCCCGGAGGAGGGCTACCACCTCACCGAGGACCTGACCGACCGGGCCATCGGGTTCGTCCGGGACCAGACGTCGTTCACCCCGGAGAAGCCGTTCTTCCTCTATCTGGCGTACGCCGCGGCGCACGCCCCGCACCAAGCTCCGCCGGAGTACCTGGCGAAGTACCGCGGCCGCTACGACGCCGGCTGGGACGTCATCCGCGCGGACCGGCACCGGCGGCAGATCGGGCTGGGCATCATCCCGCCGGACGCGCCGCTGCCGCCGCACAACCCGGGCGTCGTGCCGTGGGACGACGTGCCGCCGGAGCAGCGGCGCCTGTTCGCCCGCATGCAGGAGGCGTACGCGGCGATGGTCGACCACACCGACGCCCAGCTCGGGCGCCTGGTCGACTTCCTGGAGCGGATCGGCCGGCTGGACGACACGATCTTCGTGGTCATGTCGGACAACGGCGCGAGCCCCGAGGGCACGCCGCTCGGCACGCTCAACCCCACCGCGTTCCAGAACCGGGTGCCGGAGAACCTCCAGGACAGCCTGGACCGGATCGACGAGATCGGCGGCCCGCGGGCGCAGAGCAACTACCCGCTGGGCTGGGCGCAGGTCAGCAACACCCCGTTCCGCCGCTACAAGCAGCACACCCACGAGGGCGGGGTGCGGGTGCCGTTCGTGCTGAGCTGGCCGGCCGGTGACGTACCCGGCGGGCAGGTGCGGACGCAGTTCCAGCACAGCATCGACGTCACCGCGACGGTGCTGGACCTGGTCGGGGTGCAGCCGCCCGCGGTGCGCCGGGGCGTCCCGCAGATGCCGCTGCACGGCCGTAGCTTCCGCGACGGGCTGCGCGACCCGGCGGCGCCGCCGTCGCGGGACCGCCAGTACTTCGAGATGTTCGGCCACCGTGGCATCTACCACCAGGGCTGGAAGGCTGTCGCGTTCCACGAGCGCGGCACCTCCTGGGACGAGGACCGCTGGGAGCTGTACCGGATCGACGAGGACCCGACCGAGAGCCGCGACCTGGCCGCCGAGTACCCGGAGGTGCTGCGGCGCCTCATCGAGGAGTTCTGGATCGAGGCGGCCCGCTACGACGTGCTGCCGCTGGACGACAGGGGATTCGCGATCCGGGCCCGGGTGCCGCGCCCCGGATCGGTGCGGGACCGGCTGGACTTCACCTACCTGGCCGGCGTGCCGACGATCTCCGGCGCGGCGGTGCCGCCGACGATGAACCGCTCGCACGCCATCACCGCGCGGGTGCACCGCACCGACGCCACCCAGGGCGGCGTGATCGTGGTGCTCGGCAACGTCAGCGGCGGGTACGTGCTGCACATCAAGGACAACCACCTGGTGTACGAGTACAACCACCTCGGCACCCACTACGTGCTGCGGTCCGAGGGCGAGCTGCCGCTGGGCCCGGTGGAGCTGACCTTCGAGCTGACCAAGACCGCCGACTGCCAGGGCACCGGCCGCCTGTTCGTGGACGGCGAGGCGGCGGGCGAGGCGCTGTTCCCGCGGTTGCTGCCGTTCTTCCACGGGTTCGCCGGCATGGACATCGGGCGCAGCATCCACTCGCCGGTGTCGTCGAGCTACCCGGCCCGGCACGAGTTCTCCGGCGAACTGGAGTACGTGCGGTTCCGGCTCGCCGCGTCCGAGGAGGTGGGGGAGCCCATCGCCCCGGCGGGTGACGTCGCGCCGCGTCCGTCGGCCGGCGTCGGGTTCGAGGTCGTGGACTGACGCGCGCCCGCGCGTACGGCGACGGCGCGTGGACGGACCTCCTCGTCCGTCCACGCGCCGTCCGTCTGTCGGGCCTCAGCGCAGGGCCAGACCCCACAGCGGGTCCTCCAGGAACCGGCCGACGTGGGCGAGCACCCGGCTGCCCAGTTCCCCGTCCACCAGCCGGTGGTCGAACGACAGCGACAACTGCACCGTCCACCGGGGGACGACCTGCTCGTCGACCACCCACGGCATCCGGCGCAGCGCGCCGAGGCAGAGGATCGCCGCCTCGCCGGGGTTGAGGATCGGAGTGCCGGCGTCCACGCCGAACACGCCGATGTTGGTGATGGTGATCGTCCCGCCGGCCAGGTCGGCGGGACGGGTTCGGCCCTCCCGCGCGGTGCTCGCCAGCTCGTTCAGGGCGACCGCGAGATCGCGTACCGGAAGGTTCTGCGCGGCCTTGACGTTCGGCACCAGCAGGCCGCGCGGCGTCGCGGCGGCGATGCCCAGGTTGACGTCGGCGAACCGGACGATCTCCTGGTTCTCCTCGTCCCACCGGGCGTTGACGTCCGGATACCGGCGGACCGCGTCCAGCACCGCGAGCGACGCCACGAGCAGCGGGCTGACCTTCACGCCCTGGAACGCCGGGTCCTGCTTCAGCCGGTCCACGAACTCGACGGTGCCTGTCATGTCGACGGTGAGGAACTCGGTGACGTGCGGCGCGGTGAACGCGCTGGCGACCATCGCGGCGGCTGTCGCCTTGCGCACCCCGCGCACGGGCAGGCGCTCGTCCCGCCGGTGGTCGGCCACCGGCGCCGGGCCGGTGGTGTGGTCGAGCAGGTCCTGGCGCGTGATCCGGCCGTCGGGGCCGCTGCCGCGGACGTCCGCCAGCTCCACGCCGAGGTCCTTGGCGAGCTTGCGCAGCGGCGGCTTGGTGAGCACCGGCGGCCGGGACGTGTGCGCCGGGCGGGAGGTGTCGGCCGGCCGGACGGACGGTGTGGCGCGACGGGGCCGCCGCGTCCGCGCCTGGGCGGACACCCCGTAGCCGACGAGCACCGCCGTGCGCTCCTCGGCGGGCTCCTCGGCCGGCGGCGATGCGGCGGCCGGCGCGGCATCCGGCGCGTCCGAGTCGTCCCCGGTCCGGATCGCGATGATCGGCGAGCCGACCTCGACGGTCTGCCCCTCCGCGGCCAGGAGGCGGTCCACCACTCCGGCGTACGGGCTGGGCAGCTCGACCACGGCCTTGGCGGTCTCGATGTCCACGATGACGTCGTTGAGGCCGACCGGATCGCCCGGTGCGACCCGCCAGGTGACGATCTCGGCCTCGGTGAGGCCCTCGCCGACGTCGGGCAGACGGAACTGCTGAACGCTCACGGGTACCTCTCCCTTCACGCGGCCAGGACGCGGTCGACGGCGTCGAGGATCCGGTCCAGGTCGGGCAGGTACTCCTCCTCGACCTTCGCCGGCGGGTACGGCAGGTTGAATCCGCCGACCCGCTCGACCGGCGCCTCCAGCGAGTAGAAGCACCGGCTCGTCACCTGCGCGACGACCTCGGCGCCGAACCCGGCGAACGTGGGCGCCTCGTGGACCACCACCGCCCGGCCGGTACGGCGGACCGACTCCTCGACCGTGGCCACGTCCAGCGGGGAGATGGACCGCAGGTCGATCACCTCGACGTCGCGCCCCTCCTGTGCCGCGGCCTCGGCGGCGGCGACGCAGGTGGCGACTGTGCCGCCGTACGTCAGCAGCGTCACGTCGGTGCCCGGCCGCACGGTCCGGGCGCGGTCCAGCGGCAGCGGCGGCCCGGCGTCCTCGGGCGTCACCTCGCCCTTGACCCAGTAGCGGCGCTTCGGCTCGTAGAAGATCACCGGGTCGTCACCCGCGACGGCCTGCCGGATCATCCAGTGCGCGTCGTCCGGGCTGGCGCAGTAGACGACCCGAAGCCCGGCGGTGTGCGCGAAGTAGGCCTCGTTCGACTCGCTGTGGTGCTCCACCGCGCCGATGCCGCCACCGACCGGGATGCGCACCACCACGGGCAGGGCGGTACGGCCGCCGGTGCGGGCCCGCATCTTGGCGAGCTGGGAGACGATCTGATTGAACGCGGGGTAGACGAAGCCGTCGAACTGGATCTCGCAGACCGGGCGGTACCCGCGCAGCGCCAGCCCGATGGCGGTGCCGACGATCCCGGACTCGGCGAGGGTGGTGTCCACCACCCGTGCCTCGCCGAAGTCCTTCTGGAGACCGTCGGTGACCCGGAAGACGCCGCCGAGCCGGCCGACGTCCTCGCCCATCAGGAGGACCTTGTCGTCGTCCTCCATGGCGCGGCGAAGGCCTGAGTTCAGTGCCTGACAGAGAGTGAGCATGAACGAGTTCTCCGATCGGGGCGGGCGTCAGTCGAGGAAGGAAGCGCGGTAGGCGACGAACGCGTCGCGCTCCTCCCGCAGAAGCGGGGGCACGTCGGCCAGCACTGTGGCGAAGGCGTCGGCGAGGTCCGGCGCCTCCAGCGCCAGGCACTCCCGGCGGGTACGGTCGGCCAGTTCGTCCGCCTCGGCCTGGATCCCATCGAGGAACGCCTCGTCGCTCCAGCCCTCGGCGCGCATGAGCGCCTCGACCCGGGCCAGCGGATCCCGCGCCCGCCACGCCGCCAACTCGTCGTCGGTGCGGTACCGGGTCGGGTCGTCCGACGTGCTGTGCCCGCCCATCCGGTACGTGGTGGCCTCGACGATCGCAGGGCCGTGGCCGGACCGGGCGTGTTCGGTCACCGCGGACGTCACCGCGTACACCGCCAGCACGTCGTTGCCGTCGACCCACTCGCTGCGCAGGCCGAATCCGGCGCCGCGCCGGTGGATCGGGGTACGGGTCTGCGACGCGGTCGGGGTCGAGATGGCCCACTGGTTGTTCTGGCAGAAGAACACCATCGGGGCGGCGTTGACGGCGGCGATGTTCATGGCTTCGCTCGCGTCGCCCTCGCTCGCGGCGCCGTCACCGAAGTACGTCACGACCACCGTGTCGCTGCCGTCGCGCTGCACACCGAGGGCGTATCCGGTGGCGTGCAGCAGCTGGGCGGCCAGGACCAGCGTGTAGATGTGGAACGAGTACGGCTCCGGATCCCAGCCGCTGTGCGCGACGCCGCGCCACTGCCGCAGCAGGTCGGCCGGGCCGATGCCGCGCCACAGGGCCGCGGCGTGCTCCCGGTAGCTCGGGAAGACGTAGTCGTCGGAGCGTACCGCCGCGACCGAGCCGACCTGGGCGGCCTCCTGGCCGCGGCACTGCAGCCACAGGCCCAGCTCGCCCTGCCGCTGCAACGCGAACGCCTCGTCGTCGAGGCGGCGTGCGAGCCGCATCCCCCGGTACAGCTCACGGGTGAGGCGGCCGAGGGCGTCGCGGTCGGCGTCGACGTCCGGGTGCAGGCGCCCGTCCGGGGTGACGAGCTGGGTCCAGCCCTCGGACGTACGCGGAAGGTCGGTGGTGCCGGTGAAGGGGTTGGTGACCGGTGGGTCGGCGAGATCTACGGTAGTCATTCGTCACCTTCTGGGTGCGTCGGTCTCCGCGTCACCGGGGTCGCCGGCCGTCTCGCGGATCTCTCGGATACGGGACCGCCCGCCGGGGTGGACCCGGCGGGCGGTGGTGGGCAGTGCCTCAGACCGTGTGGCGGTCGGCGAGTGTCAGCGCCTCGTCGAGGATCGCCAGGCCCGCCTTGGCCTCCGTCTCCGACACGGTGCACGGGGGCACCACGTGGATCCGGTTGAAGTTCGCGAACGCGACCAGGCCGCCGCGCTTGCACGCGGCCAGCACCTCGTTCATCTCCGGCGACGACGACCCGTACGGCGCCAGCGGCTCCTTCGTCCCGCGGTCGCGTACCAGTTCCAGCGCCCAGAACACGCCGAGTCCGCGGACGTCACCGACGCTCGGGTGCCGTTCGGCGAGTTCGCGCAGCCCCGGGCCCAGCACGTCGGCGCCGATCGTGGCGGCGTTCTCGACGATCTGCTCGTTCCGCATCACGTTGATGGTCGCGACGGCGGCGGCGGTGGCCAGCGGGTGACCGGAGTAGGTCAGGCCGCCGGGGTAGGCACGGGTGGCGAACGTCTCCGCGACGTGCTCGGCGATCACCACACCGCCGAGCGGGACGTAACCGGAGTTGACGCCCTTGGCGAAGGTGATCAGGTCGGGCGTCACGCCGTAGTGGTCCAGCGCGAACCAGGCGCCGGTACGCCCGAAGCCCGCCATCACCTCGTCGGCGATGTAGAGGATGCCGTGCCTGTCGCACAGCTCCCGTACGCCCGCGAGGAAGCCCGGCGGTGGCGGCATGATGCCGGCGGTGCCCGGCACCGTCTCCAGCACGATCGCCGCGATGGTGGACGGGCCCTCCATCTCCACGACGCGTTCGAGGTGGCGCAGCGCGAGCGCGCACTCCTCCTCCTCGGTCGTGGCGCCGAACTCCGACCGGTACAGGAACGGGCCGAAGAAGTGCACCACCCCGGCGGTGCCGTTGTCGCTGGGCCAGCGGCGCGGGTCGCCGGTGAGGTTCACCGCGGTCTGGGTGCCGCCGTGGTAGCTGCGGTACTGCGACAGCACCTTCGGCCGGCCGGTGTGCAGCCGGGCCATCCGGACGGCGTGCTCGATCGCGTCCGCGCCGCCGTTGGTGAAGAACACCTTGGAAAGGCCGGCCGGGGTCAGCTCCGTGATCAGCCGGGCCGCCTCGCCGCGGGCGTCGTTGGCGTACGACGGCGCGATCGTGCACAGACGGGCCGCCTGCTCCTGGATCGCCGCGACCACCACCGGGTGCTGGTGGCCGATGTTGGTGTTGACGAGCTGCGACGAGAAGTCCAGGTAGCGGTTCCCGTCGCCGTCCCAGAAGTACGAGCCCTCGGCCCGCTCGACCACCATCGGGTCGAGCAGCGACTGAGCCGACCAGGAGTGGAAGACGTGCGCGCGGTCGAGTTCGTAGGTGCGTTGTGCGCTGCTGCTCATCGGCGTTCTCTCTCCGCTGCTCAGACGTTCTCGGGGAAGCCGAGGTTGATGCCGCCGTGGCTGGGGTCGAGCCACCGGGAGGTGACGACCTTGCCGCGGGTGAAGAAGTGCACGCCCTCGGCGCCGTGGGCGTGCGAGTCGCCGAAGAGGCTGTCCTTCCAGCCGCCGAAGGAGTAGTAGGCCATCGGCACCGGGATCGGCACGTTGACGCCGACCATGCCGACCTCGACCTCGTTCTGGAAGCGGCGGGCCGCGCCGCCGTCGTTGGTGAAGATGGCCGTCCCGTTGCCGTACCGGTTGGCGTTCACCAGCGCGAGCGCCTCGTCGTAGCTGCCGACGCGCACCACTGAGAGCACCGGCCCGAAGATCTCGTCGGTGTACACGCTCATCTCCGGCGACACCCGGTCGAGCAGGCTCGGCCCGAGCCAGAACCCGGACTCGTCGCCGTCGGCCCGCACGTCGCGGCCGTCCACCACCAGCTCGGCGCCGGCCTCGACACCCGCGTCGAGGTACGACGCGACGCGGTCGCGGTGCTCCTTGGTGACCAGCGGACCCATGTCGCAGGAGCGCCGCCCGTCACCGACCTTCAGGGTGGCGATGCGCTCCCGGATCCGGGCCACCAGATCGTCGGCGACGGGCTCGACGACCACCAGGGCCGAGATGGCCATGCACCGCTCGCCGGCCGAGCCGAACCCGGCGTTGACCGCCGCGTCGGCGGCCAGGTCGAGGTCGGCGTCCGGCAGCACCACCATGTGGTTCTTCGCGCCGCCGAGGGCCTGGACGCGCTTGCCGTTGCGGGTGCCGGTCTCGTACACGTACCGGGCGATCGGCGTGGAGCCGACGAACGACACCGCCTTGACCTCGGGGTGCTCCAGCAGCCGGTCGACCGCGACCTTGTCGCCGTGCACGACGTTGAAGACGCCCGCGGGCAGGCCGGCCTGCTCCCACAGCCGGGCCACGAGCAGCGACGCGGACGGGTCCTTCTCGCTGGGCTTGAGCACGACGGTGTTGCCCGCCGCGATGGCGATGGGCACGAACCACATCGGGACCATCACCGGGAAGTTGAACGGCGAGATGACGGCGCAGACGCCGACCGGCTGCCGGATCGAGTAGACGTCCACGTTCGTGGAGACGCCCTCGGAGTAGCCGCCCTTGAGCAGGTGCGGGATGCCGCAGGCGAACTCGACGACCTCCAGACCGCGGGTGACCTCGCCGAGGGCGTCCGAGACGACCTTGCCGTGCTCGGCCGTGATCAGCTCGGCCAGCTCCTGCTTGTGCCGGTTGACCAGCTCCCGGAACGCGAACAGCACCTGGGTGCGCTTGGTCAGCGACGAGGTCCGCCAGGAGGCGAACGCGGCGGCGGCGGAGGCGACCGCCTGGTCCACCTCGTCGACCGAGGCCAGCGGCACCTCCGTCCGGACCGCGCCCAGCGCCGGATCGTAAACTGGGGCCGTACGCTCGGTGACGCCGGCGAACGGCTTGCCGTCGATCCAGTGGGTCACCCGCTCCAGCGGGACGGGAGCGGGCGCGGTGCCGGGTGCTGTCTGGGTCATGCCCGGGATCATCTGTGCTTCCCCAGGTCCGGGCAATGGGCACTGTGTCGTTCCCGTCCGCGGGAAGCGCACATACTGTGCGCCGGAGGAGAGGGGGAGGCGCTCCGATGCCGATGACCGTCCGTGACGTGCTCGAACTGCCGGCTCTGCAGCAGGCCGGGCCGCGCGTCCTGGCGGGCCGGGACCGGCTGGACGCGCCGGTGCGCTGGGTGCACGTCGCCGAGATCCCCGAGATCGCCGACCTGCTCCGCGGTGGCGAGCTGGTCCTGACCACAGGCATCGGCCTGCCCCCGGACGACGACGGGCTGCGCCGGTGGATCGACGGCCTGGCGGCCGTCGGGGTGGCGGGTGTGGTGGTCGAGCTGGGCCGCCGGTTCGGCGGCACGCTGCCGGCCGGGCTGGTCGAGCACGCCCGCAGCCGGAACCTGCCCCTGATCGCGCTGCGGCGCGAGATGCGGTTCGTCGCGGTGACCGAGGTCGTCCACTCGGTGATCGTCGAGGAGCAGACGGCGGACCTGCTCGCGAAGGACGAGATCCACCGCATCTTCACCGAGCTGTCGGTGGAGGGCGCCGAGCCCCGGCAGGTGCTCCGCGAGGTCACCCGCCTGTCCCGGCGTCCCGCCGTGCTGGAGAACCTCGCCCACCAGGTGCTGGCGTACGAGACCGGCCCGCTGACCGCCGAGGAGCTGCTCGACCGCTGGGAGACCCGCTCGCGCGCGGTCGAGGTCCCGTCCGGCACCGGCTACGAGCCGCGATCGGGCTGGCTGGTGACGAGCGTCGAGGCGCGGGGCAACCGGTGGGGGCGTCTCGTGCTGCTGTGCGACCAGGAGCCACCGGCCCGGACCCGGGTGCTGCTGGAACGCGCCGCGTCCACCATCGCGCTGAACCAGCTCGTCGCCCGGGACTCGTCGTCGGTCGAGCGGCAGGCCCGCAGCAGTCTGCTGCTGAGCATCGTCAACCACTCCGCGCCCACCCGGGACGTGGCGCTGCGGGCGCGCGGGCTCGGTGTCGTCCTGGAGCAGCGACTGCTGCTCGGCGTCGTGGTCCGGCGGCGCCGGCCGGCCCCGGGCACCGGCGCCGACGGGAACGCGAACCGGCGGGCACTGCTCGACGCGGTGGAGACGGCGGTACGCGAGTGCGGGCTCGCCGCGCTCGCCGGCGACGTGGACGAGGCGGTCGGCGGCACCGGCGTCACCCTCCTCGTCGCGCTCGACGAGACCGGCTCCGACGAGGCGGCGCTGGGGAGCCTGTCCGCCGCGCTCACCCGGGCGGGCCACCGGGCCGGCGCGGACGTCGTGGTCGCCGCCGGGTCGGTGGTCCGGACGCTCGACCTGGCCCGGCGCTCGCTGGTCGAGGCGGCGCAGGTGGCCGATGCGACAGTGCACACCGCCGAGCCGCGCCCGTTCTACCGGCTGCACGACGTCCGCCTCCGGGGCCTGCTGTACCTGCTGCGCGACGACGTGCGCCTCCAGACGTTCGTCGAGCGCGAGCTGGGCCCGCTGCTCTCCTACGACCAGCGCCACGGCACGAACCACGTCGCGTTGCTGGAGACGTACCTGGTGGAGGGGCGCAACAAGCGGCGCGCGGCGGATGCGATGTCGCTGTCGCGGTCGGCGCTCTACCAGCGGCTGGAGCTGATCGAGCGGGTGCTCGGCGTCGACCTGGACTCGAGCGAGCGGCGCCTGTCGCTGCACGTGGCGCTCACCGCCCGGGACGTCATGCGCGCCGGTGGCCCGGAGCCCCCCGGCTGACGGTCACCTGTGGGTGCCGCGGCCCGACCGCAGGCGCCGGACGCCGTCGCGGGCCGGCGCGCTGTGCACGCTGACGCTGACGACAGGTACGGCGTTCGCGACGCTCTTGCGGACCGTCTCCAGCGGCGCCGTGCCGGGGGTGCACTCGACGATCATCACAGCGGAGCGGTCGGGGCACTGCACGTACTGGACGTGTGAGACGGCGACCCGGCGGGAGTGCAGCACGGACAGCACCTTGAGCAGGCCGGTCGTGGAGTGGCCCACGCCGAGGTGGATCACCATCGTGCTCGGCGTGCCGTGCTCGGCGGCGGGCTCGTCGTACGGGCGGCCGGGGGCGGGCCGGGGATGGTCGACGGTTGCGGGGGTGGATGCGGACACGCTCACGGGGGCCTCACTAGGACGAGCCGACAGGATCGCTTGGCCGGCGACGCACGCGGAGGCGTACGCCGCCTAGGTAATCAGCCGGGTCGCGATTCGATTGCCCACGGCGGGAGTGTGGCACGGGAACCCGGCTGCCGGGAGGCTGCGCCGGGCAGTCGTCCGCCACGTGAGACAGCGCCCTGACCTGCGGATCGACGGTGATGGGTCGCCCCGGCGGGGCCGGTCGCCGGGTTACCGGCCGGTACGCGAGCCCTTAAGGATCGTTCAGGATCTCGCTCTACACTCGGACTCGGGACGACGACTTGAGAAGGAGCTCCGCGCATGGACGCTGACGAGATCGCCGCCGGTCGGGCCCGCTGGCAGGCCCGCTACGACGCCGCCCGCAAGCGCGACGCGGACTTCACCACGCTGTCCGGAATGCCGGTCGAGCCGGTGTACGGCCCGCCGGAGGACACCGCGTACCCCGGGTTCGAGCGGATCGGCTGGCCGGGCGAGTTCCCGTACACCAGGGGCCTGTATCCGACCGGCTACCGCGGGCGGACCTGGACCATCAGGCAGTTCGCCGGCTTCGGCAACGCCCGGCAGACCAACGAGCGCTACAAGATGATCCTCGGCGCGGGCGGCGGCGGTCTCTCCGTGGCCTTCGACATGCCGACGCTGATGGGCCGCGACTCCGACGACCCGCAGTCCCTCGGCGAGGTCGGCCACTGTGGTGTCGCTGTGGACTCGGCCGCCGACATGGAGGTGCTGTTCGACGGCATCGACCTGGCGGGCGTGACCACCTCGATGACCATCTCCGGCCCGGCCGTGCCGGTCTTCTGCATGTACCTGGTCGCCGCCGAACGGCAGGGCGCCGACCTGTCCACGCTGGACGGAACACTCCAGACGGACATCTTCAAGGAGTACATCGCGCAGAAGGAGTGGCTGTTCGACCCCGAGCCGCACCTGCGCCTCATCGGCGACCTGATGGAGTACTGCGCCCGGGAGATCCCGCGGTACAAGCCGCTGTCCGTCTCCGGCTACCACATCCGCGAGGCCGGCTCGACCGCCGCGCAGGAGCTGGCGTACACGCTGGCCGACGGATTCGGGTACGTCGAGCTGGGCCTGTCGCGCGGCCTGGACGTGAACACCTTCGCCCCCGGCCTGAGCTTCTTCTTCGACTCCCACGTGGACTTCTTCGAGGAGATCGCCAAGTTCCGCGCCGCGCGCCGGATCTGGGCCCGCTGGCTGCGCGACGTGTACGGCGCCACCAGCGAGAAGGCCCAGTGGCTGCGGTTCCACACGCAGACCGCCGGGGTGTCGCTGACCGCTCAGCAGCCGGTGAACAACGTGGTACGCACCGCCGTGGAGGCCCTGGCCGCGGTGCTCGGCGGCACCAACTCGCTGCACACCAACGCCCTCGACGAGACGCTCGCCCTGCCCACCGACGAGTCGGCCGAGATCGCCCTGCGTACCCAGCAGGTGCTGATGGAGGAGACCGGGGTGACGAACGTGGCCGACCCGCTCGGCGGCTCCTGGTACGTCGAGGCGCTCACCGACCGGATCGAGGCCGAGGCGGAGGAGATCTTCGCCCGGATCAAGCAGCTCGGCGGCGAGGGTCCGCACACCATCGGCCCGATGACCTCCGGCATCCTGCGCGGCATCGAGGACGGCTGGTTCACCGGGCACATCGCCGAGTCGGCGTTCGTCTACCAGCAGGCGCTGGAGAAGGGCGACAAGCGGATCGTCGGCGTCAACTGCCACACCGGCACCGTCGCCAAGGACCTGGAGATCCTGCGCATCTCGCACGAGGTGGAGCTGGAGCAGCGCCGGGTGCTGACCGAGCGCAAGTCGGCCCGCGACGACGCCGCGGTCACCGCCGCCGTCGCGCGAATGGTCGAGGTGGCGAGGACCGGCGAGAACATGATCCCCGCCATGCTCGACGCGGTCCGCGCCGAGGCCACCCTCGGCGAGATCTGCGACGCGCTGCGCGCCGAGTGGGGCGTCTACCGAGAGCCCGCCCGCTTCTGACCCGCTGCTCTGCAAGGAAGGGCCCCTTCTTAACAGCTGCTGTTAAGAAGGGGCCCTTCCTCTACCGGAGGCGTTAACAGGGGGCCCTTCCTTGCGGGCGGGCTGAGCTGGGGGAGAGTGGTGACTGTCGCCGTCGCGGCTGGTCGGAGATCCGTCGCGTACGTGCGAGACTAGACAACCATGAGCGACCCACGGATCACCTCGTCGATCTTCACCCGCGGCGCGGTCGACCTCAGCGCGCTGCGCACCCCCGCACCGGCCGACACCGCCTCCGCCACACCGTCCCAGGGCGCTGGGCCGACCGGGCTGCCGGGCAGCCCCGCCGGTTCCGCCGCCGTGATCGACGTGACCGAGGCGAACATCCAGTCCGAGGTGCTCGAACGCTCGCTCACCACACCGGTGGTGGTCTTCTTCGGCGCCGCCGGCTACCCGGAGAGCGACCAGTTCGCCCCGGTGCTGGAGCGGCTGGCCGCCGAGGGCGGCGGAGCGTGGCTGCTGGCCCGGGTCGACGTACAGCAGCAGCCGCGGCTCGCGCAGATGTTCCAGCTCCAGACGCTGCCCACCACGTACGCCATCGTCGGCGGCCGTCCGATCGACGCCTTCCCCGGCCCGGTGCCGGAGTCGCAGTTGCGACAGTGGCTCCAGGCGGTCCTCAAGGCCGGTGGCGTCACAGTCGCCGAGCCGGAGGACCCGCGCCTCGACGCCGCCGACGACGCGCTGATGAGCGGTGACCTCGACGCGGCCGAGGCGGCGTACCGGAAGATCCTGGCCGAGTCGCCGGCGGACGCGGCTGCGGAGGCGGGCCTGGCGCAGGTCGGGCTGGCCCGCCGGGTGGCAGGCGCCGACCCGCAGGGCGCGCTCGACGCCGCGTCCGCCGCCCCCGACGACGTCGACGCCCAGCTGCTGGCCGCCGACATCGAGGTGCTCAGCGGCCTCGCCGACGAGGCGTACAAGCGGCTGGTCGGCCTGGTCCGGCGCACCGCCGGGGACGACCGGGACCGGGTACGCCAGCACCTGCTCGGCCTGTTCACCATCGCCGGCCCGGACGACCCCGCCGTGGCCTCCGCCCGACGCGCCCTGGCCAGCGCGCTGTTCTGAGTCAACCCGCGCGGGCCGGCGCACCGCCGGCCCGCCCGACCGCCGAGGACGGGAGCCCATGATGCGCCGGATCGCCGTCCTCGACGCGCCGACGAACCTCGGACTGCGCCCGCCCACCGCGAGCTCCGTCCCCGGGTGCGGCAAGGCGCCTGGTGCGCTGCGCGACCACGGCCTGCTCGCGCGGCTGCGGGCCCGCGACGCCGGCTGCCTCACCCCGCCCCGGTACGACCCGGGCGACTGGCGGCCCGGCGACGGCGTCTGCCACGCGCCGGAGATCTCCGCGTACTCGGTGGCGCTCGCCGACCGGATCGGCGCGATCATCGACCGGGGCGAGTTCCCGCTGGTGCTCGGCGGCGACTGCTCGGTGCTGCTCGGCTCGGCGCTGGCCATGCACCGCCTCGGCGAGGCGGTCGGCGGGCGGATCGGGCTGGTCTTCGTCGACGGCCACTCCGACTTCCGGCACCCCGGCAACGCCTCCTACGTCGGCGCCGCCGCCGGGGAGGACCTGGCCCTGGTGACCGGCCGTGGACAGCCCGACCTGGCCGCGATCGAGGGCCGCAGGCCGTACTTCCGGGACATCGACGTGGTGGTGCTCGGCATCCGCGCGCAGGACGAGTACCGGCTCGACCTCCAGGCCGCCGGCATCACCACCCGGCCGGTGCCGGCGCTGCGCGCCGAGGGTGCCGCCCGTACCGCCCAGTGGGCGCACGAGCAGCTCGTCGACTGCGCCGGCTACTGGGTGCACATCGACGTGGATGTGCTCGACCCGGCGGTGATGCCCGCCGTGGACGCGCCCGACCCGGGCGGCATCGCCTTCGCCGAGCTGGAGATCCTGCTCGCCGGGCTGGTCGACACCCCGCACTGCCTCGGCGTCGAGCTGACAGTCTTCGACCCCGACTACGACCCGGACGGGGCGTACGCGGCCGAGATCGTGAACACAGTGGTGGCCGGGCTCGCCCCGGTCGTCGCGCCGGGCGCCGTGCCG
The DNA here is from genome assembly GCF_000145235.1 of Micromonospora aurantiaca ATCC 27029. NCBI lineage: Bacteria > Bacillati > Actinomycetota > Actinomycetes > Micromonosporales > Micromonosporaceae > Micromonospora > Micromonospora aurantiaca (nom. illeg.). The sequence goes on along the minus strand of NC_014391.1, from coordinate 5,700,169 downwards.
CCCCGGCTGCTGCCGGCCGGGCCTGTCGCACCGGCGCCCCGCGCCGCCGACAGCCGGCCGGAGCCCGAGCCGCTGCCCGCCCCGGCGGCCGTACCGGCGCCGGCGGTCGCGGTGGAGCCGATCGGCCCCGACCCGACCGTCGGCGACGACCTCGGCGACGACCCGCTGGGGCCCGGCCTGCTGCGCCGCGCCCCCGCCGGAGACGAGCCGGACCCGGCCCGCTCCGGCATCGACATCGCCTGACCGGTACGCCTCAGCTCGCGGCCAGGCCGCGCAGGAACTTCTCGGCGATCGGCGCCGCCACCTTCGAGCCCGCCCCGCCCTGCTCGACGAAGACGGCGAAGGCCACGTCGCCCTGCCAGCCGACGAACCAGGCGTGCGTGTGCGCCGGATTGTTGTCGTACTCCGCGGTGCCGGTCTTGCCGTGCACCGGCTCGCCCGGCACGTCCGCCAGCGCGCTGCCGCTGCCCGCTGTCACCACCCCGCGCATCATCGACTTCAGCGCCGTCACCGACTCCGGCTTGAGCGCCTCGCCGGCCGGCGCGGGCTTGGCCGGCGCCGGGTCGAGCAGCAGCTTCGGCTGCTCGAACTTGCCCCGGGCCACCGCCGCCGTGGCGCTCGCCATGGCCAGCGGGCTCACCAGCGTGGTGCCCTGGCCGATCGCGGCGGCGGCCTGCTCGGTGGCCGAGCCGTTGGCGGAGATCTTGCCGGTGAACGCGTCGGTGCCCAGATCCCACGCGGCCTCCAGGCCGAGCGTACGGCCGGCCTGGGCCAGCCCGTCCGGGCCGAGCTTCGGCGCCAGCGCGGTGAACGCGGTGTTGCACGACTTGGCGAAGTCGGTGGCGAACGGCACCGGGCCCAGCTCGAAGTTGTCCGAGTTCTTGAAGACCCGGCCCTCGACTGTCGACGTCTTCGGGCAGTCCACTGTCGTCTGCGGCGTCACCGCGCCCCGGTCGAGCAGGCCGAGCGCGCTGACCATCTTGAACGTCGAGCCGGGCGGCACCTGGGCGGTGAAGGCGAGGTTGTCGCCCGCCGCACCCGGGCCGTTCGCGGCGGCCAGCACCGCGCCGTCGCTGATCCGCACGGCGACCAGGGCGGAGCGGCGGGTCTGCCCGCGCAACGCGGCGTCGGCGGCGTTCTGGGTGGCCGCGTCGATTGTCGTCTTCACCGGCTGACCGGGCTTCGGGTCGGCGCGGAACAGCTCCGTGCCGGTCGGCTCCACCTTGCCGTCCGGGGTGGTCCGCTGGGTGATCACGGTGACGCCGGGGACGCCGCGCAGCCGCTCGTCGTACCGGCCCTGGAGACCGCCGTGGCCGACCAGGTCGCCGCGCGCGTACCGGTCGGGGTGGGCCTGGAGGTCGTCGGCGGTGGCCTGGTCGACCGAGCCGAGCAGCGCCCGGGCGAACTCGCGGGTCGGCGCCAGCATGAGCTGCTCCGAGACGAACCGGGTGCCGGGCAGGTCGTAGATGCGCGGCTTGATCTGCCGGTACGCCTCGTCGCGCAACGTCACCACCTCGACCAGGCCGTCCGGCTTGGCCTCCTTGAGCCGCTTCGGCAGGTCGCCCAGGTCGACCGGCGGGGTGAGCGCGGGCCGGATCGCCTTGAACGCGGCGTCCAGCTTCCGGACCATGCCGGGGACGTCGTCGACCTCGCCGGGAACGAGCTGCACCCGGACCACCGGGCGTGGCGCGACGATCGGCTGACCGGCCGCGTCCAGCACACCGGCGCGCTGCGCCGGCTCCCGCCGCAGCGCGATCTTGTCACCGCTCTCCAGCTTCTCGTGCACCACCGACGGCTCCCAGATCACCTGCCACCGGTCGTCGCCGCCGCGCTTGAGGCGTACCGGATTCTCGTAGGCCCAGGTGCCGCCGCCGGGCAGCGCCCAGCTCACCTTGACCCGGGCGGTGGCGACGTCACCCTTGGTGGTGATGTCGCCGGTGCGGGCCAGCTCCGGCGGGTCGGCCGCGAGCGCGCCGGCGAGTGCCTGGATCTGCTTGGTCACCTCACCGGCGGGCAGCCGCCCGCCGGTCGGCTCGACGAAGCCGACCGCCTGGAGGTCACCGGAGCGCCAGCCGCCGAGGAACGCCTCGACGGCTGTCTCCGGGCCGTCGTCCCCGGAGCATCCGGTCAGCGCGCCGGCCGTGACCAGGACGGCGGTCAGCGCCGCGAGGGCGCGGTGACGGGTGTGACGGCGGGGGCGGACGGGGTACGACACGGGCATGAAGCAGTCCCTCCGGTGCTCAACTGCCCTGCACGCTAGTACGGCCCGGCGTTCCCCACCGCCCCGCCACGGCCTCCGGCAGCGCCAGAAGCGGCGTGTGGCAGTGTGATGAACATCGCCAGTCGGGGTACTCCGCGAGCGGCCGACCACGGACCCGCAACGGGTGAAAGGACAGAGTCCCGATCCGGACGTCCGGCCAGTGGTCCGCCGCGGGAGGTACCGCGCGGTAGGGCCTAGGCTGGGCGGCAGAGTGACCCACAACGCGGTGGGTCGAGGGGAGTGGCACCGATGGACCGGCGTCCGGCGATCAAACCGGGACCCGACCTCCGGCAGGCTGACACCGGCCGGGACGACGACAGCTTCGATTCGGCGACCGACGGAGACGGTTTCAGCCGTCTCGACACAGGAGTGACCGGGATGACCGGTTCCAGCATCGACACCCTCTACGACCTGGGCCTGCCTGCGCAGGCACTGGCCGACGAGTCGGAGGACGCCGAGCTGGACGAGCCCGTTCCCAACGCGGAGCGGCTGGTCGCCCAGGCGGTCGCGCTGGCAGGCGACGACCACGACGCGGCCACACTCGTGGACCGCTTCTGGCGGTTCGCGCCGGACGAGGAGCTGATCGGCTTCACCGCCGAGGAGATGCTGGAGGCGGCCCGGGCCCACCGGGACCTGGCCCAGCAGCGGGTGCCGGGCGAGCTGAAGCTCCGCATCCACGAGCCGGACGCCGAGCAGCACCACACGGTCGTGGAGATCGTCACCGACGACATGCCGTTCCTGGTCGACTCGGTGACCGCCCTGCTGAACTCCCGCCACCTGGACGTGCACCTGCTCGTGCACCCGCTGGTCGTGGTGCGGCGCGAGCCGCTGGGCCGGCTCACCGAGGTGTCGGCGGACGTGGAGCCGGACGACGCGATCGCCGGTGACCTGGTCGAGAGCTGGATGCGGATCGAGATCGACCCGGTCCGCGACCCGGCCGAGCGGGAGACGTTGCGGCGCGAGTTGCAGCGGGTGCTCACCGACGTGCGCGAGGCGGTCGAGGACTGGCCGAAGATGCGGCAGCGGGCCCTCGCGCTCGCCGACGAGCTGGCCGCCGCCCGGACGTCGGACAACCGCCCGCCGGTGCCGGAGAAGGACATCACCGACTCGGTGGAGCTGCTGCGCTGGCTGGCGCACGACCACTTCACGTTCCTCGGCTACCGGGAGTACCGGCTGGTCGACACCGACGGCGCGCGCGGCGGGCAGGCCCTGGAGGCGGTGCTCGGCACCGGGCTGGGCATCCTGCGCTCCGACTCGCCGGAGGCCCGGTCGCTGAACTCGATGACGCCCGAGGCGCACGAGAAGGTGCTGGAGAAGCGCCTGCTCATCATCACCAAGGCCAACTCGCGTGCCACAGTGCACCGCTCGGCGTACCTCGACTACATCGGCTTCAAGATCTTCAACGAGGCCGGTGAGGTGGTCGGGGAGCGGCGCTTCCTGGGCCTGTTCTCCACCGCCGCGTACCGGACCAGCGTGCAGGAGTTGCCCGTGGTCCGGCGCAAGGTCGCCGAGGTGCTCGACCGCTCGGGCCTGAGCCTGCGCAGCCACTCCGGCAAGGACCTGTTGCAGATCCTGGAGACCTACCCGCGCGACGAGCTGTTCCAGATCAAGACCGACGACCTCTACCACGCGGTGATCGGCGTGCTGCGGATGGCGGGTCGCCGGCAGCTGCGGGTGTTCCTGCGCCGCGACGCGTACGGCCGGTTCATCTCCTGCCTGATCTACCTGCCGCGGGACCGGTTCACCACACAGAACCGGCTGCGCATGCAGGACATCCTGCTGCGTGAGCTGAACGGCGTCGGCGTCGACTACACCACGCGGGTGACCGAGTCGATGCTGGCCCGGGTGCACTTCATCGTGCGTACCGACCCGAACAACCCGCCCGGAGACATCGACGCCGACCTGCTCGCCGAGGAGCTGGCCGACGCGACCCGGCTGTGGGACGACGACTACCGGCTGGTGCTGGAACGCAAGCTCGGTGACGAGCAGGCCAAGCACCTGTTCGCCCGGTACGCCGACGCGTTCCCGGAGGGCTACAAGGACGGGCACACGCCGTACGAGGCGATGAAGGATCTGGCGAAGCTGGAGCTGCTGGAGGAGCCCGGCCAGCTGGAGATGCACCTGTTCCGCAAGCAGGCGCCGCCGCGTCCGTACGCGGCCCGCGCCGCCGACGCCGACGAGGCGATGGACGTGCGGTTCAAGGTCTACCGGTACGGCGAGCCGATGATGCTCTCCGCCGTGCTGCCGGTGCTGCACTCGCTCGGCGTGAAGGTGGTCGACGAGCACCCGTACGAGGTGGAGCGCGTCGACGGCCGGATCTGGCTCTACGACTTCGGTCTGGAGCTGCCCGAGCGGCACCAGGACCTGGCCGAGGTGCGTCCGCACGTGGAGAACGCCTTCGCCGCCGCCTGGCGGGGCGAGGCCGAGGTGGACGGCTTCAACGAGCTGGTGCTCCGGGCCGGGCTCACCTGGCGGCAGGTCGTCGTGCTGCGCGCGTACGCGAAGTACCTGCGGCAGGCCGGCACCGTGTTCTCCCAGGAGTACATGGAGCAGACGTTCATCGCGTACCCGCAGATCGCCGAACTGCTGGTGAAGCTGTTCGAGACCCGGTTCGCCCCGGGCGCCACCACGCTCGACGAGCGGCGGCAGCGCAGCGGCGAACTGGTCGACGCGATCGGCGAGGCGCTGGACGAGGTGGCCAGCCTCGACCAGGACCGCATCCTGCGGTCGTACCTGACGTTGATCCAGGCCACGCTGCGTACCAGCTTCTACCAGAAGCCGGTGGGCGGGCGGCCCAAGGCGTACGTGGCGTTCAAGCTGGACCCGCAGGCCATCCCGGACCTGCCGGCGCCGCGACCCAAGTTCGAGATCTTCGTCTACTCGCCCCGGTTCGAGGGCGTGCACCTGCGCTACGGGCCGGTGGCCCGCGGCGGCCTGCGCTGGTCCGACCGGCGTGAGGACTTCCGGACCGAGGTGCTCGGCCTGGTCAAGGCGCAGATGGTGAAGAACGCCGTGATCGTGCCGGTCGGCGCCAAGGGCGGCTTCGTGCTCAAGCAGAAGCCGGGTGACCGGGACGAGGCGGTGATCTGCTACAAGGAGTTCATCTCCGCGCTGCTCGACGTCACCGACAACATCGTCAGCGGCGAGATCGTGCCGCCCGAGGACGTGGTGCGGCACGACGGCGACGACCCGTACCTGGTGGTGGCCGCCGACAAGGGCACGGCGACGTTCTCCGACATCGCCAACGAGATCTCCGAGGCGCACAGCTTCTGGCTGGGCGACGCGTTCGCCTCCGGCGGCTCGGCCGGCTACGACCACAAGAAGATGGGCATCACCGCCCGGGGCGCCTGGGAGTCGGTCAAGCGGCATTTCCGGGAGCTGGGGCACGACACCCAGACGCAGGACTTCACTGTGGTCGGCGTCGGCGACATGTCCGGCGACGTGTTCGGCAACGGGATGCTGCTGTCGCAGCACATCCGGCTGGTGGCCGCGTTCGACCACAGGCACATCTTCCTGGACCCGGATCCGGACTCGGCCCGGTCCTTCCAGGAGCGCAAGCGGCTGTTCGACATGCCCCGCTCGTCGTGGGAGGACTACGACCGCGAGCTGATCTCCGAAGGCGGCGGCGTCCACCCGCGTACGGCGAAGTCGGTGCCGGTATCGCCGCAGGTCCGCGCGGTGCTCGGCCTCGACGAGGACGTCACGCAGCTCAGCCCGCAGGAGCTGATGAAGGCGATCCTCACCGCGCCGGTCGACCTGTTCTGGAACGGCGGCATCGGCACCTACGTCAAGGCGTCCAGCCAGACCAACGCCGAGGTGGGGGACAAGTCCAACGACGCCATCCGGGTGGACGGCAAGGGCCTGCGCTGCCGGGTGGTCGGCGAGGGCGGCAACCTGGGCTTCACCCAGCAGGGCCGGATCGAGTACGCCTCGACCGGCGGCCGCATCTACACCGACTTCATCGACAACGCGGCCGGTGTGGACTGCTCCGACCACGAGGTCAACATCAAGATCCTGCTCAACACGGCCGTCGCCGACGGTGAGCTGGACCGGCCGGAGCGCGACGAGCTGCTGGCCCAGATGACCGACGAGGTCGCCGAGCTGGTGCTGCGGGACAACTACGACCAGGCACGGGCGCTCAACAACGCCCAGGCCCAGGCCGCCTCGCTGCTCCCGGTGCACCGGCGGATGATCAACGAGTTGGAGCGGTCCGGCGCGCTGAACCGGGCGCTGGAGGCGCTGCCGTCGGACGAGGAACTGGCGGTCCGCACCGAGAGCGGCCTGACCGCTCCGGAGTTCGCGGTGCTGCTCGCGTACGTCAAGATCGTGCTGGAGCGCGAGATCGTCGGCGAGGGCCTGGCGGACGAGGAGTGGACGACCGACGTCCTGGTCAACTACTTCCCGACGCCGCTGCGGCAGCGCTTCGCCGAGCGGATGGGCCGGCACCGGCTGCGCCGGGACATCGTCACCACCGTCCTCGTCAACGAGGCGATCAACCGGGGCGGCATCTCGTTCGTCTTCCGGGTGGTCGAGGAGACGGCGGCGTCCGCGGCGGACGTGCTCCGGGCGTACGTGGTGGTCCGCGAGGTGTTCGGCCTGCGCGACCTGTGGGACGCGGTCGAGGCGCTGGACAACAAGGTCTCGCCCGAGTTGCAGACGGCCGTCTACCTGGACACCCGGCGGCTGCTCGACCGCGCGGTGCGCTGGCTGGTCACCAACCGGAGGTCACCGATCGACGTGCCGGCGGAGATCGCCCGGCTGCGCGACGGTGTGGCCCGGCTCCTGCCGGACCTGGAGAACCGGTTCTGGGGCACCGAGCGGGAGGCCATCGCGGCGCACATCGAGTCGCTGGTCGAGCGCGGGCTGCCGCGTGACCTGGCCGAGCAGGCGACCCGCCTGATGTACAGCTTCGGCCTGCTGGACATCGTGGAGACGGCGCAGGGCACCGGGCGGGACGTGAGCGAGGTGGCCTCGGTCTACTTCGTGCTCTCCGACCGGTTCCGGGTCGACGCGCTGCTGTCGAAGATCTCCCTGCTGCCCCGCGAGGACCGGTGGCAGACGCTGGCCCGGATGGCGCTGCGCTACGACCTGTACGCCGCGCTCGCCGCGCTCACCGCCGAGGTGCTCGGGTCCACGCCGGAGGACGTGCCGCCGGTGGAGCGGGTGCAGGAGTGGGAGCAGGCGAACGCCACCTCGATCCACCGGGCGCACCGGGCGATGGGGGAGTTCGACGAGTCCCGCGCCGACCTGTCCGCGCTGTCGGTGCTGCTGCGCCAGATCCGTACCCTGGTCCGGACCTCGGCGGCGGCCTGACCGCTGACGCACGAGTGGCCCGGTGGTCGGTTCCCCGACCACCGGGCCACTGCCGTTGCCGCCCTCAGCTGGTCATCGGGGCGTAGACGACGATGTTGTTCAGGTAGCTCCCGGCCGTCTTGTCGAACACCCCGCCGCAGGTCACCACGCGCAGGGCCGGGACGTCCGACGGACCGTAGACCTGCGCGGCGGGAAAGGCGGTCTTCGGGTACGACGCGACCTCCCGCACGGTGAACGTGGCGGACGAGCCGTCCTGCCGGGCGACCACTATCGTGTCGCCCGCCACCAGCGCGCCGAGGTTGAAGAACACCGCCGGGCCGAGCTGGGCGGAGTCGACGTGACCGACGATCACCGCGTTGCCGGCCTCGCCCGGGCTGGCGCCGGGGGAGTACCAGCCGGCGTTCATGGCCTGGCCCAGCGGGGGCACCTGGACCGTGCCGTCCGGGTTCGTGCCGAGCGACATGATCGGCGCCTGCACCCCGATGCGGGGGATCGAGATGGTGACCGGCGCCGACCGGGGAAGTGGAGCCGGGGCGGCGCCCGTCGTGTCCGGGGTGCCCGGGACGGCTGCGGCGCCCGGGGTGGCGCCGGGTGCGCCGGTCAGTGGGCCCGGCGTCGCCGGGCCGCCCCCGGCGGCGTCCGCTGCCGGCTGGCCGGTGCCGTCCGGTGTGGACTGGCCGGTGGTGCCCGGTGCCGCCTGCGAGATCGGCTGCGGTGGGGACGGTGGCGGGACGGTCCGGACGGACGCGCCGATCAGACCGGCCCCGGCCATGGCGAGCAGGACGACGACGGCCGCGCCGGCGGCACGCCACGGACTTCCGTGACGGCCGCCGGCCCGGGTCGTCGTCCGGTCAGACCAGGCCACCGGCCCGCCGCCGACGCAGCAGCACCAGGCCGCCCAGCGCCGCGGCGCCGATCATGCCCGCGCCGCCGGTGGCGAGGTTGCGGTCCACGCCGGTGGTCGTCATGCCACCGTCGCCGCCGTCGACCCCACCGCGCGGCAGGACCACCAGCTCGCCCTCACCGCAGGTGCCCCGCAGCTCGTACCGGCCCGGCCGGGCGTCGTGCGACACGGTGGCCTCGCCGTAGTAGACGAAGTCCTTCCCGTGCTCCCACTCGTCCTTGCCGTAGTCGCGCTCGGCGTCCTTGCCGTAGTCGCCCTTGTCCTCCTGCCAGGCGCCTCCGCTCGCCTGCCAGTCGTCCTTGCCGCCCTGCCAGTCGTCCTTGCCGTCCTGCCAGGAGCCGTGCTCGTCCTTGCCGTCCTTGCCCTTGTCGTCCGGCCGGCCGCCACGGTCGTCCTTGCCGTGCTCGTCCTTGGCGTCCTTGCCGTACCGGTCCTTGCCGTCGGGGCCGTGCTCGTCCTTGGTCCAGTCCGGCGCGCCCGCCTTCTCCTTCTCCCAGCCCGGCTCGGCGTCCTGGCCGTACTCGTCGTGCCCCTGCCAGTCGCCCGGGTCGACGGCCGCGCCGGCGCCCGCGCCACCCGGCTGCGGCTGCCCTTCCGGCTGGCCGGCGGGCGGCTGGGGCTGGTTCGCCGGAGGCTGCGGCATGCCGTCGCCACCCGGCCCGTTCCCGCCCGGCCCGTCGCCACCCGGGCCGTTGCCACCGGGGCCGTTCCCACCCGGACCGCTGCCGCCGGGGCCGTTGCCGTCCGGGCCGTGCCCCTCCCCGCCCGGCTCGCCGCGGCCGTCCGGGCCCTTGCCGTGCTCGTCCTTGCCGTCGGGGCCCTTGCCGTGCTCGTCCTTGCCGTGGTCGTCCTTGCCGTCCGGGCCCTTGTCGTCCCAGCCCCAGTCCTGGTCGCCGCCCCAGTCGCCGCCGCGGTCGGCCCAGTCGCCGTGCTCGCCGTCGCGGGCCGGGTGCAGGTCGACCTTGCCGGTCACCTTCGACCAGACGGTGGCGTGCTTCTGCGGCTCGGAGCAGATCGCGAGCAGCTCGACGGTGTCCCCCGCCTTCACCACGTGGGGCTTGGCGATGACCTTGCCCTCGTCGTGCCCGCCCGCGTAGGCCATTCCCGGGGTGAACGCGAGAAGGCCGGCTCCGCCGAGGGCGGCGCCCGCGACCACCTTCCCGAGCATCTTCTTAGCCATGACCAGCGTCTCCATCCCTGTTCGTCCTGAGCCCGACGTCAGTCGAGCTAAGGCTGACGTTAGACCTTTTCGCGACTTATCCGGGGAAAGATTCGCTTTTAGGGATTTGCCGGTGATGTGGCCCCGGCGCGTGCTGCCCGACCGGTAGCGCCGATCAGGCTCTCCACGGCGGTCCCGCGACGCCGGTCCCACTCGTGCTGTCGGCGCCCCTCCGCGCGGTCCGCGTACCGAGTGGAACGTCATGGGTGTCTCCGGGTCGTTTTGACACCCATGACGTTCCACCCGAGCTGAGGGGCGTCGGTGGGCGGCGGGGAGTGGGGGTGTGGTGGCGCCGGGCGCCGGTAGGGTGGGCGGCAGGCGTATCGAGCCATTGCCATGGAAGCGCTCCCATGCAAGAATCGCTGCACGCGGTTCGGGGAGCCACACCGCGAGCTCAGACGTCGAGGGCAGCCGGCACCACCGGCCGACGTCCGGCTCCATCGGCCGGTCCTGCGGACCGGTCGGCACCACCACCCCCACAACGCCCGTCCGGGTCGGGCGTCCCCCGAAGAAACCCGTGGCGCGCACGGTCGTTCCCGCAGGACGACCGCCGCCGCCATTTGCGCCGGGCCGTACGCGGATCCGGTCTCGCCCAAGGAGATCAGTGGCATGAATCTGTGGAGAAGGCTGTCCGGCCGGAACCGGACGCTCGCGCTCACCGGCGCCGGCGTCCTGGTAGCCGGTGGACTGGTGACCCTCCCGGTCACCGCGGCGCAGGCCGCCACCCAGTGCAGCGTGACGTACACGACCAGCGACTGGCCCGGTGGATTCACCGGCACCGTGACCATCAAGAACATCGGTGACGCGCTCAGCTCGTGGAACCTCGGCTTCACCTTCCCGAACAGCTCGCAGCGGGTGGTGAACGGCTGGTCCGCGAGGTGGTCCCAGAGCGGCCAGAACGTCACCGCGCAGAACGAGTCGTACAACGGGTCGCTCGCCAGCGGCGCCAGCACCACCATCGGCTTCAACGGCTCCTGGAGCGGCAGCAACCCGAAGCCGACCCAGTTCACGCTCAACGGCACTGTGTGCAACGGCGGCACGCCGTCCACCAGCACGCCGCCGACGAGCACGCCGCCGACCAGCACGCCGCCCACGAGCACGCCGCCGACGTCGACCCCGCCGACCTCGACGCCGCCGACGAGCACCCCGCCGCCCGGGCAGCGGGTCGACAACCCGTACGTCGGTGTGAAGGGGTACGTGAACCCCGAGTGGAAGGCCAAGGCCGAATCGGTGTCCGGCGGCAGCCGGGTGTCGAACAACCCGACCGCGGTCTGGATCGACCGGATCGCCGCCATCAACGGCACGCCGGACAGCAGCTCCAACGGCGCGATGGGCGTCCGTGACCACCTGGACGCCGCGCTCGCCCAGGGCGCCGGCTACATCCAGTTCGTCATCTACAACCTGCCCGGCCGGGACTGCGCAGCGCTGGCCTCCAACGGCGAGCTGGGCCCGGACGAGCTGCCCCGCTACAAGGCCGAGTACATCGACCCGATCGCCGCGATCCAGGGTGACTCGAAGTACCGGAACCTGCGCATCGTCAACATCATCGAGATCGACTCGCTGCCCAACCTGGTGACCAACACCTCGGGCAACCCGGGCGGCACGGTCATGTGCGACACGGTGAAGGCCAACGGCGCGTACGTGAACGGTGTCGGCTACGCCCTGGCGAAGCTGGGCGCGATCGGCAACGTCTACAACTACATCGACGCCGCCCACCACGGCTGGATCGGCTGGGACAGCAACTTCGGCCCGGTCGCCGACCAGCTCAAGGCCGCCGCCGTCGCGTCCGGCAGCACCGTCGCCAACGTGCAGGGCTTCATCGTCAACACGGCGAACTACTCCGCCCTGAAGGAGCCGTACGTCAAGGTCACCGACTCGGTGAACGGCCAGACGGTCCGGCAGTCCAAGTGGATCGACTGGAACCAGTACGTCGACGAGCTGTCGTTCGCCCAGGCGTTCCGGCAGAAGCTGGTCTCGGTCGGCTTCGACAGCAACATCGGCATGCTGATCGACACCTCCCGTAACGGTTGGGGCGGCTCCGCCCGGCCCACCGGCCCGGGCCCCATGACCAGCGTGGACGCCTACGTCGACGGCGGCCGGGTCGACCGGCGCATTCACGCCGGCAACTGGTGCAACCAGGCCGGCGCGGGTCTCGGCGAGCGGCCGCGGGCCAACCCGGAGACCGGGATCGACGCCTACGTCTGGGTGAAGCCCCCGGGTGAGTCGGACGGCTCCAGCAAGGAGATCCCGAACAACGAGGGCAAGGGCTTCGACCGGATGTGCGACCCGACCTACACCGGTAACGCCCGCAACGGCAACAGCATGTCCGGCGCCCTGCCGGACGCGCCGATCTCCGGCGCGTGGTTCCCGGCCCAGTTCCAGCAGCTCATGCAGAACGCGTACCCGCCGCTCTCCTGAGCCGCGGTGAGGGCCACCCGCGGCGGCGGGAGTGAGGCACCGCCGCGCGGGTTCCCCGGGCCCCTGGTCGACGCCCACGTCGGCCAGGGGCCCTCGGCCGTTCCGGTGTCAGGGAACGGTGCGCTCGATCGCCGCCCGGCCCAGCTCGGCCAGGTCGCGGCGGGCCCGCTCCAGGTTCTCCGGCGTCACGTCCTGACCCCGGGCCTGCACCAGGTCCTCCGGATCCCAGGGCTGCTCGGCGCCGGTGCGGATGTCGTCCGGGGCGGCGCCGGTACCGGTGCCGGTCGCGCCGGTCCCGGCCGCGTACGGGTCACCGATGAGGTTCGGCGACCCGGTGTCCGGCACCGCGCCGTCGGGCTCGGTGAAGGTCGGGTTGTCCGGGTCGGTGCCGTCGTTGCGCAACTGGGGCACCGTGCTGTCGTCGTCCACCGCCGCGGCCACCTCGGGGGTCTCCTCCAGCGGCCGCTCGCCACCGCGGTCACGATCGGTCATGCTGCTGCCCTCCTGTCCCTTCGCGTGATCCCCGTGGCCTACCCGGTGCGGGCCGCGCCATGCGGGCGGAGGGGTCAGGACTCGTCGCGGTGCGGCTCCGGCGTCTCGGTCGGGCGCAGCCGCTGCCACAGCAGCATCAGCAGGCCGAACACCAGCATCGCCGCGCCGGCCCACAGGTTGATCCGGACGCCCTGCGCCTTGTCGATCTCGGCGGACGTGTCGAACAGCCCCATGAGGCCGACGATCAGCCCGTACACCACGAACAGGCCGCCGATGACCCGGCGGATGTCGAACAGCCGGGCCGCGGCGGAGCGTTCCTCCCGGGCGTCCTCGGTCTCGTCGACCAGCGGGTCGTGCGCCTCGCCGCCCTGGTAGTGGCGGTCCGCGTTGTCTGCCATGGCGTGCGTCCCCTCCTTCAGAAGACCGGGATGTAGAACAGGGCGGCGAGGATCACGGCGACGACGCCGAGCAGCACCGGGGAGCGGTACCAGGCGGTGTCGCCGGCCAGCGAGTCGTCGGCGAGCGTGGTGTCGCTGAGGCCGTACACCAGCCCGGTCAGCTGGTCGTCGGTCTTCGGCCGGGTCAGCGGCGTGACGATCGCGGCCACCACCGCGACCGTGGCGAAGGCCAGGCCCGCGCCCCAGAAGCTCTCCTCCAGGTCGGAGTTGAAGCTGATCACGCCGCCCTTGTAGAGCAGGTACGTGGCGGTGGCGACGACAGTGCCGGACAGCAGCGACCAGAACCCGGCCAGCGGCGTCATCCGCCGCCAGAACATGCCGATGATGAACGTGCCGAACAGCGGCGCGTTGAAGACCGAGAACAGCGCCTGGATGTAGTTCATGATGTTGCTGAACCCGGCCGCGATGAACGCGGTGCCGATGCCGATGACCACCGCGCCGACGGTGGCGATCCGGCCCACCTTCACGTAGTGCTCGTCCGGCAGGTCCCGCCGGAAGTACGCCTGCCAGATGTCGTACGTGAAGACGGTGTTGAACCCGCTGACGTTCGCCGCCATGCCGGCCATGAACGAGGCCACCAGGCCGGTGACTGCGATCCCGAGCACGCCGTTGGGCAGCAGGTCGCGCATGAGCAGCGGGATCGCGTTGTTGTAGACCAGGTCGCCCTCGTCGGCGCCCAGCCCTTTCACGGTGACCAGGGCGATCAGGCCGGGGATCACGGTGACCGCCGGGATGAGCAGCTTCGGGTACGCGGCGATGATCGGCGTACGCCGGGCGGCGCTCATGTTCCGTGCGGACAGGGCGCGCTGCACCTCGGCGAAGTTGGTGGTCCAGTAGCCGAAGGAGAGCACGAAGCCCAGGCCGAACACGATGCCCAGCCAGTGCGCGCCGAGCGGGTTGCCGGTGCTGCCGGTGCCCTCCCAGGCGTGCAGTCCGGCCTCGCCGAGTCTGGAGTCGCGGACCGCGTCCATCAGGCCGCTGACGCCGCCGACCTTGACCAGCCCGATCACCGTGATCGGCACCAGACCGGCGATGATCACGAAGAACTGGAGCACCTCGTTGTAGATCGCGCCGGAGAGCCCGCCGACGGTGATGTACGCCAGCACGATCACCGCACCGACGATGATCGCGAACCAGAGCGGCCAGCCCAGCAGCGCCTGCATGATCAGGGCCAGCGCGTAGAGGTTCACGCCCGCGATGAGCACCTGCGCGACAGCGAAGCTGATCGCGTTGAGCAGGTGGGTGGGGCGGTTGAAGCGCAGCCGCAGGTACTCGGGGACGCTGCGGACCTTGGAGCCGTAGTAGAACGGCATCATCACGATGCCGAGGAAGACCATCGCCGGCACGGCGCCGATCCAGTAGTAGTGCACCGTCATGATGCCGTACTGGGCGCCGTTGGCGGCCATGCCGATGATCTCCAGCGCGCCCAGGTTGGCCGAGACGAACGCCAGGCCGGTGACCCAGGCGGGGAGCGAGCGGCCGGAGAGGAAGAAGTCCACGCTGGTACGGATCGCGCGCCGGGCGGCGAAACCGACGCCGAGCACCGTGACGAAGTAGAGCGCCAGGATCAGATAGTCCAGGGCGTTCATGTTCAACCGCAGGCCGCCGCCGCCCATGCCCGTGCTCCCCTCGTGTGCACCGCTGCCCGCACCTACCCGGATTGCGAGGTTTCATACCTGCTGTTCGGTCCGGGTACGCGGAAGCCCCGGCCGGTCACCGGCCGGGGCTTCGTGGCGGTTTCTCAGCGGCCCAGCACGCGGTCCAGGAAGTCGCGGTAGCCGCGTACGGCCACCCGGAGCTGCTCGGTGTCGGTGGAGCCGGACTCCTGCCAGGCGCCGAGCCGGGTGCGCTGCTCCCGCAGGGCGGTGGAGAGCGCCTCGATCGCCTCCTCGACCAGCGACTCCGCCTCGCCGACCGCGGCGCGCGGGTCGTCCACGAAGCGGAGCTGCACGTCGCGCCAGCGATCCCGGAAACCCTGCGCGGCCTCCGGCGCGAACAGCGTCGCCGCGTCGGCGGGTACCGCGCCGGGCGTGGGCCGCTCCGCGCCGGACAGCGCCGCGCCGGCGGCTGCCGCGCCCGCCGCCGCGGTGGCGGTGTCGGTGTCCACCCGGTCGTGCCGCCGGTCGGCGCCGTCGGCCGCGGGGACGGCCTCGGCGTCCGGGTCGACCAGGCCGGGCTCGGCGCTGCCGTACCCGACCGCGCCGTCGGCGACCGCGTCGTCCCGGCGGACGCCGTCGACCACGCGGTCGTCCCGGGCCACGTCGTCGCCGGTTCGGTCGTCCCGGCCGTCGCCGTCGGTGTGCTCGGCGTCCCAGCGGTCGCGGTCGTGCAGGCGGTCCCCGGCCGTCGGGTCGGCCCGCTCGTCGTCCAGCGGGTCGGTACGTCCCGGCGCGCCGTCGCCCGGCGCCGCGGTGTCCTCGTCGCGCGCGTCGCGCTCGTCCTGCGGGCGACCGCCCGCCAGGGCCGAGGCGGCGACCGCGTCGCCCACCGTGGCCGCCCCGAACGCCGTCGGCAGCGGCGCCGGCTCGTGGTACGGGGCCCGCCCGTCGTCGTCGGTCCGGTCGGCCGCGTCGCGCAGCTCCCCGGCGTCGTAGGCGCGGGTCTCGTCGACCTCGGCGTCGCGCCGCTCGTCGGCGACCGCCGGGTCGTCGAAGGTGCCCCGGTCGTCCAGTGCGTCCTCGGGTACGTCGGCCCGGTCGGCGTCGCGCCGGCCGGCGTCGGTGTGCTCACCCGGCTGCGGCACCGGCACCGGTGCGGACCGGACGGCCTCGGGGTGGTCCTGCGTGACCTGCTGTTCCTCCTGGCGCATGGCGGCGGCCTCCTCAGCGGCTCGGGACGTCGTGGTCGTGGTCGGGGTGGCGCTGCTCCGGCTGCTGCGTGGACGTGGGCACCGGCTCCTCGCCGAGCAGGTCGGCGAAGAGGGCCCGGTAGTGCACGAGCGCCTGCCGGAGGTCCTCGGTGCCGGCCTCACCGCGCTCGTTGCGCTGCCGGATCTCGTGGGCGTCGCGGTAGTGGGTGAGGGTGCGGGCGTGCTCGACGGAGAGGTGGGCGATCTGGTCCGAGAAGTCCCCGGTGGGGTATCCGCGCTCGGCGATCAGGCGGCTCACCAGCTCGTCGGCCTCGCCGACGGTCTCCGCGGGGGAGTCGACAAAGCGCACCTGGAGTTCCTCCCAGGCGGCGGCGTAGCGGGCCCGGGACTCCGGGCTCAGCGGGGTCAGCTCCAGCTCGGCGTGCCGGCGCTCGCGTTCCCGCAGCTCACGCTCGGCGGCGCTGCGGCTGTCCTGCTCGGCGACGACCCGGTCGTACTCGGGGCCGAAGCGCTCGCGCAGCGCCCGGCGGCGGCTGGCGACCACGGCGACCGCGACGAGCGCGGCGATGACGGCGACGACGATGACTATGACGACTACCTGGGTGGACGACATGGCTCCTCCTTCGCACGCTGGTATTCCCTCGCGCGGGTGATCGCCAATCCCGTTGTGCCGTACTTTCCGCCCCGGCCGGGAAAAGGCGCGATGTCGCGACCGCCGTCCGGTGCCGGGCCGATGTCCGACTGAGGCCCTCCTGCCCGTCTCGGACCGTAGCGAGAGCCGAGACGGCCGGTAGTGCATCCGCCCCGGATTACGTATCCTGCCCAAGGCGTCCGGGCCGGGGCCCGGCGTCGTGGCCGGCGAACGTGACGGCCGCTGCCGGCGCCACCGAGCGACACCTTCCCGGGCGAGGTCTGATTGAACACCCGTGACTGGCCGATCCGCGCCAAGCTGACCGCGCTGGTCATCGGCCCGGTGACCGGGCTGCTGGCGTTGTGGATCTTCGCCACCACGCTCACCTTCGGGCCCGCGCTCGACCTGCTCTCCGCGCGTACCCTCCTCTACGATCTGGGCCGTCCCGGCGAGGCCGTGGTGGCCGAGCTGCAACGGGAGCGGCGGCTGTCGGTGGTCCAGCTCGCCGGTGACCGCGCCCTCCCCGAGCTGACCGAGCAGCGGGTACGCACCGACGACGCGATCGTCGAGCTGCGCCGCAAGGTCGACGGCGGGGACCTGCGCGACGTCGCCGACGCCCAGCTCGACAACCGGCTCGACCAACTGGTCTCGGCGCTCGACGCGCTGCCCGCCGGGCGCGCCTTCATCGACGACCGGAAGGTCGACCGGGCCGGCGCCGTCGGGCTCTACAGCGGCATGATCGGCTCGGCGTTCCAGGCGTTCGGCGCGATGGCCGCGCTGCCCGACGCGCAGCTCAACCGGGAGGCGACGGCGCTGACCGCTCTGGGCCGGTCCCGGGAACTGCTCGGCCAGGCCGACGCGCTGCTGGCCGGCGCCGTCACCGCGGGCCGGTACGCCGAGGGCGAGCACGAGCAACTGGTACGCACAGTCGAGAACCAGCGTTTCCTGGCCGAGATCGCGGTCGCCGACCTGCCGCCGGGGGAGCGGACCGCGTACCAGCGGATGACCGAGGGTGCCGGGTTCCTCAAGCTGCGCGCGCTCCAGGACAGCCTGATCCGCTCGTCCGCGCTGCCCGCCCGGTTCGACATGCGGGCGTGGGACACCGGTCACGCCGAGGTCTGGCAGAGCCTGCGCGACTTCGAGCTGCGCGGCGCGGACGCCCTGGCCGAGCGGTCGGTGCCGATGGCCACCCGGATCCTCGTGCAGCTCGCCGCCGCCGGTGTGCTGGGCCTGATCGCGATCGTGGTGTGCGTGCTGGTGGCGCTGCGGGTCGGCCGGTCGCTGGCGCAGCGGCTGACCGGCGTACGCGCCGCCGCGACCGAGGTGGCCGAACGCCGGCTGCCCGACGTGGTCGCCCGGCTGCGCCGGGGCGAGGAGGTCGACGTGGCCCGGGAGGCGCCCGAGCTGGACCACGGCGGCGACGAGATCGGCCAGGTGGCGCGCGCCTTCAACGAGGTGCGCCGGACCGCTGTCCGCGCCGCCGTCGACGAGGTCACGCTGCGCCGGGGCTTCAACGAGGTGATCCTCAACCTCGCCCGGCGCAGCCAGGGGCTGGTGCACCGGCAGCTGGCGCTGCTGGACCGGCTGGAACGGCGGACCGAGGACCCGGACGAGCTGGCCGGGCTGTTCCAGGTCGACCACCTGGCGACACGGCTGCGGCGGCACGCCGAGGACCTGGTCATCCTCGCCGGTGCCGCGCCCGGACGGGGCTGGCGCCGCCCGGTCGCGGCTGTCGACGTGATGCGCGGCGCGATCTCCGAGGTCGAGGCGTACGACCGGGTCGACGTGGGCGAGGTGGCGCCGGCCGGGGTGCTGGGCCGGGCCGTCGGCGACGTGATCCACCTGCTCGCCGAGCTGATCGAGAACGCGACCACGTTCTCCCCGCCCGGCACCCGGGTGGACGTCAGCGGCCGGAGCGTCCCGGGCGGCTACACCATCGAGATCACCGACCGGGGGCTGGGCATGTCCGCGCCGGCCCTGGCCGAGGCCAACCGCAAGCTGGCCGAGCCGCCGGAGTTCGACCCGGCCGGCAGTGCCCGGCTCGGGCTGTTCGTGGTGGCCCGCCTGGCCGCCCGGCACGGCGTACGGGTGGAGCTGCGGCCGTCCCGCCCGGCCGGGATCGTCGCCGCGGTGTTCGTACCGTCGGAACTGATCACCGACGAGCCGCCGGTGGGCGCGGACGCCTCCGCCGGGCCGGAACGGCGGCGCCTGGCCAAGGTGACCCGGCTGACCACTGTGCCCCGGCCGGGGCGGCCGGCCCGGCCGGGCCGGGACCGGTCGGAGAACACAGTCGTCCCGTTGCAGTCGGCCCGCGCCTCGACTGTGGAGCCACCCGCCGACGGCGACGGCCTGCCTCGTCGGATCCGGCGCCGCGGCGCGACCGCGCGACCCCGCGCGGCGGTCGCCGACACCCCGGCCCACCGCACCCCGGAGGAGGCCCGCCGGGCCATGTCCGCGTTGCAGGCCGGCACCGCGCGGGGACGCCGGGACGGCTCGCGCGCCGCCGGAACCGATCCGACCACCCCCACCACCGAACCGCGCGACACCGGTACGCCGTCCACCACCGCGGGGCCAGCCGTTCAGCCCGCCCCGCCGGCGCCGGACCAACGAACCGCGACTGAGAGGGACGCCTAGTGGTGCACACGACGCGGCAGAACGCCGATCTCGACTGGCTGCTCGACGACCTGGTGGAGCGTGTCCCCGCCGCCCGCCAGGCGGTGGTGCTCTCGGCGGACGGGCTCCTGCTCGGCGCCTCCACCGACCAGGACCGCACCGACGCGGAACACCTCTGCGCGCTGGCGTCCGGCTTCTCCGGGCTGGCCAAGGGCGCCACCCGGCACCTGGGCGGCGGCGCGGTCCGCCAGACGGTGGTGGAGATGGAGTCGGCCTACCTGTTCGTGACCGCCGCCGGGCAGGGCGCCTGCCTGGCGGTGGCCAGCGACGCCGACGCCGACATCGGCCTGGTGGCGTACGAGATGGCGATGCTCGTCATCCGGGTCGGGGAGAACCTGGCCGCGCCGAGCCGGGTGGCGGGGGAGCGGACCGATGCGCGCTGAGTCGCCGGGGCCGCAGCACGAGTGGCTGGACGCCGACGCCGGGCCGGTGGTGCGTCCGTACACGCTCACCGGCGGCCGGGTGCGCCCACCCGTCGACGGCTTCGACCTGCTGGCGTTCGTGCTCGCCACTTCTGACGCGGACCCGGCCGGCACGCCCGGTCTGCAGCCGGAGCACCGCCGCCTGATCGAGCTGGCCCGGCGGCCGAAGGCCGTGGCCGACCTCGCCGCCGACCTGGACCTCGCCGTGGGCGTGGTCCGGGTGCTGCTCGGCGACCTTCTCGCCCATGGGCTCGTCGCGGTGCACCGGCCACCGGCCACCGCGTACCTGCCCGACGACAACATCCTCAAGGCGGTGGTCAGTGGACTCCGTGCGCTATGACCGGGAGCCGGGGGCGCCGCGAGTGCCGCTGGCTTTGAAGATCCTCATCGCCGGTGGCTTCGGCGCCGGAAAGACGACGCTGGTCAGCGCGTTGAGTGAGGTCCGGCCGTTGCAGACCGAGGAGGTCCTGACCGGGGCCGGGCTCGGCACCGACGACGTCTCCGGGGTCGAGCAGAAGTCGACGACGACGGTGGCGATGGACTTCGGCCGGATCACCATCAACGACGACCTCCAGGTCTACCTGTTCGGCACCCCGGGCCAGGACCGGTTCTGGTTCCTCTGGGACGAGCTGGCGTTCGGCGCGCTCGGCGCGGTGGTGCTCGCCGACACCCGGCGGCTGGCCGACTGCTTCCCCTCGATCGACTACTTCGAGCAGCGGGGCATCCCGTTCGTGGTGGGCGTCAACTGCTTCGAGGGCTCCCGCCGGTTCGGCCTGGAGGCGGTCCGCGACGCCCTGGACCTCGACCCGGACGTCCCGCTCGTGCTCTGCGACGCCCGGGACCGGCAGTCGGGCAAGCTGGTGCTGATCTCGCTCGTCGAGCACGTGGCGCGGCAGCGCGGCGAGCCGGTGCCGGTGGGCTGAGCCCTCGACGCCCGATCCGTCGGGTCTGGCAGGACTGACCGGGCGCGTCACCGGGAAGCCTCTGGTTGGATCGCAGTCAGGACCGACGAGAGGTGGGAGCGGTGACCGGGCAGGACGAGATCGTCCACATCGGCGGCTACACGGCGGAGACGGGTGGGCGGGCCGAGGGCGTCGTGGCGGCCCGGCGGGACCGGGCGACCGGGGAACTGACCCCGCTGGGCGTCGTGGCGGTCACCCCGTCGCCGTCGTTCCTGGTGCGGCATCCGGCGCTGCCGGTGCTGTACGGGTGCAACGAGCTGCCCGACGGGCTGGTGAGCGCGTTCCGGCTCGCCCCGGACGGCGATCTCACGCCGCTGGGCGTCCGCGAGACAGGTGGCGCGGAGCCGTGCCACCTGGCGGTCGCCCCGGACGGGCGGCACCTGTTCGTGGCGAACTACGGCGGCGGCAGCGTGGCGGTGTTCGGCCTGGACGCCGACGGCGTGCCGGGGGAGCGCACCGACCTGGTCCGGCACTCCGGGCACGGCGCCGACCCGCAGCGGCAGGAGCACGCGCACTGCCACATGGTCTCGCCCGACCCGGCCGGGGGTGGGCTGCTCGCGGTCGACCTGGGCACCGACTCCGTCTACCGGTACGACGTCGACGCGTCCACCGGCCGGCTGGCCGAGCGGGAGCCCCGGCTGCGGACGGCGCCCGGGACCGGTCCCCGGCACCTCGCCCGGCACCCGGACGGGCGGCGTTGCTGGCTCGTCGGTGAGCTGGACGCCACTGTCACCGCGTACGAGCTGACGCCGGACGGGCCGCGTCAGTCGACGCGTGTCGACGCCAGCGGCCGGACCGGCCACGTCCAGCCCTCCGAGGTGGCCGTCGGGCCGGGCGGGCGTTTCCTCTACGTGGGCAACCGCGGCGTGGGCACGATCGCTGTCTTCGCGCTGGACGGCGCCGCGCCGGAGCTGGTGGCCGAGGTCGACACCGGCGGTGAGTGGCCGCGGCACTTCGCGTTCGCCGGTGAGCACCTGTACGTGGCCGACGAGCGGGCCGACATGATCAGGATCTTCCGGGTCGATCCGGACGGCGGGGTGCCCGAGCCGGTGGGGGAGCCGGTGCCGGTGGCGAGCCCGACGTGCGTCCTACCGTGACCGGACGGTTACCAATTGGCGGTCCGAAGTGGATTGACATCACCATAAATGACTGACCAGTAACTTAGCGTATGAGTTAGCTGATCAACTGTTTCTGCTGCGTAACTTTCGTCCGAACGGTTGTGGTGGTAACCCCACGAGGTACGCAAGATGGTCACCGTGTCTGGCCGCCATCGCATGCGTTCTCACCTCCGCGGAGCAGGTGCCGCCGCCGTGGCGGCCGCCCTGGTCGCCGTCGTAGCCGGCTCCTGGTTCGGCTACCAGCAGCTGGCCGGCCCGAACTGTTCGGGCCGGATCGAGCTGTCGGTGGCGACCGCCCCGGAGATCGCCCCCGCGGTGCGCGCCGCCGCCGACCAGTGGGTCGCCGACGGTGCGGCGGTGGGCGGGACCTGCATCGCGGTGAACGTCTCCTCGTCCGAGTCGGTCGAGGTGGCCGCCGCGGTGGCGAGCAAGCACGGCGCCACGCTCGCCGGCGTCGGGCAGGCCAGCGGCACCGCTGTCACCCCCGACGTCTGGGTGCCGGACTCGTCGACCTGGCTGGTCCGGCTCAAGAGCGGCGGGGCCAGCGCGTTCGCGCCGACCAACGGCGCCTCGATCGCCCGTAGCCCGGTCGTGGTGGCGCTGCCCGAGCCGGTGGCCTCGCGCATAGGGTGGCCGGACAAGAAGCTCCGCTGGTCCGACCTGCTGACCCAGGTCACCGCCAGCAAGCCGCTGCGGGCCGGGATCGTCGAGCCGACCCAGGACGCGGCCGGCCTGTCCGGCCTGCTGTCGCTGACCGCCGCGGCCAGCTCCACCGGCGAGTCCGGCTCGCCGAAGGCGCAGGAGGCGATGGTCGGCGCACTGCGGGCGCTGGCGACCAACCGTTCCTCGCTGCGGCAGGACCTCCTCGCGCGGTTCCCGCGCTCGTCCGACCCGACGGCGATCGCCAACGGGCTGGGGGCGGCGGCGCTGTCCGAGGAGGACGTGATCGCCTACAACAGCACCAAGCCGCCGATCCGGCTCGCCGCGCTCTACCTGGAGCCGGCGCCGATCCCGCTGGACTACCCGTTCGCGGTGCTGCCCGGCATCGAGCCGACCAAGGCGTCCGCCGCCCGGGTCCTCTTCGAGGTCCTGCGTACGCCGGGCTTCAAGGACCGGCTCGCCTCGCAGGCGCTGCGCGCGCCGGACGGCAACTGGGGCCGGGGTTTCCAGGCGCCGACCGGCGCACCGAGCCCGGCCAACGGCGGCGCGAGCCAGGTGCCGCCGTCGGGCCAGGGCGGCGCGGCCGACCTCGACCCGGGTGCCATCTCGACCGCGACCACGACCTGGTCGGTGGCCACCCAGTCGGGCCGGATGCTCTGCGTCATCGACGTGTCCGGCTCGATGAAGAAGCCGGTCGCGACCGCCAACGGCGCGAGCCGGGAGCAGGTCACAGTCGCCGCCGCGAGCCAGGGCCTCGGGCTGTTCGACGACTCCTGGTCGATCGGCCTCTGGACGTTCTCCACCAACCTCCAGGGCTCGCAGGACTGGAGCGAGCTGGTCGGAATAAAGCCTCTGTCCAGCAACCGGGGCTCGCTCCAGCGCGGCCTGGCCTCGATCAAGCCCTCCAGCGGCAACACCGGCCTGTACGACACCATGCTCGCGGCGTACAAGAAGGTGCAGCAGGACTGGGAGCCGGGCAAGGTCAACTCGATCGTGCTGTTCACCGACGGCAAGAACGAGGACGACGACGGCATCTCGCAGAAGGCGCTGCTGGACCAGCTGAACAAGCTGAAGGACGACGAGCAGCCGGTCCAGGTCATCATCATCGGCATCGGCACCGAGGTGAACCGGGCCGAGCTGGAGTCGATCACCAAGGTCACCGGCGGTGGCGCCTTCGTCACCACCGACCCCAGCAAGATCGGCGAGATCTTCCTCCGGGCGATCGCGCTGCGGCCGCCCGCCCCCCGCTGACCTGAAGCTCAGCGCTACTCTTCCGCCGTACCGGAAATCCGGTACGGCGGAAGGCTTCCCGGGTCAAGACACGGGATGAGAACTGACGGTAATGCGTCCGAATCAATCGGTAACCATAATTGTCCAGGCATGATGACCGGGTGCCTCGACCGCGGGCTCCACACCGGAGCCGGGCGGCGACGGGGCGGTCCTGAGCGAAGTGGGGAGGGCCGGTGACCTCGGCGACGCTGTTGACCCCTGCCACGTCGTCGCGACCCGGTGGTGAACGCCCCGGCAAGACGACACGAGCCGCGGAGCGGGCCTACATCCGGGTCCTGGTGGTGCTGGACACCGCCGTGCTCGCCGTGGCCATCCTGGTCGGTTACCTGGCCCGGTTCGGCGACGAGGAACCGACCGGGTCCGAGATCCCGTACGTGGTGGTCGCCCCGGCGCTCCTGCTGGTCTGGCTCGTCTCGCTCAAGGCGATGCGCTGCTACGACGACCAGGTGCTCGGCTACGGCGCCGACGAGTACCGCCGGGTCAGCGCGGCCAGCATGCGACTCGCCGGCGGCATCGCCATCGCCGGGTACATCGCCGACGTCGGCGTCTCCCGGGGTTTCCTGGCCATCTCCTTCGCGGTCGGCACGATCGGCCTGGAGGTGGCGCGGTTTGCGGCCCGCAAGCGGCTGCACCGGGCCCGCGACCGGGGCGCCGGCTGGTCCCGCAAGGTGCTCGTGGTGGGCGACACCGCGCACGTGCTGGAGCTGGTGCACACGCTGCGCCGGGAGCCGTACGCCGGCTACCAGGTGGTCGGCGCGTGCATCCCGGACGCGCTGCTCGCCCCGGTGCCGCAGCGGCTGGGCGACGTGCCGGTGGTTGGCAGCTTCCGGGGCATCCCGGAGGCCGCCACCGCGATCGGCGCCGACACGGTGGCGGTCACCGCCTCGGGCGAGCTGACCGCGACCCGGTTGCGCCGCCTCGGCTGGCAGCTGGAGGGCACCGGCGTCGACCTGGTGGTGGCGCCGGCGCTCACCGACGTGGCCGGCCCCCGCATCCACACCCGTCCGGTCGCCGGCCTGCCGCTGATCCACGTCGAGGCGCCCGAGTTCCGCGGCGCCCGCAAGCTGGTCAAGGGCTTCGTCGACCGGTCCCTCTCGCTGATCGCCCTGCTCGTCCTGGCGCCGCTGCTGATCGTGATCGCGCTGGCTATCAAGATCGACAGCCGCGGCCCGGTGCTGTTCCGGCAGACCCGGGTCGGCCAGGGCGGCGAGGAGTTCGGCGTCTTCAAGTTCCGCACCATGGTGGTCAACGCCGACGCCCTGCTCGCCGAGCTGGCCGCGCGCAACGAGACCGACGGCCTGATGTTCAAGATGCGCGACGACCCGCGCGTCACCCGGGTCGGCCGGCTGCTGCGCAAGTGGTCGCTGGACGAGCTGCCCCAGCTCGCCAACGTGCTGCTCGGCCAGATGAGCCTGGTCGGTCCGCGCCCGCCGCTGCCGTCCGAGGTTGCCCGCTACGACGGCGACGTGGCACGCCGGCTGCTGGTCAAGCCCGGCATGACCGGCCTCTGGCAGGTCAGCGGCCGGTCGGACCTGAGCTGGGAGGACGGCATCCGGCTGGACCTCTACTACGTGGAGAACTGGTCGCTGGCCGCGGACCTGACCATCCTCTGGAAGACGTTCGGCGCGGTGCTCAACAGCCGCGGCGCGTACTGAGGGGGGCGGGTCAGGGCTGCGGCCCGAGCCAGTCCAGGCAGACCACCACCGCGTCGTCCACCAGGTCACCGGCGACGAAGGCCCGCAGGTCGCCGATCAGCGACCGGACCGCGTCCAGCGGCTCCATCGGGCCGGTCCGGCGCAGGAACCGGTCCAGCGCCACCTCGCCGTAGCGCACCTGCTCGGTGGTGGCGTCGATCACGCCGTCGCTGACCACGAAGAGCCGGTCCTCGCGCTCCAGCCGGAACCGCTGCGGGCGGTAGTCGGTGCCCTCGAACATGCCGAGCGGGAACTGCTTGTCCAGCTCCTGCTCGGTCACCTCACCGGCCCGCAGCCGCAGCAGCCGCGGCGAACCGGCGTCGACCACAGTCATCTCGCCGGTGGCCAGGTCCAGCTCGATCAGGAGCACGGAGACGTGCTGTTCGCCCCGGTGCTGGGCGTAGATCGCCTGGTCGGCCAGCGCCGCCTGGTCGGCCAGGTCGAGCCCGGCCCGGCGCGCGTTGCGCAGCGCGTACGTGGCCAGCGAGGCGAGCAGCGCCGCCGCAACCCCCTCGCCGTAGCCGTTCAGCACCGCCAGCCAGAGCCGGTGACCGTCGTCGGACCAGTCGAAGCTGTCCCCGCGCACCGCGTACGCCGGCTCCAACTGCCCGGCCAGGCTGAACGACGGCCGGATCCGGCTGCGCCCGGGCAGCAGCTCCCACTGCATCTCGGCGGCCAGCGTGAGCCGCCGGCTGCGCCGGGCGGTGCGGTAGATGTCGGTGGTCGCCGTGACCGCGCTCAGCTCGTGCCCGAGCACAGTGGCGATGGTGTCCAGCTCCCGGCGGGCGTGCGGGTCGGCGGGTACCGGCGAGACCTTCAGCACGCCCCGGCGTTCGCCGCGCATGCCCACCGGGAACCAGCCGACGCCGTCGGCGATCACCGGCTCCTGGTGGTCGAAGGCGCGCCAGGCCGGGTGGCCGGGGCCGGTGACCGACGGGCCGTCATCCAGCGGCAGCAGCTCGGCGAGCCGGTAGTCGACCTGGTACAGCTCGGTGCGGGCGACGCCGTACGTGCGCGCCAGCTCGGCGGCGAGCCGGTCCACGATGAGATCCGTCGGCGCCTCGGTCAGGACCCGGCGCGCGCGGCCCTCCGCTCCGCTCATCTTTGCTCCTTTGCACAGGTCGCCGGGCAGATCCGGGGAGTAGTCTCGGGCCACCATGACCGAAGAGCGCAGTCCCCGGGAACCTGAAACGAGTATGTCCGCCGCACTGGACGAGGCGGCAGGCACCTTGCTCGCCGTCTGGGAGGCGGCCCGGGAGCGCACCACCAGCCGGCTGTCGAGTGCCCAGCTACGCGCGATCATGGTCGTCGAGCAGTATGACGGCATCAACCTCCGCCGGCTCGCCACCCTCACCGACATGTTGCTCTCCTCCGCCAGCCGGCTGTGCGACCGGCTCGTCGCGGCCGGGATGCTGGAACGCGAGCCGGGCCGCTACGACCGGCGGGAGATCTCGCTGCACCTCACGCCCGCCGCCCTCCGGCTCCTCGCCGAGCTGCGTGCCGACCGGCGGCACCGGCTGGAGCGGATCCTCGCCGGGATGAGCCCGGAGGGCCGGGCCGCGCTGGTACGCGGCATGCGCGAGTTCGACGAGGTGGGCCGGCGAGGCGAGGCCCCGGTGGCGGAGGGCTGGCCGATGCTGCAACCGTCCGGGGAACGGATCGGCGACCCCGCCCGGCCGTCCGGTGAGCCGCCGGTGGCCCGTACCGCCTGACTCAGCCTGAACGGCCGTCCGGCGCGGCTTCGCGGGCGGCCCGCAGCCGGGCCGCCACCCGGGGATGCTCGGTGAGCGCCCGTTCCAGCGTGCCGAGCACCTCGTCCAGCAGCGCCCGGCCGCCCCGGGAGGTCAGCGCCTCCTCCTGCCACCCGACGAAGTCGCGCAGCAGCCGGTCGTCGTCCACCCGCACGGCCGCGATCAGCGCGTCCACCAGGTGCGCGATGCCGGCGGCGACCTCCTCGGCGCTCTCCTGCGGCGGGTCCACCGCGGCGAGCGCGAGCCCGACCAGCTCACGCCGCCGGTGCAGTACCGCCACGTACGCGTCGTCGGGCGGGGGCGGCGGCGACCCGGTGTGCGCGGCCGACAACGGCCGTTCCAGCAGCGCCACCGCGTCCCGGGCGCTGGCGCCCCAGCCCGCCGCGCCGATCGCGGTGGCCCACCGGCCGTCCGGGCCGAAGCCGGGACCACCGGCGAGCACCGGCACACCGGCCGCGCGGCTGGCCTCCACCATCCGCGCCGCCCGGACCAGCCGGTTCGGCTGCACGCAGCTCAGCAGCACCGCGTCCGGGCCGGTCTGGTGCAGGTACGAGACCAGATGCCGGGCCGGCACGCTGGCACCGAGGAACGTCACCCGCCAGCCGGCCGCCCGGACCACCTCGGTGACGATGCGGGCGGCCAGCGCGTGCCACTCGCCCTCCACGCAGGCCATCACCACGTGCCCGCGTCGCGGTGGGCCGACCGTCGCGCCCAGCGCGTCCACCACCTGCTCGCTGACGTGAGTGGCGGCGTGCTCCTGGGCGACGCTCCACGAGCCGGTGAGCCAGCGCCGACCGACCTCCCGCTGCGCCACCGCGACCAGGTCGACCAGGACGTCCGCGACCGAGAAGCCGTCCGCCAGCAGGCCGCGCGCCAGCGCCACAGCGCCGGACCGGTCGGCGGCGTCCAGGTGGTCGAGGTACGCGGCGAGCGTCTCCGGCCCGATCCGGCGCCCGGCCGCGGGGGTGGGGCGGTCGGGCGGCGGTGGTGTCACCCGGCCGCCACGGCGAGCATGGCGATGTCGTCGTGGGGTTGCCCGTCCAGCCACTCGTCGACGAGCTGGAGCACCCGGTCCACGAGCGCGGCGGGCGGAAGCCCGGTGCCGGTGGCGAGCGCCTGACGCAACCGGGCGTCGCCGAACATGGCCGGCTCGGTCGGGCCGCCCCGGGCCTCGGTCACCCCGTCGGTGTACGCCAGCAGCAGGTCACCCGGGGCCAGCCGGACCTCTGCGTCGGCGAACCGGGCGTCGGTGAGCGCGCCCACCGGCATGCCGCCGACCCGGATCGTCTCGACGCCGCCGCCGGCACGGACGACGAGCGGAGCGGGGTGCCCGCCACCCGCCACCCGGATCAGCAGCCCGCCGTCCGGCTCACGGCGCAGCGCGCCGAGCAGGAGCGTGGTGAACTGGGCCCGGCGGGCCGCGTCGGGAGCGTCCAGCAGCGCCCGGTTGAGCAGCTCCAGCAGTTCCCGGGGACGCTGCTCGACCAGGCGCAGGGTCTGCAGTGACTGGCGGACCCGGCCGGTCAGCACGGCCGCACCGACGCCCTTGCCGCAGACGTCGCCGAGCGCGAACAGGCCGCCGTCGCCGGTGGGGAACAGGTCGTAGAAGTCGCCGCCGATGCGCAGGCTGTCCCCGGCGGCGCGGTAACCGCCGGCGAGCGTCATCCCGGGCAGGCGGGGCAGCGCCGGCGGGAGCAGGCTGTTCTGGAGCACCCGGGCCAGGTGCGCCTGCTCGCCGTACAGCTCGGCTGCGGCCAGCGCGGCACCGGCCCGGCCGGCGAACTCCCGGGCCAGGCCGATCTCCCGCTTGTCGAAACCGGGCCGCTCCCGGCGGCGGGCCAGCACCAGCGCGCCGGCCGGACCGCCCGCGCTGGGCATCGGGCTGATCAACACGGTGCCCGGGCGGCCGAACCCGGCGGGCAGCACCTCGGCCAGGTCGGCCAGCTCGGCGTCCAGCCAGGGACTCGGTTCGGTGAGGTCGCCTTCGAGCGCCTCGACCAGGCCGGGGACGGACTCCACCGTGTGCCAGCCGGCCAGGCCGGTGACCGGGCCGGGATCGCCGGTGGCGTACCGGATCCAGTGCGGCTGGTCCTCGGCGGGCGGAGGCGGGCGGTGCACCACGACTGCCGCGTCGGCCAGGTAGGGCACCGGCAGCGTCACGGCGGTACGCAGCGTCTGCTCGCGGTGCAGGGACAGCCCGAGCCGGCTGCCCGCCTCGGCGAGGAACGCGGTGCGCGACCGTTCGGCCAGCAGCGCGTCGGTGCGCGCGTGTTCCTCGGTGACGTCCCGCACGTACCAGGCGCTGCGGTCGTCGGCAAGGGGACGCCGCAGGCCGCGCAGCCGCCGGCCGTGGTGTTCGGTCTCGAACGCGTCCGATCCGGCGGCGGCCGCGTCGGCCAGCGCCGGTACCCGGCACGCGGCCAGGTCGACGCCGGGCGCCACCTCGGGGAGCAGGTCGGCGGCCATCGCGTTGACGAGCGTCACCACGCCTGCGTGGTCGACCGTCACGACGGCCTCGGCGAGCCCGTCCAGCAGCTCCCGGGCCAGACGGTCGTCAGCCGGTAGCGCGGCCTCGGCAACCCGCCGGGGCCGTCTCCGCGAGGCGTGTCCACCGCCGCTGACCGGCCCCGCGACACCGCCCCGGCGCGCGGCGGTCACCTCCGGTGGCCGGGCGCTTCGGTCGGTCGACCCCTGCGCATGCTGTCGGTGCACCCCTCGCTCGGCGGACTTGTTGCCCGGCGGCAAGCGTACCGAGCGCAGGCACGGAATGCCCGTCGAGGATCATCCCGGGTCAGGTGGTCCGGGCCAGCCAGCCCACCGGCCGGTCGACGATCCGGCGGACCACCGACCCGGCGCCGCCGACCGCCGCGGACTGCGCGCCGAGCACGGCCGGCCGCACAGTGACCGGCGCCCACCCGGCGGTGAGCACCCGGCGGGAGACCTCCGCCTCCACAGTCGGCCGCAGCCAGGGCGCGAGCCGGGCGTATCCGCCCCCGAGCACCACCGTGTCCAGATCCAGCAGGTTCACCACGCCCGCCACCGCCACCCCGAGGGCGGTGCCGGCGTCGGTCAGGGCGGTCAGCGTGGCCGGGTCACCGGCCTCGGCCAGGTCGGCGAGCCGGGTGGCGGCGGTATCAGCCGGCAGTTCCGCGCCGGGCAGCCCGGCGGCGGCCAGGATCGCCTCCTGGCCCGCGTACCGCTCCAGGCAGCCCTGGCCGCCGCAGCGGCACGGCCGCCCCTGCGGCTGCACCGGGAAGTGACCGATCTCTCCGCTCCAGCCGCGCGCGCCCCGGTAGAGCGCGCCGTCGAGCACGATCCCGGCGCCGATGCCGATCTCGCCGGTGACGTGCAGGAAGCTGCGCGGGCCGGGCGGGCCGGCGTACAGCTCGCCGAGCGCGGCCAGGTTCGCCTCGTTGTCGACCACCAGCGGCGGCACCCCGTCGACCGGCTCGGCCAGCGGGTGCCCGGCCAGCAGCGCCGGCACGTCCACGTCCCGCCAGCCCAGGTTCGGCGCGAGCCGGACCAGGCCGCCGTCGCCCACCAGGCCCGGCACGGCGAGCGCCGCGCCGGCCAAGGTCAGCCCGTCGCGTACGGCGGCAGCGCGCGCCTCGGCGGCGAGCGCGGCGAGCCGGGCGAGCGCGTCGGCGGGGGAGACCGGGCGCAGGTCGGCGCGGCGGACCAGGTGGTGCCGGACCGTGCCGGTCAGGTCGACGACGCAGGCCGCCAGGTAGTCGACGTTCACCTCCAGGCCGAGCCCGGCCGGGCCGTCGGAGGCGAGCACCAGGCCCCGGGCGGGACGGCCCGCACCGGTACGCGGCTCCGGCTCCGCCTCGGCGACCAGCCGGCCGGCGATCAGGTCGTCCACGACGGCGGAGACGGTGGCCCGGGTCAGGCCGGTGTCGGCGGCGATCCCGGCGCGCGAGGGCGGCCGGTCGGCGGCGGCGATCCGCCGCAGCACCACTGCGAGGTTCAACTCGCGCAGGCTGCCCTGCCGGACCGCCCCGGCGGTGCTGGCGCTTGTCACCTCTTGACACTGCCACATCGCCGCCATTTAATTCAACCGCTGAACAAATCGCGGACGACACCACCACCTGGAGGTCTGCCATGGCACCCCGCCCCACCCCCGCGGACAAGTTCTCCTTCGGTCTCTGGACGGTGGGCTGGCCGGCCCGTGACCCGTTCGGTGACGCCACCCGGCCCGAGCTGGACGCCGTCGAGGCGGTGCACCGGCTCGCCGAGCTGGGCGCGTACGGCATCACCTTCCACGACGACGACCTGGTCCCGTTCGGCGCGGACGCCGCCACCCGCGACGCCCGGCTGAGCCGCTTCCGCAAGGCCCTCGACGAGACCGGCCTGGTCGTGCCGATGGTCACCACCAACCTGTTCAACCACCCGGTGTTCAAGGACGGCGGCTTCACCAGCAACGACCGCGACGTCCGCCGGTACGCGCTGCGCAAGGTGCTGCGCAACATCGACCTGGCCGCCGAGATGGGCGCGAAGACGTTCGTCATGTGGGGCGGCCGGGAGGGCGCCGAGTACGACGTCGCGAAGGACGTCCAGGCCGCGCTGGACCGCTACCGCGAAGCCGTCGACCTGCTCTGCGAGTACGTCGTCGACAACGGCTACGACCTGCGCTTCGCCCTGGAGCCCAAGCCGAACGAGCCGCGCGGCGACATCCTGCTGCCCACGGTCGGCCACGCGCTCGGGTTCATCTCCACGCTGGCCCGCCCGGAGATGGTCGGGCTCAACCCGGAGGTCGGGCACGAGCAGATGGCCGGGCTGAACTTCGCCCACGGCATCGCCCAGGCGCTCTGGCAGGGCAAGCTGTTCCACATCGACCTCAACGGCCAGCGCGGCATCAAGTACGACCAGGACCTGGTCTTCGGCCACGGCGACCTGCTCAACGCGTTCGCCCTGGTCGACCTGCTGGAGCACGGCGGCCCGAACGGCGGCCCGGCCTACGACGGCCCGCGCCACTTCGACTACAAGCCGTCCCGCACCGAGGACATGACCGGCGTGTGGGCCTCCGCCGAGGCGAACATGCGGACGTACCTGCTGCTCAAGGAGCGGGCCGCGGCGTTCCGCGCCGACCCGGAGGTGGTCGAGGCGCTCGCCGCCGCCCGGGTGGCCGAGCTGGCCACCCCGACGCTCAACCCCGGTGAGGGCTACCGCGAGCTGCTGGCCGACCGGACCGCGTTCGAGGAGTTCGACCCGGAGGCCGCCGGGGCGAAGGGCTTCGGCTTCGTCCGGCTCAACCAGCTCGCCGTCGAGCACGTGCTCGGCGCGCGCTGAGGCGGCCCGCCATGCCGCTCGTCGCGGGGGTCGACTCGTCGACCCAGTCCTGCAAGGTGGTCGTCCGGGACGCGGAGACCGGCGCGCTGGTCCGGCAGGGCCGCGCGCCGCACCCGCCCGGCACCGAGGTCGACCCGTACGCCTGGTGGGAGGCCCTGCAGGCGGCGGTCGCCGAGGCCGGTGGCCTGGGCGACGTGGCCGCCGTCTCGGTCGGCGGCCAGCAGCACGGCATGGTCTGCCTGGACACCTCCGGTGAGGTGGTCCGCCCGGCGCTGCTGTGGAACGACACCCGCTCCGCCGACGCGGCCCGGGAACTGGTCGAGGAGGCCGGCGGCGGGGAGACCGGCCGCCGGTTCTGGGCCGAGGCGACCGGCGCGGTGCCGGTGGCCAGCTTCACCGCGACGAAGCTGCGCTGGCTGGCCCGGCACGAGCCGGACAACGCCGACCGGGTCGCCGCCGTCTGCCTGCCGCACGACTGGCTCACCTGGCGGCTCGCAGGCGCGCCCGGGCTGGACGCGCTGCGTACCGACCGGGGCGACGCCAGCGGCACCGGCTACTGGTCGCCGCGTACCGGCGAGTACCGGCTGGACCTGCTGGAGCGGGCCTTCGGCCGGCGCCCGAAGGTGCCGGTCGTGCTCGGCCCCGCCGAGGTGGCCGGGCACCTCGACCCGGCCGTGTTCGGCGGCGGCGCGGCGTCCGGCGCGGCCGGTCCGTCCGGAGGCCCGGTGCTCCTCGGGCCGGGGACCGGGGACAACGCCGCCGCGGCGCTCGGCGCCGGGGCCGCTCCGGGCGACGTGGTCGTCTCGATCGGCACCTCCGGCACCGTCTTCGCGGTGGCGGACACGCCGGCCGCCGACTCCACCGGCGCGGTTGCCGGGTTCGCCGACGCCACCGGCCGGTACCTGCCGCTCGTGTGCACGCTCAACGCCGCCCGGGTGCTGGACGCCGCCGCGACGCTGCTCGGCGTCGACCTCGACCGGCTCGGCGAGCTGGCCCTGTCCGCCCCGCCCGGCGCGGACGGGCTGGTGCTGGTGCCGTACCTGGAAGGGGAGCGGACGCCGGACCGGCCGCACGCCACCGGCGAGCTGAAGGGCCTGACGCTGCGCACCTCGACCCCGGCGCACCTGGCCCGGGCGGCGGTGGAGGGCATGCTCTGCGGGCTGGCCGACGGCCTGGACGCGCTCATCGCACAGGGTGCCCGCGCCGACCGGATCATCCTGGTCGGCGGCGGCGCCCGGTCCGAGGCGGTGCGCCGGATCGCGCCGCAGGTCTTCGGCCGCCCGGTGGTGGTGCCGCCGCCGGGCGAGTACGTGGCCGACGGCGCGGCCCGGCAGGCCGCCTGGGTGGCGCTCGGCGGCGACACCCCGCCCGCCTGGTCGATCGGCGACACCGAGGAGTACACCGGCGAGGCGGTGCCCGCCATCCGCGAGCGCTACGCCCACGCCCGGGGGTAAGGAAGGGCCCCTTCTTAACGCCTGCGGTAGAGGAGGGGCCCCTTCTTAACACGCGCGCCGGCCGGGGGCGGTGTCCC
Source organism: Micromonospora aurantiaca ATCC 27029 (assembly GCF_000145235.1). NCBI lineage: Bacteria > Bacillati > Actinomycetota > Actinomycetes > Micromonosporales > Micromonosporaceae > Micromonospora > Micromonospora aurantiaca (nom. illeg.). Next base: position 5,666,272 of record NC_014391.1, on the reverse strand, counting down.
GGATCCGGCCCGCACCTGATTGGCTGCCCTGCATGAAGGGCACGAGGATCTCCCGGCGCGGGAACACGGCACACCGGTTCTACAGCGTCGTGGTCTTCGTGGTGCTCGCCTCGCTGGACAACGTGGCGATCGGCCTGGTGCCCCCGCTGTACGGGCCGATCTCCACCGCCCTCGACGTACCCCAGCGGATGCTCGGCCTGGTCACCGCCGTCAGCTTCCTGGTCAGCGCGGTGGCGGCGGTGGCCTGGGCCTACGTGGGGGACCGCACCAACCGCAAGCCGCTGCTCATGGTCGGCACGCTGCTCTGGGCGGCCGGCACCGCGGGCAGCGCGCTCGCCGGGGGGTACGCGACGTTCCTGGTCGCGCAGTTCGTCGGCGCGGTCGGGCTCGGCGCGGTGGGCTCGGTCGGCTTCTCGGTGGTCACGGACCTGATCTCACCGCGCCGCCGGGGCCTGGTGATGAGCTTCTGGGGGCTGTCCCAGGGCGTCGGCACGCTGGCCGGGACGCTGCTCGGCGGCGTGCTCGGCGCTACCGACTGGCGGCGGCCGTTCCTGCTGCTGACCGGCGTGGGCCTGGCCGCCACAGTGGCGTACCTGTTCACCTACGACATCCGGCGCGGGCAGAGCGAACCGGAGCTGGCCGGGGCGATCGACGCCGGGAACGAGTACGACTACCGGATCAGCCGTGCCGACCTGCCCCGGATCCTGGCCCGCCGGACCAACCGCTGGCTGATCATGCAGGGGCTGACCGCCCAGGCCGCGTTCGGCTCGCTGGTATGGCTGCCGGTGCTGTTCAGCCAGCGGGCCGAGGCGCAGGGCTACTCACCGGCCACAGCCGTGGTGGTGGGCAGCGTCTTCGCCACCCTGTTCCAGCTCGGCGGCGTGCTGTCCATCGTGGGCGGTCTGGTGGGTGACGCGCTGCAACGGCGTACGCCGAGCGGCCGGGCCATGGTCGCGGCCGTCGGCATCCTCGCGGCGCTGCCGTTCTACCTGGTCCTGTTCTTCGTGCCGATCCGCATCGACGTGCCCGACGGCGCCGGTTCCGGCGCGGTGGTGACGGCAGTGCTCGCAAGCGTGCTGACCGAGCCGTCGGTGGGGCTGAGCCTGCTCACCGCCGTGGTGGCGCTGGCGCTGACGTCGGCGAACTCGCCGAACTGGTTCGCCCTGATCGCCGACGTCAACCCGCCCGAGCACCGGGGCACCGTCTACAGCCTGGGCAACCTGGTCAACGGCGTGGGCCGGGCGGCGGGCAACGGGCTGGTCGGCGTGGCGTTCGCCGGGCTGCGGGCGGCCTTCCCGCCGCCGCTGAACTACGCGGTCGGGCTGGCCGCGTTCCAGCTCTTTTTCATCCCGACCGGGATCATGTACTGGCTGGCCGCGCGTACGTCGCCGCGGGACATCGCGCAGGTGCACGACCTGCTGCACGCTCGCGCCGACCGCCTGGAGGAAGGAAGGGCCCCTTCTTAACGGTGAGTGTTAAGAAGGGGCCCCTGCTCTACCGGAGGCGTTAAGAAGGGGCCCTTCCTTACACCCGGAACCAGACCGTGACGTCCGTGGGGACCGCGGCGGTGTCCAGCGGCGCGCTCGACACCAGCACCTGCGCGCCGGCCGGCAACGGCGCCGGGTCGGCACCGAAGTTGGTCAGCACGGTGAGGTCGCCGTTGGTGAACGTGAGCACCTCGTCGCCGGAGGTCAGGAACCGCAGCGGGCCCCGGGCCAGCGCGTGCTCGCGGCGCAGCCGCAGCGCGGTCCGGTACAGCTCGTACGTCGAGCCGGGCACGCCGCGCTGCCGGTCCAGCGCGTACTCGGCCCACACCGGCGGCTGGGGCAGCCAGCTCGCGTCGGTCGGCCCGAAGCCGTACGACGGGGCGTCGGCCTCCCACGGGATCGGCACCCGGCAGCCGTCCCGGCCGCGCTCGGTGTGCCCGCTGCGCTTCCAGGTCGGGTCCTGGCGGGCCTCGTCGGGCAGCGTGGTGTGCTCCGGCAGCCCCAGTTCCTCACCCTGGTAGAGGTAGGCGGAGCCGGGCAGCGCGAGCATCAGCAGGCTGGCCGCCCGGGCCCGGCGCAGGCCCAGCGCGGCGTCCGGCTGCGGGTCGTCCACGCCGACGCCGTTGGCCCGGCCGCCGGCGGTGCCGAGCCCGAGCCGGGAGGCGTGCCGCACCACGTCGTGGTTGGACAGCACCCAGGTGGTGGGCGCGCCGACGGAGTCGGTGGCCTCCAGCGAGCGGGTGATCACCGCGTACTGGGCCGGCGCGGTCCACGCGGCCAGCAGGTACTCGAAGTTGAAGGCCTGGTGCATCTCGTCCGGGCGCACGTACCGGGCCAGGCGCTCGGCCGGCTCCACCCACGCCTCGGCGACCAGGATCCGCTCACCGGGGTACGAGTCGAGCACCCGCCGCCACTCCCGGTAGATCTCGTGCACGCCGTCCTGGTCCCACATCGGCGGGCGCGGCTTGTCCACCTCGCTGCCGGAGAGGATCTCCTGCGGCTCCTGCCAGTCGGCCAGGTCGGCCTGCTTGATCAGGCCGTGCGCCACGTCCACCCGGAAGCCGTCCACGCCCCGGTCCAGCCAGAAGCGCAGCACGTCGAGGAACTCCTCGCGCACCTCCGGGTTGTCCCAGTTGAGGTCGGGCTGGCCGGAGTCGAACAGGTGCAGGTACCACTGCCCGTCGGGCAGCCGGGTCCAGGCGGGGCCGCCGAACACGCTCACCCAGTCGTTCGGCGCCTCGGCGCCGTCCGGGCCCCTGCCGTCGCGGATGACGTAGCGCTGCCGTTCCGGGCTGCCCGGCGCGGCGGCGACTGCCGCGGTGAACCAGCGGTGCGCGGAGGAGGTGTGGTTGGGCACCAGGTCGACGATCACCCGCAGCCCGCGGGCCTTCGCCTCGGCGATCAGCTTGTCGGCGTCGGCGAGCGTGCCGAACAGCGGGTCGACGTCGCGGTAGTCGGACACGTCGTACCCGGCGTCGGCCTGCGGGGACGGGTAGAACGGGGACAGCCAGAGCGCGTCGACTCCCAGCTCGGCGAGGTGGTCGAGCCGGGACGTGATGCCCGGCAGGTCGCCGATCCCGTCGCCGTCGGAGTCGGCGAACGAGCGCGGGTAGACCTGGTAGATGACCGCCTCGGTCCACCAGCCGGTGCCCGGGGCCTGCTGCGTCGCGTCGGTGTTCAGCGCCTTACTCCTGTCTGGGTGGTGCGGGACGAGCGAGTTCTTCAGTGTGCCCGGGGCGGCGCTGTCGATTCGCGCACCACCAGGCGAGTGGGCAGGATCACCGGGGGCGGTGTCCCGTCGTCGGTGTCGGGGCCGCGCGGCGCGGGCACCAGGCCGGGGTACGGCTCGGCGGCCCGTACGCCGAGCGGGTCGAGCAGGATGCGGGCGGCGAGCAGCCCCTGCTCGGCGGCCGGCTGGGCGATCGTCGAGAGCCCGAGCACGCCGGCCAGGTCGTGGTCGTCGATGCCCATCACGCTGACGTCCTCCGGCACCCGCAGCCCGGCGTCGCGCAGCGCGGTGATCGCGCCCATCGCCATCTCGTCGCAGGCGGCGAAGATGGCCGTCGGCGGCTCGCCCCGGGCCAGCAGCTCGGTGGTGGCCCGGGTGCCCCCGTCGATGGTGAAGCGCGACTCGACGTCGAGGCTCGGGTCGGGCCGCAGCCCGGCGGCCCGCAACGCCTCCTGGTAGCCGCGCCGCCGGTCCAGGTGGGTGGTGAAGGCCAGTTCGTCGTCCGGGTCGCCGGAGATGTGCGCGATCCGGGTGTGGCCGAGGTCGAGCAGGTGGCGGGTGGCGGTCCGGGCAGCGGCCACGTCGTCGATCCGGACGCAGGGCCACCCGGGCACCTCGCTGCCGGAGCTGATCGTCACGCCCGGCAGGTCCAGCTTCGTCAGCGCGTGCACGTCGGCCGCGCGCAGCGGGGTCGCGACCAGGATGATCGCGTCCACCCGCTTGTGCAGGCTCGCCGTGCGCAGCACCCGCTGCCGGGTCTGCTCCCGGCCGCCGAGGTTGTAGAGCAGCAGGTCGTAGCCGCTGTCCTGGAGGAATTCCTCGACCGCCTCCACCACGGTGCCGAAGAACCATCTGGTGATCCGGGGCACCACCACCGCCACGGTGCCGGTCCGGCCGCCGGCCAGGCGGCTCGCGCTGGGCGACACCGCGTACTGGAGCTGTTCGGCGGCGGCGAGCACCCGGCGGCGGGTCGCGGCCGAGACCGTCGGCAGGCCCCGCAGCGCCCGGGAGACGGTGGCCGTGGAGACCCCGGCCAGACGGGCGACGTCGTCAATCCTGGTCATCGTGAGCTCCCCGCTGTGACCCGGACCCCGCCGCCGGCCGTGCCGGCGGCGGGGCGCCGGATCAACCCTTGACGCTGCTGGCGAGCAGACCTCGCACGAAGAAGCGCTGGAGGGACAGGAACACGATCAGCGGTACGACGATCGACACGAACGCGCCGGCCGTCAGCCGCTGCCACTCGTTGCCGCGGGTGCCGGCCAGCTCCGCGAGCCGGACTGTCATCGGGGCGGTCTCGTCGCCGCCGCCGGCGAAGATCAGCGCGACCAGCAGGTCGTTCCAGACCCAGAGGAACTGGAAGATGCCGAACGCCGCCAGCGCGGGCGTGATCAGCGGCAGCACGATGGTGCGGAAGATCTTCGGGTGGGTGGCCCCGTCGACCCGGGCCGCCTCCATCAGGTCGCCGGGGAGCTGCGAGATGAAGTTGTGCAGCAGGAACACGGCGAACGGAAGCGCGAAGCAGGTGTGCGCGAACCACACCTGGGCGAACTTCTGCTCGTCGACCAGGTCCCACGCGGGGAGGATCTGCACCCCGGCGATGGTGACGCCGGTGGAGAAGAACCGCAGCAGCGGCACAAGGGCCATCTGCAACGGCACGATCTGCAGCGCGAAGATCCCGATGTAGACCCAGTCCCGCCCCTTGAAGTTCATCCACGCCAGCGCGTACGCGGCGAGCGACGCGAAGGCCAGCGGGAAGAGCACCGAGGGGATGGTGATCGCCAGCGAGTTGATGAAGTAGCTGGCCAGCTGCCCGGACGAGCCGCGGCTGAACAGCACCTCCTGGTAGTTCTCCAGCGTGATCTGCGGGTTGCTGAAGAACGTCCACCACCCGGTGGTCTTGATCTCGTTCTCCGGCCGGATCGAGGAGATGAACAGGCCGAAGGTCGGGATCGTCCAGAGCACCGCGATCACGATCGACACGAGCGTGGCGGTACGGCTGTTCAGGCGCTTGCGCACCCGGGCGCCCCGGGTGGTCGGCTCGGTGGCCTGGGCGCCGACTCCGACGGTGGGCGTGGCGGTGGTCATCTCAGCCCTCCCGCTGCTTGCGCAGGTTGCGGATCTGGTAGATCACGATCGGGATCACCAGGACGAACAGGAACACCGCCAGCGCCGAGCCCTGACCGTTCTCCTGGTAGCGGAACGCCTGGTTGTACATCTCGGTCGCGATCACGTTCGTGTCGTAGTTGCCGTTCGTGGCGGTCCGGACGATGTCGAAGACCTTGAGCGTCGCGATGGACAGCGTCACCACCACGACGATCAGCGCCGGCCGGATGCTCGGCATGGTGATCCGCCAGAACATCTGCCACGGGGTGGTGCCGTCCAGCCGGGCCGCCTCGACGATGTCGGCCGGGATGGCCTTGATCGCGGCGGAGAGCACCACCATCGCGAAACCGGCCTGGATCCACACCATGATCACGATGAGCAGGAACGTGTTCAGCGGCGAGTCCAGCAGCCACTGCTTCGGCTCGCCGCCCAGGCTCACCACGATCTGGTTGAGCAGGCCGATCTGGTCGCCCTCGCCCCGGTAGGCGTAGACGAACTTCCAGATGATGGAGGCGCCGACGAACGAGATCGCCATCGGCAGGAAGATCAGGGACTTGGCCACGGCCTCGAACCGGGCCTTGTCCACCAGGACCGCGTAGATCAGGCCGAACCCGGTGGCCACCAGCGGCACCAGGAGCACCCAGATCAGCGTGTTGATCAGGACCCGGACGATCGAGTCCTCGGCGAACATCCAGCGGTAGTTGTCCAGGCCCACCCAGTTGTTGCTGCCGGAGTCCATGAAGGAGAGCAGCGTGGTGCGGATGGCGGGGACCACCAGCCCGACGGCGAGCAGCAGCAGCGTCGGCAACAGGAAGAAGAACGCGAACGTGCCCTCGCGCTGCTTGCGCCGGCGGGGCAGCGGCGCGCCGCTCGCGGAGGCCGCGACCAGCTGCGCCTCCCGGCGCCGGGCGAAGAACGACGGCACCACGTCGAGAAGCAGGAGCAGCCCGCCCACCACCGCGACGAAGGCGATCAGCCCGTACATGAGCATGAGGAACTTCGGCTGCTCCGCCGCGAAGTCGAACTCCATCGACCCTCCCTCAAGGGTTCGGCTAGCAGAGGTGGCCCGGTCCGCGTCCGCGGACCGGGCCACCTGCTAGATCACTTCCAGCTGCCCTCGATGTCGTTCAGGACGGCGGTGGTGTCCTTGCCGTTGATCCAGGCCACCATGCCCTTCCAGAAGGTGCCGGCGCCGACCGCGGCCGGCATCAGGTCCGAACCGTCGAAGCGGAAGACCGTCTTCTCGTCCTGGAGGATGCCCACGGAGAGCTTGTCCACCGGGTTCGGGACGTTGTTCAGGTCCAGCTTCTTGTTCGCGGAGACCCAGTCACCGATCTTGGCGCGGCTGTTGGCGTACTCGCCGGAGGCCAGGTAGGTCTGCACCGCCTGGACCTCGGGACGGTCGGCGAAGGCCGCGACGAACTCGCCGCCGCCCAGCACCGGCTTGCCCTTCGACGGGTCGATGGCCGGGAAGTAGAACGCGAAGACGTCGCCGTCCTCGGCCACCTTGGTGCCCTCGGGCCACTGGTTGGCGTAGAAGGACGCCTGGCGGTGCAGCGCGCACTTGCCGGCGGTGATGGGCGTGCCGCCCTCCTGGAAGGAGGTGGTGGCGATGCTCTTCACGCCGCCGAAGCCGCCGTTGACGTACTTCTCGTTCTTCAGGATGCTGCCGGCCCGGTTGAGGGCGTCAGCCACCTGCGGGTCGTTGAACGGGATCTCGTGGGTGGTCCACTTGTCGTAGACGTCCGGGCCGCCGGTACGCAGCAGCACGTCCTCGATCCAGTCGGTGGCCGGCCAGCCGGTGGCGTCACCGGACTCGATGCCGGCGCACCACGGCTTGGTGCCGCTGGCCGCGATCTGGTCGGAGAGCTTGATCATGTCGTCCCACGTGGTGGGGACCGTCCAGCCCTTCTCCTTGAAGGTCTTCGGCGAGTACCACACGAAGGACTTCACGTTCGAGCCGAGCGGGGCGCCGTAGAGCTGGCCGTTGACGGTGCTGTACTTCAGCCAGTCGGCGGAGTAGTTCTGCTCGGCCATCGCCTTGGTGTCGGCGCCGACCGGCTTGAGCTTGCCCGAGTCGACGAACCGCTTCAGCAGACCCGGCTGCGGGATGAAGGCGAGGTCGGGGGCGTTGCCGCCGTCCACCCGCACCGGCAGCTGCGCCTCGAACTCGCCGGAGCCCTCGTGGTCGATCTCGATGCCGGTGCAGTCCTCGAACTCCTTCCAGGACTGCTGGAGGCGCTCGTCCTCGATGTCACGGATCGAGGAGTAGATGGTCACCTTCTTGCCGTCGTGACCGTCGTACTTCTCATATGCGCCGCACTCGGCCGAGCCCGCGTTGCTGCTCTTCTTGTCGTTGCCGGTGCCGCAGGCGGCGACGCCGAGCGCCAGCCCCAGGACGCCGGCGACCGCGAGCGCCTGGCGCGATCTGGCAAACGCCATGCCGATCTCCTTCCTTGCCGGCGCGTGGGGGGATCGAACCCGCGCCGGTCCGATGGTCGTCCTCACATGTAAGCGCTTGCATCGTGCCGGGTCCACCCCTGGCCGGACACGGCCCGGTAACAATCCCGAAACCCTGACCACCGGTGATGGGTGCGCTCCCACGAATCTTCCCGGGAACGGAACTTTCTGTCAGGATGTCCGCATCACATTGAAGACTTTCAACATTGGAGGCAGTGGATGCGTAAGCGATGGCTCGCCCTCGGGGCGAGCGCCGCGGTCCTGGCGGCGACCCTCGTACCGGCCGCGCCGGCGATGGCCGCCCCGACGTTCAAGGTCCCGTTCCCGTGCAACCAGTCCTGGTCCGGTCAGACCCGGACCAACCACAGCCCGGCCAACGCGATCGACTTCAACCGCACCGACGACCTGGGCGACCCGGTGGTCGCCAGCGCACCCGGCACTGTCGACGTGGTGACCAACCTCGGCGACACCAGCTACGGCAAGTACGTCCGGATCAACCACGGCGGCGGTCACACCACCTACTACGCCCACCTGAACGCCTTCAACGTCTCCGTCGGGCAGACCGTCGGCTACGGCCGGGTGATCGGGTACGTCGGCACGACCGGCGGCTCCACCGGCCCGCACCTGCACTACGAGCAGCGTCTCAACGGCAGCTCTGTGAAGATCAAGTTCAACGGCGTCCAGGCGCTCTACTGGGGCACCAAGACCTACACCAGTGACAACGGCTGCGGCGGGACGAACACCGGCGAGGGCACCGTCAACACGGCCGGCTCCCCGCTGACGGTCCGCTCCGGCCCCGGCACCGGCTACAGCTCGGTCGGCACGGTGGCCGACGGGGCGAAGGTGACCATCCAGTGCCAGACCAGCGGCACCAGCGTCACCGGCACCTACGGCACCAGCTCGATCTGGGACCGGATCGGCTCCGGCCGGTTCATCTCCGACGCGTACGTCTACACCGGGTACGACGGCTACATCCCGGGCGTACCCCGCTGCTGAACCGGGCGGGCGCGGGGGCGAGCGGCTCCCGCGCCCGTACCGGTCAGGAGTTCAGCCGCCACACCGCGAAGTTCAGCGCGGACGCGAACGTCACCCAGGCCCAGTACGGCAGCATCAGCAGCGTGGCCGGTCGGGAGACGCGCCGGAACAGGGCCACCGTCACCCCGATCGCCAGCCACATCAGCACGATCTCGGCGAACGCCAGCCCGTACGCCCCGGCGCCGAAGAACAGCGGGGTCCAGATCGCGTTCAGCACGAGCTGCACGACCCAGGCCCAGAGCGCGGGGCCGAAACCGACCCGCCGCCAGACCAGCCAGCCGGCGATCGCGATGAGCACGTAGAGCACGGTCCAGACCGGGCCGAACAGCCACGACGGCGGCGCCCAGGCGGGCTGCTCCAGGCCCTGGTACTCGGCGGAGGTGCCCTGGACACCCAGCCCGCCGATCGCGGCGGCGGCGAAGGTGGCGGCGCCGAAGCCGAGCAACGCCAACCACTGGCGGGCTCCGGCGGTGCGCCGGGTGACACTCTGCGGCATCTCCATGGCCGAGATGTTTCCGCTCGACCGGCCCGGCAAACGCCCGGGCGCCGCCGGACCCGGACGCGGAAAAGCCGGAGTCACCCGGCCCGGACGTTCCGGTCCGGCAGGACGGAACACCCGGGCCCGGCGACCCCGGCGGGTACGAGAACCGCTGTTACGTGTTGAAGATGCTGACGCCACCCGGGCCGACCAGCAGGCCGACGACGATGAGGACGATGCCCCAGAGGATCTGCCGGCGGAACAGGGCGAGAATTCCGGCGACCACCAGTACGACTGCGAGAATCCAGAGAATCAGCTCCATGTCGGCTGGATACCCGTGCGCCCGATACCGGAAACCTCCCGCTCAGTCGAGCTGATCACCGCCCAGGTGGAAGACGCTGTACGCCTGTTTGATCACCGGGTGGGCCACGTTGCGGACCCGGACCCCGCCCGGTGTGGTGCCGCGCTCGGTGCCGTGGTGGGCGTGCCCGTGCAGCGCCAGCGCGGTAGGTGCGGAGTCGATCGCCTGACCGAGCTGGTAGCAGCCGAGGAACGGGTAGATCTCCAGCGGCTCGCCGGCGAGCGTGTCCGGTACGGGGGAGTAGTGGGTGAGCGCGACGAGCGCGTCGCAGTCCAGCGAGAGCAGCGCGTCGGTCAGCGCGTCGGCGCTCTCCCTGGTGGTCCGCACGAACGCCTTCATCTCCGGCTCGCCGAAGTCGCTGGCGCACCGCCCGGCGAACCCGCCGCCGAACCCCTTCACGCCTGCGACCCCGAGCCGTCCGCCGGGGGTGTCCACCACGACGCCGGTGCCCTCCAGCACCGTGATCCCGGCGTCCTCCAGCACCTTCACCACCTGCGGCACCTCGTCGCACTGGTGGTCGTGGTTGCCGAGCACGGTGATCACCGGTACGCCGAGGTCGCCGAACTCCCGGGCCACGCACCGCGCCTCGGCCTCGGTGCCGTGCCGGGTCAGGTCACCGGCGAGCAGGAGCACGTCGGCGCAGCCGGGCAACTCCTCCAGCGCGGGGCGGAACCGGCCCACCACGTCCTCGTCCAGATGCACGTCGCCCACGGCGGCGATCCGGATCACCATCGAACCTCCCTCACGGCAACTCCTCGACCTGGGTGGGCGCCTGCGTGCGGATCACCCCGATGTCGCTCGTCACGTGGGTGTCCGGGAAGCGCTCGGCCACCCGCCGCAGGATCTCCTCCCGCCGGTGCGGGCTCTCCACCTCGCCGTAGAGCACCAGCCCGTTCTCCCGCCGCACCACCGTGATGCCCTGCTCGGCCACGGTCGGGTCCTCGGCCAGCATGCTCTGGATCTCCGCCTCGACGTACTCGTCGGGGGGAATGTCGCCGGACAGTCCGGTCACAGGGTCTCCCTTCCGCCAGGCGCGCCGCCGGGCAGCACGTCCAGCCGGTCGAGCAGCACCAGGAACGCCTCCGCGTACGGCGAGTGCTGCGTCTCCTTCCGTACCCGTTCCCAGTCGATCTGTTCCCGCAGTGAGCGGGCCAGCGGCAGGGCGCGGGCGAAGTCGCAGTAGTGCTGGGAGAAGCTGAGCAGCTTGTGCACCATGAGCTGGCTGGCCGAGAGCACCGGCATGTGGATCGCGTCGACCGGGCGCACGATCGTGTCGGCGAACGTCTCCTCGGTCACCGGCGTCTCCACCGGCCGGTGGATCAGGTCCACCATCCGGTCCTCGTCGTAGACCTTGACCAGCCAGTCCTCCGGCGGGCGCTCGGCGGTGAAGCCGGCCTCGACCAGCGCCTCCAGCGCCCGGTCGACGTCCACCTCGCGAAGCAGGAAGTCCACGTCGTGGTCGCTGGAGTGACCGCCGTGCGCGTACACCGCGAAGCTGCCACCGAGCGCGAACGGGATCTCGGACTGTTTGAGCACGGCGGCGACCTTCTTCAGCGTGTGCACCAGGGTCTCGTCCCCGCGCTCGGCCATCTGCGGCTCCCTCGTCGTCATTGGGCGGTGGGACCACGATGCGTACCCGGCGGACGCTCCGGTCACACCTGTTGCGGCGCGATCGGCCCGCCAGGGCAGGAAAGCGACATACGGGCCGGTGTGAGCATCGGTCGGATAACCTCGGGAGGGTGGCCAGCTCACTGCGGACGCGGCGGGGCAGGGCCCGACTGCGCACCGTCGCCCTGATCGGCATCGACGGCTCAGGTAAGACCACCCAGGCCCACCGGCTCGCCCAGGCGCTCACCGCGGCCGGCCGTCCCGCCACGTACCACCGCAACGCCGGTGGCCGACGCTGGCTCGGCCGTATCGCCCAGCGGGTCGGCCGTCCGGACGCGCAGCGGCTCGTCGGGCGCGACGGCCTGCTCGTGGTCGAGTCGGTGCTGCGATGGTTGGCCATCGCGCTCGCGCTGCTCAGCTGTCTGGTGACCGGGCGTACCGCGGTGATGGACAGGTGGTCCGCCTGCCAGTACGCCAGCATCCGGGCACACGGCGGGCAGCGGTGGGAGCGGCTGGCCCGGGCCGGGTACCGGATCTTCCCGGCGCCCCGGGTGACGTTCCTGCTCACCGTCGACCCCGCCGAGGCGTACCGGCGGATCGAGCGGCGCGGCACCGACCACGAGACCATGGAGTGGCTGACCGCCGCGGCCGCCGCGTACCGGGACCTGCCGGAGTACGGCAGCTTCGTGGTGGTGGACGGCACCGGCCCGCCGGAGGAGGTGGCCCGCCGGATCCGGGCGCACCTGAGCGAGTGGCTGCCCGACGACCCGTCAGCCGGTCCCGGCCCGGCTCCGGCCGGCCCGGCTCCGGCCGGCCCGCGCCGCCCGGTCGGTGGCGCCGGGCGGGACGGGCCGGTGCCGGTTCAGGCCCGCCCGTAGACCGGGATGCTCGCGCCGCTGGTGGGCGCGGACTCGGGGGAGGCCAGGAAGCGGATCACCTCGGCGATCTCGGCCGGCGGCACCCAGCGCCCGTGGTCGGCGTCGGGCTGGGCGGCGCGGTTGGCCGGGGTGTCGATGACGCTCGGCAGCACGGTGTTGCACCGCACGCCGCGCTGCCGGTACTCGACCGCGACCGTCTCGGCGAACGCCCGCACCGCGGCCTTCGCGGTGGCGTAGCCGGAGGCGCCGGGGAACGGCGTGACCGCCGCCCGGGCCGAGACACAGACCACCGCGCCGTCGCCGGACGCCATGAGGTGCGGCAGCGCCGCGTGGGTGACCAGGTACGTCGGGCGCAGGTTGAGCCGCAGCATCCGCTCGAAGTCCTCGACCGGGGTCTCGTGCACCAGGGCGCCGGCGGCGTACCCGCCGACGAGGTTGACCACCGCGCGCAGCGGTGCGGCCGGTTCGGCGGTCGCGGCCTCGACCGCCCGCGCGGCCCCCTCGGGCGTCAGCAGGTCGGCCACGACCCGGACCGGGCCGTCGTCCGTCCCGGGCTCCCGCTGGGGTACGACCACCCGCCAGCCCGCGTCGAGGAAGGCGGCGGTGACCGCGCCGCCGAGCCCACCCGTGCCTCCGGTCACCAGCACCGTGCGTTCCGTCATGGACACACGCTAGCCAACCGCCCTGCCGACGGACCGGTGGGCCGTCCGGCCCGTCCGGTCGAGGCCGACCAGGCAGGCCCTGCCGCGCGACGGCGGACCGGCACGTCGGGCGGCAGGAGTGACTCGACCGGAGCGGATGAGGCGGCGGGGCTGCGACAATGGGATCCTTGGCCCGGCGGCGGGCACGGAAGACGGTAAATTTCCCGATACGCGGTGTCATGGTTGACGCTCACGCCGTGTGAAAGTAAGTTTCATCCGTGGCGAAGAGTTCGAAGATTTCTGCGAGTCACGAGCCCGGTGGACTGATCGTCCACATCAGCGGCCTGCTGCCCTCGCTGTCCCCGGCCGAACAGCGGGTGGCCCGGCTGGTCGTCGCCGATCCGGCGGACGCGGCCCGGCGTACGATCACCGACCTCGCCACCGCCGCCGAGACGTCCGAGGCGACAGTGATCCGCTTCTGCCGCTCGGTCGGCATGGACGGCTACCCCCAGCTGCGGATCCGGCTCGCCGCCGAGGCCGCCCGCCGGATCGAGCCGCCGGACGCGCGGGTGGTCGGCGGCGACATCCCGCCGGGTGCCGACCTCGCCCAGATCATCGCCACGATCGCGTTCAACGACGCCCGGGCCGTGGAGGAGACCGCCGAGCAGCTCGACCCGGCGGTCTGCGAGCGAGTGGTCGAGGCGATCGGCGCGGCCGGCCGGATCGACGTCTACGGCGCGGGCGCCAGCGGCTTCGTCGCCTCCGATTTCCAGCAGAAGCTGCACCGCATCGGCCGCATCGCGTTCTACTTTCCGGACGTGCACACCGCGCTCACCTCCGCCGCCCTGCTGGGCCGCGGCGACGTGGCGGTCGGCATCTCGCACACCGGCACCACGTCCGACGTCATCGAGGTGCTGGAGCAGGCCCGGGCGCGCGGTGCCACGACAGTGGCGCTGACCAACTTCCCGCGCTCGCCGATCACCGAGGTCGCGGACCACGTGCTCACCACTGCCGCCCGGGAGACGACATACCGCTCCGGCGCGACCGCCAGCCGGCTGGCCCAGCTCACAGTGGTCGACTGCCTCTTCGTCGGTGTGGCCGCCCGCAGCCGGGCCCGGACGAAGAAGGCCCTGGAGGCCACCGCCGAGGCGGTCCAGTCGCACCGGGTCGGCCCCGGGCGGAGGCGGGGATGACGGCGGGTCGGGTGGAGCGGGACGGCGTGGCGGCGGTGCGACCGGTGGTGCGCGTCGGCGCGCCGACCGAGCGGCGCAACCCGCACAGCGTCGACCTCGACCTGATGTCCACCCGGGACGTGCTCACCGTGATCAACGAGGCGGACCGGCGGGTGCCGGCCGCGGTCGCCGCGGTGCTGGACGAGATCGCCGAGACGGTCGACCTGGCCGTGGCCGCGCTGCGCGACGGGCACCGGGTGCACTACTTCGGGGCCGGCACCTCCGGTCGCCTCGGCGTGCTGGACGCGGCCGAACTGGCGCCGACGTTCAACTCGCCGCGGCACTGGTTCTGCTCGCACCTCGCCGGCGGCCCGGACGCGATGTGGCGGGCCGTCGAGGACGCCGAGGACGACGAGCGCGGTGGCGCCGCCGACGCCGCCGAGTGCGTACGCCACGGCGACCTCGTGGTGGGCCTGGCGGCCAGCGGGCGCACCCCGTACGTCCTCGGGGCGCTCGCCGCGTCCCGGGCGCAGGGGGCCGGTACGGTGCTGCTCTGCGCGAATCCGGAGGCCGAGGCCGCCGCGTCGGTGGACGTCTTCATCGGGGTGGACACCGGGCCGGAGGTGGTCACCGGGTCGACCCGGATGAAGGCCGGCACGGCGCAGAAGCTGGTGCTCAACACGTTCTCCACGGCCGTGATGGTGCGTCTGGGCCGGGTCTACTCGAACCTCATGATCGACATGGTGGCGACCAACGCCAAACTGCGCGGCCGCATGATCTCGATTCTCATGGAGGCCACCGGCTGCGCCGAGGAGGTGTGCCGGGTCGCCCTGCGGGAGGCCGACGGCGACCTCAAGACCGCGCTCGTCGCGCTCGTCTCCGGCGCCGAGGTGCCGGCCGCCCGGGCCGCGCTGGCCCGCTCCGCCCACCAGGTACGCGGCGCGCTCGAACTGCTCGCCTCCTGACCGTCCGGCCCGCCCGCGGGCCGGCCCCGTACCGCCGATCCACCCGCCCGGCGCATCCGCCAGGCGGGTGCGACGCGTATCACGTGCAGGGAGGGGACGACTCCTCCCGCACGGATTGTTCAACGAGGCGGAGGGTAATCCTTGAGCACGGCTGAACCGACCGGTCCGCAGGCGCGTATCTCGCAGTGACCAGGATCGCAACGACTCGGTGACGCGGCTCGCTGTGTTCATGGAACAGGCAATGGTGCCATTCCATGGGCGAACGGCGATTTCGCAGCTCCGGTGTGCGCCGAAAACGGCGCCCGCGAGCCGCCCGAACCGGGCCGGTAACAGGAAACATGGACCGGGCTCTCAGCTACTACTCAGGCATTCGTGACAGTTTCGACTCACGACATGGAATCCCCGACGCGTCACATCTGTTGTGTAGGTGTCAGCACCTACGGGCACAGCGGAGGTTACGGGGAGGGCTGATGAACGTGGGGATGGCAAGGAACCGGGCAACCGGCGCGAGCGAGGGGACCGTGGCAATCGTGGACAAGAACATCGGCATGCGTACCGACGAGGTCGCCGAGGAGCGGGACCTGGTCGGCGTCTACCTGCACGAGATCTCCCGGACGCCGCTGCTCGACGCCGCCCGGGAGGTCGACCTCTCCAAGGCGATCGAGGCGGGCCTCTACGCCGAGCACCTGCTCGACGAGGATCGGATCCCCGACGGCGTCGACCGGGAGGACCTGGAGCGGCTGGTCGCCGAGGGTGAGCGCGCGAAGGACCTGTTCATCCGCGCGAACCTGCGACTGGTCGTGTCGATCGCCCGGCGCTACGTGCGCTCCGGGATGCCCATGCTGGACCTGATCCAGGAGGGCAACACCGGCCTGGTCCGGGCGGTCGAGAAGTTCGACTACGAGCGGGGCTTCAAGTTCTCCACCTACGCGACCTGGTGGATCCGTCAGGCCATCAGCCGGGCGATCGCCCAGCAGGAGCGGACCGTACGGCTGCCCGTGCACCTGGTCGAGGACGTCAACCGGATGCGCAACGTGGCCCGGCAGCTCACCCGTGAGCTGGGCAGCGACCCGGAGCCGGAGCAGATCGCGACCGCGCTCGGCGTGACCGTCGAGCGGGTCAACGAGCTGGTCCGCTGGTCGCAGGACACCGTCTCGCTGGACACCCCGGTGGGTGACGACGGTGACACCAACCTCGGTGACCTGGTCGCCGACAGCGACGCGCCGTCGCCCGAGGAGATCGTGCTGACCGGCCTGGAGCGGCAGCGGATCGAGGGCCTGCTCAACCACCTCGACGACCGTTCCGCCGGCATCATGCGGGCGCGGTACGGCCTGGAGGACGGGCGGGAGCACTCGCTGACCGAGGTCGCGTCGCGGTTCTCGCTGTCCCGCGAGCGCATCCGCCAGCTGGAGATCCAGGCTCTCGGCCGGCTGCGTGAGCTGGCTCGCGCGGAGGGGCTCCAGGCGGCCTGACCTGGTAACAATGAACGGCGAACGGCCGGCGTCCGACAGGGGGACGCCGGCCGTTCGCCGTCTTCGCGGTGCTCAGACCCGGCCGTAGCCGGCGATCGTCATGATGTTCATGCCGCGCTTGCTGACGTTGCGTCCGGCGCTGGGCGCGTCGATGATCTGGCCGTTGCCGACGTAGAGCGCCACGTGCCCGAGCCCGGAGTAGAACACCAGGTCACCCGGTTGCAGCTGGCTGCGGCTGATCCGCGTGGTGGCCCCCCACTGCTGCGCCGCGCTGTGCGGCAGCGACTTCCCGGCCGCCCGCCAGGCGGCGAGCGTCAGGCCGGAGCAGTCGTAGCTGCCGGGGCCGTCCTGGGCGTAGCCGTAGGGCTTGCCGACCGCGCCGTAGGCGTACCGCACCGCCGTGCCGGCGTCGCCGGAGACGGCCGGCGGCTTGCCCGCCGAGCTGGGGTTGCCGGGTGCCTCCGTGGCCCGCCCGTACGCCTTGCGCCGCATCTCGTAGAGGTCGGACAGGTCCGCCTCGATCCGCGTCTTCGCGGACTTGAGCTGCTTGGCCTGCGCCGCCTCTCGGGCGAGCGTGACGTCCAGCGCGGTCTTCTGGTCGATCAGCCGCTTCTGGTCGGCGGTGAAGCTGTTGATGGTGCGCTGCCGCTGGCGGGTGAGCTGGTCGAGCGTGCCCAGCCGCTCCGGCAGGGTGGCCTGGCCGCCCGGGTCCAGCAGGGCCGCCGCGGTGCGCATGCCGCCGGTCTTGTACGCCGTCGCGGCCAGCACGCCCACGTCGGCGCGGCTGCGTTCGGCCTGTTCCTGCAGCGGCCCGATCCGGGCCTCCAACTTGGCCGCGGTGGCCTTGTTGGTCTTGATGTCCTCGTTGAGCTTGTTGTAGGACTCGACGATTCGCTCCAGCTCAGTCGAGGACTTCTCGATCTGCTTCGTCAGCTCGGCGGGGGTCGGCTCGGCCCGGGCCACCTGCGCCGGGGCGAGCAACGCGGCCGAGAGGCCGGCCACCGCCAGCGAGCGGAGCAGCATCCGTAAGGACGACAAGAGCGGAAAGCTCCTCTCCCACCGGTCGCCGGGCACGTTCGCGACCCGGCGACACCGGCCCGGGGCCGTCCGGGTGGACGGCTGTCGACCGGGCCGACCTGGACAACCTAACCCGTGATCGCAGTAGTCGGGAGTTCAAGCAGGGGCGAAAGTTGGCAAAGTGGCGGAAAGTGATGAGGGGGAACCGGTGGGTGGATGAGGCGACTCGCCCGATTCGTCGTTCTGGGCGGATGTCGCCAGGCAACGCCAGGCAAAGTCATGACAAAGACGGAAATCGTTCTCTGTTTCCGGCGGGCAGGGCCGGGCCGATGACCCCCGCGACCGCCGAAACCCCGAGGTCAGGTGGCGCGAGGCCAACACAATGAAGCCCGGACGGGAAATCCCACCACGGGATCCCTGCTCCCGGGAGGCCGCCGTGCAGACCGACCGCTCCGCCGCCCAGCCGCCCCGCTCGCCGCGACCGGCCGCACCCAGGCTGCTCTACGCCCGGCCCGGCATCGTCGTCACCGCCGAGCGTTTCACCGTCGGCCGCAACAGCTGGCCGGTGGCCGAGATCACCCAGCTCCGGACCGACCGCGGGCCGCACGACCGGCTCGCGATCCGGGCGGTCGCCGTGTCCGCCGCGATGATCGCCGCGGTCGGCCTGCTGCTCGGCTTCACCGGCGGCCTGCACCGGCTCACCGCCGGGGCGTACCTCATGCTCGGCGCCGTCGGGCTGGTGCCGCTGCTGCTCGTGCTGATCGGCGACCGCGTGCGGCCCCCTTCGCACGAGCTGTGGGGACGGGTGCGCGGCACCGAGGTGCTGCTGTTCAGCAGCGACGACGAGCGGCAGTTCGGCCAGGTCGCCCGCGCGCTGGGGCGGGCCCGGGAGGCGGCGCGGCTGGGCGGCTGGGCCGACCCGCCGGCGGCCGAGCCGTGGCGGCCGGCCCGGTGAGACGCGGTCAGCCCGCGACCGGCTCCGGCGTCCGCGGCCGGGCCTCGGCGGCCACCCAGTGGCTCACCCGCCGCTCGGCGTAGAACGAGACGAACGGCACGGTGCCGGCGAGCATCACCAGCAGCATCCGCTTCAGCGGCCAGTTCGCCCGGCGCGACAGATCGAACGTGAGCGCCAGATAGAGCATGTACAGCCAGCCGTGCGCCACGCCGACCACGGCCACCACGCTCGGGTTGTCGAAGCCGTACTTCAGCGGCATGCCGATCAGGACCAGCACCACGAGCGCCACGCCCACGATCCAGGCGATCACGCGGTACCGGGTAAAGGCTCCGCCCACCGTCGTCCGTCCTTCCGCACCGGCCTCAGCCGGGATAGTCGCCGGGCCGGGCGCCCGGATTGGCGTTCAACCAGGATAGGTAGCTGTTGTACGCGGCCAGCTCGGCGTCGTCCGCCCCGTCGGCCGGGGCGGACGGCGCCCGCACGACGCGCACCGGCCGGCGTACCGCCGGGGTGCCGGCGGTCACCGACGGCGCGGGACCGGCCGACGGCGCGGTGTCCTCCGCCGGCGCCGACGCCGGGTCGGCGGCGCGCAGCGTCTGGCGGACCTCACGCCACCAGACGAAGATCACGAAACCGGCGAAGACCGGCCACTCGATCGCGTAACCGAAGCTGATCGCGTTCCCCCCGGCGGCGCGGGTGACCTGCCACCAACCCATGCCGAGGCAACCCGCCACGAGCACGACCATGGCCACGTGGCGGACGATCCACGCCGGTGTCCAGAGCCGATTCATGCCAACGAGAGTACCGGGGCCGCCGGTCGTCTCCGACACGGCGTCGTAGTCCGGGCGGGGTTTGGTGACACGCCCGCTGGGCATCCGAACAGGTGCCAACCCGAACGAGACGAGGGGGCGACGATGACCGAATCGGTACGCCGGGACGCGAGCCCGGAACAGCGGGTCGCGGAGTGGGACGGCGACCACGCCCGTACCGTCGACGCGGACGGCGAGCAACTCGGGGTGGACCCGGTGGAGCTGGGTGACGACGACCTGGTCCGGGAGATGCAGAGCCTGCACCGCACCCGGCTGGACACGCTGCGGCACGCCACCGACTCGGCGCTCGCCAACCACCTGCGGCGCACCGCCGAACTGGAGACGGAGTACCTGGCCCGGCACCCCGGCCGGGAGGTCGACCCGAGCCGGCTGCGGGACGCCTGATGGCCAGCCACGCCGAGCGCGGCATGTCCGCGCCGCCGGAGGTGGTGTTCAACACGGCCACCGATCCGGACCGTTCCTCGGCCTGGCTGCCCGAGCGGCTGCGCAGCTCCGGCACATGCCGGGTCGAGGTCGTCGACGCCGACGACATGCGGGCCCGGTGGAGTGCCGCGGACTGGTCCGCCGAGATCGACGTGGAGCCGGCCGGCGCGGGCGGCGCCCGGGTGCGGCTGGACCTGGCCGGGCCGGACCACGACCTGGCCGACGAGATCCTGGCCAACCTCGACCGCGAGGTGGCCGACAACCTGACCGCCGGTTGAGCCCGGCCCGCACGACGAGCACGAGGAGGCCGGGTTGACCGGGAGTGGCCTGAAGCAGAAGGTGGCGCGCCTGCGCCAGGCGTACGCACCGCACGAGCACCGGCCGCTGGAGGGCTACCTGAAGGCGATGGGCACGTACGCCGGTGTCACAGCCGCGCTCGTCGGCCTGGTCCGCGCGACCGGCCGGCCGGTGCCCGAGCGGCCCACGCCCGCGGACGTGGTGCTGCTCTCGATCGCCACGCACAAGCTCAGCCGGCTGCTGTCCAAGGACGCGATCACCAGCCCGCTGCGGGCGCCGTTCACCCGCTACGACCACCCGATCGGCAGCGGCGAGGTGATGGAGCAGGTCCGCGACGAGGGCAGCCCGACCCGGCACGCGCTCGGCGAGCTGGTGAGCTGCCCGTTCTGCCTGGCGGTGTGGGTGGCCACCGGGCTCACCGGCGGTCTGGTGCTGGCGCCCCGGCTGACCCGGCTGGTCGCCACCGCGCTGACCGCGGTGGCCGCCTCCGACTTCCTCCAGATGGGGTACGCGGTCGCCCAGCAGGCGGCCGAGGGCGGTCGCCACGAGGCGTGACCCGAGGACACGAAAGGGGGCCGGCGCGCGCCGGCCCCCTTTTCCGTGTCTCCCACGGTCAGGTGGGGGTGGTGCCGTGGTCCTCGCCGGCCCAGCCGCGCGACGCCTCCGGCTCCCGCTCGTCCTCGTCCTCCCCGGTGACGACGTCCCGGTCCACAGCGGTGCGCTCGTGCTCGTTGGCGAAGTCCGGCTCCGGCAGCGTGTCGACGCCCTCCGGGGGCTGGCCGAGCGCCGCCAGGTGCTCGTGGTCGGGGTTGCGATCGGTCATCTCGCGTCCTCTCGGTCTTCCGGGGGCTCAGGCGACCGTGCCGCCCAGCAGATCCGCCGCCTCGTCCGCCGCGTACTCGCCCTGGGGGAGTGCGGCGATCCGGGTGAGCAGCTCCGCGGGGAGTTCGGCGGCCACCGCCCGGCGGTAGATGTCCGCCTGGGTGATCCGCTCCTGGCCGTGGTAGATGTCGTCGAGCAGGTCGTCGAGCGGCCTGGTGTCGGGCTGCTCGGTCACGGGCGCGTCATCGGTCACGCCGACCACCTACCCGGCACCGAACCGGTCAAACTCGCCCCAACCCCGCTCAGGCCGGCGCCGGGAGCGTGGCCCGGCGGGCCCGCACGGCCTGGGCGAGGTGGTCGAGGACCTCGGCGGTGGCGTCCCAGCCGATGCAGGCGTCGGTGACCGACTGGCCGTACGCCAGCTCCCGGGTCGGGTCCAGGTCCTGCCGGCCCGGCACCAGGAAGCTCTCCAGCATGATGCCGGCGATCCCGCGCTGGCCGGCGGCGAGCTGGGCGGCCACGTCGGCGGCGACGAGCGGCTGGTTGCGGTGGTCCTTGCCGCTGTTGGCGTGGCTGGCGTCGACCACCACCCGCTCCGGCAGGCCCGCGGCCCGCAGCAGTTCCAGCGCCCCGGCCACCGACTCCGCGTCGTAGTTCGGCCGGCCGCCCCCGCCACGCAGCACGAGGTGCCCGTCCGCGTTGCCCCGGGTGTGCATGATCGCCGGGGTGCCGGAGACGTCGATGCCGGGGAAGACGTGCGGCACCCCGGCGGCCCGGATCGCGTCCACGGCGGTGGCGATGCTGCCGTCCGGGCGGTTCTTCATGCCGATCGGCATGGACAGCCCGGAGGCGAGCTGCCGGTGCACCTGGCTCTCCACCGTCCGCGCGCCGATCGCGCCCCAGGCCACCGTGTCCGCGATGTACTGCGGGGTGATCGGGTCGAGGAACTCGCAGCCCACCGGCAGGCCCAGCCGCAGCACGTCGAGCAGGAGCGCCCGCGCGGTACGCAGGCCCGTGTTCACGTCGCCGGAGCCGTCCAGCGCCGGGTCGTTGATCAGGCCCTTCCAGCCCACCGTCGAGCGCGGCTTCTCGAAGTAGACACGCATCACCACGAGCAAATCGTCGGCGACCCGGGCGGCGGCCTCGCGCAGCCGGCCCGCGTACTCCAGGGCGGCGGCCGGGTCGTGCACGGAGCAGGGGCCGACGACGACGAGCAGCCGGTCGTCGTCGCGGTCCAGCACCCGGCCGACGGCACGGCGGCCCGCCACGACGGCCTCGGCCAGCGGGGTCTCGAGCGGCAGGTGGTGGTGCAGCAGGGCCGGGGTGGTCAGCGGCACCACACGGTCGATGCGCTGGTCGATGACCCGATGGGCGTCCTGGGACGTGGTCACGGTGGGGATTCCTTCCGCCGACCGTGCCCCCGTGCCGGGTCCGGGGGATCGAGCCGGCTGCTCGCATACGAAAGGGCAGGGAAATCGATCCCTGCCCGCCGGCTCGAAGAGGTGGTGACGTCAGCTCATGGTCGAGTCACCGGCTCCTCCAGCCGGCTGCCTAAACCATCGATACGACCGCGTCACGTCGGCCAGCGTACCCGACGCGCGGCGGAAAGCCCGCTGTCGTTCCGAAGTGCGGAACGCGGGGTATGTGATCGGCATGACCACGAGCCACGACCCGAGCGACCAGGAACGGATCGAGTCCCGAGCGCATCTGCTGCCGGAGGAGGCGGCGGCCGGCAGCGACGACGCGGAGGCGCAGGCCGACGCGATCCTCACCGAGTCCGACATCCGCGAGGCGGACCAGAACGCCGCCCCCGACACGGTGCTGGAGCACCGCACGTCCGAGCAGACCGTCACCCCCGTCGAGCCGCCCGACTGAGCCCGGCACCCCGGGCCCGGCGGGAACCCCGGTAACTGTCGTCCCGCAGCCGGGCCAGCGGGCCGGCCAGACGCAACCCCGGCGGCACGTTGCCGATCGGATCGAACGCGAGCGCGGCGTCCTCGGCGGCGCCGCGCTCGTCGTCGAGGCGTACCTCGCCGAACGGCCGCCACCGGCCCACCGCCGAGGCGACCGCCAGCACCAGCCGGGGCTCGTCGCCGGCCACCGCCGCGCCGGCCTCGGCCAGGCCGCGACCCAGGTCGGGTGACTCCGGGTCGGCCAGCACGGCCAGGAACAGCCGCCGCCCGCCGGCCCGGAACGGCATGATCGACGTGTACGTCCCGGTGAAGCGCCGCCGGGGCAGCGGCAGGTTCCGCAGCACCGGCGCGGCGGCGCTGGAACTCCACAGCAGGTCCACCGGCGGCTCCGGATCGCGGTGCAGCCGTACCGCCACGCCCAGCACGTCCGGCCAGCCACCCGGCGTCGGCACGCCCTTGGACAGGCGGATCGTGGCCGGCCACCGGCCCGGCAGGTCGAGCAGCGGCACCCCGGTCGGCGGTCCCGGCGTACCCCAGATCCGGGTCTCGCCGGCGAACGTGCGCCCGGCCGGATGCAGCAGCCGGGCGTGCCGGAGCCGGGCCAACGCGGCGGCGGCGCGCTCGGCGGCGGAGGGTGCGGTGGCGGCCATGCCCGCACGGGTACCCCGGCGCGCACCGGCGATGCTCCGGCGCGCGTGTCACCTTTCCGCCTCCGAGATCGGATAGCGTCGTCTCATGCCCGACAGCGGTTTCCCCTGGCCGATCGAGACGACCCGACTGGACAACGGCCTGCGTGTGGTGGTGAGCGAGGACCGCACCGCCCCGGCCGTGGCGGTCAACCTCTGGTACGACGTGGGCTCACGCCACGAACCGGCGGGACAGACCGGCTTCGCCCACCTCTTCGAGCACCTCATGTTCGAGGGCTCGGTGAACGTGGCGAAGACCGAGCACATGAAGCTGATCCAGGGCGCGGGCGGCTCGCTCAACGCGACCACCAACCCGGACCGGACCAACTACTTCGAGACGGTCCCGGCCGAGCATCTGGAACTGGCGCTCTGGCTGGAGGCCGACCGGATGGGCGGGCTGGTGCCGGCGCTGACCCAGGAGACGCTGGACAACCAGCGTGACGTGGTGAAGAACGAGCGCCGTCAGCGCTACGAGAACGTGCCGTACGGCGACGCGTGGCTGCGGCTGCTGCCGCTGCTCTACCCGCCGGGCCACCCGTACCACCACGCGACGATCGGGTCGATGGCCGACCTGAACGCCGCCGACCTGGCCACCTTCCAGGAGTTCCACAGCACGTACTACGCGCCGAACAACGCGGTCCTCACAGTGGTCGGCGACACAGAGGCGGCGGAGGTGTTCGCGCTCGCCGACAAGTACTTCGGCGGTCTCACCGCGCGCGCCGACATCCCGGCCGCGCCGGACGGCCGCACCGTGCCGGCCACCGGCCGCCCGGCGGTGGAGACAGTCACCGCCGACGTGCCCGCCCCCCGCGTCTACGTCGCGCACCGCACCCACCCGTTCGGCACCCAGGGGTACGACGTGACCACGGTGCTGGGCACCGTGCTCGGCAGCGGCCGGGGCAGCCGCCTCTACCAGCGGCTCGCCGACGGTGAGCGGATCGCCCAGCCGGACCTGGTCGGCGCGTACGGGGTGGACCTCGCGCACGCGCCCGCCCCGCTGATCGCCACCGCCACGGCCCGTCCCGGGGTGAGCGCCGAGCGGCTGCGCGACGGGCTCGCCGAGGTGGTCGACGAGCTGGCCACCGTGCCGGTGACCGCCGCCGAGCTGGACCGCGCCAAGGCGCTGCTGAGCACCATGTGGTGGCGGCAGATGTCCACCGTCGACGGTCGGGCGGACACGCTCGGCCGCTACGCCACCCAGTTCGGCGACCCGGCCCGCGCGGCCGACCGGCTGCCGGCCTGGCTCGCGGTGACCGCGGAGCAGATCGCCGAGCAGGCCGCCGAGCTGCTCGGCGCCGCCGACCGGGTGATCCTGACCTACCTGCCCGAGGAGAACTGATGTCGCTGATCGCCACCCGTCCCGGCCCCGGCGCCGCCCGCGCCTACCGGTTCCCGCAGGTGGTCCGGCGGACGGTGGCCGGCGGTCAGGTGGTCGCCGCGCACCTGCCCGGGCAGAACCTCGCCGTCGCGTTGCTGCTGCTCGACGGCGGCGCGGGCCGGGAGCCGGTCGGCAAGGAGGGCCTCGGCGCGGTGCTGGCCAAGGCGCTGGAGGAGGGCACCGCGCAGCGGGACGCCACCGCGTACGCGCTGGCCATCGAGGCGCTCGGCACCGAGCTGGCGACCGGGCTCGACTGGGACTCGTTCCAGGTGAGCGTGCAGGTGCCGGTGGACCGGCTGACCGCCGCGGTGGAGCTGCTGGCCGAGGCGGTCCGTACGCCCCGGCTCGACCCGGCCGACGTACTGCGCGTACGCGACGACGAGGCGACCGCGCTGCGGATGGACTGGGCCAACCCCGGCCCGCGTGCCGACGCGGTGCTCCGGGCCGAGCTGTTCGGCGCGGAGCACCGGTGGGGCCGCCCGCTCTACGGCGACCCGGACAGCGTGGCCGCGCTGGAGGTGGACGACGTCACCGTCTTCCACTCGGAGTGGTTCATCCGCCCCGGCACGCTCGTCGTCGCCGGCGACCTGGAGCGGATCGACCTGGACGCGCTCGCCGCGACGGCGTTCGCCGGCGCCGGCGGCGGCCCGGTGGAACGCGGCGGCCCGATCGACGTGCCGCTGGCCGGGCAGCGCCGGGTCATCCTGGTCGACCGGCCCGGCTCGGTGCAGTCCACGCTGCGGCTCGGCCACCCGTCCCCGCATCGCGCCCACCCCGACCACGTGCCGATGACGCTCGCCGGCACCGTGCTCGGCGGCGCGTTCACGTCCCGGCTCAACCACCTGATCCGGGAGGTACGCGGCTACACGTACGGGATCCGCGGCGACTTCGCCTCGTCCCGGCGGTTCGGCCGGTTCGCGGTCAGCTCCGGCGTGCAGACCGCGGTGACCGCCCCGGCGCTCGTCGAGTCGGTGGGCGAGATCTCGCGTACCCAGCTCACCGGTGTCACCGAGGACGAGCTGGAGGTGGCGCGTTCCTGGCGGGCCGGGCAGCTCTCGGTCGAGTTGCAGAGCCCGCGGGCCATCGCCGCGGCCCTGACCACGCTGGTCGTGCACGACCTGCCGGACGACTACCACGCGCGGCTGCGGGAGCAACTGCTCGCGGCGACGGTCGAGGACGTCTCCGCGGCGGCCGCCACCTATCTGCACCCGGAGTCGCTGACGATGGTGATCGAGGGGGACGCGGCGGTCATCCGGGACGAGCTGGTCGCCAGCGGTCTCGGCGAGGTGGTCGACCACACGTGACCGGGCGGGGCGGCGGGCCTGTGATTCCCGTCGCCCCGCATCCGCGCGGTGGGAAACGTTTCCCACCCGCACCGCCCGGCTGGGTAGCCTCGCGGGCATGAGGATCGGCATTGTGGGAGCCACCGGCCAGGTCGGTGGCGTCATGCGGCAGGTGCTGGCGGAGCGCGAGTTCCCGGCGGAGCAGGTGCGCCTGTTCGCCTCGGCCCGGTCGGCCGGGCGCACGCTGCCCTGGCGCGACGGCGAGGTCACCGTGGAGGACGCGGCCACCGCGGACTACCGCGGCCTGGACATCGTGCTCTTCTCGGCGGGCAAGGGGACCGCGAAGGAGCTGGCTCCCCGGGTCGCCGAGGCCGGCGCCGTGGTGATCGACAACTCCTCGGCGTTCCGGATGGACCCGCAGGTGCCGCTGGTGGTGGCCGAGGTCAACCCGCACGCGATCGCGGACCGCCCGAAGGGCATCGTGGCCAACCCGAACTGCACCACGATGGCCGCCATGCCGGTGCTGCGCCCGCTGCACGACGAGGCCGGACTGGTCAGCCTCGTCGTCGCCACCTACCAGGCGGTCTCCGGCGCCGGCCTGGCCGGTGTGGCGGAACTGGACGAGCAGGTCCGCAAGGTGGCCGAGGACGCCGCCGGGCTCGCCTTCGACGGCCGGGCGGTGGAGTTCCCGGAGCCGCGCTCGTTTGCCCGTCCGATCGCCTTCAACGTGCTCCCGCTGGCCGGCTCGATCGTCGACGACGGCTCCTTCGAGACGGACGAGGAGCAGAAGCTGCGCAACGAGAGCCGCAAGATCCTGGAGATCCCCGGGCTGAAGGTCTCCGGCACGTGCGTGCGGGTGCCGGTCTTCACCGGCCACTCGCTGCAGATCAACGCCCGGTTCGCCCGGCCGATCGACCCGGACCGGGCCCGTGAGCTGCTCGACGGCGCGCCCGGCGTGGCGCTGCGCGACGTGCCGACGCCGCTGGAGGCGGCCGGCCAGGACCCGACGTACGTGGGCCGGATCCGGGCCGACGAGACCGTCGAGCACGGGCTCGCGCTGTTCTGCGCCAACGACAACCTGCGCAAGGGCGCGGCGCTGAACGCCGTGCAGCTCGCCGAGCTGGTCGCCGCCGAGCGCTGACCCGCCAGGGCGTCCGTGCCGGGCCACCCGGCACGGACGCCTGCTCAGCGGGTATGCCCGCCGGGTCGCCGGCCGCCCCGTGCCGGCAGGGCGGGGGTGCCGATGACCTGCGGTTCTTCGAGGCCGAATGCGTCCGGGCCCTGCTCGGCGTGCTCGCGTACGCGATCGCCGGTCTGGTGGGCGTGCTGCTGAGCGTGCCGGCGGCGCTCGTGGTGCTCCTGCTGCTGCCGATCTTCTACGGGCTGTCCAGCAACGGCTCCTACGACCTGCGCCGACGGCTGCGCCACCGGCGGTGAGGCACGCGTTACCCCGCCTGCGCCGGCGGGTAGACCGCGGTGCCGACAGCGAGAGGGGAGCACCATGACAACGGTCGGAGAGTTCATGACGACCCGGTTGGTGACGATGGACGGCAACGACACGCTCATGGCCGCCGCGCAGGAGATGCGCGACAGTGCCATCGGCGACGTGGTGGTGACCGACGGCGACAACGTGGTCGGCATCGTGACGGACCGGGACATCACGGTGCGGGGCGTGGCCGAGAACATGGACCCCACCGCCACCCGGCTCAACCAGGTCACCAGCAAGGACGTGGTGACCGTCAGCCAGTACGACGACGCCGTGGCCGCCGCGGACCTGATGCGCACGTACGCGGTCCGTCGCCTCCCGGTGATCGACGACGGCCGGCTGGTCGGCCTGATCTCCATGGGTGACCTGGCGGTGGAGCGGGAACCCCAGTCGGTGCTCGCGGACATCAGCGCCGACGAGCCCAACAACTAGACTTGCCTGCCGCGGTGACGCCGGCTCCCGGTTCGGGGGCCGGCGTCGCGCGTCCGTGCCGTGGCGCCGCGCTCACCCGGTTCGGGCGAGGTTGACCCCGGATCGGGTGGGGACACGAGCCTCGACAGGTAGACCGCGGATCGCGGGAGGAGTCGCCCGGATGGTGGACATGACCACGAGATTCTTCGAGGACCTGGATCGGCGGGGGTTCGAGCCGCTGCTGGTCAAGACATCCGGAACGCTCCGCTTCGACCTGCACGAGGGCCCGCACACCACGCACTGGCTGCTGGAGATCGATCACGGCAACCTGCGGGTCCGGCAGGAGGACGGCGAGGCGGACACGGTGGTCGGTACCGAGCCGCGCCTGTTCGCCGAGCTGGTCGGCGGTGAGGAGAACGCCGTCGCGGCGCTGCTGCGGGGCGACATGACAGTCGTCGGCGACCTGCGGCTCATGTTGCAGGTCGAGCGGGTCTTCCCCGGTCCGCCGGACTCCCGGGGACCGCACCACACGTTCGGCGGGAGGGGTGCCTGATGCCCGGTAGCAACTCCGTCCGGATCCTGGACGGCAACACGTTCGTGGTGTGCGAGGACACCGGCGACATCGAGGCCACACCGAGCGAGCCGACCGGATTGTTCTCGCTCGACACGCGGTACCTGTCGAAATGGGTGCTCACGATCAACGGCGAGCGGCTCAACGCGCTGTCCTACGACGACCTCCAGTACTACGAGGCCCGGTTCTTCCTGGTGCCCGGCATGGCCACGCACTACATCGACGCGAAGCTGTCGGTCATCCGGGAGCGGGCGGTCGGCGGCAGCTTCCGCGAGACGCTGACCATCCTCAACCACGACGAGAAGCCGGTCGACCTGGAGATCCGGATGGACGCCGGATCGGACTTCGCCGACCTGTTCCAGGTCAAGGACGAGATCCTGAACAAGAAGGGCGAACACTACGCCGAGGCCGAGTCGGACCGGCTGCGCCTGGGCTACCGGCGGGGCAACTTCCGGCGCGAGACGCTCGTCTCCGCCAACCAGCCGGCCCGCTACGACCAGCGTGGTTTCGCCTGGAGCATCCGGCTGGAACCCAACGAGCAGTGGGAAGCGGTCATCGACGTGCAGACGTTCGCGATCGGCCCCGGCGGCCGGGACCTGCGGATGGGGCTGCGCGCGCACGGCACCGAGCGGCTCGCGCTCCAGCACGACCTGGAGGAGTGGATCAGCCGGGCACCGAAGCTGAACAGCGAGCACGAGGAACTCGCCGCGACGTACCGGCGGAGCCTCGTCGACCTCGCGGCGCTGCGCTTCTCGCCGCTGTCGCTCGGCGGGCAGACGCTGCCCGCGGCCGGCCTGCCCTGGTTCATGACCATGTTCGGCCGGGACAGCATTCTCACCTGCCTCCAGGTGCTGCCGTTCGCGCCGGAGATGTCGAAGACCACGCTGCGGATCCTCGGCGCGCTCCAGGGCACCCGGTTCGACGACTTCCGGGACGAGGATCCGGGCCGGATCCTGCACGAGATGCGGTACGGCGAGACCGCCGCGTTCGAGGAGCAGCCGCACTCGCCGTACTACGGCTCGGTGGACGCGACGCCGCTGTTCGTGGTGCTGCTCGACGAGTACGAGCGGTGGAGCGGCGACGGCGCGCTGGTCAAGGAGCTGGAACGGGAGTGCCGGGCGGCGTTGAAGTGGGTCGACGACTACGCCGACCTGCTCGGCAACGGCTACATCTGGTACGAGCGGCGCAACACCGACACCGGCCTGGAGAACCAGTGCTGGAAGGACTCGTGGGACTCCATCTCGTACGCCGACGGCACGTTGCCGCCGTTCCCCCGGGCCACCTGCGAGGTGCAGGGGTACGCGTACGACGCGAAGATGCGGGCCGCCCGGATGGCCCGGTTGTTCTGGGACGACCCCGCGTACGCCGATCAGCTGGAACGCGAGGCGGCGGAGCTGAAGCGGCGCTTCAACAACGACTGGTGGGTCGCCGACCGCGGCTTCTACGCGCTCGCGCTGGACCCGGACGGGCGTCAGTGCGACGTGCTCAGCTCCAACATGGGCCACCTGCTGTGGAGCGGGATCGTGGACGACGAGCGGGCGGCGAAGGTCGCCGAGCATCTGGTCGGTCCCCGGCTCTGGTCGGGCTGGGGGGTGCGGACGCTGGCCGAGGGCGAGGTCCGCTACAACCCGATCGGCTACCACAACGGCACGATCTGGCCGTTCGACAACTCGTTCGTCGCCTGGGGTCTGCGCCGGTACGGCTTCGCCGAGGAGGCCGCCACGGTGGCCAACGGCATCCTCGACGCGGCCACCTACTTCGACGGCCGGCTGCCGGAGGCGTTCGGCGGCTACCCGCGCGAGCTGACCAAGTTCCCGGTGGAGTACCCGACCGCGTGCAGCCCGCAGGCCTGGTCCACAGGGGCGCCGCTGCTGCTGTTGCGCACCATGCTCGGTCTGGAGCCGCACGAGCAGCACCTGGCTGTCGACCCACGGCTGCCGGTGGGCATGGGACGGATCGAGGTGTTGGACATCCCTGGTCGCTGGGGCCGGGTGGACGCGTTCGCCCGAGGTCGGCTCAACATCGAGGAACTGGCCGACTGAGCCGGCTCAGTGCCCGGGCGGCGACGCCGTGTGCGCCTCGTTCGGCGGGAGCAGGCAGAACTCGTTGCCCTCCGGGTCGGCCAGCACGGTCCAGCGCGGCAGCTCGCGGACGACTGTCGCGCCCGCCTCCAGCACCGCGGCCCGCTCCTCGGCGTCGCCGACCAGGTCGAGGTGGATCCGGCCGGGCTCCGGCAGCACGTCGGCGGGGCTGATCCACAGGTCCGGACGCCGCCCGTGCGGATCGTGCAGCAGCACCGCCTCGGTCGGCGCGAGCGTGCCCTCGGCGAGCTTCACCTGGTCCGCCTCGACCACCGGCAGCCCGGTGACCGCGCTCCAGAACGGGGCCAGCAGGTAGGGGTCGCGGCAGTGGATGACGATCGCGGCGAGATCGGGCATGCCTCGAACCTAGTGGCCCGCGACGGCGGGCAGGACGCTGTCCAGGAACGCGGCGGCAGCCGCGCGCAGGTCGGGCCGGGCCAGGTCGAGCGCGTGCCCGCCGTGGGTGAGCCACAGATGCGCCGGGTGCCCGGCGGCGAGCAGCCAGCCGGTCAGCTCGACCGGCTGGGCGGCCGGCACCGCCACGTCGTCGCGGCCCTGGACCAGCAGCACCGGCACGCCGGAGCCGAGGTGGGTGGCGACCGTCGCGTCGGCGGTGGCCGGGTCACCGGCGGCCGGCGGGTGGCCCAGCAGGTCCGTCCACGGGTCGTCGCCGGGGGCGCGCCGGCGCCGCTGCTCCGGGTCGAGCGGGTCGACGGGGGCCCAGTACGCGAGCACGCCCGCCACGTCGCCGGGCCGGTCCACCCCGCGCAGGCCGAGCTGGAGGGCCAGCATCCCGCCCGCCGAGTCACCGGCCACCAGCAGCGGCAGGCCGCCCGCCGCGGCCCGGGCGGCCCGGGCCGCGGCGCGGACGTCGTCGAGCTGAGCGGGCCAGCGCGCCTGGTGGGAGAACCGGTACGTGGCCTCGACCACGCGCAGCCCGAGCGACGCGAGCGCGGCCCCGTCCTCCTCGGCGCGGGCCCGCCAGCCTCCGCCGTGGATCCAGAGCAGCACCGCGCGTTCGGTCATGACGCCATCGTCGCCGGGCCCGGGCCGGTGCGCGACCCGGGTCTGCCGAGGGCAGATCGGCCCTACGGTCGCGTAACCTACTCGGGGTAAAGTTTCGACATGTCGGAACTCGTGTACCCCCCTGTGATCACCGCCGCGAAGACGATGTTCCGGCTCCTCGACCTGCGCCTGGACGTGTCCGGCAGCGAGCACGTGCCGCACACCGGCGGCGCGGTGCTCGCGTCCAACCACGTGAGCTACCTCGACTTCATCTTCTGCGGCTACGGCGCGCACCCGGCCAAGCGGCTGGTCCGGTTCATGGCCAAGGACAGCGTCTTCCGGCACCGCGTCTCCGGTCCGCTGATGCGCGGCATGAAGCACATCCCGGTCAACCGGGCCGCCGGCGCCGGGTCGTACGCCGCCGCTGTCGGCGCGCTGCGCCGGGGCGAGGTGGTCGGCGTCTTCCCGGAGGCGACGATCAGCCGCTCCTTCACCGTCAAGGACCTGAAGAACGGCGCGGCCCGGATGTCGCAGGAGGCGGACGTGCCGCTGCTGCCGGTCGCGCTCTGGGGCACCCAGCGGCTGTGGACCAAGGGCCGCCCGCGCACGCTGACCCGCCGGCACACGCCGATCACCATCATCGTCGGCGAGCCGATGGACCCGTCCGCCTACCCGGACGCCACGGCCATGACCGCCGACCTGCGTACCCGCCTGTCGGCGCTCGTCGACCGGGCCCAACGGGAGTACCCGGACAAGCCGTCCGGCCCGGACGACACCTGGTGGCAGCCGGCCCACCTGGGCGGCAGCGCGCCGACCCCGGAGGAGGCGGTCGAGCTGGACCGGTCCGAGCGCCGCACCCGCAGCGCCTCCTGACCGCGCCCGCGCGCCCGGCCGGCCGGCCGCCCGTGACGGGGGACCGTCAGCAGGCGGAGCCGGGCTGGCCGTGGGCCGGGAAGCCGGACCACGCCCACGGCGACGCCTCGTCCTCCGGCGGACGGTAGTAGTCGTCGCGGGACAGGAACTCCACCGGCAGCGAGCCCGGCAGCGTCACGGTGCCCAGCGTCGGGCCGGGGGAGGCGGCCGCCCGGACGGCGAGGACGTCCCGTTCCGGCGGGGACAGGTCCACCAGTTCGGCGTTGGCGAGCCGGAAACCGGCCACCGAGCGGCGTACCTGCCGGGCCAGCGCGGCCACCTGACCGACCGGGCCGG
Source organism: Micromonospora aurantiaca ATCC 27029 (assembly GCF_000145235.1). Classification (NCBI taxonomy): domain Bacteria; kingdom Bacillati; phylum Actinomycetota; class Actinomycetes; order Micromonosporales; family Micromonosporaceae; genus Micromonospora; species Micromonospora aurantiaca (nom. illeg.). Next base: position 5,633,516 of record NC_014391.1, on the reverse strand, counting down.
TCAGCGCCAGCGCCGGCTGCCGGATGGTGCGCAGCGCGTCGCACACGATGCGCAGCTCGCCGATGCCGTCGCCCACCTCGGCCAGCTCCAGCCGGGACGGCCACTGCCAGCGGATCTGCCCGCTGACCAGGCGGGACAGCCGGACCGGACGCCGGTGCCGGGCGGCCGCCCGGCTGTCCCGCCCGGAGACCACCGACAGGTCCGAGCCGGTGCAGACGTACGCCAGCTGGCGCTCGGTCACGGTGATCGTCGCCGGGGCGGGCAGCGACCAGCAGCGGACGTCCTCGGTCGGGCCGAGCAGGTGACCGGCGACGCGCAGGACGTGCTGACCGAGCAGGCGTTCGCCCGGCTCGGGCACCAGCTCGTAACGCCGGTCGAGCACGGGACGGGTGGGGTCGTCGTCGGCGTCGAACCGATGCGGTCCGACGAAGAAGGGTGTGGCGTCCTCCGGCACGGTACGACCTCCCGATGACGGTTGGCGGTACCGGTGAGCCTGCCCGATTCCTGGGGTGACTGTCATGACACCTGTTAGGGGGTCGGCCGGTCGGCCGAAGCCTGCGACCGGTAGATGCCGATATCTTCCGGTCGGACGAGTCCGTCCTCGATCGCCCGGGCGAGCAGCGCCGCCTTCGTGGCGGCCGGACGGCCCGCTCGGGTGTACTTGATCCGCGCACGGTCGACGTACTGCTTCACGGTGTGCTCACTGATCTGCATCCGGCGCGCCACCGATGCCTTCGACATCGACTGGAACCACAGCAGCAGCGCCTCGCGCTCCTTGTCCGACAGGGACGGACGGTCCGGACGGGCGTCACCGACCATCGCCCCGGCCAGCGCCGGCGGCACGTACGGCCGGTCGCTCGCCGCCGCCAGCACCGTCGCCACGCAGTGCTCGCGCCCCTCGTGCTTGGCCAGGAACGCGACCGCCCCGGCGTCCAGCGCGGCGAGCATGGTCTGCGGGTCGCTGTGCTCGGAGTAGACCACCACCCGGCGCCCGGCCGCGCTCAGCTCGGCCAGCTTGTCCAGCACCATCCGGCCGTGCAGGCGCAGGTCGAGCAGCACCACCTCGGCGTCCGGCGCGGCCCGCAGCACCTCGTCCGGGTCGTCGCCGGTGGCCAGCACCCGCAACCGGGGTTCGCCGGCCAGCCAGGCGCGCACCCCGTCGATCACCACCGGATGGTCGTCCACGATCGCCACCCCGATCGGGGTTCCGGCGTTCACGTCCGCCGCCAGCGGGTCTGCGTCCATCTGATCTCCCCGTCCCGCTCGTGCAGGTGTTCCACCGGCCCGTCCCCGCCGGTCGCCGGCTCGTCCGGGCCGTCGTGATCCGGTGTCACCAGGCTGACCACCACCTCGTCCGGGCCCGCCACCACCGTGAGCCGCGCCCAGCCCTCGGCCGCGGCGAGCGCTGCGGTGAGCGGGTCGGCCAGCCCGCGCCGGATCTCCACCGGCAGCTCCGGTGGGGTACCGACCGACACCAGGTCGATCGGCAGTCCGTTGCGCTCGGCCAGGTCGGCCGCCGCGCGCAGTTCGTGCAGCAGCGCGTCCGGCACGTCGTCGGACTCGGCGATCAGCCGGCGCAGCCGGGCCGCGGCCAGCACCGCGCGTCGCCGTACCGCCGGGTCGGCCGGGTCGGCGTCGCCCGCCGCCAGTTCGGCCAGCACCTCCTCGGCGGTGCCGCTGACCAGTGCGAGCCGCGCCTGCCGTTCGGTGCGGGCCCGCTCGGCCGCCTCCTGCTCCGCCGCCACGGCCAGCGTCGCCGCCGCGGTCGCGGCCCGGTCCCGGGCCTGCGCGGTGATCGCCGCCGCGCCGACGAAGACCGCCACCGGCAGGGTGGAGGTGCCGTAGACGTACATCGCGGTCCGGCTCAGGTCGGCCGGGGCGGTCGCCCCGTACAGCACCACCGCGACCAGCGCGATCGTGCCGTGCGCGGCGAGCATGAGCAGCAGCCAGCGCACCGGCCGCCGCCAGAGCACCAGCAGGAAGAACCAGGCCAGGCCGCCCCACACCCAGTTGGCGGTGCTGAACAGGAACCGCTCGCCGGCGCCCGCGACCACCGCCGCGTCGACCACCAGCAGCGCCAGTGCCAGCGGCCCGGCCGCCGGCAGCCCGCCGCGCAGCAGGCGTACCCCGGTTCCGACCCCGACCAGCGCGGTCACCAGCCAGCCCGCCGCCACCACGGCCGGGGCCGCCATCCCCTGCCCGGCCCGCAGCACGGCCGGCAACGCGACAGCCAGGTGCCAGGCCGCGGCGATGACGATCGCGGCGACCCGCGCGCCCCGGTCCGACGCGTCGGCCACCGCGTGCGCCTCGGGCGGGGCGGTGACCGCTCCGGAGCGCGTCGCCGCCCGCGGCCGGGGCAGCGGGCGCAGCGCGGGGGCGGCCGTCACCGCCGTGCCCGACTCACTCGACATCGGACCACTCCAGCCGAATCCGGGTGCCGGCGCCAGGGGCGGAAGTCACCACCGCCCGGCCGCCCACAGTGCTCATCCGCCCGTGGATCGACTCGCGCAGCCCGTACCGGTGGGCCGGGACCGTGGACGGGTCGAAACCGGGACCGTCGTCGACCACCTCGACCACGACGGTGCCGCCCTCGCGGGCCAGACGCAGCGACGCGGCCGCCCCCGGCGCGTGCCGCGCCACGTTCGCCAGCGCGGCGGCGGCGCTGTCGGCGAGCGCCGTGGCGACCTCCGCCGGCAGCCGGCACGGCGCAAGCGTGGCGGTCACCGCCGTCCCGGCCAGCACCTCGCGCAGCCGTTCGTCCAGGTCGGCCTCGCCGGCCGCGGTGGTGGTCCGCGCACCCGCCAGGGCGGAGAGGGTACGCAGATCGTCCGCGCACCGCTCGCGCAACGTCGCCGAGTCGGGCACCGCGCCGAGGCCGACCATGGTGAGCGTGCCCAGCACGGTGTCGTGCAGGTCGCGGTTCTGCCGCCGTTCGGCCTCGCGGGCGGCGCGCGCCACCACCGCCTCGTGGGACAACCGCTGGTAGTCGGCGAACGCGGCGTCGGCACGGGCGATCCGGCGGCGCATCACCGCTGTCATCACCGCCGCGCTGCCGGTCTGCACCAGCAGCGTCCCGGCGTGCGCCCGCGCCTCGACCGGGTTGCCGGCCAGCGTGGTGCCGGTGACGTACGCGGCGGTGACCAGCAGGCCGGCCGGCACGGACCAGTGGGCCGGGGCGGTGGCCTGCGCGTTGATGACTGTCGAGCTGGCCAGCACCGCGATCCAGCTCGCCTCGCCCGGCAGCACCTCCGGCGCGACGAGCCACGGGACGGCGAGCGCGGCGGCGGTGGTCAGCGCCACGTCACCGGCGACCAGCGCGCCGCCGATGCCGTGCCGGAACGCGCGGAACGCGTACCAGACCGACCAGGCGGTCAGCACGACGACCGCGGGGATCAGCAGCGCCACCCGCACCGGCGGCGTACGCACCGCCAGCGCGACCACCGCGCCGACCAGGCCGCAGGTGAGCCGCAGCAGCGCCGGCAGGGTGGTGAAGATCAGGCTGAACGCGTCACCCGCCGGGCGGGCCAGCGGGGCCCGTGACAGAGGCATGGCGGCAGCGACCGGCATCGGGGGGATGTCCTTCCGGCAGCGACCCGGCCGGGTCCGCGCGGCATAGATTGACGCTGGAGAATAACATGGTTTGTCGCAACTGGTCACCCTTGGTGCTTGACGAGTTTCGCTCCGGCGTAAAGCAGCCGGCTCTCCGGCCCGGCGGTCAGCGGCGCGCGGCGGCGAGCAGGTGGGCGCTGGCACCGAGGATCGCGGCGTCCCGCTCGAACGTCTCGGCGCAGGCCACCGCGTCGGCGAACAACCGCTCGTGCGGCCCGGTGCCGAGCGCGTTCAGCAGCGGCCACAGCGGACCCTCCACCCCGTACACCTCCGGGGTGGGCAGTCCGGCCGCGACGAAGTCGGCGACCAGTTCCTCCGGCCGGTGGAAGAACGCGGTGGTGAAGCCGGTGGCCGGGTCGTTCACCCCGGTCTCGTACTGGGCGCGCAACGACCGCCGGTTGTCCTCGTCGAGGCGGCCCTGCACGCTCAGGTCGATCAGCGCGGCGTGGCGGCTGATCGCCGCCGCCACGATCGTCCCGCCCGGCCGGGTCACCCGCGCCGCCTCGCGCAGCGCCGCCACCCGGTCGGCCTGCCGTGGCAGGTGGTAGAGCGGGCCGAGCAGCAGCGTCGCGTCCGCCGCCGCGTCGGGCGACGGCACCGCGCGGGCGTCACCCACCGACACCGTGACCAGCGGGTACGCCGACCGTGCGGCCGCCACGTGCGCGGGCACCAGGTCGACCAGGTGCACCCGGTAGCCGGCCGCCGCGAGCGGACCTGCGTACGCCCCGGGACCGCCGCCGACGTCCAGCACGTCCGCCGGTGCGGCGGGCAGCAGCCGGGCGAGCAGATCCCGGGTACGCCGTGCCTCCAGCCGGCCCTGCGGCGACCCTTCCAGCCGGTCGGCCTCGACGTAGATCTCGGTGTAGTAGCGACTGATGTCCGGCTCGGCCGGGCGGTGTGCGGGCATCGATCGATGGTCGCCGAGAAGCGGAGCACGGGCATCCGTTTTAGCGGTTGCCCGGCCCGCCTACCCTGCCGGGCATGGCATACCAGCCGGCCATGGTGCCGCCGAAGAAGTCCAAGCGAACCCTGTTCATCGTGCTGGGCGTGGTGCTGGCGATCTGTTGCTCCGGCGGTGTGCTCGGCGGCTTCTTCCTCTTCCGGGCCGTGCAGGAGGCCACCGGTCCGGCGCGGTCCACAGCGGAGACGTTCGCCGAGGCGATCGTTGACCGCGACTATCCCGCCGCGTACCGGCAGCTCTGCACCCGCGTACGCGACCGGGTCAGCGAGGCGGACTTCACCCGGCAGCAGTCCTCTCAGCCGGAGTTCACCGGCTACGACATCACCGGGCTGAACGTGTCCAACAACAACGGGCGGGTGAGCGGGTCGACGACCATCCGCTTCACCCCGGCGGTCGGCACCAACGTGACGCAGTCGTTCCCGATGGTCAAGGAGGACGGGGAGTGGCGGATCTGCGAGTGAGCCGGTAGCGGGCCTCCGCGCGCACCTGATCCACTTGTCGCATGGCCCCACCTCCCACCGCACCGCTTCCGCCGGCCGTCGCGGACCGGCTCGCCCGCGAACGCAACGTCTGGCTCTGCACGCTGCGCCGTGACGGCTCCCCGCACGTCACGCCGGTGTGGTTCGTCTACGCCGACGGCGTCTGGTGGATCGGCTGCGAGGCGCGCAGCGTCAAGGCCCGCAACGTGGCGGCCGACCCCCGCGTCTCACTCGCCCTGGAGGACGGGGTCCACCCGGTCGTCGCGGAGGGCACCGCCCGCCTGCACCGAGCCGGCTTCCCGCCCGGGGTCGTCGCGGCGTTCGCGGAGAAGTACGGGGGATGGGACATCCGGCAGCCGGTCACCCCGGACGGGGACCGCGTGCTGCTGGAGGTGCCCGTCCGGCGGTGGCTGCTCGCCGGAACGGCACGCTAGTTCCCGGCCCCGAAGACCTGGCGGCGCAGTTCGCCGACGCGGTCCGGGGATCCGGCACCGCACGGCGGCGCACGCGATCATGCCCGAGACCACCGACGAAACCGGCGGGTCATCGCGGCCCGGATTCCTGTGCCACTCTCTGCGCCATGCGCTTGTCGTCGGGTCTGCGAGTCGCCGCGGTGGTGGCCGGGCTGCTGGCGGTCGGAGCGGCGCTGCTCGCCATGCGGGAGGCGTCGCTTCTGTGGGCAGTGGTCACGCTGGCTGCGCTGGCCGGCCACGCGTTCACCGCCACCGCCATGCCCCGGGTGAAGTGGGGCGTCGCCGCCGGTGCCGGGCTGTTCGCCCTGGTGGCGGTGGCGAACCTGCACCGGTACCGGGAACAGGTGGCGGAGGTGGGCGAGCCGGCACGGGGCCAGGCTGGGGCGGGGGCGTACCTGCTGGAGAGCTGGCAGTACGGCATCGACCGGCAGCGGCTGACAGCCGGGGGCCTGGCTCTCGGCGTACTCCTGCTTGGCGCTGCCGTGTCGGCGTTGCCGGCACGCGGCGGGCGGCGGGGTGTGGTGACGACGGTCCTGGCGGTGGCAGTGCTCGTCTGGTGCGTGGCGAGCGTGGCGCTGACGCCCGGCGAACCGCCGCTGCCCGACCTGTTCGCGGCGGTGTGGCCGGCGTTGCTCGCCGTGCTGGTGACGGCCGGGGTGCTGGCGTGGTCCGGACGGCGGGGCGACCGGCGTGGGCTCCTCCCGGCGGGGATGGTCCTGCTGTCGCTGGTCGCCGTGCGGGTCTGCGCCGATCTCGCCGCCGCCTGGGCGAGCTGGTGGCCGCTGGTCAGGCCCGCCGAGGACGCCTTCCTGCAACCGGGAATCATGATGAGCGTGGGTGCTGCTCCGGGAGGCGCCCTTCAGGTGTCCTCGGCAGTGGAGACGGCTGTCGCTCTCGGCGGCGTGGGGCTGGCGGTCGCCGGTGCACTGCGCGCCCACCGCGAGACCGCGGGCCGCTGAGAACCCACGGCGTCCGGCGGGCCGCGCCTACGGGTGCGTGTCGGTGATCGCGATGACCTCGTCGAGGCGGTCCAGCGCGGCCCGGAGGTCGTCGACCTTGGCCTGGATGCGCTCGCGCTCGGCGCGCAGCATGGCCCGCTGCCCGGGGTCGGTGTGCCCGGCGTCCCAGCACGGCAGGAGTTCGGCGATCCGGCTGCTGGTCAGGCCCGCCGCGTACATCTGCTGGATGAAGCGCACCAGCGTGACCGTGTCCGGCCGGTAGAGGCGCTGACCGGACGCGCTGCGCCTGGGGAAGAGAAGACCCTGCTCCTCGTAGTAGCGCACGGCCCGCACCGACACACCTGCGTCGCGCGCCACCTCGCCGATGCGGATCAGCGGCTCGGTCACGGTGACTCCTCTCACCCCGGTCTCGGCGATGAACACTTGCCTCTGACGTCGACGTCAGGTTTTAGCGTACCGGGCATGGACATCAACAACTCGGTCGCCCTCGTCACCGGAGCCAACCGTGGCCTGGGCCGCGCCTTCGCCCAGCGCCTGCTCGAACGCGGCGCCCACAAGGTCTACGCGACCGCACGCCGGCCCGAGACCGTGGACCTGCCCGGCGTGGAGGTGCTGCCGCTGGACATCACCAGTCCCGCATCCGTACGCGCCGTCGCCGCTGCCGCCCCGGACGTCACGCTGCTCGTCAACAACGCCGGGATCCAGACCGGAACCGACCTGGTGGCCGGTTCACTGGACGCGGTGCGGCACGAGGTGGACACCAACGTGCTCGGCCACCTGGAGATGATCCGCGCATTCGCGCCGGCACTCGCCCGCAACGGCGGAGGCGCGATCGTGAACGTGCTCTCCGCCATGTCGTGGTTCGGGACCAGAGGCGCAGGCGCGTACCACCTGACCAAAGCCGCCGCGTGGGCGATGACGAACGGCGTACGCCTGGAACTCGCCGACCAGGGCACGCTCGTGACGGCGGTACACCTCGGCCTGGCCGACACCGACATGTCCGCCGGCTGGCTCGTGGACAAGATCGCGCCGTCCGACCTGGCCGACGCGGCGCTCGACGGCGTCGAGGCGGGTGCCGCCGAGGTGCTGGCCGACCAGTGGAGCCGCGACGTCAAGTCCCGGCTGACGCTGACGCCGGAGGAGTTCAACGCCGCGATGGACCGGGCGTTGGCGGCGCTGACGGCGGCCTGATCGGCCTACCGGCCGCGCTCCTCGACGGCCGGGAAGACGCCGTCGAGGAGCGTCGTACTCGCGTACGGGCATGGCTGTACTCTCCCGGTCGTGGCCGCCTTCGACGCGGAAGCCGATCTCAGCGGGGACCGGGCTTTCCGCCTCATGAGCAATACGCCGGTGACTCTTTTCTGGCGCTCGTCGATCCTCGATCGGACGACCGGATGGCTGCGTGATCACGGCTACCAGGTCACCCACCTGGACGCCTCGGGCTGGACGACCGAGGAGGCCATGCACCGGGACATGGCCGCCGTGCTCGGGTTCCCCGGCTACTACGGGCACAACCTCGATGCCCTCAACGACTGCATGCGCGACGTGGTGAGCCAGGAGTACGGGTGGACGCCCGAGGCGGCCGGGCTCGTCCTCGTGTTCACCGGCTACGACACGTTCGCCACGCACTGCCCGCGGTCCGCCCAGATCGTGCTGGACACGATGGCGTGTCACTCCCGAAGCGCAAGCCTGATCGGCCGCCGTCTCATGTGTCTCGTGCAGAGCAACGATCCGCAGATCCGGTTCCAGCCGGTCGGCGCGGTCCCCGCGCTCTGGAACGACGCGGAGTGGGCGGACGCCAACCGCCGACCGGACTGACCGGGAAGCTGCCTTTCGGTCGACCGTCGGCGGCGGAGCGGCCTGCGAGGAGCGGTGGCCGTCAACCGGCGAGGTGACCGGTGGCCCGCAGCAGAGCCCGGGAGAAGCGGTTGAGATCGGCACCGGCTAGCTGCGGTGGGGTGAACCAGTCCAGCTCGCTGATCTCGTCGTGGTCGGGGAGCGGCTCTCCGTCGGCGATGGTCGCCTGGTAGACCGCGGTGACGTAGGCGACGCGGTCGCCGTTCGGGTAGCTCACCTCGTAGTCGGGGCCGCCGAGCACGTCCAGCAGCCGCGGCCGGCTGATCCGCACGCCGATCTCCTCGCGGATCTCGCGCACGGCCGCCTGGGCCGGGGACTCTCCGATGTCGACAGCGCCGCCGGGCACCGCCCACCCGTTCCCGTCCTCGGCATGACGTACGAGCAGGACCCGTGCGCGTTCGTCGACGACGACGACCGAGACCGACGGCATCTGGATCAACTCGTGGCCGATCATCGTGCGGAGCCGGGCCAGGTGCGGGGAGATGGCCATCAGGGCACGGTAGCCCCTGCGCGTCGCCTTCGTGACGAACGAGGCGGCCCAGGCCGCACTCGGTGAGAACGGATCCGCTCCGTTCGCCTCCGGACGTGACCAGTTGGTGCTCGGCCGGCTCTCCTGGCAGACCCCGCCCCGGCCTCTCCACGGCATCCCCGGTCACTTTCGTCGCGCTCTTCCCGTACGTCGAGGAGCCTGACCCGGAAACGTTGATGGCGACCGCTCCGGTTCAGATGTCCGACCTGCTGCTGGCCCTCGTCTACATGGGTCCGGACGGGCAGGTGTACTGGGCGCAGCGGCTCCAAGGCTAGGCCGATGGCCCGGGGGTTGTGTCGAACCTCGGCCTCGGGACTGAGGGGAGATCGCGGAACGCCTAGAGTCCGGGGCTGTGGATCTCACCGGCAGCGTGGAGCGGGTGCTCGACCTTCGGACGCTTGATCTCGCAACGCAACCTCTACCCGGTCCCGATACCGCCGCTTCGCGGGTCGTGGGAGACGACTACCTGGTCCTGTACTTGAGTGCCAGCGAAGAGTTCGATGACAACGGACACGTGGTCGAGGTCCTGGAGCGCTTCGAGCAGGACTGCGCCGGCCTTGAAGCGGCAGTGAGCGAATTCTGGGGACCACCAGTGAGCGTCGACCTCCGGCCGTTCATGGACAGCATGGTGCGCGGCGAGGCGGTGCCTGAACTTCCCGGGTTCCTCGCCGGAATCGTGTCGGAGGTGTCCGCGTGGCACCTTGAAGATCGGAGTATCTGTGTCGGCGTCGGCCTGTGCGACACCCACGGTCCGGTGGTTCTGATAGCCGCAGCGGGTGATCTGCGGCGGCATCTCTGAGGCCTGTCTTGTCTGCTGTCGTGTCACTGACCTCGGTCCCCAGGAGCAGCGTCCCCGAGCTGGCTCGGTCGGCCCGCACCTCGTCCTCGTCACTTCGCTCGTACCTGACCGAACACGGCCGCGAACTCCAGGAAGCGTACGACTGGTCGGGGTACTGCGTGCTGCACGTCCTGAGCTATCTGGAGGACCGCGACGTAGACCTGGAGCAGTCGGAGTTCGATGCCGAGTCAGCGGCCGTCAACAACGTCCATGACCTGACGGTGTTCATTACGCCGGCCCATAAGCGGTTCCTGGATCAGCTCGACCCCGCAGCGCACCTCGCGGAGGAGTTGGCCGCCCACTTCGACGAGATGGGGCTGGGCTTCGAGGGCAGCGGCATGGCCGGGTTGGACGGGCTGAGGCTGTTGCACGACAGCGTCTCCGAACTCGGCGACGGCGGCAGATCCGGATGCCCGCAGTCAGGCACACCGGTATTCGTTCGGGCGACTCCGCTCTCTGCGGTCCCGAATGACGACCTTGCCGGACCCGATGGTATTGGTGCAGTCCGGGCCGTGTACGTCGAGGCTGGCGATATCGGTGGTGATCGCGGCCGAGCCGAAGTAGGCGGGATCGAGGACGAAGGCCACACGGGTACCGGCTCCGGCGGGAGCGGCGAACTCCGCAGGTGGCTCGACCGGCCGCAAGCCGACGAGGCGCTGCCGAAAGCCGTGGCCGTGTCGCCAGACTTCGACAGTGGTCTGCGAACTCACTGCCGCCGCCGCGGCGCTCGACCAGCGCTCGCTGGTGAGCAGCGAGCCGTGGTAGCCGAGCTTCGGCATGCCCCGGCCGGTCAGGACGTCCGCCTGGTCGTCGGTCACCGAGAAGATGAGGTCAGCGTTGATCTCCGCTACGACGTCGGGCGTGTGGCTCGCGGCGACAATGGTTGCCGGGTGAAACGCGTGCCCCACGACCGCGCACAGCACCCGAGTCGCCAGACGCGGATCGTCCCTGCCTACCCCGAAATACATACCGGGTCGCTCGCGTACGGATTCGTCGAACTCCAGGACCCTGATCTTCGCGAGGCTGTAGTCAGGCTCCGTCACGCCACCCACGCTATCCAGCCGAGGCCCACGCGGCTATCGGCATGACAGGACGTCTCGTCTTCGGCCGACTTGGCTTCACGGTGGTGAGGTGCGCCCGGCAGGATTCGAACCTGCGGCCTTGGGATTAGAAGTCCCCTGCTCTATCCGCTGAGCTACGGGCGCGCGCCGACGGTCGTCGCGCCAAGAGGGTACCGCCGCTCCCCGCGTGCCCGGGGGTACGGGTCGGCGCGTCCGTTCCGCCCCTCAGCGTCCCACGCCGGGGCCCGGACCGGCACCACAGTTGCGGCGGGTCCGGCGCGGGCCGGGCGGGACGCGATCCGTACCCTCGTCGGATGCTGCTCGACCAGGAAACCGAGAACGAGATCGTCTTCGAGCTGTGCCAGCTCCTCGGGCGGGCCATCCTGCCCCTCACCGGCTCGGATGCGCCGGGCGCTCCGGCGGGCGTGCTCGGCACCGCCTTCTTCTACAGCGAGCTGGTCGGCGCCACCGACGACGGCGAGATCGCGCACGAGTGGCTGCTCACCGCCGACGCGCTGACCGACCGCGCGTACGGCGAGATCGGCTTGCGGCCGAGCGTCACCGACCCGGCCGAGGGGGCGGACGAGCCGATCGACCTGCCCGGTTTCGCCGACTACTGGCTGCACCTGCCGGAACTGGGGCTCGCCGCGATGCCGACCGGCGGTCTGCACGGCTACGCCGACGATCGGGGCTGGCGCTGGCGTACCCAGCAGGTCACCGAGGCGGTGGCCGCACCGGCCGAAGCGGTCGCCCGGATCGGCGCGGCGCCCGCCTCGGCGTTCGTGCTGGCCCTCGGTGTCGGCGACGGCGGGTCGCGGCCGCTGGAGGCGGTGGTCGAGCGGGTCGCCCGCGACGGCGGCGAGGTGCGGGTCACGACGGAGCTGCCCGCGGGCTACGTGGGCGCGCCGGTGTTCGCGGTCGAGGCCGGGCCGGACGGCGGGCCCGCGCTGCGTTGCCTGGGCGTGGTGCTGCCGCCGCAGGCCGGTGGCCATCCGATCGCCACGTTCGACCGGATCCGCGCCGCGCTCACGGCGGTCGTCGCCGACTGAACCGGCCGTCCGGCGGCGGGACGGCCGACCGAGCCGGGCGTCCCGCCGCCGGGACGCCTGGCCTCAGCCCTCGGCGGTCGCGTCGGCCGGCCGCCGCGGGGCCGGCGGCGTCGTGGGCTCCGGCTCGGTCGGCCCGGCGCGCAGGAATCCCTCCGCCCACCGTCCGACCTCCGCGAAGACCTTCTCGCGTACGCCGGGACTGGACAGTGTGAGGTCGTGCAGCCCGCCGTCGAAGCGGGCGAGCGTGACGTGCCGGCCGAGGCGGGGCGCCCAGCGCACCATGTGCTCGACGTCGAGCACGGCGTCGGCGCCGGTCGCGCTGTCGTGCCACTTCGTGCCCCGGAAGCTGCGCGTCGAGCAGGCGAGCAGCACCGGCACCGGGATGTCCAGCCCGGCCCGCAGGCGACGCTGACCGGCGCGGATCGCGTTGATCCAGCCGGCCCGCACCGGGAACCCGGCGAGCGGCTTCCAGGCCAGGTCGTACCGCCACTCGCCTCGGTGGTCGGCGTGCAGGCTCTCGCCGTACACGGTGCCCAGGCCGAACGGCAGCACACGCTGCGGCGCCCTGCGGCCCAGGCGGGAGACGGCGGCCGCGAGGGGTCGACGGACCATCCAGGGCGCGTTGATGTCGAAGAAGGGGCTGTTGAGCACGATGCCGTCGACCAGGCCGGCGTCGCGGCGGTCGTGCGCCCACAGCGAGATGATCAGGCCGCCGGTCGAGTGGCCCATGGCGAGCAGGGTGTCGTGGCCCTCCTCGGCGCGGATGATCTCCGCGGCGGCGTCCAGCTCGGGGAAGTAGTCGCTCAGGTCGCGGCAGAAGTTCGGGGTCTGGTGCGGGAGCAGGCTGCGGCCGTACTTGCGCAGGTCGAGCGCGTAGAAGTCCCAGCCGCGTTCGGCGAAGAAGTCGGCCACGTGGGTCTGGAAGAAGTAGTCGACGAAGCCGTGCACGTAGAGCACGGCGCGGCCGGTCGGGCGGTCGGCGCGCCGCCGCACCAGGGTCGCGACCACCGGCCCCTCGTCGTCGGTGCCCAGCTCGATCGTCCGCCGCTCGTAGGGGGCGCCCAGCACGTCCGGTTCCACGACCGCGACGGTACGCCGCCTTGCTACCCGGCGGTAGGGGTGCTGGGGTTGTAACGAGGGGGCCCTTGTTAACGCATCCGGTAGAGGAAGGGCCCCTTGTTAACAAACGGCACGGCCCGCCCGCCGGCACCGTGCGGGCGGGCCGTGCCGGACTTCAGACGGTCTCGGCGTCCTCGCGCTCGGCGTCCTGCAACGGGGTGCCCTCGGGCTGGTCGACGGCGCGCAGGTGCTTGTTGTGGCGCGGCTCCTGCCGGGTCTTCGCGTCGTTGAGCTTGCGGCGCAGGTCGTCCCGGACGTCGTTGAGCGCGGCGTGCAGATCCTCCTCGGTCGAGGTGGTGACGATCTTCTGCCGCCCGGCGACCCAGCACTCCAGGGTCACCTTCTGGCCCCGGGCCTCGCGGTCCTTGACGGACACCTCCAGCTCGGTGGCGTCGGCGTGGAAGCCGGCGAGCCGGGCGTCCAGGGTCGCGAACTGCTCGGCGATCCAGTTGCGGTCGCCCTGGGAGAACCCGGCGCCGACCCGCAGGCACTCGGCCACGGTCGCGGGGTTCGCCACGGCGCTCATCGCGCTGCCTCGCGGACGTCTCGGAGAAGCATGGGAGCTCCCTTTCTCTCGGTTGATCAAGTACTTACCCAACCGGCGGGATTCCGGAACGCCTGCTTGCCGGTTCCTTTCGATCATGCGTCGCCGCAGGTCAGGCACGTAGGGCCGGTCGGCCTAGCAGACCGGGACCTTGATCAGGTGGTTGTCCACAGGGCGGCCCGTCGTCCACAGGTCCGGGCCGGCGGGTGGTCCGGGCCGGGCGACCGGCCGACGCTCACCGGGACAAGTCGATCCCTGGGAGGGGCGATGTTCGATACGTACGTGACGATCGTCGGCAACGTGCTGACCGCGCCGGAGTGGCGCCGGACCACGCAGAGCGGAACGCTGGTGGCCAACTTCAAGGTCGCCTCGACCGCCCGCCGGCTCGACCGCGACAGCGGCCGCTGGGTCGACGGCAACAGCCTTCGGGTGCGGGTTGTGAAGCAGTGCCACACGAACAGCCCGCCGACCGAGAAGAGAGCCCCGGCGGGTGCGGGAACACCCCCCGGGGCACGGATCAGGAAGAGGCCCTGACCATGCGCAATCCTACCGTGTACCTGACCGCTCCCGCGCGCTCTGCCGTCGCGCTGGCCGCCGCTGTCGCTGCGATCCTCGCTCTCGGCTTCGAGGTCGTGACCGCCTCCCCGATCGGGGACACCGCCGACGACCTGATCGGGGCCGTGGCCGCGGATCAGGCCGCCATCGAGCGGGCGGACGTCATGGTCGCGCTGCCCGGCGCTGAAGCCCTCTGGGAGCCGGTCTTCGCCCGTGAGTTGGGCGTTCCGGTGGTCGACCTCGCCGCGATGCTCGCCGAGGTCTGAGCGTGTCCATCGAAGCCGTTTCCTGGGCGCTGAACGACGCCCCCGAGGTCCCGCCTACCGCCCTCGTGACCCTGATCGGTCTCGCCAACCACGCGCACCCGGACGGCCGGGCCGCGTGGCCGTCTCAGACCCGCCTGGCGCACTACGGCCGGAAGGGCGTCCGGGCCGTTCAGCGTGACCTAGCCGAGCTGGAGCGCCGGGGCCTGATCCGGCGCGGCAACCAGCGCCACGTACAGCACATGCCGGCCGACCGGCGGCCCGTCGTGTGGGACCTGGCGGTCGAGCGCCGACGGGAGACGCCGGCCGAGCTGAGCAACCTCGCCGAGCCGCAGTCGGGCCGCCCGGCCGAGCTGCTAGAGCCTGTGGATAACCGGGGCGTCGTCAGCGTCGCCCCGGTCCGGCGACGCGTCGCCGAGGACGCGACGACACGTCGCCCACGACGCAACGACACGTCGCCCACGACGTACGAACCGTCCTTGAACCCTAAAGAACCATCCCCGCGCGCCCGCTCCCTTCGGGGCGGCGTCGCGCTCCCGACCGACCCCCGCGCGGGTCAGTGTCCGCGGCACCGGGGGAGTCCCGCCGGCAACTGCGGCCCCTGCCGCGGCGAGGCGCTGGGCGGTGTCGTGTGACCCGGGCCGAGCGCGCCGAGGGCGCGCTACTGGTCGCAATCCTCGTCGTTGTCGGCGGGGCGTCCGGCTGGGCGTCGTTTACACACGTCCACGACTGGACGATGGCGAACACGCCCGCGGGCACGCCGGACGCCTTCGGATGGGTCAACGCCGTCGTGTCCGAGCTGGTCCCCGTGGCGGCCCTGCTGGAGATCCGGCGTCGTCGCCGGGCGGCGGCCCCGGTCGGCTACCCGCTCGCCTTGCTGGTCGCCGGGGGCGGTCTCTCGCTGGCCGCTCAGCTCGCCGTGGCGAAGCCGAGCCCGTCGGGCTGGCTGCTGTCCGCCGTGCCGGCCCTGGCGTTCACGGCGCTAGTCAAGCTGGTCTTCGCCCGTACGCCCGCCGCTCGCCCGGTAGCCGCCAGCGCCTCGCCCGTGGCGGCCCCGCCGCCGGCCGCTGCTAGCCCGCTCTCGCCCGCCACTCGCCCGGCCACGCCCACACCTCGCCCGCGCCCGCCCGTGGTCCCGCCCGGCGTCCGGGCGTTGCCGCTGGTCGCCGTTGTCGGCACGCCGCCGGCCACGCCCGTCCCGGTGGCGGCACCGCCCACGACCGCCGAGCGCGTGGCGGCGGTCCTCGCCGAGACGCCCGGGGCGACGCCCGCGCAGATCGCCGCACGCCTGGGCGTGAGCGAGCGCACCGCCCGCCGCTACCTGCCCGCCGACAAGGTGCCGCCAGCGCGCCGCCGCGCGCGGCGCGTGCCGACGCCGGCCGCCGCCTGACACAGAAGAGCGCCCCGGGCCGCGTGGGTCCGGGGCGCTCTGGGGTCGAGTTGGGTCAGCCGCGCTCGGCAACCTGGGCGACGAACGCCCGCCACGACGCAGGCTCAAAGGCGAGCGCCGGCCCGGCCGGGTCCTTCGAGTCTCGCACGCCGACGACGCCGGGAAGGTTGTCGGCGACCTCGACGCAGTTGCCGCCGTTGCTGCCGCTGCGGGTGCTCTTGCGCCACGACGCGCCGGTCATGTCCATGATCCTGCCGCTTTCCTGATGAGTTCGAGGGAGTCGCGGCGCGGGAGCGCCACGCCGCAGATGCGGTCCCACCGCCTTTCGAGCGTAGCAATGTCCTCGGGCCGGTCGGTTATCTGCGCGGTGAGCTGCCCGTCCGCGCATGCCACCCAGCCCCCGCCGGGCTGGCTGGCGAGCACGAAGGGCCCCGTCAGGCCCGTGTAAATCCCTACGCTCTCCGGAACGATGTGCACCTGCACATGCGGCAACTCGGCACACTCGGCGAGGTACGCGAGCTGCGCCGCGATCATACTTTCCTGTCCGTCACCCACGCGCCGAATTACCGTGCCGTCAAGAACCACCGTCACCAACGGCGGCGGGTCCCTCCGCAACAGCGCCTGTCGCGCGAGCCTGGCCGTAACGAGCCGGTCGGCCACATCCGCGCTCAACAGCTCATCAGCAAGCGTCGCCCGCGCGTACTCGGGCGTTTGCAACAGACCGGGCATCCATGCTGGCTCATACCAACGAAGGGCCGTGGCGCGCTGCTCTTCATCGATCCACTCACGAAGCCAGATCGGAGCGCCGAGCCGCTCCAGCAAACGCGAGTACAGCCCGTTCGTGTTGAGCGCCTGGTCGACGGCAGCCACATAGTCAGCCTTCAGGGGGCGAGTGCCGCTCTCGACGTTGCCCACGTGCGTGCCCGAATAATTGATGAGCTTCCCAAAGTCCTCTTGACTCATCCCGCGTGCCGTGCGAGCTGCGCGAAGCTCCGCCAATAGGAAGTCAGCGCCAGACTTCACCGCGCCCTCACCACCCCTTCAGACTTCCCGGCGTTTCCTTCGCGCCCCCGCAACCACCATCGCACCCGGTTCAACGTGGGCCTTTGTCTTCCGACGGTAGCGGCTCGCCGTCCAACCTGGAACAGACGGCACGGCCGGCGTGATGAGGGTCCGGTGTCCGTGTCCGTCAGGGGACCGTCTCGCCCGGCTGGCACCCGCGCGGGGCGGTCCCCCTCCCAGTCCTACGAGAGGAGCGCGCCGTGCCCAGGAAGAAGCCGAGGCTCTACCGGACTGCCGTCCTGTCCTCCCGTTTCCACCGCCCCCGCCTACGGCTGTTCCCGCCCGGCCTGGCCTGTTCGTGCGGACTGATGACCTGGCGCTACTGTCTGAAGTTGCGCCGCCGGGCCCAGGTAACCCCGTGGTACTCGCCTCCGCCGCCGGCCGCCGGCCGCCCGACGAACGGCCACGCGTGGACGTCCTCCCCCGCGACGACGACCGTCTTCCGGCGCAACGAGGGCCCGCGGTGAGTGCGCCGCCGGCCGTGCCAGTGTTCCGCGCGGGCGACGTCCTTCACCTGACCCGCTCGGCGTCACCTCAGTTCGCGCACCCGATCACGCTCCGCGTAATCCGCGAGCTGGAGTGGTCGACGTTCGACGGGTGGCGCTGGGTTGACGGCTACCAGCTCGGCCCGGACGGTGGCGCGACCGCCCGCCGGTCGCTGTATGTCCGCGCCGACGGCGTCCGCAAGCTCGACGCCCCACCCCGCCGTCCCGCGGCCCCGCGCCGCCTGGCCGCCGCGGGGGTGAGCGCGTGAACCCGCCGACCGACGACCACTCCCCGGTCCGCCCGGCGTGGACGTGCCGCGCGACGGGCCGTCCCTGGCCATGCATGACCGCCGTGACAGAGCTGCGTGTCGCGTACGCAGGCAACCGCGCGGGGTTGATCCTCTTTCTCGGCGCGCAGCTCGCCGACGCGATCGACGACTACGCGGCCCAGGACTCGGGGACCGTCCCGGAGGGCCTGACGGACCGCTTCCTAGGGTGGGCGATTGACCTACTGGAATAGCGCACCCCGCCCCGCCGCCGACCCGTCCCGCGTGCTCCCCGAGGAGCCCGGGGCGGGTCTCTGTGCGCGGGTCGTGCGGCCCCGTAGGAAAGCCTAGGAATTCACGGCAGGGCCGGACCTGGGGGTCGGGTAGGGCGAGGCCCCTCCAACAATTCTGAGAGCGTCTGAGCGGGCCGCCGCTATTTGCGCCGGGGGAGCGCCGGGAAAAGTCTGAGTGACGAAGTGACCCCAGTAGCTACACTCTCCTATTACCCCTCTAAGACTCCTCCTCCTAGAAGAAGAAATATAGGAGTGTAGCTACTGGGAGCACTTCGTCACTCCTGACGCCGTCGCCGGCCCTTCCCGGCGCTTATAGCCGCGCCCGGCCGCCGCCCGGCGCGCGTCGCCGCGCCCCGCGTGAACACTCCGCGGCCCGCTGGCGCATATGCACTCTGACGCCCTATGCGAGACGTGGGCCTGCGCGTATCTGCGCCCATCGATCGCGACACCCACCCCTGGCGCATGAGCACTGTAGGAGGGCCGTCGCCGCCCGGGGTCCGGCGGCGGTCTTCTCCTTTTCTCCGCGGGTCATTCGGCCCGCCTTTTTCTTTGGCAATTGACGTGACTCACAAATAGAGAGGAGGAGCCATGGCTGAGCCGTGCCCGGAATGCGGGAGTGCTCTCGCCCAGGCCGCCGCCGGCCCTGAGCGGATTACTTGTGGCGATCGGTGCCGACAGCGGCGCTCCCGCCGGCTCCGCGCCGAGGCCGACGCCCGCTTCCGCGCGAAGGCGCTCGACCTCCTTCGGCGACAGACGTCCGCGGTGATCGCCCAGGACCGCGAGGCCCTGGCCCAGATCGACCGCGAGGCCGCCGCCCTCTTCGGTACCCCGACCCCTCCCGCGAAGGAGCCCGATGCCCGCGCAGCCTGACCCCCGCGTCGTTCACGCCCTCGCCGAGCGCGTCCTTCAGGGGCGCGGCGAATACCAGGCGTCGGCCGGGCAACTCCGCGAGCTGTTCCGGGCCCAGATCCCCGACGGCCCCGCCGGGAAGAGCCCGACCGCCGCCGCGTTATCCGTCCGCGCGGCGCGGGCCGAGCTGCGGGCGCTGGGGATCGACTTCTGTCGCCACAAGCTCATTAACGGCCCGCGCGTGTGGACCTTCCGCCTCACGGCCGACCCGTCCTGACCGACCCCACAAAGGAGACCCCACCGTGACCGACCCCGCCCCGCTCGACCCCGCGCCCTTCACCCCGGCCGACCCGCTTCCTGGCTTGCCGAAGCCGATCGACGGCGGCCCCGCCTTGGCCCTGAGCCCCGGTCGCGCGGCGAACGACCACGCCGGCCCAGCCTTCGACGCCGCCGCAGTTGCCGCGCAGATGCCGCCGCGCCCGCCGACCGCGAGCCACCACCACGACGACGGCGAGTTCCGCGACCCGACTCAGCCCCTGGCCCCGCCGACCGGCGTCGAGGTGCCTGAGGACCATGCCGCAGCGATGGCCGAGTTCGACCGCCTCGACGCCGCATGGCGTGACGCCGTGGACGCGGTCGCGGATTACCGCGACACCGCCCAGGCTTCCCGCGCTGCGGAGGCTGCCGCGATTCGGGATGCCTCCGCCGCTGTCCATCAGGGCAAGCGCCGCCCGCCGATCCCCGCGGCGATCAGCGAGGAGGCCGAGGCCCGGGAGGTCGCCGTCCTGTCCGGCGTGGTGGACAGGTGCCGCGCCGAAGCGTCGACCGCCGCGAGGAAGGCCGACCAGCTCGCCGAGAAGTACGCCCCGCAGTACGCCGCCGCGATGGTCGAACGCTGGGCCCCTCAGTTGGAGGACGCCGCCGACGCCCTTCAGGCCGCCGCCGAGAAGGTGGCCGGAGCGGAAGCCCTCCTCGACGTCATCGCCGTGTGGCGGTCGCTGGAGATCGCCGCCGGGCTGAAGAAGGACGGCGTACGGGTGTCGGAGCACCAGCGGATGAGGATCGCAGGCGATCTTCTCGAAAGCTCGAAGACGCAGCTCTACCGAAGCGCCGAGAGGTACCACCGAAGCCCGGCCGACCTTCTCGGCCAGGCCCGCGACGCACTCGGCCAGCTTCGCCGTTGCGACCCGACGGTGGTTCCCGGCCCCGACACGATCTACCTTCCCGGCGGATTCGCGCAGTCGCGTGATGCCTGGCGTCGCATCTGGGCCGACGCGCCGGAAGAGTCGAAGCAGCGCTACCGGGACCGCTACCACGGCGGGCGACCGCTGGCGCACGAGACGGAAGCCTGACCTACCCCCGCACGGACGCCCCCGGGACCACCTGGGGGCGTTCGCCGTACCTGGGGGGCCTCGAAAAGCCTGCCCCTGCCAAGAGAAAGGCCACCCCCTGTGAGTTGGGAGGGGTCAACCAGACGAGCCCGCCTTCCCCGCGACTGGGCCACCCGTCGCGCCCGCGTCCTTCGCCGTGACGGCTACAGGTGCCGCCAGGTGTTCAGCACGGGCGAGCGGTGCAACGCTCCGGCCAACCAGGTTGACCACATTCAGCGCGGCGACGACCACCGCGACGCGAACCTTCAAGCCCTGTGCACCTACTGCCACGGACAGAAGACCGCAGCCGAGGCAGCCGAGGCGAGGCGCGCGAGGCCGAGGCGCGAGCGTCCATCCGAGCGGCATCCCGGATCACTCTGAGTGACGAAGCCGGGAGGGGTGGGGACGGGCCCTCGTCGAGCAAACCCCGTTACCTATCCGGCATGGCGTTCCTGGCTGCGAGCCATGCCGTGTTCTCCGGCGCTCCCGCCCTAACTACCGTGTGTTACGCCCTAGGAGGGCACCTTGACCGAGCTTCACGCCGTTGACGGCGACCCGGGACCCGACGTCGCCCCGCCGGCCCACCTCGGCGACGCCGGCCGCGAGTTCTTCGTCCGCGTTGCCGCCGACTACGACCTCACGTTGCCGGAGGAGGCTGCGCTCCTTCAGGTCGCCGAGACGATCGACGCCCTGGCGGCGATTGAGGCCGCCATTCGCGAGACCGGCCCGGTCGTGAACGGACGACCGTCGCCGTTGCTGGTCGAGGCCCGACAACAGCGCGCGATCCTGGTTCGCCTGCTGGGATTGCTGGACCTGCCGATCGACGAAGCGCCCGCACCGCGCTCCGGCATGGCGGGCTCACGCGCGGCGTCGAAGGCCGCGCGTGCTCGCTGGGATCGGGCGCACGCCCGCGGCGAGCGGGGCCGCTTCCATGGGTAGCCGCAAGGGCTCTCGCCCGATCCGCACCGCGAACGTTTACACGGTCTCCGTGTACCTGGCCGGCGTCGAGCTGCCCGACTTCACGCCGAGCGAATACGTCGACCGCCCCGCCGAGGGCTGGACGCTCGACGCCGTATGGCTCGCGGCGGTCCGCTACGCCCGCGCCCACGACCTACGCCGGGGCGCGGCCCGCGCCGCCTGGCACGCCTTCTCAGCGGCGTACGACGCCGCGCCGGGCACGCCGAGCGGTGCGGGGAGCCTGCGCCGTCAGGAGCTAATCAACCGGCTCACCGGCCACGACCCGGAGCCCGCGGCGTGGGCCGCTGACGAGTAGCCCTCAGACGGCCTGAGAGCCCTTGGCCCGGCCTGACCCACCACCCGCACGCGACAGCCCGCGCACGCCCTCGCACGAGGCGTGCGCGGGCTTGTCGTGCGTGCCCGCACCCGAGGAAACGCCTATGTCCAACGTGGGTTACGCAACCCTGCAAGTCCTTCCCAGCCTCAAAAATCTGCGCCGCCACCTTCAGAAGGAAGCCGACCCGGTCCTCTCCGCGTGGGCGAAGACCGCCGGGCGGGACATCGGCGACCAGATATCGACCGCCGTCGCGAAGACGGGTGTCGGCGACCGGCTCGCGGCATCCATCACCAGCGGTGCCGAGGCGGGCGGCGACCAGGCGGCGGGCGCGCTGCGCGACCGGGTCTCCAAGGGCACTCACGAGGGAGCCCGGAACGGCGTCCGGACCGGCGTTCTGTCGGGCGCGGACGGCGTGCACGGGAAGCTGCGCGCGTCGCTGTCGAGCGCGGTCAGCGACGGCGTAGGGCCCTCCCTGACGGGCTCGGTCCTCGGTTCGCTGCGCGGGCTCGCTGCGTCCGGTGCGCCGGCTGTCGCGGGAGCGGCTATCGCGGTCGGCGTCGCCCCGGCTGTCGGCGCGGCGGTCACGTCCGGCGTGCTGCTGGGCCTCGGCGGCGGCGTGCTCGCCGCAGGCATCGCGGGGGCCGCGAAGTCGTCGAAGGTCCGCAAGGCGTGGGCCGGTTTCGGGAAGACCGCCGAAGGCGCGCTCGCGAAGTTCTCGAAGCCGTTCGAGGCCCCGTTGATCCGGGCCGCGGGGACGTTCTCCAAGGCGCTGAAGGGCATGTCGCCCGAGCTGGCGCAGATCGGCAAGGCAACCGCGCCGCTGGTAGACCTCCTCGCCCCGGCGCTGGCCAAGATGGCGAAGAACATGCTTCCCGGCGTACTCGCCGGGCTGAAGGGCGCGGTCCCGCTCTTCGAGACCATCGCCGCGAAGCTACCGGCGTTCGGTACGGGCCTCGGGACGTTCTTCGCCCGCATGGCCGAGGCCGGGCCCGGCGCGCTGACGTTCATCAGCGGCTTCATGACCGTTCTGACCAAGGCCCCGCCGCTGATCGCCGGCTACCTCGGCGACCTGACGAACCGCTTCGGGCTGATGGTCTCCACCGGCCGGCAGATCGCCGCGTTGGTCGCCCCGGCGTTCTCCAAGGTCGCGACCGCGGTCCGCAGCTTCATCGCCGGGGCGAAGTCCGGCGACGGCGTCTTCGCCCGCCTGAAGGGCTTCCTCGGCACCCTGAAGGCACCCCTCGCGCAGCTCGGCGCGGCCCTGGCCGACATCGGCCGCCGGTTCATGGGCGTCTGGCGCTCGCAGCTTCAGCCGTTCTTCGCCGAGCTGGGCGCGAAGCTCGGACCGCTGTTCTCCGAGTGGGGCCAGACCATCCGGTCGGTCATCACCAACCTGACGCCGATCGTTCAGGGCATCGCGACCGTCTTCGGCTTCCTCTGGACGAAGCTCGGCCTCGGGAAGATCGTCCTCGACACGATCAAGACCGCCTTCAGCGGCGTGGTGAACGTCCTGACCGGCGCTATCCGCATCGTCCGCGGCATCTTCACCGTCCTGGCCGGCATCTTCACCGGCGACTGGTCGAAGATATGGTCCGGCCTGACGACCATCGCGTCCGGCTTCCTGAAGTCGCTCCTCGGCACGGTGCAAATCCTGCTGGTCGGGCGCATCGGCGGCCTGGTGAAGGGCCTCGTCGGCAAGCTCGGCGGCTGGTTCGCCGGCATGTTCGGCAAGATCGGATCAGCCGCCGCCGGCTGGGCCGCCCGCATGGTCGGGCACTTCGTCAGCCTCCGCGGCCGAGCCATCTCAGCCGTGTCCGGGCTGGTCTCCCGCGTCGCCTCGTTCTTCACGTCCATGATGGGCCGCGCCGTATCCGCCGTCACCTCCGGCGTCGGCCGCGTCGTCGCCGCGCTGCGCGGGCTGGCCTCCAAGGCAATCGGCGCGCTCTCGGGTCTCGCCTCGCGGTTCTACGGGATCGCCAGCGACGTGATCGCCGGCTTCGTCCGCGGCATCCGCGCCGGAGCGGGCCGGATCATCGACGCCGTCCGCTCGACCATCACCAACGCGCTACCCGGCTTCGTCCGGAGCGCTCTCGGGATTCACAGCCCGTCGCGGGTCTTCGCGAAGCTCGGTCTCCACGTCGCCGAAGGCATGGCCCTGGGCATCAACCAGGGTGCCGGCCGCGTGACTCGCGCCGCCGCCAACCTGAGCCGCATCGCCGAGCGCGCCGCGCCGAACGGCAACGTCGGAGTCACCATCGCGAGCGCGCTCCAGCCCGTCATGGCCGGCACCGGAGAGACGGTCGAATACCACCTCCACGACTCGCAGGCCACGCTCGCCCAGCTTCGCGCCCTCCAGCGCCGGCAGGCGATCACGGCGCGGCACGGAAGGGCCCGATGAACGCAGGCCCCGTCCCCGGACTGTCCCGGGGGCGGGGCCTTTCGGCGTTCAGGGGCGTTTACACGCTCAGGATGCCTCCTCGGCCGCAATCTCGGCGAGGCGCTGGGCCTCGGGGTCGTCGAACTCGCCTAGCCGCAAGTCAATGCGAGATTCGTCGAACAGCTTCCGTCCGCGTACCGCCGCCCGGTGAATGACTGCCCGCGCGCCGCACGAAGCGAGAAGCGCCCGCCGGCCGTCGGTGTCTCGCGCGGCCCACTCTTCGCCGAATGTTCGCCCGGTCTCCACTCGACGAACCTCGGTAGCGGCCGTTGCTGGCAATGCCTCGCGCGCCGCGTGTAGCTCGGCCAACCGCGCCGCCAGCGCCGCGACGTTCGCGCCCCGCTCGGTCATCTGACGCGCCAGGTCGGCGATGCCCGCTTCTACGTCCGCCCGTCGCCCGTCATCGACAGTCACGGTGACCGCTTCCACGACCGACCACGCGCCGACACGGGCGAGGAACTGCCGCGTGACGGCTTCCTCGGTCATCTCGGCAGTGATCGCTACCCCTTCGCACCCCTGGCCGTTGCGCCGCGCCGCACAAGCGTAGGTCGGGACCGTGTTCCCGCTCGGGTGCTTGCGCGAAGAGGCGTAGAGCTTCCGGCCGCATCCGGCGCAGTACGCGATCCCGGAGAGGAGCCGGGCCGCCCGCACGCGCCGGCCGCGCCCCTCGGCGGCCTCGCCGTTGACTGCTAGGACGGCTCGAAGCCGATGCCAGGCTTCGAGCGGGAGGAGCGGTGCCCATAGCTGGCGCGGCATCCCGCGGTCGTCTCGGATCAGCTCACCGCGATACACAGATCGGCCGACGGTTGCCGGGTTGGTAAGAACCTGGGAAAGGGTCTGTGTCGCCCAGGGCGCGGCCTTCTCCCGCTTCGTGCGGCCCTCGGCGATGAGCTTTGCTGACCGCGTCGGCACTCCCCGCGCGTTGAAGTCCTTCGAGATCGCATAGAGCGACTCGCCCGCTAGGACTCGCTCGGCTGCCTCGCGGACAACTGCGGCGGCTTCCGGCTCAGGGGCGAGAACGAAGCCGGGCCCGTCCGGGGCGGGCACCACCTGAAAGCCGTACGGAGCAGCGCCGCCGGCCCAGCGGCCAAGCTCTCGCGCTTTTTCGATGCCGGCCGTCGTCCGCTCGGCGATGGTCGCGGCCTCCATCTCGGCGAACGCCGCGAGGATGGTTGCGACAAAGCGCCCCGAGGTTGTCGTGAGGTCGAGCGATTCGGCGACCGAGACCAGGGCCGCGCCGTTCTCTGCGGCTTCGTCGGCGAAGGCCCGGAAGTCGATCACGTTCCGGGCGAGCCGGTCCAGCTTCGCGAAGATCACCACGTCGACATCCGGCCAACGTTCGCGAATCTCGCGCAGCCCTGGGCGGTCGAGCCGGAGCCCCTTGTCCGAGCCGCTGACGTCGAGGTCACGCACGACGTGCGGATGGACTTCCCAGCCCTTCGCCAGGCAATATGCCCGGCACACCTCCTCCTGCCTCGCCGGAGAGGTGGAGGGGTCGATGTCGCCTCGATGAGACGACAGTCGAACGTAGATGATCGCTCGTACCCGGCCGAGGGGATCTCGCAATGTCATGTGGGACATGGTACGTTTCTGCGTGCGCGTCAACTGCTGGCGCCGCCTCGCCGAGGGGGTGGCCGCCTCGGTGGCGGTCGGTGATCCGGTGATCGTCGCCGGGCGCCTCTACACCCGGGACTGGACCGACGAGGCGGGCACCCACCGCACGCTCTACGAGCTGGAGGCGGTCGCCGTCGGGCACGACCTGTCCCGGGGCCGCGCCCGCTTCCTGCGCAACCAGCCCCGCGCGGCCACCAGCACGGTCGAGGACGCGGAGGCCGAGCAGCGGGTGCACGGCGAGGCGACCGAGCCGGTGCCTGATGCCCAGGCGCCGGCGACGTTCGACGACCGGCCCTTCGACGACGACTTCCCGCCGTCGGAGTACGGGGGCAGCCGGGTCGGGCTGGTCGGCACCGTCGAGCGGGTGGGCGAGCCCGACCCGTTCGACACCCGGCCCGGTGCGCGGGCCACCGACTACGACCGCGGGCCGGGCGGTCCGGCGGGGGAGGAGGACGAGCTGGGCGACGTGGCGGACGACGGGCCGGCCCCGGTCGAGGACGACGAACTGGGCGAGGTCGCACCGTCGGAGGTCGGCGGACCGGGTGGTTCCGGGCCGGGTGAGGGCGAGCCGGGCGGCGCGAGCCCGGGCGGGACCGATGGCACCGGCGGGACCGCGTCGGGGCGCCGTGGCCGGCGGCGTACCCCGGTGCCCGCCTGACCCTTCGTCCGACGGGGGCGCGGGGTGGTGACGTCGGCGTCACCACCCCGCGGTACGACTAGGCTGGCCGGCCGGAGGTGGTGACGGGTGCGGCAGGCGACCGCCATGGCGAACGCGACCGGGTTGGTGGTGGGCTACGCGCTCGACGCACTGCTCGGCGACCCCCGCCGGTGGCATCCGGTGGCCGGCTTCGGCACGGCGGCCGGCGCGCTGGAACGGCGGGTCTACCGCCCCGACCGGACGGCCGGCACGGCGTTCACGGCGCTCGCCGTCGGCGCGCCGGTCCTGCTCGGCGCCGCCGCCGCGCTGGCGACCCGCCGCCATCCGGTGGCCCGGGCCGCGCTGGTGGCCGCCGGCACCTGGACGGTGCTGGGCGGGCGCACGCTGCGGCACGAGTCCCGGGTGATGGCACGGGCACTGGGCCGGGCCGACCTGCCCGCCGCCCGGTCCCGCCTGGGCAACCTCTGCGGACGCGACCCGTCGGCCCTCGACGAGCCCGAACTCGCCCGCGCCACGGTCGAGTCGGTCGCCGAGAACACCTCGGACGCCGTGGTCGCCCCGCTGGTCTGGGGCGCGGTCGCGGGCCTGCCCGGCCTGCTCGGCTACCGGGCGGCGAACACGCTCGACGCGATGGTCGGCCACCGCTCGCCCCGGTACGCCCGCTTCGGCACCCCGGCGGCCCGGCTGGACGACGCGCTGAACCTCGTGCCGTCCCGGCTCACCGGGCTGCTCACGGTGGCCGTCGCGCCGGTGGCACACGGGGACCGAGCCGCCGCCTGGCACGTGTGGCGACGGGACCGGGCCGACCACCCGAGCCCGAACGCCGGTCAGTGCGAGGCGGCCATGGCGGGCGCGCTCGGCGTCCGGCTCGGCGGGCGCAACGTCTACTTCGGCCGCGCCGAGACCCGGCCCTTCCTCGGTGACGGGCCCCGCCCCGAGGCGCGGCACCTGAAGCGGGCCGCCCGGATCTCGGGCGCGGTGGGTGTGGCCGCGCTCGGCCTGGCCGCGCTCTACCCGGTGACAGTCGGTCGCCTGGTCGGCGCTGCCGGCCGGGCCGCGCTGGGCGTCGTCACCCGAGCGGCCCGTGGCTCAGGCCGGGGGAGCGGGCGGTGAGCGGCGGGCTGCTGGTCGCCGGCACCACCTCCGACGCCGGCAAGAGCGTGCTCACCGCCGGCATCTGCCGCTGGCTGCGCCGCCGGGGCGTCCGGGTCGCCCCGTTCAAGGCGCAGAACATGTCGAACAACTCCGCCGTGGTGGTCGGCCCGGACGGTCGCGGCGGCGAACTGGGCCGCGCCCAGGCGATGCAGGCCGCCGCCTGCGGGCTCGACGCCGACCTGCGCTTCAACCCGGTGCTGCTCAAGCCGGGCAGCGACCACGCCAGCCAGGTGGTGCTGCTCGGTGAGGCGGTGGACACGGTCACCGCCGGCAACTACCACGAGGTACGGTCCCGGCTCGCCAGCACGGCGTACGCGGCGCTGGCCGAGCTGCGATCCGAGTACGACGTGGTGATCTGCGAGGGCGCGGGCAGCCCCGCCGAGATCAACCTGCGCGACGGCGACTACGTCAACATGGGGCTGGCGCGGCAGGCCGGGCTGCCCACGATCGTGGTCGGCGACATCGACCGGGGCGGCGTGTTCGCCTCGATGTTCGGCACCGTCGCCCTGCTCGACGCGGCCGACCAGGCGCTGCTGGCCGGGTTCGTGGTGAACAAGTTCCGGGGTGACCGCGGCCTGCTCCAGCCGGGGCTGGACATGCTGCACCGGGTCACCGGCCGCCCGACGTACGGGGTGGTGCCCTGGGCCCTGGACCTGTGGCTCGACGCGGAGGACTCGCTCGCGTACGGGCGGGTGCTCGGCCGGCCGCCCGCGCCCCGGGGCACCGACTGGCTCGACGTCGCAGTGGTCCGGCTGCCCCGGATCAGCAACGCCACCGACGTGGAGGCGCTGGCGACCGAACCGGGTGTGCGGGTCCGCCTCACCGTCGAGCCGGCCGAACTCGCTGCCGCCGATCTGGTGGTGCTCCCCGGCACCAAGTCGACAGTCGCCGACCTGGCCTGGCTGCGGGAGACCGGCCTGGCCGACGCGGTCCGGGCGCACGCCGCCGCCGGACGGCCGCTGCTCGGCATCTGCGGCGGCTTCCAGATGCTGGGCCGGGCGATCCACGATGCGGTGGAGAGCCGCCGGGGCACCGTACCCGGCCTCGGGCTGCTGCCCGTCGAGATCACCTTCGAGCCCCGCAAGACGGTCCGCCGGGCCGAGGGCACCGCCGCCGGCGACGTGCCGGTCCACGGGTACGAGATCCACCACGGCCGGGTCACGGCCGCCGACCCGGGCCTCGCGCCGCTGCTGCGCTACGCCGACGGCACCGGCGAGGGCGCGCGCCTCGGCACCGTGTACGGCACGCACTGGCACGGCGCCTTCTCCTCGGACGCGTTCCGCCGCCGGTTCCTGACCGAGGTCGCGGAGGCGGCCGGACGGACCGGGTTCAAGGTCGCGCCGGACACGTCCTTCGCGGCGGCCCGGGAACGGACGCTGGACCTGCTGGGCGACCTGGTGGAGGAGCACCTCGACACCGACGCGCTGTGGCGGCTGATCGAGTCCGGCCCACCGCCGGGACTGCCGTTCGTGCCACCCGGCGCGCCACCGGCTCAGTAGCGCACGTCGGCCGGGCGGTCGGACATCGGCAGTCCGGCCTCCCGCCAGCCCTGCACGCCGCCGATCATGTCGGTGGCCTGCCGCAGCCCCAGCGTCTGGAGGCTGGCGGCGGCCAGGCTGGAGCTGTACCCCTCCCGGCACACCACGACGATCTCGCGGTCGTACCCGGTGGCCTCGGGTATGCGCCACGCGCTGGCCGGGTCGAGTCGCCACTCCAGCACCGTGCGGTCGATGACGATCGCGCCGGGCAGCTCACCCTCCTCGCGGCGCTGCGCCTCGGTACGCGTGTCGATCAGCAGCGCGCCGCCACGGACCGCCTCGACGGTCTCGTGCGGGGTGAGCCGGCGGAGACCGGCGCGGGCCTGTTCCAGGAGGGCGTCGACGCCCGGACACATCACGTCATGGAGCACCCCCCGATGATGCCCAGCGCGCCGCGCCGCCGCTCGGCGAAACGGTCCGCCCGGGTCGCAGTTTCCAGCGGACGGGGGAACGTTAGCGTCGGTCGGGTGAACGTTGCCCTGATCGAGGCGTACGCCGGGTTGGCCCGTCGGGTGCTGGCCGGGCCGGCGCGGTTGGGGCGTACCCGGCTGGTCGCCGTCGACGGGCCCAGCGGCGCGGGCAAGAGCCGGTTCGCGACGCGCCTCGCGGACGCCCTGGCGGCGGGGGTGGGCGGCGTCCGCCCGCCGCTCGTGCACACCGACGACCTGCTCGACGGCTGGGACGACCAGCTCACGTTCTGGACCCGGCTGGAGGAGCAGGTCCTCGGCCCGCTGCGGGCCGGCCGGGCGGGCGGTTACCGCCGCTACAGCTGGGTGCGCCGTCGTTTCCTGGACCGGGTGGTGCCGGTGCCGGCCGGTCCGGTGCTGATCGTCGAGGGGGTGAGCGCCGCCCGCGCCGCGGTACGCCCCGAGCTGACGCTGTCGGTGCTCGTCACCGCGCCGGCCGAGCTGGGGTTGCGCCGGGCGCTGGCCCGCGACGGCGAGCGGATCCTGCCGGAGCTGCGCCGCTGGCACGCGGGGGAGCGGTCGCACTTCGCCGCCGACGGCACCGAGGCTGCTGTGGACCTGGTCGTCGACGGCGCCCCGGACCTGCCGCACGACGCGGACCGCTACTACGTGCGCGTGGGGCGGCGACCGGGCTCGGGCGACGTGGCGGGGTAAGGCCAGCATACGATTCCGGTCATGACCACTCCGATCCTCTCCGAGTCCGAGGTGCGGGCCGCCGTCGAGCGGGAACTCCCCGGCGTCCGTGCCGACCTCGAGCGACTCGTCCGCATCCCGGGCATCGCCTTCGAGGGCTTCGACCACTCGCACGTGGAGCGCTCCGCCGAGGCGGTGGCGGAGCTGCTGCGCGGCTGCGGCCTCGACACGCGGATCGTCCGGTCCGGCGGCCAGCCCGCGGTGATCGGCACGAAGGCGGCCCCGGCCGGCGCGCCCACAGTGCTCATGTACGCGCACCACGACGTGCAGCCGGTCGGCGACCTGTCGCTGTGGGAGTCGGACCCGTTCGAGCCGGTGGAGCGCGACGGCCGCCTCTACGGCCGGGGCGCCGCCGACGACAAGGCGGGCATCATGGCGCACGTCGCCGCGCTGCGCGCGTTCGGCGACCGGCTGCCGGTCGGCGTGGTGCTGTTCATCGAGGGCGAGGAGGAGTACGGCTCGGACTCGCTGGAGCGGCTGCTCGCCGAGCACCGTGACGACCTGGCCTCGGACGTCATCGTGATCGCCGACTCCACCAACTGGGACGTCGGCGTGCCGGCGCTGACCACCTCGCTGCGCGGCATCGTGAACTGCTTCGTGGAGGTGCGCACGCTCGACCACGCGGTGCACAGCGGCATGTTCGGCGGCGCCGTGCCGGACGCGCTCACCGCGCTGGTGAAGCTGCTCGGCACGCTGCACGACGAGGCGGGTGACGTAGCGGTGGACGGGCTGGCCGCCCGCGAGGGCGCCAGCGTCGACTACCCGGAGGACCGGTTCCGCGCCGAGGCCGGCCTGGTCGACGGCGCGCGGCTGTTCGGCACCGGCCGGATCACCGACCGGCTCTGGACGAAGCCGGCGCTGGCGATCCTGGGCGTGGACGCGCCGTCCACCGGCGAGGCCCCGAACGCGCTGGTGCCGTCCGCGAAGGCGAAGCTGAGCGTACGGCTGGCGCCGGGCGACGACCCGAAGAAGGCGTACGCGGCGCTGACCGCGCACCTGGAGCGGCACGCGCCGTGGGGCGCTCAGGTGTCGGTGACGTTCGAGCACGACGGCGCGCCCTGCGTCATCGACGCCTCGGGGCCGATGTTCGACGCGGCCCGGTCGGCGTTCCGGACGGCCTGGGACGGCACCGACCCGGTCGACATCGGGGTGGGCGGGTCGATCCCGTTCATCGCCACGTTCCAGGAGATGTTCCCGCGGGCCGCGATCCTGGTGACCGGTGTGGAGGACCCGCACGCGCGGGCGCACGGGCCGAACGAGAGCCTGCACCTGGGCGAGTTCGCGCGGGTGTGCCTGGCCGAGGCGCTGCTGCTGGCCCGGGTGGCCGAGGCCGGAAACCGCGCCTGAGGTGTCGAAACCGTAACTTCGGGGCGGATGTCGGAGTTTGTGGTGTGTCGGCGGGCGGGGTGTTATAGCCTTTCGAACATGCGTACGAACGACGAGATGGAGCGGCTCCAGGCCGCCGTCCGTGCTCTGGGGGACGTCGACGTCTCCGCGTGGTCCGAGGACACGCTCAACGAACAGATCGGCGAGCTCTCCGCCGCCCTGGTCACGCTCGACGCGCTGCTCACCCGGGTCGCCGAGGGCGTGCGCGGGCGCGGCCTGCGCATCGAGGAACCGGTCTCGGCCTGACCGTCGGCCCGTCGGCCCGGCGCACCCGTGCGGTGTGCCGGGCCGCCGGATCCACCCCGATGTCACACGCGACTGGCAGGATGTGGGCGTGCGTTTCGCGGAGCTGGCGGCCACCTCGGCCGCGGTCGGGGCCACCAGCGGCCGACGGGCCAAGGTGGAGTTGCTGGCCGCCGCGCTGCGCGGGCTGGAGCCGGGCGAGATCCCGGCCGGTGCCGGTTATCTCGCCGGTGAGCTGCGCCAGCGTCAGACCGGTGTCGGCTGGGCGGGCCTGCGTGACCTGCCTCCGCCGGCCGCCGAGCCGACGCTCACCGTCGCCGCCGTCGACGCGGCGATCGAGGAGATCTCCCGCGTCGCCGGGGCCGGTTCGCAGGCCCGGCGCCGGGAACTGGTCGGCCGTCTCTTCGCCGCCGCCACCGCCGACGAGCAGCGCCTGCTGACCGGCCTGTTCCGGGGCGAGCTGCGCCAGGGCGCGCAGGCCGGGCTGCTGGCCGACGCGGTCGCGCGCGCCGCCGACGTCCCGGTCACGGCCGTCCGGCGGGCCCTGCTGCTCGCCGGTGACCTGCGGGCGGTGGCGGTCGCGGCGCTCACCGGCGGCGCCGCCGCGCTGGCCGGGTTCGGGCTCCAGGTGGGCCGGCCGCTCGCGCCGATGCTGGCGCAGAGCGCGCCCTCGGTCGACGAGGCGCTCACCGCCACCGGCGTGCCGGCGATGGTCGACGTGAAGCTCGACGGCATCCGCATCCAGGTGCACCGCTCCGGCCCGGACATCGCGGTCTTCACCCGCAGCCTGGACGAGATCACCGGCCGGCTGCCCCAGGTGGTGGCCGCCGTCCGCGCGCTGCCCGCCCGCGAGCTGGTGCTCGACGGCGAGGCGATCGGGCTGGACGCCGCCGGCCGGCCGCTGCCGTTCCAGGAGACGTCCAGCCGGGCAGCCCGGCGCACCACGCCCAGCACCACCGGGCAGGCACCGGTCGCGCCCGCCGTGCTGGCCGCCGCCGAGCGCACCGGCGAACCGGTGCTCACGCCGTACTTCTTCGACCTGCTGCACCTCGACGGCACCGACCTGATCGACGCGCCCGGACGGGAGCGGTGGGCGGCCCTGGCCGGCGCGGTCGACGCCTCGCTGCTCGTCGACCGAATCGAGGTGGACGACGTGGAGCAGGCGGCCACGGCGTTCGCCGCGGCTGTCGACGCCGGTCAGGAGGGCGTGGTGGTCAAGGACCCGGCCGCGCCCTACGACGCCGGCCGGCGCGGCTCGGCCTGGGTCAAGGTCAAGCCGCGGCACACGCTCGACCTGGTGGTCCTCGCGGTCGAGTGGGGCAGCGGCCGGCGGGAGGGCTGGCTGTCCAACCTGCACCTCGGCGCCCGCGATCCGCGCACCGGCGAGTTCGTCATGCTCGGCAAGACGTTCAAGGGGCTCACCGACGAGCTCCTGCGCTGGCAGACCGAACGGTTCCTGTCGCTCGCCGTGGAGAAGGGCGACTGGGTGGTGCGGGTCCGGCCGGAGCAGGTGGTCGAGATCGCGTTCGACGGGGTGCAGACGAGCAGCCGGTACCCGGGCGGCATGGCGTTGCGCTTCGCCCGCGTGCTGCGCTACCGCGACGACAAGACCGCCGCCGAGGCGGACACCATCGACGCGGTCCGCGCCATCCACGCCGGCCGGGTCACCGGCTGACGGCTCAGCCGGCCGACAACGACCGGGCGTAGTTGACCTGGTTGTTGAGCTGCTGCACCTGGAACTGGTCGGTCACCGGTATCCGCGCGACGTACTGGTGCCCGCCGCTGTTCACCGTCACCTGCACGGTGCCGTAGTGCCGCGTCTCCTTGACCAGCAGGAAGAGGAGGCTGAACACGGTCAGGCAGAAGAAGCCGAGGATCGCGGCGACGATGGCCCACTGGGCGATCTTCTCCTCCTTCTGCCAGTAGTCGGTCACGTACCAGGAGGCGCCGGCGAGCGGCAGGACGCCGGCCGGGGTGCGGATGACAGGCGGCGTCACCATGATCTCGGCGATCTGCACGGCTACCGCCGACTGCGTGGGCGGCACCGGCCCGGGCGGCGGATACGCCCCGGGTGCGGGCCCGTAGTACGGCGCGACCACCCCGGCCGGCGGTACGGGCGGCGCCGAGAACTGCGCGGGCGGCGCGGAGTACTGCGCGGGCGGCGCGGAGAACTGCGGCGCGGCCGGGAACTGCGCGGTGGCCGGCGGCGCGGAGAGCGGCGCCGGTGGGGCCGAGAACGGCGGCGCGGAGTAAGGCGGGGCCACCGGCGGGGCGGGGAACTGCGCGGTGGGGGCGGGGGTGACGGGTGCCTCCGGCGCGGCGATCACCGGGAACTGCTCGGTGGGCGGCGCGACCGCAGGCGGCATGGCCGACCACGGGTCGTACGCGGGTGGCTCGGCGGCCGGGGGCGTCGTGGCGTCAGAGGTCACCGCGACCCCCACGATTGACGATCATCCGCGGACCCTACAACGTCCCCGCCCCCAGGTGTGCCCACCGGGAGGGCGACGTACTCAGGCGGAGGTGGGGGCGGCGGGCTCGGCGGCGCGGTCCACCGGCTCACCCGGGGTGTCCAGCCCGGCCCGGCGGCGGGCCTCCCGGCGCGCCACCCAGCCGTAGCCGAACAGGCTCATCACCGCGAAGATCCACCACTGCCACACGTAGCCGAAGTTCTGCCAGTTGTTGGTGTGTCCGATCTGGACCGCCTGGAAGGCCGGGTCGGCGGCCGGCGTCTGGCCGTCGAGCAGCACGTAGCCGCCGGTCACCGGGTAGGGGAGTTGCTCGGCCAGGCGGGGGATGTCGATGCGCCGGGCCTCCAGCTTGCCGTCGCGCCGGCTGACCGCGCCGCCGCCGCTCTCGCTGCCGACCACCCGGCCGGTCACTGTCACCTCGCCGGCCGGCGCCGCCGGCACCTCCGGCTGGACTGTCGCGCCGGCGCCCGGCACGGGCGGGATCCAGCCCCGGTCGACGAGCACCGCGGTGCCGTCGGCCAGCACCAGCGGGGTGAGCACCTCGAAGCCGACGGTCCGGTCGACGGTGCGGCCGCGGATCAGGACGGTGTTCGCGCTGTCGTACCGGCCGGTGGCGGTGACCCGGCTCCAGGTGAGCTCCTCGGACGGCGCGGGACCGACGTCGCCGCCGCTGGGCGCGGGGAGCGCGTCGCGCAGCGGCGCGGGCGTCATGGTGGCCCCGGCGTCGATGCGCTCGTTGACGGCCGTCCGGCCCCGGTAGCGGTCCAGCTGCCAGTTGCCCAGGAACACCATCACCGTGGCGGCGACGAGCGTGAGCGCGAGGTAGCCGAGCCAGCGCGGGGTCAGCAGGAACCGGTACACGTTGGCCAAGGCTACCCGTATGAGCGATGCCACTCGCCGCTGCCAGGCAGAAACAGCGGTGTGCGCGGCTCTCGCGCGCCGGGCCGGACGGGTATGGTCACGCGGGCGGAAACCACCCACATCAGGAGTCGATGATGACCGACGTGCCGCGCGTCGTGCTGAGTGCGCCCTCCTCGGGGCACGGCACCGGCGCCGTCTCCCTCGGCCTGCTCGCGGCGTTCACCGACCGGGGGATCCCGGTGGCCGGGTTCAAGGTCGGGCCGGACCAGGTGGACGCGGCGTATCTGGGGCTCGCCGCCGGGCGCGCCGGGCGCACGCTGGACCCGAGACTCGTCGGCCCGGAGCGGATCGCCCCCCTCTTCGCGTACGGCGCGGCCGGCGCCGGGTTCGCGCTGGTGCAGGGCACGATGGGCCTCTACGACTCGGTCGGCGGACGACCGGAGAGCGAGTCCACGGCAGCAGTCGCCACCGCGCTGCGCAGCCCGGTGGTGCTCGTGGTGGACGTGGCCGCGATGGGCCAGTCGGTGGCCGCGCTGGTGCACGGCTTCCGGGCGTACGACGACGAGCTGTGGCTGGGCGGCGTGATCCTCAACCGGGTGGCCTCGCCCCGGCACGAGGCGCTGTTGCGCGAGGCGCTCGACGACGTGGGCGTGCCGGTCTACGGGGCGTTGCGCCGGCACGAGCTGCCCCCGGTGCTGCCCGCCCGCCGGTACGGCACCGGTCCCGTGGTGCGTGCCGACGCGGACGCCGAACGCGGCGTACGCCGGCTCGGTGAGGCGGTGGCCGCCACCGTCGACCTCGACCGGCTGCTGGCGCTGGCCCGCTCCGCCCCCGCGCTCACCGTGGAGCCGTGGTCGCCGGAGCCGGCCGACGCGCCGCAGCCGTCGGGGGAGCGGCCGGTGGTGGCGCTCGCCGGCGGACCGGCCGGCGCCTACAGCCACCCCGAGACCGCCGAGCTGCTGCGCGCCGCGGGCGCCGAGGTGGTCACGCTCGACCCGCTGCGCGACGAGGCGCTGCCCGCCGGGGCGCGCGCGCTCGTCGTCGGCGGCGGGCTGCCCGAGACGTACGCGGAGCAGCTCTCCGCCAACCGCCGCCTCTGCATCGCGGTGGCCGAGCTGGCCCGTTCGGGCCGCCCGGTGATCGCCGAGGGGGCCGGCCTGCTCTGGCTGGCACGGGAGCTGGACGGCCTGCCCATGTGCGGGGTGCTCGACGCGGTCGGCACGATCCGGGACGGCCTGGTGGTCGGCTACCGCACGGCCACCGCTGTCACCGACAGCGTGGTGGCCGCGGCCGGCACGACGGTGACCGGGCACAAGCAGCACGCCGCAGTGCTCACTCCGCGGGCCGGTGACCGTCCGGCCTGGCGCTGGGAGGGTGGCAACCCGGAGGGCTTCGTCCGGCAGGCGGTGCACGCCTCGCAGCTCGTGCCGCACTGGGCCGCGCATCCGGACATCGCGGCCCGGCTGGTGGCCGCCGCGCTGGCGCCGGTGGGGGCGCCGGCGTGATCGGGCAGGTGGCGGTACGCCGGTTCCCGGCGCTCACCGTCTCGACCCCGCGCATCGAGGTGCGGCACCTCGTCGCCGCCGACGCGGAGGCGGTGGACGAGGTGTTCGCCGACCGGCAGACGCAGCGCTGGCTGCCGCTGGCCGAGGCGTCCGGGCAGATCGACGGGCGGGCGTGGTGCACCGAGCTGGCCCGGCAGCGGCGCGACAGCGGCGACGGCGACCACTGGGCGGTGGTCCGCCGGGAGGACCAGCGGGTGGTCGGCTCGCTCTGGGCCCGCCGTACCGACTGGGGCGCCCGGCTCACCGAGCTGTCGTACGCGATCGCGCCGCACGCCCGGGGTTACGGCCTGGCGGTAGAGGCGGTGGACGCGGTGGCCATCGCGTTGATCCTGGAGCACGGGTTCCAGCGGGTGGAGCTGCGGGTGGCGGCCGGCAACGTGGCGTCCCGGCGGGTCGCCGAGAAGGCCGGCTTCAGCTACGAGGGTCTGCTGCGCAACGCCGGTATCGTCCGCGGCGCCCGGGTCGACCTGGAGCTGTGGTCCTTCGTCGCCGCCGACCTCCGCTGACCGCTCCCGCCCCACAACGTCGATCAAGGAGTTCGCGTCGGCGGATCGGCCGATCCGGGACGCAAACTCCTTGATCAACTACCCGGGCGCACCCCCGGGCGGATCAGGTGGGTCAGCCGACCATCTGGTCGGAGGGTGGGGTGAACTGGCGGGTGGGCTGGCCCTTCAGGGAGTCCCGCAGGGTCTGCGCCACCGCGTTCACCGGGATCTGCGACTGGCCGTCACCCACCGCGTTGAACGGATTGTCCGGGTCGGCGATGAAGCTCGCCGCCGCCAGCTCCGGCGTGTAGCCGACGAACCACGCCGACCGGGTGCTGTCCGTCGTACCCGTCTTGCCGGCGACCGGGCGGCCCACGGTGCCCCGCACGCTGTCGGCTGTCGACCAGCCGCCGCAGCTCCCCTTGGCCGGGGTGTCGCCGGTCGGGCAGCGCGCCGCGTCCGTGGCGGCGCGGGCCGCGTCGGCGTTCACCACCTGCCGGCACCGCGGCTTGGCGACCTCCCGCTGCACCCCGCCCGCCGTCGTGTACGTGGCCGGCGTGCCGTCCCGGTTCATGATCGCGTTGACCGGGATGGCCTCGCAGTAGCGCCCGTCGGCGGCGATGGCGGCGTACGCGTTCGCCATCTCCAGCGGGGTGGCGTCGGAGACGCCGAGCGTGAACGCGCCCCACTTCTTCGCCTTGCCCGGCGACGCCTGTTCCTTGTCCACGTCGGTACGCCAGCGCAGCCCCAGTTGCTCGGCCAGGCGCACCCCGGCGTCCGCCCCGATCTTCTCCTCCAGTTGGACGAAGTACGTGTTCACCGACTTGCCGAACCCGGACCACATGGTCTGCCGGCCGGTCATCGCGCCGCTGGCGTTGGACGGGGCCCACCCGTCGTAGACGGCCGACTTGTACGTGTGCGGCGAGTCGTACGCGGTGGACAGCGGCATCCCGGCGTTCAGCGCGGCGAGCATCGGGAACATCTTGAACGTCGAACCGGCCTGGTAGCCCGGTAGCGTCCCGCCGCCGAGCAGCGGCGCCACGGTGTTCGGGTAGTTCGCCTTGACCTTCGGGCCGGCCTCCGGGTTCGAGCTGTTCGGGTTCTCGGCCAGGTCGAGCGAGTAGTTCCGGTTCACCGCCATCGCCTTGATCCGTCCGGTGCCGGGTTCGGCGACCACGATGCCGTTGGCGAACGGGCTGCCGGTGTTGTCCTTGGCGCCGACGTTCTTCTCCGCCGCCGCCTGGGTCTTCGGGTCGACGGCGAGCACGATCCGGTAGCCGCCGCGGCGCAGCTTGTCCATCCGTTCCAGCCGGTTCTCGCCGAACGCGGGCTGCGAGCTCCACCAGTTCTTCAGGTAGTCGCAGTAGAAGCCCCAGCTGCGGTGGCCGCCGTCGATCGCGGCGCAGTCGTTCGGCGGGGTGGTCAGCTTCAGCTTGATCGGCTGGCCCTTGGCCGCGGCGGCGGCATCGGGCGACAGGTAGCCGAGGCGGGCCATGTTGTCCAGCACGTAGTTGCGCCGCCCGGTGGCGTCCTTCTGGTCCGAGGTGATCGGGTCGTACTCCGACGGCGACTTCACCAGCCCGGCCAGCGTGGCCGCCTCGACCGGGGTGAGCGTGGCCGGGGTCTTGGAGAAGAAGATCTGCGAGGCGGCGTAGATCCCGTACGCGCGGTGACCGAAGTAGGCCGAGTTGAGGTAGCGCTCCAGGATCTGCTCCTTGCTCAGGTGCTTCTCGATGTCCAGCGCCATGCGCATCTCCTTGACCTTGCGCAGGCTGGTCTGCTGGGTCGCCTCCTGGACCTCCTTGGGCGTGGTCGCGCTGTCCCGCAGCGCCATCCGCACGTACTGCATGGTGATCGTCGAGGCGCCCTGGGAGACGCCGCCGGATCGGGCGTTGGACACGAAAGCACGCGCCACGCCCTTCGGGTCGACGCCGTGGTGCTGGTAGAAGCGGTTGTCCTCGGCGGCGACGATCGCCTGCTGGATGTTCGGCGACATGTTCTCGATCTTGGTGTACTGCCGGTACTCCTCGTAGAACATCGTCAGCACGGTCTTGCCGTCCGGCGCGTAGACGTACGAGGTCTCGGCCGGCAGCGCGGTCTTGAGGATGCTCGTCTTCTGTTCGATCGCGTGCGCGGTGGCCTTGGCCCCGATGCCGGTTACGGCGACCAGTGGATACAGGGCGGCGGCGACCACGATGCCGGCGATCAGCCCGGCGCGGAGAAGGGGAACGAGACGGCCAGCGGAAGCAAGGGGACGACTGCTCACGGGGTCAAGCTATGACATTTCCGATTCGAAAATGAGAAGAACTCATAAACCGGCGGACCGTGACGCGACCCACGCCGGGATGCGCTGTCCCGGGCGGCGGCTACCCGGCAGGATCGCGGACATGCCCGCAGCACCGACCGGGAGCGCCGCCGCGCTCGACGAGCCCGACCTGGGCCACCACGGGGACGCCGAGGCCACTCCCGGCCTGGTGGACCTGGCGGTGAACGTGCGCCGCGCCCCGATGCCGGACTGGCTGGCCGACCCGATCACCGCGGCGCTGGGCGACCTGGCCGCGTATCCGGACCCGGCCCCGGCCCGCGCCGCCGTCGCTCACCGGCACGGGCGACCCCCGGAGGAGGTACTCCTCACCGCCGGCGCCGCCGAGGGTTTCGTCCTGCTCGCCCGCGCGCTGTCCGGCGTCCGCCACCCCGTTGTGGTGCACCCGCAGTTCACCGAGCCGGAGGCCGCGCTGCGGGCCGCCGGGCACCGGGTCGACCGGGTGCTGCTCGACCCGGCCGACGGCTTCCGCCTGGACCCGGCCCGCGTCCCCGGCGACGCCGACCTGGTCATGATCGGCAACCCCACGAACCCGACCTCGGTCCTGCACCCGGCGGACACCATCGCCGCGCTGGCCCGTCCCGGCCGGGTGCTCGTGGTCGACGAGGCGTTCGCCGACACCACAGCCGCGCCCGGCGTCGACGGCGAGCCCGAGTCGCTCGCCGCCCGCCGCGACCTCCCCGGCCTCGTGGTGGTCCGCAGCCTCACCAAGACCTGGGGCCTGGCCGGGCTGCGGATCGGCTACCTGCTCGGCGACGCCGCGCTGCTGGCCCGGTTCGCCACCGCGCAGCCGCTCTGGGCGGTCTCCACCCCGGCGCTCGCCGCCGCCACCGCCTGCGCCGCGCCGGCCGCCGTCGCCGCCGAACGCGCCATCGCCGCCGAACTCGCCGCCGACCGCGACCACCTGGTGGCCCGCCTGTCCGGCCTGCCGGGGGTACGCGTGGCGGGCCGCCCGGCTGCCGCCTTCGTCCTGATCCACGTGGCCGGCGCCGCCGGCGTACGCGAGCGGCTGCGCGCCCACGGCTGGGCGGTACGCCGGGGCGACACGTTCCCCGGGCTCGGCCCGGACTGGCTCCGGATCGCCGTACGCGACCGGCGCACCACCGACGCGTTCATCGAGACGCTGGCACGGATCCTGGAGGCATGATGCTGGAGTCCACAGTCGCGGCGATCCGGCCGCTGGACGAGGCCGCCATGGCGGCGGCCCGCGAGTTGCAGGGGCGGCTGACCAAGCCCGCCGGCTCGCTCGGCGCCCTGGAGCCGCTCTCGGTACGCCTCGCCGGGCTGGCCGGCGCCTGCCCACCGCCACTGCCCGAACCGGCCGCGGTGGCGATCTTCGCCGGTGACCACGGCGTGCACGCCCAGGGCGTGACCCCGTGGCCGCAGGAGGTCACCGCCCAGATGATCGCCAACTTCCTGGCCGGCGGCGCGGTGGTCAACGCGTTCGCCCGCCAGGCCGGTGCCTCGGTCACGGTGGTGGACGTCGGCGTGGCCACCCCGATCCCCGGTGCCGACGAGCCCGGTGACCCGGCCGGGCCGCGCCTGGTGGCCGCGAACGTACGGCCCGGTACCCGCGACATGACGGTCACCGCGGCGCTGACCCGGGACGAGGCCCGCGCGGCCGTCGAGACCGGCATCCGGGTCGCCGGCGAGCTGATCGACGCCGGGGCGGGCATCCTGCTCACCGGCGACATGGGCATCGGCAACACCACCCCGTCCGCCACGCTCATCGCCGCGTTCTCCGGCGTGGACGCCGAGGCGGCCACCGGCCGGGGCACCGGGGTCGACGACGAGACGTACGCCCGCAAGGTGGCTGTGGTGCGGACCGCGCTGGCCCGGCACGAGCCCGGCCCGGCCGACCCGCTGGGCGTGCTGGCGACCGTCGGCGGGCTGGAGCACGCCGCGCTGACCGGCCTGATCCTCGGCGCCGCCGCGCGCCGGGTGCCGGTGCTGCTCGACGGCGTGATCGCGGTGAGCGCCGCGCTCGCCGCCGCCGCGTTCGCGCCGGACGCCGTCGGCGCCATGGTCGCCGGTCACCGCAGCGCCGAGCCGGGCGCCACGGCGGCGCTGCGGCACCTCGGCCTGGAACCGCTGATCGACCTGGGGCTGCGGCTCGGCGAGGGCACCGGAGCGCTGCTCGCCCTGCCGGTGGTCACCGGCGCGGTCCGGGTGCTGCACGAGGTGGCCACGTTCGACTCCGCCGGGGTGGCGGAGAAGTGACCGGGCCGACGCCGCCTAGCCCGTACCCCCTGGGGTTGCGGCTGGGCGGGCGGCGCGTGGTCGTCGTCGGCGGGGGAGCGGTGGCGACCCGGCGGGTGCCCGCGCTGCTCGACGCCGGCGCGGACGTGCTGCTGGTGTCGCCCGAGCTGACCCCGGCGCTGCGCGCGCACGTCGACGCCGGGCGGCTGCACTGGGAGCCGCGCCGGTTCGTCCCCGGCGACCTGGACGGTGCATGGCTGGTCCAGGTGGCGGTCGACGACCGGGCCGCCGCCGCTGCGGTCAGTGCCGCCGCGGCCGAGCGGCGGATCTTCTGCGTACGCGCCGACGACCGGACGGCGGCGAGCGCGTGGACCCCGGCGGTGACCCGGCACGGACCGGTCACAGTGGCGGTCCTCGGCGGCGGCGACCCCCGCCGAGCGATGGCGACCCGCGACGCCATCCGCGCCCTGCTCGGAAGGAAGGGCCCCCTCTTAACGCCTGCGGTAGAGGAAGGGCCCCCTCTTAACACCGGAGGGCGCGTCGCACTCGTCGGATCCGGACCGGGCGACCCGGAGCTGATCACCGTGAAGGGGTGGCGGCTGCTCACCGAGGCCGAGGTGGTCGTCGCCGACCGGCTCGTGCCCGGCCTGCTCCTGGACGAACTGCGGCCGGACGTCGAGCTGGTCGACGCCTCCAAGATCCCGTACGGGCCGTCCCGTGCCCAGGAGGAGATCAACCGGATCCTGGTGGACCGGGCGCGGGCCGGCAAGGTGGTGGTACGGCTCAAGGGCGGCGACCCGTACGTCTTCGGCCGTGGCGGCGAGGAGTTGCTGGCCTGCGCCGAGGCGGGCGTGCCGGTGACTGTGGTGCCCGGCGTGACGAGCGCGATCGCGGTGCCGGAGGTGGCCGGGGTGCCGGTGACCCACCGGGGCGTGGCGCACGAGTTCACAGTGGTCTCCGGGCACCTCGCGCCCGACGCGCCCGCGTCGCTGGTGCGCTGGGACGCCCTGGCCGGGCTGCGGGGCACGCTGGTGATCCTGATGGGCCTGAAGAACCTCGCCGTGATCGGCGCCACGCTGATCGCGCACGGCAAACCGGCTGACACACCCGCCGCGGTGATCCAGGAGGGCACCACAGCTGCCCAGCGCACGCTGCGCTCCACGCTGGGCAGGGTTGCCGCCGACGTCGAGGCCGCCGCGCTGCGCCCACCCGCGATCGTGGTGCTCGGCGACGTGGTCCACGCCCTGAGCCCGCCCGCCGCCCCCTGATAGCGCCGATCTTGCACTTGGTGCCCGCTCGGTGCCCGTTATAGCCCC
Organism: Micromonospora aurantiaca ATCC 27029; assembly: GCF_000145235.1. Taxonomy (NCBI): domain Bacteria; kingdom Bacillati; phylum Actinomycetota; class Actinomycetes; order Micromonosporales; family Micromonosporaceae; genus Micromonospora; species Micromonospora aurantiaca (nom. illeg.). Next base: position 5,590,803 of record NC_014391.1, on the reverse strand, counting down.
TTCGCCGGGGGCAGCAAGTGCAAGATCGCCGGGCTGGGGTGGGACGGGGACGGCGGCGGGGACCTTGGGGTCCTCGCCGCCGTCTGGTGCTTCGGTCAGGTCACTGCTTGAGCATGTTGTCCAGCAGCAGGGCGCAGCGGATCAGGCCGAGGTGGCTGTACGCCTGCGGGTGGTTGCCCAGCCCGCGCTCGGCCAGCGGGTCGTACTGCTCCGGCAGCAGCCCGGTCGGCCCGGCCGTGTCGACCATCTGGGTGAACAGCTCCTCGGCATCGCTGCGGCGACCGGTGCGCAGGTACGCCTCGATCAGCCACGACGTGCAGATGTGGAAGCCGCCCTCCCGGCCGGGCAGGCCGTCGTCCCAGTGGTACCGGTAGACGACCGGACCGCTGCGCAACTCCGCCTCGATCTTGAGCACGGTGGAGAGGAAACGCGGGTCGTCGCCGGCGAGCAGCCCGGAGATGCCGATCCACAGTGACGAGGCGTCCATCTCCTCGTACCCGTAGGCGACGCTGTACGCCTCGGCCTCCGGGTGCCAGCCGTGCTCCAGCACGTTCGAGGCGATCCGGTCGCGCAGCTCGACCCACTCGGGCCGGTCCTCGCCGCCGTGGCGGCGTACGACGTGCAGCGCGCGGTCCACCGTCATCCAGAGCATGACCTTGGAGAAGACGTGGTGCCGCGGGGGGAGGCGGGCCTCCCAGATGCCGTGGTCGGGCTCGTGCCAGCGGCGGCGTACCGCCTCGACCATGTTCTCCAGCACCCGCCACTCGTCGTCGCGGATCGAGCCACGGGCGTCGGCCACCGCCGCGATCAGGTCCGCGACCGGGCCGAAGACGTCGAGCTGGAGCTGGTGGTTGGCGAGGTTGCCGACGCGTACCGGCCGGGAGCCGGCGTAGCCGGGCAGCGTGTCGATGACCGCCTCGGCGCCCAGTTCGAAGCCGTCCACCGTGTAGAGCGGGTGCAGCCGCTCCGGGTGCCCGCCGGTGCGCTCGACCACGCCGTCGATCCAGCGCAGCAGCCCTTCGGCCTCCTCGGTCGAGCCGAGGTCGACAAGCGCGCGGGCGGTCATCGCGGCGTCCCGCAGCCAGCAGTAGCGGTAGTCCCAGTTGCGGACACCGCCCAGTTCCTCCGGCAGCGACGTGGTGGCCGCGGCGAGGATCGAGCCGGTCGGTTCGTGGCAGAGGCCGCGCAGCGTCAGCGCGCTGCGGGCGACCAGGTCCCGGGCGGTCGCGGGCAGCCGCAGCGAGGCCACCCAGTCCTTCCAGGGCTGCTCCGCGGCGGCCTGCCGCTCGTGCAGCGGCAGCCGGTGCGGTTCCAGGCTCTGCGTGCCGAAGCGCAGCTCCAGCACCACCTGGCCACCGGCGGCGGACAGGTCGACCACCGCCTTCGCGGTCTCGTAGCCGGCGTCGTTGGTGACCTCCCACTCGACGCCGGGGGAGTGCAGCGCGACCGGCTCGTTGGAGCCGAGCACCAGCAGGCCGTCGTCGAGCGGCTGGAGCTGCACCGCCACCTGACCGAACTCGGGGCGCGGCGCGAACTCGACCCGGGCCCGCCCGGTGCCGCTGAGCACCCGGACCAGTGTCGAGTCGCCGCTGACCACTGCGGGGTCGTCCGGCGTGGTCTCCCGTACCGGCAGGTCGAGCCAGTCGGTCACGGTCAGGCCGGACCAGCGGGTCTCGACCGTCATCGTGTTGCTGCGGTAGCGCTGGCCCAGCGGGATGCCGCCCCGCTCCGGGCCGACCGTGAAATGCCCGGCCGGGCTGCCGCCGACCAGGTCGGCGAAGATCGCCGCCGAGTCCGGCTTCGGGTGGCACAGCCAGGTGATCTTGGCTTCCGGTGTGACGAGCGCGACGGTACGGCCGTTGGCGAGCATCGAGTGCCGCTCGATCGGCACCGCCCGCTCGCCGAACAGCCAGTGCCGCCGCGTCTCCAGCAGCAGCCCGAGCGCCCGGGCCGCCTCGATCGGCTCGGCCACCCGGTAGTCGGCCCGGGTCTCCCCGGGACCGATCTTGATGCCGACGTCCGGCCCGGTCAGGTTGCCGAAGGCGTTCTCGTCGGTGACGTCGTCGCCGATGAACAGCACCGCGCTCGCGGCGAGCTGGGTGCGGAGCTGGTCGACGGCGGTGCCCTTGTTGGTGACGACCACCGACAGCTCGATGACCTCCTTGCCCTGGGTGACTGTCACGCCCTCCCAGGTCGCGGGGCCGTTGCGGACCGCCTCGACGGCCCGGGCGGCGACGTGCGGGTCGACACCGCGGGTGTGCACTGCGACGCTGGCCGGCTTGCGTTCCAGGCGGATGCCCGGGTGCTCGGCGGCGATCTCGCGCAGCGCCTCGCGGAGCCGGTGCCGGACCGCGATCAGCTCGGGGGTGAGCCGCTCGACGAAGCCGATGTCGAACTCCGAGCCGTGGCTGCCGACGAGGTGCACCTCGCTGGGCAGCCGGGAGAGCGTGGCCAGGTCGCGCAGCGCCCGGCCGGAGACGACGGCGACGCTCGTCTGCGGCAGCGCGGCGAGCGCGCGTACGGCCGCCACCGACTCGGGCAGCGGCACTGCCTTGCTGGGGTCCTCGACGATCGGCGCCAGCGTGCCGTCGTAGTCGCAGGCGACCAGGAGTTGCGGAACCCGGGCGATACGGCCGATGGCGGCACGCAGTTCGGGATCCAGCACGCCGCCGTGGGCGGCGGCGGGGGCGGGCGAGGTCACGCAGCCTCCGTATCGGGGACGCCGAGCTCGCTGAGGAACGACTTGGCCCAGTGGCCCACGTCGTGGCTGCGCAGATGGCGCTGCATGACGCGCATCCGGCGGCGGGCTTCGGGCTTTTCGACATGCACGGCCCGCAGCAACGCGTCCTTCACCGCGTCCGGGTCGTGCGGATTACACAGGAACGCCTGGCGCAGCTCTGTCGCGGCGCCGGCGAACTCACTGAGCACGAGCGCGCCGCCCTGGTCGGCGCGCGATGCGACGTACTCCTTGGCCACCAGATTCATTCCGTCTCGCAGCGGGGTCACCATCATCACGTCGGCCGCGACGTACATCGCGGCCAGTTCGGAGCGACTGTACGACTGATGCAGATAATGCACTGCAGGCACGCCGACCCGGCCGAATTCACCATTGATCCGGCCAACCTCGCGTTCCACCTTCACCCGAAGTGCCTGGTAGTGCTCCACGCGCTCGCGGCTGGGCGTGGCGACCTGCACCATAACCGCGTCCGGAACTGTCAACTTTCCGTCAGCGAGGAGTTCTCGGAAGGCCTTCAGCCGGAGTTCGATGCCCTTGGTGTAGTCGAGCCGGTCGACGCCCAGGATGATCGTCTTCGGGTTGCCCAGCTCCTCGCGGATCTGCTTGGCCCGGGCCTGGATCGCGGGGTCCTCGGCCAGCCGCTCCATCTCCTTGGTGTCGATCGAGATGGGGAACGCGCCGGCCTTCACCTGCCTGCCGTCGACCTGGATCATCTGGCCCTCGTAGCGCAGGCCGAGCAGGTGCCGGGCCAGCCGGACGAAGTTCTGCGCCGCCAGGCGCTGCTGGAAGCCGACCAGGTCCGCGCCGAGCAGTCCACGGAGGATCTCGGTGCGGAACGGCATCTGCATGAACAGCTCGATCGGCGGGAACGGGATGTGCAGGAAGAAGCCGATCCGCAGGTCCGGCCGCAGCTCGCGGAGCATCGCCGGCACGAGCTGGAGCTGGTAGTCCTGGACCCAGACCGTCGCGCCCTCGGCGGCCACGTCCGCCGCGGCCTCCGCGAACCGGGCGTTGACCAGCCGGTACGCCTCGCGCCAGCGCCGCTTGTAGGCGGGCGTCTCCACCGCGTCGTGGTAGAGCGGCCAGATCGTCGCGTTCGACTGGCCCTCGTAGTAGCGCTCCAACTCCTCGGCGCTCAACGGCACCGGGTGCAGCCGGATGCCCTCCAGGTCGAACGGCTCGGGCGCGGCGCCGGTGCCGCCGGCCCACCCCACCCAGGTGCCCTGGTGCTCGGCCAGCACCGGGTGCAGCGCGGTCACCAGCCCGCCGGGGCTGCGCCGCCACTGCCGCCCCTCGGGTGTGCTCACCTCGTCGACCGGCAGACGGTTGGCCACTACGACAAAGGAGCTACGGACGGTCACGATCGGCCACCTCCGGGTACTGACGGGTCCACCGCGATGAGCGTACTGAGCGTAGCTGCGGCGTCTGATCCCCCGTGCCGGAGTTACCTACCCGTCCCAGAACCGCCGAACCCAACGCGTGATCTTGTCGACACCCGGGCCCGTAGTTCGGCTCTTCCCGGTCGTACCGGAGACGTCCACGAGTGCTACCGGTGTCGGCGACGAGGCTCGCCGCCGTACCCCTGGGGTGGGGTGATGTGGGCGTGGCGGTCCGTACCTGTCAGGATTGACGGCGGCGTGCGCGCGGCCGGCTCCCGGCCGGCGGCGGCAGGCGGAGATCGACGCCCGCGCCCCGCACCCGACAAGCCCGCGATCGCAACCGACGGAGGTAGCCCGCACCGTGGCCCAGTTCATCTACGTCCTGGACAAGGCGCGCAAGGCGCACGGCGACAAGGTCGTGCTCGACAACGTGACGCTGAACTTCCTGCCGGGTGTCAAGATCGGGGTGGTCGGTCCGAACGGCGCCGGTAAGTCCAGCCTCCTCAAGATCATGGCAGGGCTCGACCGGCCGAGCAACGGCGAGGCCCGGCTCATGCCCGGCTACTCCGTCGGCATGCTCGCGCAGGAGCCGCCGCTCAACGAGGAGAAGACGGTCCTCGGCAACGTCGAGGAGGCGGTCGCCGAGACCAAGGCCAAACTGGAGCGGTTCAACGCCATCGCCGAGCAGATGGCCACCGACTACTCCGACGAGCTGATGGAGGAGATGGGCAAGCTCCAGGAGGAGCTGGACGCCGCCGACGCGTGGGACATCGACTCCAAGCTCGAACTGGCCATGGACGCGCTGCGCTGCCCGCCGCCGGACGCCGACGTCACCCAGCTCTCCGGTGGTGAGCGCCGCCGGGTGGCGCTGTGCAAGCTGCTGCTGGAGGCGCCGGACCTGCTGCTGCTCGACGAGCCCACCAACCACCTGGACGCGGAGAGCGTGCAGTGGCTGGAGCAGCACCTGGCGAAGTACGCCGGCACCGTCCTGGCGATCACCCACGACCGGTACTTCCTGGACAACGTGGCCAACTGGATCCTGGAGCTGGACCGCGGCCGGGCCTACCCGTACGAGGGCAACTACTCCACCTACCTGGAGAAGAAGGCCGCCCGGCTCTCCGTCGAGGGACGCCGCGACGCCAAGATGAAGAAGCGGCTGTCCGAGGAACTGGAGTGGGTCCGCTCGAACGCCAAGGCGCGGCAGACCAAGTCCAAGGCCCGCCTGGACCGCTACGACGAGATGGCCGCCGAGGCGGAGAAGACCCGGAAGCTGGACTTCGAGGAGATCCAGATCCCGCCGGGCCCGCGTCTGGGCAACACGGTCATCGAGGCGCAGAACCTCACCAAGGCGTTCGGTGACCGGGTGCTGATCGACGACCTGTCGTTCTCGCTGCCCCGCAACGGCATCGTCGGCATCATCGGCCCGAACGGCGTCGGCAAGACCACGCTGTTCAAGACCATCGTCGGGCTGGAGCAGCCGACCGGCGGCTCGGTCCGGGTCGGCGAGACCGTCTCGCTGTCGTACGTCGACCAGAACCGGCAGGGCCTGGACGGCGACAAGACCGTCTGGGAGGTCGTCTCCGACGGGCTGGACCACCTCATGGTGGGCAAGGTCGAGATGCCGTCCCGGGCGTACATCGCCGCGTTCGGCTTCAAGGGGCCGGACCAGCAGAAGCCGACCAAGGTGCTCTCCGGCGGCGAGCGCAACCGGCTCAACCTGGCGCTGACGCTCAAGATCGGCGGCAACGTGATCCTGCTCGACGAGCCGACGAACGACCTGGACGTGGAGACGCTGTCCAGCCTGGAGAACGCGCTGTTGGAGTTCCCCGGCTGCGCCGTGGTCATCTCCCACGACCGGATGTTCCTGGACCGGGTCGCCACGCACATCCTGGCCTGGGAGGGCGACGACCAGAACCCCGCCAAGTGGTTCTGGTTCGAGGGCAACTTCGAGGCGTACGAGAAGAACAAGGTCGACCGGCTCGGCGCCGAGGCGGCCCGTCCGCACCGGGTGACCTACCGCAAGCTCACCCGCGACTGACCGGGGCCGACCCTTGTCTGACCGGTTCGTCTACCACTGCGCGCTGCGCTGGTCCGACCTGGACGCGTACGGCCACGTCAACAACGCCCGCTTCCTCACGCTCTACGAGGAGGCCCGGGTGGCGATGATGTTCGCCGGCGGCCGGGCGTGGGGAGTGGGCTCGTTCGCCGACGGTGTGGTCATCCGGCGGCACGAGGTCGACTACCTGCGCCCGGTCGACTACGCGCTCGGCCGGGCCAGCGCGGAGGCCGCCCCGACGGTACGGATCGAGCTGTGGGTGGACCAGATCAGGGCCGCCTCCTTCTCGGTCGCGTACGAGCTGTACGACGGCGACACGCTGGCCGGCACCGCCCGGTCGCTGCTGGTGCCGTTCGACCTGACGGCGCAGCGCCCGCGCCGGATCTCGCCGGAGGAGCGGGCGTTCCTGCTCCGCTACGCGCCGGGGCTGAGCGGATGACCGGGCACGGGTTGACCGGGACGGCCGACGCCGGGGCCTTCCTGGCCCGGCTGGTCCGGTTCGACCCGGCCACGCTGGTCCGGCTGCGGCCGGTGCCCGGGGCGGGCCGTACCGCCCTCTGGGCGCGTCTGCCGTGGGGGGTGCTCGTGGTCCGAACCGTGCCCGGCGCCGCTCCCGGGGACGTCACGGTCGCCGCGGGGGAACTGCTGGCCGAACTCTCCGCCGGGGGCGCCGCGCTTCCGGTACGCCGGGACGACGGCTGGCGGTGGCAGCTCCCACCGGCCGCGAGCCGGGCGGTGGAGGCGCTGCCCGGCGCCGAACTGCTCCGGATCGCGGAGGCGGCGGCCGGGACGCTGCGCGAGGCGGCCACGCACGGCGTGGCGGGCCGCGCGGTCGGGCAGCGGGTGCTGCGGGACGCGCTGCTGGACCACGTCGCCGTGGTGGTGACCCCGGACGAGGCGCCTCGCACACCCGTCGAGGTGTCGCAGCGGCTGGTGCAGGCCCTGGTCCGGATGGGCTTCCTCGGCGCGGGCGCGGACGACGTTCAGGTGCGTACGGCTGGTCGATGGGTCGGACTCGTCGGACCGTTCGGGGCGGCCTGGTCGCGTACCGTCGCCGATCTTGCACTCAGGCCGACGGTAGGTCATCCGAACGGATGACCCAGCTTCGTCCTTCCGGTTTGGGGCGGTCGTTGGGGGGATGCCTCACGCCGTCTGTCCGGGTACCGTCCATCCTCGGATCCAACGCACCGTAGGCGTCCGGATCCGCTGGGGAGTGAGGTGCGCGAGCGATGCCGTGGTGGTCATGGCGCCCTGGTCCCGCCGCTGGCGGGGAGCCGGAGACTCGAAGCGGGACCACAGTGGATGACACCATCCGGGTCGGCCCACCGACCCCTCGCCAGCCGGGGGACGACGTGGCGCCACCTGAGCGGCCGGTCCTCGCGGACATGCCGGCCACCGTCGCGCCGGTCACCCTGAGCCGGGTCTGCGACGCGCTCGACCTGCTCGACGTCCGCTATCTGGCCGACGGCGACGGCAACCTGCTGGCCATGTGGGAGCGGCACGCCGTGCTCGTCGCGCTGGAGGGCCCGGACGACGAGATCCTGGTGATGCGGGCCCGCCCGCACGCGACGGTCCCGCCGGACTGGGCCGACCGGGCCTACCGCGTCGTGAACGAGTGGAACCACACCCGGCGCTTCTGCAAGGCGTACATCGGCGACCCGACCGAGCGCGGTCAGCTTCCGATCTACGCCGAGTTGCAGGTCCCGCTCGGCGCCGGCGCCCACGACGCGCTGCTCGTCGAGATGCTCGACTGCGGCGCCGCGGTCGCCGTGACGTTCGTCGACTGGCTGCACGACGAGGGCGCCCTGCTCTGAGCCGGGCTCAGCCCGCGGCCGGGTCCTCCATCACGTTCACCATGAAGTACGCGGCCCGCTCCAGGTAGTCCCAGAGCGCGGCGGCGAGCTGCGGCGGCAGGTCGAGCGTGTCCACCGCCCGGCGCATGTGGTGCAGCCAGGCGTCCCGCTCGGCCGCGCCGATCCGGAACGGGGCGTGCCGCATCCGCAGCCGCGGGTGGCCGCGCTGCTCGGAGTAGGTGTGCGGTCCGCCCCAGTACTGGATGAGGAACAGGGTCAGCCGGTCCGCCGCCGGGCCCAGGTCCTCCTCCGGGTACATCGGCCGCAGCAGCGGGTCGTCGGCCACACCGGCGTAGAACTCGTCCACCAGCTTGCGGAAGGCCGGTTCACCGCCGATCGCCTCGAAGAGGGTCATCGACTCGCCTGGGGAAGTCACGCTTCCATCCTGCCAGGTGCGGCCCGGCACCCGCGCCCGCCCGCCGGGCGGCGCGGATCACGTCACCGCGTGCCGGTGTCGCCCGTGCTCGCGGTTCCGGTCACCGGACGCGGGGCCGGGCGCGTGCGCGTGCGCCGGCCCGCCGCCGGCCGCCGACTCGGCGCGGGCGGCCGCGACGGCCTCGTGGATCACCTGTGGCCGGGGCCAGGCGAGCGCCGCGACCGTCATGATCAGCACACCGGCGGCGCTCCAGACGCCGACCACCGACGGGACCGAGAACCGCTCCGCGAGCGCGCCCGTGACCAGCACCGCGGCACCCTGGATGATCTGCGTGCCGCTGGCCATGACGCCGAACGCCCGGGCCCGGAAGCCGTCCGGCAGCGCCTGTACGAACAGGCCGTTGGCGACCGGGACGAGCCCGGCGACGGCGAAACCGCACCCCCCGGCCAGCAGCGCCACCACCGTCGGCGGCGGGTTGAACAACGCGGGTACGAGTGTCGCCGGCGCGATGATCATCAACGGTCGCATCAGCGTCAGCCGCCGCTCCGGGCCGACGAGCCGGCTGATGGTCAGCCCGCCGAGGATGTAGCCGACCGGGACGGCGGCCATGATCAGCCCCTGCGCGGTGCCGGCGTCCATCCGGCCGTCGGTCCGGTCGGCGGCCCAGCCCGCTGCCAGTCCCTCGGGGACGATCGAGAAGAGCATCGCGCTGAACACCAGCACCGCGATGGCGCGCAGCACCGGCCGCTCGAAGACGATCCGGAAGCCCTGGACGGTCTCCCGCAGCAGGTGGCTGCGGTGCACCTCGGCCATCGCCGGTGGCCGCTCGCGCACGCCGAAGCGGACCAGCGCGGCCGACACGGCGAAGGTCACGGCGTTGACGAGCAGCGCGGTGTTCGGGTTGAGCGCCGCCACCGTGGCGCCGATCAGGTAACCGACGACCTGGGCGGCCTGGCCGGCGCTGGTGAACGCGGCCAGGCCCACGACCAGCCGGTCGCCGGTCAGGAGGTGCGGCATCAGCGCCGACCGCGCCGCCTGGCTCGGCGGGTTCGCGAGCGTGGCCAGGAAGATCAGCGCGAAGATCGACCAGGTCGGCATCCAGGGCATCGCGACCAGCGCCATCAGCGCCATCCGGAGGAGGTCGCAGACGACCATGACCCGGCGGTAGTTGTGCCGCTCGGCGAGCGCGGAGAGCAGCGGGCCGCCGACCAGCCAGGGAAGGTAGCTGGCGGCGAACGCGGCGGCGGAGAGCGCGACCGAATCGGTCTCGCGCAGCACGAGCACCGTGACCGCGGCGCGGGCCAGGTAGTCGCCCACCCAGGAGAGGGTGTTGGCGGCGAAGATGGCGCGGAACTCCGACTGACCGAAGACGTCCCGGAAGGTGGCCGGGGCCTCCCGGGCGGGTCGCGCGTCGGACACCGTCGCCTCCATCGTTCCTGGTCGACCACTTGTGATGGCCCGACCGGGAACCGTCGTCAGATCAACCGATCAGCGAGGACACGAGCACGCCCCCCGGTGGAGCGTGTGCACCGGATTCTGCCCGATCGTCTGACAACTGGCTAGGGCGAACGGATTGATCGTCGCATCTCCGACTGAACGAACGGACGATACCCGAGGGGCCGCGCGGTGCGGAACCCCGGAAATCGTCCGGCTCGTCCGGCGACTCAGGTGGGTCCGCCGGTGCCCGTACCCTCGGCGGCGGGCGGCGCCGGTGGCTGGACCGGCAGGCCCGGGAACAGCCGTGCGGCCGCGATCTGCGCGACGATGCCGGAGTTCTCCAGCGCCTCCGCGAGGCGGCGGCGCAGCTCGCGGCCGACCGCGAACTGCCCGTCCGCGGTGGTCTTGACGACGGTACGGATCACCGCGCCGTCGACTGTCATCTGCTCGACGCCGAGGACCTCCGGCTCCTCCACGATGCTCGGCGCCAGCTCCGGGTCCAGCGCCACCGACGCCGCCGCGGTACGCAGCACGGCGGTGGCCTCCTCGGTGCCGGCGAACCCGATCGGCAGGTCGACCACGACGAGCGCCCAGCCCTGGCTCTTGTTGCCGACGCGGACGATCTCGCCGTTGCGGATGTACCAGAGCACGCCGCGGCCGTCCCGGACCGTGGTGACCCGCAGCCCCACCGCCTCGACCACGCCTGTGGCCTCGCCCAGGTCGACCGTGTCGCCGACGCCGTACTGGTCCTCGATCAGCATGAACAGGCCGGCGATCAGGTCCTTGACCAGGCTCTGCGCGCCGAAGCCGAGCGCCACGCCGGCGATGCCCGCGCTCGCCAGCAGCGGGGCCAGGTCGAAGCTGAACTCCTTGAGCACCATCAGCAGCGCGATGCCGAAGACGAACGCGGTGACCATGCTGCGCAGCACCGACCCGATCGCCTCGGCCCGCTGCCGCCGCCGCTCCGGCACGAACTGGTCCGGGTCGAGCGAGGCGCTGGGGATCCGCTCGCGCAGCGGGCGGAGCATGGTCGGCACCGCGCCGTCGGTGGTGGTCCGCACCAGCCGGTTGATGGTCCGGTGCAGCGCCCACCGGGCGGCCACCGCGAGCAGCAGGATCAGCGCCACCCGCAGCGGCTTGAACAGGATCCAGTAGCTGCTCTCGGCGAACCAGGCGGAGTTCGTCACTCGGTACACCCACTCGCATGAGCTGCTGCCCTGGCAGTCCGGCTTCCGGTCGGAGACGGCGGCCAGCACGGCGGAGATCAGGTCGGAGACGTTCACTCTGCTTTCGTACCGCACGCCTGGCGGGCGGCGGACACCGCCACCTCGGCGAAGTGTCGCTACCCGGGGGGTAGCCCCGGATTAGTACGTGCAATCCGGGGCGCGATCAGGGACTATTGGCGCAACGGACGTCGGTGATCCGGCCGGCGTCGGAGCCGTCCCGCGCTGTCCGCGGGGCGGTTCCGGCGCAGACGAGGCGGGAGCGACTGGACCGGGAGGGTGAGCGCGATGCCTGACATACGACCCACGGCGGGCTCCGGTGCACTCGTTCTCAACGCCACCTACGAGCCCCTGTGCGTCGTGTCGGTGCGTCGTGCCGCGATCCTCGTCCTCTCCGCCAAGGCGGTCTGCGTCGCCGACGGCGAGGGCATCCTGCACAGCGCGCGCAACGCGTTACCGGTGCCCTCGGTGGTGCGCCTGACCCGCTACGTCCGGGTGCCGTACCGCACCCACGTCGGGTTGTCCCGGCGGGCCGTGTTCGCCCGCGACGGATGGCGGTGCGCCTACTGCCGGGGGCCGGCCGAGACCATCGACCACGTCTTCCCGCGCAGCCGGGGCGGCCGGCACGCCTGGGAGAACGTGGTCGCCGCGTGCGCGCGGTGCAACCACACCAAAGGCGACAAGACGCCCGCCGAGCTGGGCTGGCGGCTGCACCACCTGCCGGCCGCGCCCAAAGGAGCCGCGTGGCGGGTGCTCGGGCACCGCGCCCCCGACCCGCGCTGGGCGGACTGGCTCGACCTGCGCGAACCCGAGCCCGAGGCGGCCTGACCGGCCCGCTCAGCGCGCCTTGACCAGCGCGGCGTAGACGACCAGGTTGTCCGCGTACCCGGTCTCGCCGCCCACCCAGCGCCCGCCGCACGTGATCAGCCGCAGGTTGGGCCGGCTGAAGTCGCCGTAGACGTCCTCCACCGGCAGCTTCTCCTTGCCGTACCGCTCGATCGAGGTCACCTCGAACACCGCCACCGACCGGTCCTCGCGGGTCACCTCGATCCGGTCGCCGTCGTCCAGCTCCTTCAGCCCGTGGAAGACGGCCGGACCGGTGGTGGTGTCGACGTGCCCGACGAGCACGGCCGGTCCGTACTGGCCGGGGGTGGGGCCCTGGTCGTACCAGCCGACCTCGCCTGCGCGCTCCACGTCCGGCACCGCGATGCTGCCGTCCGGCGCGATGCCGACCCGGTGCACCGGCGCGCGCAGGTTCAGCTTGCCGATGCTCAGGTCCGTCGGCGGGCTGGCCGGCAGCACCGGGAACTTCTTCGGCGGCGGGCGCAGGCCGGCGACGATCCGGTCCGGCAGCACGCTGACCCCGGTCACCCGTTCCACGCCGAGCATGGCCACGATCAGCGCCATCACGCTCGCCACCACGAGCACCGGGACGCCGGGGCTGCGGCTCGGGGCGTACCGGCGGGTGGTGGTCCGTCCGGCGCGGGCCTCGACCGGCCGGGACTGCGGGTCGGCGGTGGCGACGCTGGCCGAGAACGCGTGCCCGGCGACGTGGGCGAACCGGCGCGCGGCCCGGGACGTCAGCCGCAGCGCGGCCCGGAGCCGGCCGGCGCGCTCCGGCGACCGGCGGCCGGGACGGGCGGCGGCGCGGCGGGTGCGGTCCGCCGCCGGGCCGGTACGGTCCCGGCGGCGCGATGAGCGGGCCATTGCGGCACCTCTCGTCAGCCGCGGCCGCCGGGCTTGCGGCGGGCGCTCACACCGGCCACCACTGCCACCGCGACCAGGCCGCCGACCAGCAGAAGCGAGCCCGTGCCCCGGCTACCCGCGGTGCCACCGCCGCCGGTCGCCGGCCCCTTGCTCGGCTGCGCCATGTTGAGCACTGTGAGCATGGTCGAGGCGGTGTTGCCGTTGGAGCAGTCCAGGTTCACCGGGTAGTCGCCGGGCGCCTTGTTGCCGGGCACGGTGACCGAGCCGGTGAGGAAGCCGTTGTCGGACCGCAGCGTCACCCGCCCGAAGGCGTCCGAGGTGACCTGCGCCTGGCGGTTGTTGCTGTTGTCGCAGCCGGCCCGCAGGTTGACCCGGGAACCGGCCTGGACGCTGTTCGGCGTCACCTCGATGAACACGCTCTCCCCGGCCCGGGCCGGCGGCGCGGTGGTCAGGACGAACGCCGCGACCAGGCCGAGCAGGCCCAACAGGGACGACAACGCACGATGTGACACGAGCCCTCGCATGGTTCCCCCCTCCCGGCGCGACGATGCGCCGGACCACTGACGGGCAGCGGCGCCTGCTTTCCCGGAGGGCGGGGGTAGCTAACGGGGCGCCTTGACCACGGGGTGCCAGGCCAGCGGGGTGGACAGCACCATCGTGCTGGACGGCTGCCCGTACGGCGCGAGACGGTCGATGACCTCCTCGAACTCGCCCATGTTCGTGGCGGCGACCTTGAGCATGCTGCACGCGTCCCCGGTGATCCGGTGGATCTCCATGATCTCCGGCCAGCCCGCGACGTCGGGGTCGTTGAGGATGCAGCGCGCGCCGTAGCAGGACATCCGGATCAGCGCGAGCACTGTGCGCCCGGCCCGGGTGAGGTCGACGTGGGCGTGGTAGCCGGTGATCACACCGGCTTCCTCCAGCCGCCGTACCCGCTCGGCCACAGCGGGCGGCGACAGGTGGACCCGGCGGGACAACTCGCTGTACGAGAGCCGGGCGTCGGCCTGGAGCTCGCGCAGCAGCGCCCAGTCCATGTCGTCCACGCGCGGACCTTCCTTCCGTAAAGACAGCGACGCGAGATGGTTTCGGTTCGCGAAGTGAGACCACCATACCGCCGTTGAACAGGCATTCCATTCGGCCGTCCACCAGCGGGATCATGACTTCTACCCCGCGCACGGACGGAGAATGACTGTGGAACAGACGACGGCGGTGCGCCCGGTAACCCCCCAGGAACGGGCGGCTCGGGCGGCGCGCAACGGCGGCGAGCCGACGCTGGAGTTCGCCGACCGCGTGCCGTACGACGCGTACGTACGGGCCAGCACGCTGCACCGGCTCCAGGAGCCGCTCAGCGACGACCCGGGCGAGATGTCCTTCCTGATGGTCAGCCAGATCATGGAGCTGTACTTCGGCCTGACCTGCCACGAGCTGCGGCACGCCAAGCGCGAGCTGCGCGAGGACCGGATCTGGGAGGCCCTGCCTCCGCTGCGCCGCGCCGCCCTGCACCTGGAGGGCCTCAACGCCGCCTGGCACGGCCTGCGCTGGATGAGCCCGGCCGACTTCAACCGCTTCCGCGACCGGCTCGGCGAGGGCTCCGGCTTCCAGTCCGCCATGTACCGGCAGTTGGAGTTCCTGCTCGGCCTGCGCGACCGGGCGCTGATCCGCCCGTTCCGCCGGCAGACCGAGGTGTACGACGAGCTGACCGCCGCGCTCGCCACGCCGAGCCTCTGGGACGAGGTGGTGGCGCTGCTGGCCCGCAAGGGCTTCGACGTGCCGGCCGAACTGCTGTCGCGGGACGTGAACGCCGAGCACGAGGGACACCCGGCGATCGAGGCGGCCTGGGTCCGGATCTACGGCGACAACGGCCCGGACAACCACCTGCGCCTGCTCGGCGACGCGCTGACCGAGATCGCGGAGGAGTTCGGCGACTGGCGCTGGAACCACGTCAAAGCCGTCCAGCGCACGATGGGCGCCAAGGTCGGCAGCGGTGGTTCCGCCGGACTGGCATGGTTGCAGCGCAGCATGGCCCGGGTGGTCTTCCCGGAGCTGTGGTCGGCCCGCACCGCGATGTGACGAGAGAGAACAGCATGCACACCCCCGAGAACGAAGCCCTCCGCCGCGACGCCGCCGACCCCGGCCACCGGCACCTGTTCCACATCCCACCCGCCGACGGCGGGCGCTACCCCGACACGGCGTACCTGGCGGGCAACTCGCTCGGCCTGCAGCCCCGGGCCACCCGGGACGAACTCCTCGCCGACCTGGACGCCTGGAGTCGCCTCGGCGTCGAGGGGCACCTGGAGTCGGAGCGCCCCTGGCTGCCGTACCACGAGCTGCTGACCGCACCGGCCGCCCGCCTGGTCGGCGCGCTGCCCGCGGAGACCGTGGTGATGAACTCCCTCACGGTGAACCTGCACCTGCTGATGGTCAGCTTCTACCGGCCGGCCGGCGAGCGCACCCGCATCGTCATCGAGGACAGCGCGTTCCCCTCGGACAGCTACGCCGTGCGCAGCCAGGCCCGCTTCCACGGCCTGGACCCGGACACCACTGTGGTACGCCTCAAGCCGCGCCCCGGCTCGGACACGCTCGGCACCGAGGACGTGCTGGACTTCCTGGCCCGCGAGGGCCACACGGTGGCGCTGCTGATGCTCGGCGGCGTGAACTACCTGACCGGCGAGCTGATGGACATCCCGGCCATCACCGCTGCCGGCCGGGCCGCGGGCGCGGTGGTCGGCTGGGACCTGGCGCACGCCGCCGGCAACGTGCCGCTGGCGCTGCACGACTGGGACGTGGACTTCGCCGCCTGGTGCTCGTACAAGTACCTCAACTCCGGCCCTGGCGCGCTGGGCGGCGTCTTCGTCCACGAGCGGCACCTCGGCGACCCGTCGATCCCGCGGTTCGAGGGCTGGTGGAGCACCGAGGCGGCCACCCGGTTCGAGATGACCCCGGTGTCCCGGCCGCCCGCCACAGTGGAGGCGTGGCAGATCTCCAACCCGCCGATCTTCGCGATGGGCCCGGTGCGTACCTCGCTGGAGCTGTTCGACTCCGTCGGCATGCCCGCGCTGCGCGAGCGCAGCCTGCGGCTCACCGCCTGGCTGGAGCAGTTGCTCGACGAGGTGACGCCGGGCCGCCCGCTGACAGTCGTCACCCCGCGCGACCCGGCCCGCCGCGGTTGCCAGCTCTCGGTGCGGATCGGGGTGGGCAGCGCGAACGAGCTGACCAAGCGGCTGCGGCACGAGCACGGCGTGGTCGCCGACGCCCGGGAGCCGGACATCGTCCGGTTCGCGCCGGTGCCGCTGTACTCCTCGTACCACGACTGCTGGCGGGTCGCCGAGGCGCTGGCGGCAACGTTCGAGAAGGAGGACTCGTGAGCGAGCGCGACGAGATCGCCGTGGTCGGCGCCGGGCTGGCCGGCTGCCTGCTGGCCTGCTACCTGGCCCGGCGCGGCTACCCGGTGGCCCTCTACGAGCGGCGGCCCGACCCGCGTACCGGCACCGCCGAGCGGGGCCGGTCGATC
This sequence comes from Micromonospora aurantiaca ATCC 27029, assembly GCF_000145235.1. NCBI lineage: Bacteria > Bacillati > Actinomycetota > Actinomycetes > Micromonosporales > Micromonosporaceae > Micromonospora > Micromonospora aurantiaca (nom. illeg.). Next base: position 5,574,524 of record NC_014391.1, on the reverse strand, counting down.
AACCTGGCGCTGTCCGAGCGTGGCCTGGACGCGCTGCGCCGCATCGGCCTGGAGGACGAGGTCATGGCGGACGCGCTGCCGATGCGCGGCCGCATGATCCACCCGGTCGAGGGCGAGCCGGAGTTCCAGTCCTACAGCGGCTCCGGGGACCGGGCGATCAACTCGATCAGCCGGGGCGCGCTGAACAACGCGCTGCTCGACGCCGCCGCCGCGCTGCCGAATGTGCGCGTCGCGTTCGACCACCGGCTGGTCGGGCTCGACCCGCTCGGCGGCGAGATGACGTTCGAGACCCCGCAGGGCAAGGTCACCGCCACCGCCTCGGTCGTCCTCGGCGCCGACGGCGCCGGCTCCGCGGTGCGTGGGCAACTGCTCGCGTACGGCGGCCTGACCGAGAGCCTGGACTTCCTCGACTACGGCTACAAGGAGCTGACCATCCCGCCGCTGGGCGGGGAGTTCGCGCTCGACCCGGGCGCGCTGCACATCTGGCCGCGCGGCACCTCGATGATGATCGCGCTGCCGAACCCGGACCGCTCCTTCACCTGCACGCTGTTCTGGCCCACCCACGGCACCCGCAGCTTCGCCTCGCTGAGCAGCCCGGCGGCGATCGAGCAGTTCTTCGCCACCCACTACCCGGACCTGGTCCCGCTCGCGCCGAACCTGGTCGACGACTACCAGCACAACCCGGTCGGTGTGCTCGGCACCGTGCGCTGCACGCCGTGGCAGGTGGCAGGCAGGGTCGGCCTGATCGGCGACGCCGCGCACGCCATCGTCCCGTTCTACGGCCAGGGCGCGAACTGCGCGTTCGAGGACGTGGTCGAGCTGGACCGCTGCCTCGACGAGTGCGACGACGAGTGGGCCGCCGCGCTGCCGCTGTTCCAGCACCGCCGCCAGGACAACGCCGAGGCGATCGCCCGGATGGCGCTGGCGAACTTCGTGGAGATGCGGGACAAGGTCGCCTCGCCGGTGTTCCGCACCCGCAAGCAGGTCGAGCACGCGCTGGAGCGCGCGCTGCCCGGCCGCTACGTCTCCCAGTACGAGCTGGTCTCGTTCTCCACCACCCCGTACGCGCAGGTGCGCCGCCGGGTGCGCGCGCAGTACGCGGTGGTCGGCGCGGTAGCGGCCGGCGCGGTCGCGCTGCTGGCCGGCGGTGTCCGCGCGGCGCTGGGGAGGCGGCGATGACGCTCTGGGATCCCCGCCTGATGACCGGCCACGCGCCGGACGGTCCCGGCCTGCTGCGCAACTTCGTCGGCGGCGAGTTCGTCGACGTCGGCAGCCGGTTCACCAAGCGCAGCCCGGTCACCGGCGAGCCGGTGTTCGAGGTGGTCGAGGCGTCGCAGTCGACAGTGGACGACGCGGTCGCCGCGGCCCGGTCGGCGCTGCGCGGCCCGTGGGGCCGGATGGGGGAGCGGGAACGCGCCGAGGTGCTGCGCCGGGTCGCCGACGAGCTGGAGCGGCGCTTCGACGACCTGGTCGCCGCCGAGGTCGCCGACACCGGCAAGGCCATCTCGCAGGCCCGTACGCTCGACATCCCGCGCGGCGCTGCGAACTTCCGGGCGTTCGCCGAGATCGTGGCCACCGCGCCCACCGAGTCGTTCACCACTGTCACCCCGGCCGGGGGCCGGGCGCTGAACTACGCGGTCCGCAAGCCGGTCGGCGTGGTCGCGGTCATCGTGCCGTGGAACCTGCCGCTGCTGCTGCTCACCTGGAAGGTCGCCCCGGCGCTGGCCTGCGGCAACGCCGTGGTGGTCAAGCCCAGCGAGGAGACCCCCGCCTCGGCCACGCTGCTGGCCGAGGTGATGGCCGCGGCGGGCGTGCCCGACGGCGTGTTCAACCTGGTGCACGGCTTCGGCCCCGGCTCGGCCGGCGAGCACCTGACCCGGCACCCGGGCGTGGACGCGATCACGTTCACCGGCGAGTCGGCGACCGGAAGTGCGATCATGCGCGCCGCCGCCGACGGCGTGAAGGCGGTCAGCTTCGAGCTGGGCGGCAAGAACGCCGGCCTGGTGTTCGCCGACGCCGACCTGGACGCGGCGGTCGCCGGTTCGGTGCGGTCCAGCTTCACCAACGGCGGCCAGGTGTGCCTGTGCACCGAGCGCATCTACGTGCAGCGGCCGGTGTTCGAGGAGTTCACCGCGCGGCTGGCCAAGCGCGCCGACGAGCTGGCGTACGGCTGGCCGGACGACGAGGCCACCGCGAACATGCCGCTCATCTCGCACGGGCACCGGGACAAGGTGCTCGGCCACTACGCGCTGGCCCGTACCGAGGGCGCCGAGGTGCGCGCCGGTGGGGGCACGCCGCGCTTCGGTGACGCCCGCGACGGCGGGGCGTACGTGCAGCCGACGGTGCTCACCGGACTCGGCCCGGACGCCCGCACCAACCAGGAGGAGATCTTCGGCCCGGTGGTGCACGTCGCGCCGTTCGACGACGAGGACGAGGCGTTCGCGCTGGCCAACGGCACCGCCTACGGCCTGGCGGCGACGGTGTGGACGCGGGACGTGGGCCGGGCGCACCGGGCCGGCGCCCGGCTCGACGCCGGCATCGTCTGGGTGAACACCTGGTTCCTGCGCGACCTGCGCACCCCGTTCGGCGGCGTGAAGGCGTCCGGCGTGGGCCGCGAGGGCGGCGTGCACTCGCTCGACTTCTACTCCGAACTCACCAACGTCTGCGTGGACCTGTCATGAGCGCGCGCGGTGGGCAGAATGGCCGGAATCCCCAGCGACGTAAGCGAGGAGCCGCCATGACCGTGGACATCGAGGCCGCCAACCGGGAACTCGCAGTGGCCCGGCAGGAGGGGAAGCCCTGCCCGCCGCTGCGCGGCCGGCTGCTGCCCGAGGGCGACATCGAGGCCGCGTACCAGGTGCAGCAGGTCTACACCCGGCAACGGCTGGGCAAGGGACACCGCCGCGTCGGCGCGAAGATCGGGCTGACGTCGCGGACCGTGCAGGAGAGCTTCGGCGTCTTCCAGCCCGACTTCGGGGTGCTGTTCGACGACATGGCCGTCGGCGACGGCGTCGAGGTGCCGATCGGCCGGCTGCTCCAGCCGCGGGTGGAGGCGGAGATCGCCTTCGTGCTCGGCGCGGACCTGCCGGACGAGCGGGTCACCACAGTCGACCTGATTCGGGCGGTGGACCACGTGCTGCCGGCCATCGAGATCGTCGACTCGCGGATCGCCGACTGGGACATCTCCATCGTGGACACGGTCGCTGACAACGCCTCCAGTGGGCTGTTCGTGCTCGGCACCGCGCCCCGGCGGCTCGCCGACGTGGACCTGCGGCTGTGCGGCATGGTGCTGGAGCACGCCGGTGAGCCGGTTTCGGTCGGCGCGGGCGCGGCCTGCCTCGGCAATCCGCTGCACGCGTTGCAGTGGCTGGCCGCGACCATGGCCCGGGCGGGCGACCCGCTCAAGGCCGGTGACGTGGTGCTCTCCGGCGCGCTCGGCCCGATGGTGCCGGTCACGCCCGGCGCCGCGTACGAGGCGCGCATCTCCGGGCTCGGCTCGGTGCGTACCTGTTTCTCCTCGGAGGGAACGTCATGACTGTCGGAGTGGCAGTGCTCGGGTCGGGCAACATCGGCACCGACCTGATGATCAAGGTGTTGCGGCTCAGTGAGAGCCTGCGCATGGTGGCGATGGCCGGCATCGACCCGGCCTCGGACGGTCTGGCCCGGGCCCGCCGGCTCGGCGTGACCACCACCGCCGAGGGCGTCGACGGCCTCGTGGCGCTGCCCGAGTTCGCGGACGTCCAGCTCGTCTTCGACGCCACCTCGGCCGGCGCGCACAAGCGTCACGACGAGGTGCTGCGGGCGCACGGCCGTACCGTCGTCGACCTGACGCCCGCGGCCATCGGCCCGTACGTGGTGCCGCCGGTGAACCTCGACGAGCACCTGGGCGAGCCGAACGTCAACATGGTGACCTGCGGCGGCCAGGCCACAGTGCCGATCGTGCACGCGGTCGGCCGGGTCACCCCCGTCGCGTACGGCGAGATCGTCGCCTCGATCGCCTCGAAGTCGGCCGGGCCCGGCACCCGGGCCAACATCGACGAGTTCACCGAGACCACCGCCCGCGCCATCGAGGTGGTCGGCGGCGCCGAGCGCGGCAAGGCCATCATCGTGCTGAACCCGGCCGACCCGCCGCTGCTCATGCGTGACACGGTCTACTGCCTGTGCCCGGACGCCGACGCCGACCGGGGCGCGATCGCCGCCTCGGTGGCCGACATGGTGAAGGCCGTGCAGGAGTACGTGCCCGGCTACCGGCTCAAGCAGGACGTGCAGTTCGACGCCGTGGACACGTACGCGCCGGTGCTGGGCCGGCACTTCACCGGCCTCCAGGTGTCGGTGTTCCTGGAGGTCTCCGGCGCCGGGCACTACCTGCCCGCGTACGCCGGCAACCTGGACATCATGACGTCGGCCGCGCTGCGTACCGCGGAGCGGCTGGTGGCGCTGCGTTCCCCGGAGGTGAGTGCCCGATGACCGACCTCTACATCCAGGACGTGACGCTGCGCGACGGCATGCACGCCGTCGCCCACCGCTACACGGTCGACCAGGTGCGTACCATCGCCGCCGCGCTCGACGCGGCCGGTGTGGCGGCGGTCGAGGTGGCGCACGGCGACGGCCTGGCCGGTTCCAGCGTCAACTACGGGCACGGCGCCGCCGCCGACGCGGACTGGATCGCCGCCGCCGCCGAGGTGCTGACCACCGCGCGGCTCACCACGCTGCTGCTGCCGGGCATCGGCACCATCGCCGACCTGAAGGCGGCGAAGGCGCTCGGCGTGACCAGCGTCCGGATCGCCACCCACTGCACCGAGGCGGACATCTCCGCCCAGCACATCGCCTGGGCCCGGGAGAACGACATGGACGTCTCCGGGTTCCTCATGATGTCGCACCTCAACGACCCGGCCGGGCTGGCCGCGCAGGCCAAGCTGATGGAGTCGTACGGCGCGCACTGCGTCTACGTCACCGACTCCGGCGGCCGGCTGCTGATGTCGGACGTGGCGCAGCGCGTCGACGCGTACCGGCAGGTGCTGGAACCCGAGACGCAGATCGGCATCCACGCGCACCACAACCTGTCGCTGGGTGTGGCGAACAGCGTGCTGGCGGTCGAGCACGGCCGGATCCTCGGCGACGGCCCGCTCGGTTCGCCGTCCGGGCGGACCGTCCGGGTGGACGCGTCGCTCGCCGGCATGGGCGCCGGTGCGGGCAACGCGCCGCTGGAGGTCTTCGTCGCGGTCGCCGAGCTGCACGGCTGGAAGCACGGCTGCGACGTGTTCGCGCTGATGGACGCCGCCGACGACCTCGTCCGCCCGTTGCAGGACCGGCCGGTCCAGGTCGACCGGGAGACGCTCTCCCTGGGGTACGCGGGCGTCTACTCCAGCTTCCTGCGGCACGCCGAGCGGGCCTCGGCCAAGTACGGCGTGGACGTCCGCTCGATCCTGGTCGAGCTGGGCCGTCGCCGGATGGTCGGCGGCCAGGAGGACATGATCGTGGACGTGGCATTGGACCTGGCGGGTAGGGAGAACTCATGATCGGGCCGGACATCGCCGGCATCGCGGAGAAGCTGGGTGCGGCGGCCGACGACGCCACCGCGATCCCGCAGCTGGCCGCCGAGACCGGCCTCGACGTCGACGCCGCGTACGCGGTGCAGACCGCGCTGGTCAAGCGCCGCCTCGACCGGGGTGAGCGGCTGGTCGGCCTCAAGATGGGGCTCACCAGCAAGGCCAAGATGGCGCAGGTCGGCGTGGACGAGGTGATCTGGGGCCGGCTGACCGACGTGATGCGGGTGCCCGACGGCGGCGGCGTCGACGTCGGCGATTTCATCCACCCCCGGGTCGAGCCGGAGGTGGCGTTCCTGCTGGACCGGCTGCCCGACCCGGGCGAACCGGTCGGCTCGTTCACCCGTGCCGTCCGCGCGGTCGCCCCGGCGATCGAGCTGATCGACTCCCGGTACGCGAACTTCACCTTCTCGCTGCCGGACGTGATCGCCGACAACACCTCGGCCGCCGCGTTCGTGGTGGGGCCGTGGTCGCCGGTGCCGGACGGGCTGGACAACCTCGGCGTGCTGCTGGAGATCGACGGGCGGGTGGCGCAGGTCGGCTCGACCGCTGCCATCCTCGGCGACCCGCGCCGCGCGCTGGACGAGGGGCTGCGGCTGGCCGGCCGGCACGGCGTACGACTGCGCAAGGGCTGGGTGTTCCTGGCCGGCGCGGCCACCGCCGCGGTGCCGCTGCGCCCCGGTGCGCACGTCCGCGCCACTGTCGAGAAGCTGGGTTCCGCCTCTCTGAAGGCCCTCTCGTGAGCGCGAGGAGTGAGCCGGGTCTGCGAGCCCCGCAGTCGCGAACGGAAAGCGGCCCGGTGAGCGCGAGGAGTGAGCCGGGTCTGCGAGCCCCGCAGTCGCGAACGGAAAGCGGTTCTGCCGTGACCGCCCGGGTGGTGGCCGGGAAGGCCGTGCCGCGGGGCGCGTTCCCGCACGTCAAGGTGGCCGGCGGGTTCGTCTACGTCTCCGGTACGTCGTCGCGCCGGCCGGACAACACGTTCGCCGGGGTGTCGGTGGACGAGTTCGGCACCACCGACCTGGACATCCGGGAGCAGACCCGGGCCGTGGTCGAGAACATCCGCGACCTGCTCCGCTCGGTCGGCGCCGACCTGAACGACCTGGTGCAGGTCACCAGCTACCTGGTCAACATGAACGACTTCGGCGGCTACAACGAGGTGTGGGCGGAGTTCTTCGACGTCACCGGGCCGACCCGGACCACAGTCGCCGTGCACCAGCTTCCGCATCCGCATCTGCTGATCGAGATGCAGGCCGTCGCCCTACTTCCGTCGGGAGGTTCCCATGAGTGAGATCGCCGAGCCGTTCAGCTTCTCCGGCTGGATCGGCGAGAACCAGCACCTGCTCAAGCCCCCGGTGGGCAACAAGGAGATGCTGCCCGGCAGCGACGACTTCATCGTCATGGTGGTGGGCGGCCCGAACCAGCGCACGGACTTCCACGTCGACCCGTACGAGGAGTTCTTCTACCAGGTCAAGGGCAACATGCACATCAACCTGATGCTGCCCGAGGGCCCGCGTACGGTGCACGTGCGCGAGGGGCAGATGTGGATGCTGCCGCGCAACACGCCGCACTCGCCGCAGCGTCCCGAGGCCGGCTCGATCGGCATGGTGATCGAGCGGGTCCGCGAGGAGGGCACGCTGGAGAAGTTCCAGTGGTACTGCGGCGAGTGCCACCACAAGGTGCACGAGGTGGAGTTGCAGGTCCGCGACATCGCCGCCGACCTGCCCCCGGTCTTCGCCGCCTTCTACGCCGACGAGAAGGCCCGTACCTGCGACAACTGCGGCGCGCTGCACCCGGGCAAGGGCTGACGCGTGCCGGTCGTGGACGTGCACACGCACGTCGTACCGAAGGGGTGGCCGGACCTCGCCGCGGCGTGCGGCGGGTCCGGCTGGCCCTGGCTGCGGGTGGACTCCGAGCGCGCCGCCATGATCATGGTGGGGGAGACGGAGTTCCGCCCGATCGGCGCGCAGTGCTGGGACGCGCCGACCCGGCTGGCCGACATGGAGGCCGACGGCGTGGACGTGCAGGTCGTCTCGCCCACCCCGGTGTTCTTCAGCTACGACCGACCGGCTGACCAGGCGGTCAAGGTGGCCCGGATCTTCAACGACCTCACGCTGGAGGTCACAGCGGCCGGCAACGGCCGGCTGGTGCCGTTCTGCCAGGTGCCGTTGCAGGACCCGGACGCGGCCTGCGCCGAGCTGGACCGCTGCCTGTCGGCGGGGCACGCCGGCGTGGAGATCGGCAACCACGTCGGCGACCGGGACCTGGACGACGAGGGCATCGTGCAGTTCCTGACCCACTGCGCCGAGGTCGGCGCGCCGGTGTTCGTGCACCCGTGGGACATGCCCGGCGGCCCCCGGCTGGACCGCTGGATGGCCCGCTGGCTGACCGGGATGCCGGCCGAGACGCACCTGTCGGTGCTCGCGCTGATCCTCGGCGGCGTGTTCGACCGGGTGCCGGACACGCTGCGGATCTGCTTCGCGCACGGCGGCGGCAGCTTCCCGTTCTGGCTGGGCCGCGCCGACAACGCCTGGCACCGCCGCGGAGACCTGGTGCGCGGCGCGTCCAGCGCGCCGCCCAGCTCGTACGTCGACAGGTTCCACGTCGACTCGGTGGTCTTCGAGCCGGCCGCGCTGCGGCTGCTCGTGGACACCATGGGCGCCGAGCGGGTGCTGCTCGGCAGCGACTACCCGTACCCGCTGGGGGAGCGGCCGGTCGGCCAGGTGGTGCACCGGGCGGACTTCCTCACCGACGCGCAGCGGGACGCGTTGCTCGGTGGCAACGCGCTGCGGTTCCTCGGCCGCTGACGAACTCCGGGTGCGTCTGCCGAGGGCAGACGCACCCGGAACGGCTCAGGAGTGCGGGCAGGTGTCCCGGTACTCCTCGATCGCGGTGCCGCGAGGCGCCGGGCAGAGGAACTGCTCGTAGCGGGTGTCGTCGTCGACGAACCGCTTGAGCCACGAGATGCTGTATTTCGCGACTGTCACGTTCGGCGAGGTCGGCGCCGAGTGGCTGGCCGCGTTCAACTCCAGGTACGCCTTGTCCAGCGTGGCCGGCAGGCTGGTGTAGAACGGCTCCGAGTGCGACGACACCGGTGCCACCGAGTCGTTCTCGGCGCCGATGACGAGCGTCGGCACGCGTACCGACGACCAGTTCTTCGTCGTGTGCCAGCCGGTCAGCGGGATCGCCGCCTGGAGCGCGGGCCGGGCGTTCGCCGCCGACAGGCTGCCGCCGCCGCCCATCGAGTGCCCCATCACGGCGAGCCGGTTGCGGTCGATGCGGGTACGTACCGCGCTGGTGTTGGTCAGGTAGTCCAGGGCGGCCAGGAGCTGGGTGCCGCGGCTGGCCGGCTGGTCGTAGACGGAGAGGGTGTCGATGGTGATGACCACGAAGCCCTGCGAGGCCAGCCGCGGCCCGAGCCAGGAGACTGCCGACTGGCCGGCGGTGAAGCCGGGGGAGATCGCGACCGCGCCGAACGTGCCCTCGGCGGTGCTGGTCGGGTAGTAGATCGTGCCACCGCGGAAGCCGCTGACGCTCGATGCGGAGACGGTGGTCTGGGCGGTCGCGAACGGGCCCCGGGTGGCCTCGATGGAGGCGGTGGTGGGCGCGGGGCCGCGCTCGTAGGGGTTCGCGGCCAGCGCTGCCGCCGGCCCGCCGTCACCGGCGCCGGCCGGGGTCACCGGCAGGGCGGCGAGGCCGGCGGCGGTCAGGGCGAGGGCGAGCAGGGGGCGCAGGGCGCGCGGAAGCCGGGACGGGCGGTCCGGTGTGCCGGGTGCGTGGTGCACGGCGTGCTCCTCGGGGTGGTGGGGGCGGCCTTCGATCGACTCGCGTCGATCTACACATCCTGCGCGTCACGCCCGCCCGGCGGACCATCCCGAACCGGTCATGTCACCCGCATATGGACCGGCCGCCGCCGGCCGGATCACCCGCATATGGACCTGCCGCCGGACGTGTCGCCCGGCCTCCCGGCCGCCGGACCGGCAGGATGGACGGCATGGCCGAGCCGCACGACCTGACCGCGCTGGAGCAGGCCGCCGCGATCCGCCGGGGCGAGCTGTCCAGCCTGGAACTGGTCGAGCACCACCTGCGCCGGGTCGAAGGGCTCGGCGACACCGTCGGCGCGTTCGTCACAGTCACCGCCGAGCAGGCCCGGAGCGCCGCCCGTGCCGCCGACGCGCTCTCGGCCGAGGGGCGCGGCCCGCTGCACGGGGTGCCGACCGCGATCAAGGACCTCACGCTCACCGCCGGGGTCCGCACCACCTTCGGCTCCGCGGCCTTCGCCGACTTCGTCCCACCCGTCGACGCCGACGTGGTCCGCCTCCTGGCCGACGCCGGCCTGGTCAGCCTCGGCAAGACCACCACCTCCGAACTCGGCTGCTCGCTCTACTCGGAAGGGCTGGTGGCGCCGCCGGCCCGAAACCCGTGGGACCTCGCGTACACCGCGGGCGGGTCCAGCGGCGGCGCGGCAGCCGCGGTCGCCGCCGGGCTGGTGCCGGTGGCTCAGGGCTCCGACGGCGGCGGCTCGCTGCGCATCCCGGCCGCGCTCTGCGGCCTGGTCGGCTACAAACCCAGCCGGGGCATGGTCTCCGGCGGGCCGCTCGGCTTCGGCGACTTCGGGCTGCCGGTGAACGGGCCGATCGGCCGCACCGTCGCCGACGTGGCCGCGCTGCTCGGCGTGCTCGCCCGCCCGGTGCCCGGCGAGCCGTACCTGCCGCCGGCCGCGCCCGCCGGCGGCTACCTCGGCGTCACCCGCGCCGCCCGCGTCACCGGCCCCGGCCGGCTGCGCGTCGGCCGCTTCACCACGCCGATGCTCGCCGACGAACCGGTCCACCCGGACTGCGTGGCCGCCGTCGACCGGGCCGCCGCGCTGCTCACCGACGCCGGCCACGAGGTGGTCGACGTCCCCGCGCCGCTCGGCCCCGAGGCGTGGCCGCTGTTCGAGACCGTCTGGTACGCGCTGGCTGTCGCCCCCGTCCCGGCCGGGCGGGAGGGCGACCTGCTGCCACTGACCCGTTACCTGCGCGAGCGCGGCGAGGCGCTCGGCGCGGCCCGGCTGATGGCCGCGCTCGGCGAACTCCAGGCGCAGGTACGCCGTGGCGTACGCCGTACCGCCGGGTGTGACCTGCTGCTCTGCCCGACGCTCGCGGCCCCGCAGGCGCCGGTGGGCGCGTTCGCCGCCCTCGAACCGGCAGAGGACTTCGACCGGCAGCGGCGCTTCTCGCCGTACTGCGCGGTCTTCAACGTCACGGGCGATCCGTCCGTTTCGTTACCTCTCGGGCGGACCACCGACGGGCTTCCGGTCGGGGTGCTCCTCACCGGCCGGTACGGCGACGACGCGACACTGCTCGCCACTGCCGCGCAACTGGAGTACCGGAGTGACGGATGGGATCAGCACCCCGCAATCTGGCGGGCCGCCGACTCCGCTAACGTGAACATCACAAGTGACGTGGGGCGCGACCGGTCCTGACCGGCCGACCCGCACCATTCCTGGTCTCTCTTTCCGCCTGGGGGCGTTGGGATTGTCTGTTACCGAGACGTTGGTGGTCTTCGTCGGCATCCCGGCCGCCGCGGTGCTGCTGATCGCCGCCCTGGCGGCCGTCGGCAGCCGCGGCAACGGTGGCGGCGCCAAGCGCTACCGGCCGGGCCGGCCCTTCGACTTCACTCCGGTCTGGTTCCTGGGCCGTCCGGAGCAGCTGGCCGACTCGGCCGGCACGGCGCTGGCCGCCGGGGCGCAGGCGCCGGCGTTGACCAGCCGCAAGCAGGAGCAGGCCGGCCGGGAGGCGCCGGCCGGTGGAACCGGAGGCGCAAGTGACCGTTGGTGAAGCGCGGCCCACGACGGGGACGGGCACCCCGCCCGAGGTGCTGGACGGACCGTTCTCGACCCGTCAGCTGCTCCGCATCGACGAGGCCCTGCGCCTCGCCGACCAGGGCACCGGTCTGGTCTTCTCGGTCTACGTCGGCGGCCTCGACGAGCCGATCCGGGAGCACGCCGAGCGGCTGCACCGCCAGCTCGCCGACCCGGACCGCTCGGTGCTGATCGCGGTGTCGCCCAACCAGCGGCAGCTGGAGATCGTCACCGGCAAGTACGCGCGCAAGCGCATCCCGGACACGTACGCCAAGCTGGCCGCGCTCTCCATGGTGGCCTCCTTCGGCGGCGGCGACCTGGCCGGCGGCATCATCCAGGGCCTCGACCAGCTCGCCAGCCACGCCGGCAAGGGCTGATCCCCGCCCGCACACACGACGAAGCCCGGCCCCGCGTACGCGTGGGCCGGGCTTTCTCGTGTCAGCGGGGCTGGCCCACGACAACGGCCGGGGCCGGCGCGGACTGCCACCCGCGCCGGCCCCGGCCGACGTGCCTCACTCAGGCGCTGCGCGCGTCCCGCTCCCGGGCCTTCAGCGCGCGGACCACGCCGTCGCGGCCCTCGGCGACCAGCCGCCGCAGCGACGCCGGCCGGCCGTCCTGGGCCAGCCACGCGTCGGTGGCCGCGACGGTGTCCTCCTCGACCAGGTGCGCCGGGTAGGCGAGCTGCACGAACTCCTGCGCCGGCTCGCTGTCGCGCTGCGCCCACACCTGGTCCACCGTGGCGAAGTACCGCTCCCGGTAGGGCGCGGTCAGCTCGACCTGCGCCGCGTGGGTGAAGCCCTGCAACAGCGCCCGGTTGCGCCAGTTGGGCAGCGCGTCCGGGCCGGTGAGCAGCGCCCACACCGCGGCCTTGTTCTCGACAGTCGGCACCAGCGCGTGCGCGTACGCGGCCTCCCGCTCGCCGCTGGCGGTACGGTCGCCGGCCAGCTCCGCGTCCACGTCGGCGGCACCGGCCGCGCCGTTGGCGACCAGCGACTGGAGCACCGTCCAGCGCAGCTCCGTGTCGACGGTCAGCCCCTCCGGCACCCCGTTGCCGTCCAGCCAGCCGCGCAGCGTGGCCAGGTCCTCACCGGAGCGGGCCGACGAGGCGTACGACCGGGCCCAGGCGAGCTGGAAGCCGCTCCCCGGCTCGGCCGCCGCGAGCGCGGTCCGCGCGGTACGGGCCAGGTCGGCCCAGCCGGTCGGCGCCCACGCCGGGTCGGCGTAGAAGGTGAGCGCCGTGGTCGCCTGCCGCAGCGTGGCCGTCACCAGGTTGATGTCGGTCTCGGCGGTCAGCCCGGCCAGCACCAGCGCCACGTAGTCGCGGGCCGACAGCTCGGCGTCGCGGGTCATGTCCCAGGCGGCGGTCCAGCACAGCGCCCGGGCCAGCGACGAGTCGAAGCCGGCGATGTGCTGCACCACAGTGGCCATCGACCGCTCGTCCAGCCGCAGCTTGGCGTACGTGAGGTCCTCGTCGTTGAGCAGCAGCACGTCGGCGGCCGGCTTGCCGTGCAGCTCGGACAGCTCGGTCAGCTCGCCGGTCACGTCCGTCTCGATCAGCTCGCGGCGCACCAGCCGGCCGTCGGTCAGGTCGTACAGGCCGACGCCGATGCGGTGGGTACGCAGCGTCGGGTAGGCCGACGGCGCCTCCTGCCGGACCACCACCCGCTCGTACGTGCCGTCGGCGCCGATGGTCACCTCCGGGCGCAACGTGTTGACCTGCGCGGTCTCCAGCCACTGGGCGGCGAACTTGCGCAGCTCCCGGCCGGAGGCCGCCTCCAGTTCGGACAGCAGGTCGTCGAAGGTGGCGTTGCCCCAGGCGTACTTGCCGAAGTAGGCGCGCAGGCCGGCCAGGAACGGCTCCTCGCCCACGTACGCGACGAGCTGCTTGAGCACGCTCGCGCCCTTGGCGTACGTGATGCCGTCGAAGTTGACCTCGACGGCTTCCAGGTCCGGCATCTCGCAGTAGACCGGGTGGGTGGAGGAGAGCTGGTCCTGCCGGTAACCCCAGTTCTTGCGGATCGACAGGAACGTGGTCCAGGCGTCGGTGAAGCGGGTGGCGTGCGTGTTGCACCAGTGGCTGGCCCACTCGGCGAACGACTCGTTGAGCCACAGGTCGTTCCACCAGCGCATGGTGACCAGGTCACCGAACCACATGTGCGCCAGCTCGTGCAGGATCGTGTTGGCGCGCTGCTCGTACTCGAAGTCGGTGACCTGCGAGCGGAAGATGTAGTGCGACTCGGCGTGCGTGACGCAGCCGAAGTTCTCCATCGCGCCGGCGTTGAAGTCCGGCACCCAGAGCTGGTCGTACTTGGGCAGCGGGTAGCGCACCCCGAACTTCTCCTGGAAGAAGTCGAAGCCCTGCGTGGTGATCAGGTGCAGGTCATCGGCGTCCATGTGCGGGGCCATGCTGGCCCGGCAGAAGTAGCCCATGTCGATGCCGTCGTGGGTGCGCCGCACCTCGTGGTACGGCCCGGCGCAGAGCGCGGTGATGTAGGTGCTCATCCGCTCCGACACGGTGAAGTGCACCGTCTTCAGGCCCTCACCGGCGGCCTCCTCGCGGGCCACCGGCATGTTCGACACGACCCGCCAGTGGTCCGGGACGGTGGCGTGCCAGGTGTAGACGCTCTTCAGGTCGGGCTGGTCGAAGCAGGCGTAGACCTTCTGCGCGTCGGCGGTCTCGAACTGGCTGTAGAGGTAGGTCTCGCCGTCCACCGGGTCGACGGTCCGGTGCAGACCCTGCCCGCTGTTGGAGTAGCCGAAGTCGGCGTCGACCACCAGCACGTTCTCGGCGGCCAGGCCGCTGAGCGTGAGTCCCTTCTCGGCGGACCAGCCGGACAGGTCCACCGGCTCGCCGTTGAGTGTGGCCGACCGCACCGATTCGGCGGCTGTCTCGATGAACGTGGTCGCCCCCGGTTCGGCGCAGCGGAACCGGACCTCGGTCACCGAGCGGAACGTGCGACCGGTGGGCTGCACCGCGGTCGACAGGTCAAGGCTGATGTCGTACCCGGTCACCTCGAGCAGGCGGGCCCGCTCCGTCGCCTCGACCTGGGTCAGGTTGCGCACTCCCGGCACTGTTCGTCTCCATCCCACTCGTCTCGCCGCGCCCCGCGGCGCCGGTTCTGCCCGGCCGCTCGTGACGGCCCGTCGAGAACCGAGTCTTCCATGCACGGACCGCTCCCGGTGGTCGAGGTCACGCTCTCATTCCGGTACCGGTCGACGGGGTACGGGGTGAGGATCGGAGGTGACCGCGCCGGGTCCCCGGCGCGACGATGCCGTGAAGGGAAAACACCGTGACCGAACGTGTCACCGCGGACATGTGGTTCGACCCGCTGTGCCCGTGGGCGTGGATCACCTCCCGTTGGCTGCTGGAGGTCGAGCAGGTCCGGGATGTGGACATCCGGTTCCACGTGATGAGCCTGTCCGTGCTCAACGACGGCCGGGAGCTGCCGGAGGAGTACCGGGACCTGATGCGCGACGGCTGGGGCCCGGTGCGGGTGTGCATCGCCGTCGAGCAGGCGCACGGCGCCGAGGCGCTGGCGAAGCTCTACACCGCGATGGGCAACCGGATCCACCTCGGCAAGGAGGGCCTGGGCCGGGACATGCTGGTGGGCGCGCTCACCGAGGTGGGCCTGGACCCGGCGCTCGCCGACGCGGCCGAGTCCACCCAGTACGACGAGGCGCTGCGGGCCAGCCACGAGGCGGGCATGCGGCCGGTCGGCACCGACGTGGGCACCCCGGTGATCCACGCCCCGGGTCCGGACGGCGGGCAGGTCGCCTTCTTCGGCCCGGTGATCACCCCGGCGCCGAAGGGCGAGGCGGCCGGCCGCCTCTGGGACGGCGTGCTGCTCGTCGCCGGCACCCCCGGCTTCTACGAGCTGAAGCGCACCCGGGAGCAGGGCCCCATCTTCGACTGAGGGGTAAGGAAGGGCCCCTTCTTAACGCCTCCGGTAGAGGAAGGGCCCCTTCTTAACACCGGCAGCACGCCCCGAGCCCCGCACCCGCCCGTCACCGGGCCGGTGCGGGGCTCGTTTCACCGGGTGTCCCAGCCGACGGCCCGCGGGGCCGCAACACGGCAGCTCCTGGAGGCGTTCCCATGGCCAAGCACCGCCACATGTCCGACGACGCGCCGCGGCAGGCGACCGAGGACTCCGGTGCGACGTACTGGTCGGTGACCGAGAGCCACTGGCCGGCCGGCCCGGCCGAGGTGGCCGACCTGCTGGCCCCGCCGATCGTGGTCGGCGTGGCCCGGGTGGTGGCCACCTCGCGGATGACACCGCCGGGCGAGACCGGCCGCCCCGGCCGCGCGCCGTCGCGGCCCGGCGCCGCCGCCCACCCGGCCGCCGCGGGGGCGACGACGGTACGCCTCAACGCCGGCTCCCGCCCCGCCCCGGCGACCCGCCGCCCGACGCCGGGCCGGCACCGCAACTCCACCGCCTGAGCTGCCCTTCCCGGCGTTAAGAAGGGGCCCTTCCTCTACCGGAGGCGTTAAGAGGGGGCCCTTCCTTTCACCTGGTGGTAAGCGGGTGAGTCCGGCGGCGGCGCCGATCGGGGCCCGGGTAGCGTCAGCGGACATGACGGTCGTGCATCCGATCACCCGGGCCTGGATCACCACTGGCGGCACCGGCGCGCAGAACTACGACGAGTTCGCCGACGACGCGGAGATCACCTCCATCGTCGAGGCGAATCCGCACAGCGCCCTGGGCATCGAGATGCCCCACCGGGCGCCCGGCAGCCTCGGGAAGTCCTTCCTCGACGCGCTGCCGGACGCGGTGGCGCGCCTGGCCGAGGCGAAGGCGGACGGCAGCTATACGCCCGCCGAGCAGGTGGTGGTGCTCTACCGGATCAGCGCGCCGGGCGAGGAGAGCGCGTACGGGCTGTGGGCCATGGTCGACACCGACCAGATCTCCACCCGCGCCGACGAGCCTGGCCTGGTGATCCGCAACGAGGACGTGTTCATCGCCAAGGTGCGCGAGCGCGTCGCGCTGGCCGAGGCGCTCAGTCACCTGCTCTCGCCCGTACTCCTGCTCCAGACCGGTAGGGGCGACGAGCTGCACGCCGCGCTCGCGGCGGCGACCGACGCGGCCGGCGCGCCCGCCGCGACGGACGTCGACCAGTCCGGCCGGACGCACGCGATCTGGCTGCTCGGCCCGGGTCCGGCGCAGGACGAGCTGACCGCGCTGGCCGGCGGCGGGGAGTTGGTGGTCGCGGACGGCAACCACCGCAGCCTGGCCGCGCAGACCGGCGGTTTCCCGCGCTTCCTGTCGGTGATCACCACGCCCGCGTCGGTCGCCATCCAGCCCTACAACCGGCTGGTCAGCGAGCTGACCACCACGCCGGACGAGCTGCTCGACCGGCTGCGCGCGGCGGGCGCGGAGGTCACCCCGGTGGACGGGCCGGTCGACGTGCCGGCCACCGGCGGCGTCGTGCACCTCTACCTCGGCGGCCGGGGGTACGCGGTGACGCTGCCGCACGTCGGCGCCGCCCGGCTGGAGAACCTCGACCACGCGCTCGTCGAGCGCCTGCTGCTGCGCGACGCGCTGGGCCTCGACCCGGGCGACAAGCGGATCACGTACGTGGGCGGCGACTACCCGGCGAGCTGGCTCGTCGGTGAGGTCGACGCCGGCCGGGCCGAGCTGGCGGTGCTCGTCGCGCCGGTGACTGTCGACGACTTCGTCGCGGTGAACCTGGCCCGGGAGAAGATGCCGCGCAAGAGCACCTGGTTCACCCCGAAGGCGCGGGCCGGCCTGGTCGTGGCCGAGCTGCCGCACTGACCGTGTGACGAATCCGCCTCCGGGTCGCCGCCCGCGCGCCGGCCCGGAGGCGGGCCTGTCAGACTGCGCGGTATGCGCGTCTACCTGGGATCCGACCACGCTGGTTTCGAGTTGAAGGTGCACCTCGCCAACCACCTGGCCAAGCAGGGCTACGAGGTGGTCGACGTGGGACCGCACGTCTTCGACCCGGACGACGACTACCCGGCGTTCTGCCTGCACACCGGTGACCGGGTGGTCGGCGACCCGGGCAGCCTCGGCGTGGTGATCGGTGGCTCCGGCAACGGCGAGCAGATCGCCTCGAACAAGGTCGCGGGCGTCCGGGCGGCGCTCGCCTGGAACGTCGACACCGCCCAGCTGGCCCGCGAGCACAACGACGCGAACGTCGTCGCCATCGGCGCCCGGCAGCACACGCTGGACGAGGCCACAGCGCTCGTCGAGGCGTTCCTCACCACGCCGTTCTCCGGCAACCCCCGGCACAGCCGGCGCATCGAGCAGGTGGCCGCCTACGAGCAGAGCCGCCGCCTGCCCGAGCTGCCCGCCTGAGCGGACGCCTCCGGCTCACCGCCCGTTGCGGGGCAGTTCCTCGCGCGGCACCCAGTTGCGGCGGATGAGCACCACGCGCTGTTCGGCCTCGGCGAGGTCGTCCTCGGTGGGGCGGGCGGCGTCCCGTGCCCGCAGCGCGGCGGTCACGCTCACCTGCGACGAACCGGAGCCGACCAGCCCGCGCAGCCCGCGCTCGCCCTCCTCGGCGGGCGCGGCGGCGCGGCGTCCCCGGGGCTCCGGCTCGCCCGGTCGGCCGCCGCGCACGGGACGCGGTGCCACGTCGTCGTGTACCGGTGTCGTACTGGCAGTGGTGCCGCCGGTGCCCGTGCCGTCGGCACCGGTACCGGCACCGGTTCCGGCGGTCTCCGTCGGCGGGGCGGCCTCGCCGTGATGCCGCAGCCGCCGTCGCCGTCGCTCCGCCTCACCCATCCCCCGACCGTACCGTCCCCATGGCCACCCGCGCGCCGCTCGTACCCCGCGCTTCCCCGCACACGCTCCCCGGCGTGCCCGATCCAGCCAGCCTCCGCCGATCATGGAGTTGTGGTGCCCGGAGTGCCCCGTGAGCGAGGTATGCGAGGTGCCACAACTCCAAGGTCGACGAGGCGGGCGCCGACGATCACAAACGGTTTCCCCGACGGGTGTGCGGGGCCCGCTGCTGCCAGCGCTCCCTGCTCCCGCCCGCCGCACGATCATGAAGTTAGCCGGGACAAACCGGACGGTTTGCGCCGCTAGCTTCATGATCGCCGGGCCGGGCCGGGCCGGGGTCGGGCCGGGCCGGGGTCGGGCCGCGCGGAGTGGGGCGGGGGGCGGGGGTGAGGGCTAGAAGACCTCCATGGGGGAGGGGGTGCGGTGCCAGGTGAAGGCGGGTGTCAGCGCGGCCAGCGTGTGCGGGATCAGCTCCCGGACGCGGCCGGCGGCGGCCAGCGCGTACGGGTTCGCGCCGCCGAGGTACAGCTCGCCGAGAGCGCGTACGTCACACGCCAGTCGGGCCGGGGCGGTGGTGGGCGTGCACTGCGCGCCGTCGCGTCCGCCGACCAGCCGCCAGCGGCCGGTGTTCTCCTTCAGCAGCTCGTCGGTGACCTCGATCACCACGTCGACGTCCGTGGCGTAGCGCCGGGCGGCGAGCGCGGCCGGCACGTCCACCACCCGTACCCAGAGCGCGTCGGCGAGCTGCGGGGAGAGCTGGCGGGGCTCGTCCACCAGCCGCAGCAACGGCTCGTCCAGGGCCGCGATCGGGAACGACAGCCGGCGGGTCAGGTCGACCGAGAGCAGCAGCCGCCACAGCGCCGTGTACGCCTCGGGCGTCGCCGCCACCACCTCGCCGACCTGCACCTCGGCCTGCGGCCCGGTGGCCGACGAGCTGTCCTTCGTCCGGTAGAGCGCGTACCCGTCGAGGCCCTCGGCGCCCTCGTGCAGCAGCACCCGGCGCTCGGTGGCGCCGCCCCGGTGCGCCTTGAGGTCCGCCAGGACGTACGACCACCAGCGGTCGTCGCGCCGGGACCAGCCGGGACGCTCGGTGCGGACCCGCTCGTACAGCCGGGCCAGCTCGTCGCGGTGCGCGTCCGGACGGTCCAGTCGCAGCCTGCCCTCGGCGGGCGCCGGTGCGGGCAACCGCAGGCCGGTGGTGTCCACCGACAGCACGTAGCGCGGGGCCGCGGACCCGTAGCCGAAGCGGGGGTAGATGCGGCCCTCGCTGGCCCAGAGCACCGCGATCGGCTCGCGGCCGGCGTCGCGGACGTCCCGCAGCTGGCGCCGCATCAGTGTGGTGAGCAGGCCGCGCCGCCGGTGCGTCGGCGCGACCGCGACCATCGTCACGTGCGCGGCCGGCAGGTCCGCGCCGGGCACCGCGAGGTCGCGGCTGAACGCGGCGGCGTGCGCCACCGCCGTGCCGCCGTCGCGGACCAGCAGCGACCGGTCCGGCTCGAAGATCGGGCGTTCGAGCGCCTGCACCTCGGGGTCGAGATCGCCGTGGAAGGCCAGCGCCAGCAGCGCCGCGATGTCGTCGAAGTCCTCGGCCCGGGATACCACCACGTCAGTCACGGCACGTGTGTATCGCACCGCGATGGGGGTCGGCACCCTATTTGCGGGCTGGCTACCCTCGGAACCGAGGCCGGAATCGGTCGAGGGGGAGGACGAAGATGGCGGACCAGACACAGCCGTGGGCCGAGCGCACCGTGGAGGTGCCGCCCCAGCCGGGGGTGGTGCCCCCGCAGCGGGACGCGTTCCAGCGCGGGGTGGCGGCGGTCGGTCAGCCGCGCCCGTCGCGTACGCCCCGTACCGAGCAGTTCCCCACCGTCGAGCACGGCGACTGGGCGGCGGAGCCGGCGCCCCGCCGGCCGATGAGCTGGCACCTGGCCCAGGCGCGCAAGGGCGGGGAGCTGAGCGCTGCGGGCGCGCTGTTCGCGTTCGTGTGCTGGGGCATCTGGGCGATCTCCGGCCGGGGCAACCTGGTCGCCCCGCTGCTGACGTTCGTGCTCAGCCTGCTCACCGCGGTCGGCCTGTTCGCGCTGGCCCGGCTGCTCGGCCGGCTGATCCTGGAGCGGCAGTTCGGCCGGGTGCGCCGCAGCGCCCGGGGCGCCCACCTGGTCACCGCGTTGTTCCTGGTCGGCGTCGGTGTGGCGTATCTCCAGCAGACCGAGTGGGTGGTCTCCGCCTGGAACTGGGTGACCGGCAACTGAGCCGACAGGTCGTCCGTCCGGTACGCGCCGGACGGACGACCCGGGGCGTCGGTGTCAGAAGGTGGTCGGCGCGCCGGCCGTCTGGCAGGCGGCGTTGATGTCCTTGCTGGCCTTCTCCATGGCGGGGTTGTCGGCGGCGGTGCCCGGGTCGGCGGCCGCGCCCGCCTTGCCGGCCTCCGCGCCGAACTCCTTCAGGGCGGTGGCCGCCTTGCCGTCGCCGGCGGTCGCGGCGAGCTCGGTCACCCGGTCACCGAGTTCGGTCAGGATCGCGCCGGTCTTCTTCGTCAGGTCGCCGCCCGCCTGCACCACGGTCATGAGCTTCGCCCGCATGTCCTTGTTGATCTTCTCTGCGGCGGTGCAGAGTTCCTTGTCGCTCATCGCGGCCGCCGACGGCGAGGGGGCCGCCGAGGAGGGTGCGGCGGAGGCCGAGGTGGCTGCCGGCCCGGCCGTGGTCGAGGGCTTCTCGTCGCCGCACGCGGCGAGGCCCAGCACGGCACAGGTCAGGAGGATCGGGAAGATCCGGTTCGTTTTCACGTCTGGGCACGCTAGTCGATGCCCGTCATTGATCAAACTCGGTTTGCCCGGGTCGGCCCCGGGATGCGCGGGCGGGCGGCATTCGCGCCGCCCGCCCGCGTGCCCGGCCGCGGTACGCCGCGACACCGGTCGTCGCTCCACCAGGACCGTGCTGCCTTACCCCGCCCCGCGGGCTTCATCCGTCGCCCGTTGGGCTGAGCCGTCGCCGCTGCTCGTCGGCCTTCGGCGACGCGACCCGGGCCGCCGGGTCCTCGACGCCCGGGCCGCCGGAACGACAGGCGACGGGTACCGCCCACCGCCGTGAGCGGCCGTTCAGCGAGCCGGGGCGTGCTTCCGGCGCACCGGACCCGTCCGGCCGTCGTGCCGGCGTGGCGCGGCGGCGCAGCATGACGGCATGGGCGCGTATCGATCAGCGTACGAGCGGAGCATCGCCGACCCGGCCGGCTTCTGGCGGGACGCGGCGGCCGACATCGACTGGGTCATCCCGCCGGAGCGCATCCTCGACGACTCGGCGGCGCCGCTGTACCGCTGGTTCCCCGACGGGGTGCTGAACACCTGCCACAACGCGCTGGACCGGCACGTCGCCGCCGGGCGTGGCGACCAGCCCGCGGTGATCCACGACAGCCCGGTGACCGGCACGGTACGTACCCTCACCTACGCCGAACTGCTCGCCGAGACGGCCCGGTTCGCCGGTGCGCTGCGCCGTCTCGGCGTCGGCCGGGGCGACCGGGTGCTGCTCTACCTGGCGATGGTCCCGGAGGCGGTGATCGCCATGCTGGCCTGCGCCCGGATCGGCGCGGTGCACTCGGTGGTCTTCGGCGGCTTCGCCGCGCACGAGCTGGCCGTCCGGATCGACGACGCGCGGCCGAAGGTGGTGGTGGCGACCTCCTGCGGCATCGAGGCCGACCGGGTGGTGCCGTACCACCCGATCCTCGCCGCCGCGCTCGACGAGGCCGCGCACGCGCCGGAGCGCTGCGTGGTGGTGCAGCGCCCGCAGGAGCCGGCCCCGCTGGTGCCCGGCCGCGACCTGACCTGGGCCGAGGTGATGGCGGACGCGGAACCGGCGCCGTGCGAGCCGGTGGCCGCCACCGACCCGCTCTACGTCCTCTACACCTCCGGCACCACGGGCCGTCCCAAGGGCGTGGTGCGGGACAACGGCGGGCACGCGGTGGCGCTGCGGTGGTCGATGCGCAACGTCTACGGCATCGAGCCGGGCGAGGTCTTCTGGGCCGCCTCGGACGTGGGCTGGGTGGTCGGCCACTCCTACATCGTGTACGCGCCGCTGCTCACCGGCGCGACCACCGTGCTCTACGAGGGCAAGCCGGTCGGCACTCCCGACGCCGGGGCGTTCTGGCGGGTCGCCGCCGAGCACCGGGTGGCCGCCCTGTTCACCGCGCCCACCGCGATCCGGGCGATCCGCCGGCAGGACCCGGACGGCAGCCACATCTCCCGGTACGACCTGAGTGCGCTGCGTACCCTCTTCCTCGCCGGTGAGCGGCTGGACCCGGACACCTGGGCCTGGGCGGGGGAGCGGCTCGGCGTACCGGTGGTCGACAACTGGTGGCAGACGGAGACCGGCTGGCCGGTGGCGGCCAACCCGCGCGGCCTGGAGCCGCTGCCGATCAAGCCGGGGTCGCCGTCGGTGCCGGTGCCCGGCTACGACGTGCGCGTGGTCGATGGTGCGGGCCGGGACGTGCCGCCCGGCACGGACGGCTCGATCGTGATCCGGCTGCCGCTGCCGCCCGGCTGTCTGCCCACGCTCTGGGGTGACGACGAGCGGTTCGTCCGCTCCTACCTGTCCACGTTCCCGGGTCACTACCTGACCGGCGACGGCGGCCGGTTCGACGAGGACGGCTACCTGTACGTGATGGGCCGCACCGACGACGTCATCAACGTGGCCGGGCACCGCCTGTCCACAGGCGCGA
Organism: Micromonospora aurantiaca ATCC 27029; assembly: GCF_000145235.1. Lineage (NCBI taxonomy): Bacteria > Bacillati > Actinomycetota > Actinomycetes > Micromonosporales > Micromonosporaceae > Micromonospora > Micromonospora aurantiaca (nom. illeg.). The sequence goes on along the minus strand of NC_014391.1, from coordinate 5,551,685 downwards.
TGGAGGAGGTTCTGGCGACGCACCCGGCGGTGGCCGAGTGCGCGGTGATCGGCGTCGCCGACGCGCTGAAGGGGCAGGTGCCCAGCGGGTACGTGGTGCTCAAGGCCGGCGCCGACGTGGACCCGGACGCGCTCGCCGCCGAGTTGGTCGCGCTGGTCCGGCAGCGGATCGGCCCGGTGGCTGCGTTCCGCCGGGTGACAGTGGTCCCGGCGCTGCCGAAGACCCGCTCCGGGAAGATCCTGCGCCGCACCATGCGGGGCCTGGTGGAGGGGCGCGACGAACCGGTCCCGGCGACCATCGACGACCCGGGCGCGCTCGCCGTGTTCCGCGACCTCGGCACCGCGGACTGAGCCAGGCAGGGCCGACCCGCCCCGGACGAGCTGAAGCGGTCCCCGGCCGGACTCCACCGGCCGGGGACCGCTTGCGGTCAGCGCCGGACCGGGTTGTCGGCGGCGTAGTCGCGGGCGACGCGGACCAGTTCCACCAGGCCGCCGGCGTACTCCTGCGCCTCGGCGTGCGCCTCGTCGAACGGCGGCTGGAAGCCGACGCCGTCCCACTGACCGGTGGTCTCGTTCCACCTGTCGTTCCCGACCTCGAAGTCCCAGGCGAAGATGCCCAGCTCGTAGTAGAGCTGGTCGGCCGAGTTGCCGGCCGCCGAGTAGAGCACGTCGGCGACCGGGCCGGTCTGCGACGGCCAGGTGACGGTGCCGCGCTCGGCCGCGATCGCGCCCACGATGCGCCGGGCGCTGCCCAGGAACAGCGTCGACTCGTCGATCGACGGGCGCGGCAGCGTCACCCGCCCGTCGGCCTTGTACGCCCCGGGCGGCCACATGAAGTAGCCGCCGTACGAGTGCACGTTCATCGCGAACTTGATGTTCGGGTGGGCCTTGGCCAGGTCGATCACGTTGCGGCTCTCCGGCTCGGACAGCTCCGCCGTGCCCGCGTAGTTGCCGGACAGGCAGTTGGCGCTGGCGCCCACGTACCCGTCGAACAGGGATCCGACCGTGTAGTTGCGGTTGACGTCGACGCCCCACATGGTGCGGTTCTTCGGGTCACGGGAGGCGCCGGTGCAGTGGTTGACCAGGTTCTTGCGCTGGAAGTTGTAGTCGTGGAACGAGTAGTTCGCGCCGTCCGGGTTCACAGTCGGGATGACGAACACGTCCACCTGCTCCAGCAGCTTGCGGGTCGCCGCGTCGGTACGCGCGTTCGCCAGCAGCCGCTCGGCGAACTCCAGCGTGACGAGCGGGGTCGCCCACTCGCGGGCGTGCTCCTGCGAGTACGCCAGCACGCCGATCCGGGAGCCGTCGCGGTGCTTGCCGATGCGCAGCGCCTGCACCGTCCAGGGCCGGGACGGCACCTCGGTGCCCTGCAAGCCGTCGTCGAGGCGTACCGGCCCGGTGACCGGCATCGGCAGCCCCGCCGAGCCGTCCTCCACAGTGGCCCGGAAGCGGGCGCCCCGCGGGGCGTTGATCAGGGCGGCGACGTCGTCGGTGGTGCTCGTGACCTTGCCCGCGCCGTCGGTGGCCAGCGAGATGGTCAGCACCCGGTCCCGGTAGCGCATGTTCAGCGGCCGGTTCGGCCGGCCCGGGTCGACGGTGCGTACCTGCACGCCGTTCATGCCCTGGTCGCCGAAGCGGATCGACTCCACCACCACGGCGGCGGCCGCCGGGTCGCCCAGGTAGGCGGCGGCGGTCCGGCGGTATCCCTGGGTCTTGTTCGGCAGGTCGATCACGTCGACCAGGTCGCGGTACTGGCGGCCGAGCCGGGCGATGCGCGCCTTGATGTCGACGGGCGTCAGGTAGGCGTCGATGAAGTCCTTCTGATAGCCGGTCGGCTGCGGCGGCGGGGTCGCGTTCGGCCAGAGCGACGGCGTCACCGGCCGGCTCGTGCCGCCCAGCGTGGAGGTGGCAGTGAGCTGCACCGGACGGCTCGGCACCGGCTGCGGCAGCGCGTAGTGGTACTGGTACTCGCCCGAGTCCTCGAAGCGGTACAGCGGGAACGAGCCGGTGGCACCGTCGGCCGTCCGCCAGCTCACAGTGATCTCCACGTCCGGGTCGTCGGTGGCGGTGGTGGCGACCTGGGCCTGGAGGAACGTCCGGCCGCCGGTGGTCCACCAGTACGCCTGGAGGAACTGGAGCGTGTCGACAGCGGCGGCGCCGCTCGTATGCAGCCCGGCGCGGGTGCGCTCCCGCGCGGCGCGGCGGCTCTCGGCCAGGTGCCGGGCCCCGTCGTCGGCGCGCTGCACCACCTGCACGGCCGTGGCCCCCTGCCGGGTGAGGTCGGCGAGCTGCCGTCCGGTGAGGACCAGGTCGGCGGTCCACTCGCCGTCGCGCGAGCGGGGACGGTTGGCCAGGTCGGCGCCGCCGGCCACCAGGCGGTCGAGCTGCGCCCGGTCGGCGAGCCGCACGCGGACCAGCGCGGTCTCGGTGGGGGCGAGCGTGATCGCGGGGGAGGGCGGTGCGGCGGCGCCCGGCCCGGGATGGGCCAGCGCCGCGGCGATCAGGATGCTGGTGGTGGCGAGTGCGGTCCACCGTCGTCGGACGATCACGGGGCCTCCTGACGAACGTCGATCTCTCTGCCGTTCACACCAGCCGAGGCATCGATCGCTGTCAAGCTCAGTTCCGGTCAGCCGGCGAACCGGTACAACCGGAACTCCTTCTCCGCGCCGCACACGAGCATCTCGGTGTTCCACGAGCAGGACTCGCTGCGGATCTGCTTGAGCTGCCCCATCTCGACCGGCTTGCCGTCCACCGCCGTCCCGGCGAGGACCCGGTCGTCCTCGTACGCGCTCGGCGCCTCGGAGAAGATCAGCAGGTTGCCGGCGTCCAACCGGACCGCCGTCCCGTCCCGGTCACGCAGCACCGCCGTGCCGTCCGGCGCGAACAGCGTCACCGCGTCCGGCGAGTCCCGCCCGGCCAGCACGTGCTCACCGACCGGCACCAGCGACTCGGCGCGCGGCGCCGGCCACTGCCGGGTGCCCTCACCCTCGGTCGCCGCCACCACCCGGGTGTCGTCGGCGCCGCTGCCGGGCGTCTCCAGCAGGCACACGCGGCGCTCCCCGCAGGTGACGAGATCCTTCACCCGGCCGCCCTGTTCCGGCGCCTCGTACAGCACGCCCGGCGTGCCGAGACCGCCCAGGTCGTAGGCGAGCAGCCGCAGGCCGCGCTCGTTCTCCGCCACGTACAGCCGGTCGTCGCGGGCGGCCACCGGATCGTCGAGCCCGGCGACGTTGCCCCGGTCCTTGAGGATCTTCCCGCTGCGCATGTCGACGACCCGGAGCGACCGGTCCGCGCCGACCTGCACGAGCCGGTCCGCCTTCCCCGCCCACGGGGCGAGCGGCGAGCCCTCGGCGTTGCCGGGCCCGTCCAGCGCCGCGCCGGTGCCGACCGGTACCACCTTCGTGCGCGCGTCGCCGTACTCGGTGCGCGGGTTGGGCCGCTCCCACCGCTGCCGGCCGTCGTCCAGCCGCAGCCCGACCAGGCGTTCACCGGCGCGGTCCAGCCGGACGATCGTGTCGGGCCCGAGGTACAGGGTGTCGTCGCGACCGACGTCGGTCCGCCAGCGCTGGTCGCCGGAGTCCTCGTCGAGCACCGCGAGCACGCGGGGGGTGTCACTTCCGGTGGCATCGCCGAGGACGAGCAGCCCGTCGGGCAGCGCCCGGATCCCCGCCCACCGCTGCGCTGTCGCGTCGGTCCGCCTCTCCCAGACCGTCTTGCCGGTGGCCGCCTCGACGGCAGTCACGTGGAGGTGGTCGTCGGGCAGCGAACGGGCCAGGTAGGCGCGTTCCCCGAGCGTCGCGGTGAACATCTGGTCCGGCCGCGCGTCACCGGCGGACACAGTCTTCACCAGCTCCGCGGTGTGGAAGTCCAGCGCCGGGTGCCGGTCCCGGAACACCCAGAGCAGCACCGACGCCGCCACGGCGACGACCACGAGGCCGGCGCCGAGCGCGATCCACCGGCCGCGCCGTGGCCGGCCGCCGCCGGGCCGGACACCGCCCGGCGCGGGGGAGAAGGGCGCTCCGGGTACGCCGGGCTGCCAGCCGCCGGGCGGGGGAGCGGACGGTCCGGGTACGCCGTAGCCCGCGGCCGGGTGCGGCGGAACCGGACCGTGGGCGGCCGGCATGCCGTCGTACCTCGTGGGCTGTGGCGGAACCGGGCCCGGTGTGCCGTCGTACCTCGTGGCGGCCGTCTGCGGGACGGGGCCGTCGGCGACCAGCGTGCCGTGCGGTCCGGCGGACGCCGCGTCCGGACCGCCGAGCGGCGCGGTCGGGTTCGGCCTCGTCGCACCGGCCGGGACCGTGGCGGCGCTCGCCGTGCCGGCGTCGGTCCCGCCCGCGGGCGGCGCGGGCCGTGTCGATTCGGGCTGGGCCGGCGCGGGTGGTGCCGGCGCGGCCTGGACCGGCACGCCGGGACGGCCGGACCGCCGGGGCAGCGGCAGGTCGGTGAGCGCGCCCTCGGCGACAGGCATCTCCGGCTGCTCCAGCACCGTCGGCGCGATGCCCAGCTCGGCGTGCAGCAGCCGGGCCACCAGCGGCACCCGGGTCGACCCGCCGACCAGGAACAGACCGGATAGCTGCTCCGGACGCAGCCCGGCGGCGGCGGTCACCTCGCGAGTCTCCGTCACGGCCCGGGCCAGCAGCGGCGCGGCCAGGCGTTCGAAGTCCTCCCGGGACAGCGGCACCGCCGCCTCGACCCCCGGTACGGCGACCGGCGCCACCATGGCCCGGGACAGCATCTCCTTCGCGCCGCGCACGTTGTCCCACAACTGCTGGCGGTCCCGCCGCTCGGCGGTGGTCGTCGCGTCGGTCAGCCGGGCCCACTCGCCCGGATGGGCCGGGCCGACCAGCTCGCCGAGCCGCCCGAGCAGGGCCGCGTCCAGGTCGAGACCGCCGAGGTCGGGGATCCCGCCGGTGGCGACCAGCTGGAAGCCGGAGTCTCCCCACGGATCGGCGCCCTCGTTGCGCAGCACCGCCACGTCGAGCGTGCCGCCGCCGAAGTCGAACACCGCCACCGCACCGCCCACCGGCACCGGCCGGCGCAGCACCTGCGTGAAGTAGCGCGCCGCGGCCACCGGCTCACGCAGCAGACGGGTGCCGGGCGCGATCGGCCCGGCCAGCGTGTGCTCGGCCGCCGCCGGCCAGCCGGCGAGTTCCAGCGCGTCGTGCAGCACCTGACGGCGGGCCGGCGTCCAGGCCGCCGGGTGGGTGACCACCGCCGGGGGCAGCATCCCGACCGCCGCCACCGCTGCGTCCGCAACCGCGCGCAGCGTCGCGGCCAGCAGCTCCGCCGGCCGGTACGCCCGCCCGCCCAGCTCCACCGTCTCCTCGTCGACCCGGCGCTTCGGGTTCGGCTCGTAGCCGGCCGGGTCGGCCTGGGCGAGGCGCTGCGCGTCCCGCCCGACGTGCAGGTGACCGTCCGCGTCGGCGTACACGCCGGACGGCAGGATCGGGTGGCCGTCGACGAGCACCGGCCGGGTCCGCCCGTCCGGCCAGCGCAGCACCGCCACCGTGTTCGAGGTGCCGAGGTCCACGCCGAGGGCGAAACCGTCCTGCTGGCCTGCCATCCGCGGCTACCTCCACCACCCGACGAGGATGTCCGGCCCGCATCGTACGCAGGCCGCGCCGCCTCGCCGCGCACCCGGCCCGGGGGAATGGACTGGCCGGTCCGGCGCCCGGCCGCATACCGTCGCCGTCATGAGGGTGATCTCCGTCAACGTGGGCCGACCGCAACCGAACCCGTGGAAGGGGATCGGCGCCACCGGCATCGACAAGCGGCCCGTGGACGGCCGGGTCGCCGTCACCGCGCCCGGCCCCAAGGGCAACGGCGATGTCGGGCTCGCCGGTGACCGGGTCTACGACGTGGCCCACCACGGCGGCACCGACCAGGCGGTCTACGCGTACGCCCGGGAGGACCTGGACCACTGGGAGGCCGAGCTGGGCCGTCCGCTCGCCGACGGCAGCTTCGGCGAGAACCTGACCACCACCGGGCTGGACGTCAACGGCGCGCTGATCGGCGAGCGGTGGCGGATCGGGCCGGACCTGGTGCTGGAGGTCTCCTGCCCGCGCATCCCCTGCGGCACGTTCCAGGGGTGGCTGGGCGAACGCGGCTGGATCAAGCGGTTCACCGAGGAGGTACGGCCCGGGGCGTACCTGCGGGTGGTCACGCCGGGCAGCGTCGGCGCCGGAGACCCGGTCGAGGTCGTGCACCGGCCGGACCACGACGTGACTGTGGCGTTGGTGTTCCGGGCCACGACGCTGGAGACGGAGCTGCTGCCCCGGCTGCTGGTCGCCGACGCGCTCCCCGAGGAGGACATGGCGCGGATCCGCCGCCGCTTGACCTGAACCACACTTCAGGCCGGACGCTTCCCGGTGTGCTGAACTCCGTACTCGACGAGGCGTACGAGCGCGTACGCCACACCGGTCCCGAGCGCGACGGGTGGCTGTCCAACCACGTGCCGGTGACTGGCTCGACCTCTTCGACCGCGAGCTGGCCGGCGACCCGTGGCACGACGTGCCTGCCCGGCTCGCCGCTGTCGTCGACGCCGCCGTGGTCCGGCACGGCACACACGGGTACGCCGGTCCCGTGATGCTCGTGCACGCCGCCACCGCGCCGAACGCCGTCCTGCGTACGCTGCCGGCCCTGCCGCCGGCGCTGTGGCAGCCGAGCCTGGGCGGCGACCGCCGCCGTCACCGCCGCCTACGCCCCGGCCGGGGCCCGTGCCCTCCCGCCGGCCGCCGGGCCGGAACTCGACGAGGTCATGGCGCGGGCGCTGGACACCGGGGACGCGCACGCGATCAAATTCATCGACACCCTGAGCGACGCGTACGCCCGCAGCGGCGACCCGGCCCTGCTCGCCGTGGCCGCCCGATCCGTCGAGCAGATCGCCGCAGACTGAACACGTGGAGGGCTGATGACACCCGACGACGAGGCGTTCCTGCGCCGCGCCGTGGAACTCGCCGACCGGGCCGGCGCGTCCGGCGAGCGGCCGTTCGCGTCGCTGCTCGTCGGCGCGGACGGCACCGTCCTGATCGAGGACCACAACACTGTGGTCTCCGACAAGGACGTCACCGCCCACCCGGAGCTGAAGCTGGCCCGCTGGGCCGCCCGGCAGCTCGCCCCCGAGGCGGCCGTCGCCACCACCATGTTCACCAGTTGCCAGCCCTGCCCGATGTGCACAGTCGCGATCAACGCATCAGGCCTCGGCCGGGTCGTGTACGCGCTGTCCACCGAGCAGTTCGAGCAGGTCAAGCCTGCGACGCCCGCGCCGCGCCCGGTGCGGTACGACGGGCCGGCGCTGTTCGACGAGGCACGCCGGCCGATCGAGGACCACTACTAGGCACCCGGGCGACGGTGGACGCGCCACGGCGGAGCACCGGGTCGAGCGGTGCGGTGGGCCTCCGGCGTCGCTACATTCTCCGGCCCGGACCTTGAACCTCGCGAGCCGGACCGGCATCTGCGCGACGCCGTCGTGGGGTTCCTCGGTCGATGAGAGCGGCGGGGGTCATCTGCCAGCGAGGTGCTCTGGTGGCATCATCGATCCGTGCCTGTGATCGAAGTTGTCCTCGGTGACATCACCCGAGAGGACGTCGATGCCGTCGTCACCGCGGCGAATGAGTCGCTGTTGGGTGGCGGCGGTGTGGACGGGGCGATTCATCGTGCAGCCGGACCGCGGCTGGCCCAGGCGGGTGCTGCCCTGGCACCGTGCGATCCGGGCGACGCGGTCGCCACGCCGGCGTTCGATCTTGACCCACCGGTACGCCATGTCATTCACACCGTCGGCCCGGTGTGGGAAGGCGGCGGCTACGGTGAGGCCGATGTCCTGGCGTCGTGCTACCGGCGCAGCCTTGAGGTTGCCGATGAGATCGCCGCTCGCCGCGTCGCCTTCCCCGCCATCGCTACTGGTGTGTACGGGTTCCCGACCGACCAGGCAGCGAAGATCGCGATCTCGACCATCAGAGCGACACCGACGAACGTCGAGCACGTCCGCCTGGTCGCCTTCGACCAGGCCACGTACGAACTGCTGGCTTCGGCGCTCCAGGGGCCCGGCCGTTGAGTTCGTGAGGCGGATCCTCGCAGGCGGCCGGAGCAGGTGATGGCCACGGCTGGCCCGAGCGGGGGAGTCGCCGACCGGCCCAGGCTCGGGGGATGCGTCCTCTGACCGGGGCCGGAGGCCGTGGAGCGGGCGACGGGAATCGAACCCGCACCGTCAGTTTGGAAGACTGAAGCTCTGCCATTGAGCTACGCCCGCGAGCGCCCCACCACAGCAGGGCGCGCCGACAGCGTACCGAATCACCCCCGCCGCCGTGCAGCGCGTACCCCGCGCACGCCGCCGACCGTCAAGATCCACACAATTTCGGCGAGGTGGCGCCTTCCTGCGCCCCCGGACCCAGCCACTTCCCCGAACTGGCGCCCGACGCCACCCGACGCCACCCGACGCCACCCGACGCCACCCGACGCCACCCGCCACACCGCGCGCCGTGCCCCGGTCACCCGCGCGAGGGGCCGGACGGCATACACTCTTCGTCGCCACCGGGGTGTGGCGCAGCTTGGTAGCGCACTCGCTTTGGGAGCGAGGGGCCGTGGGTTCAAATCCCGCCACCCCGACTGTCGTTCGCGACCGGATCGTCCCGGGAACCGCCGGTTTTTTCCGCGCGGTACCCGGGCCCTGCCGATGCCGTCGGCCGGCTCGCCTACACTCGATGCGCGCAATCACGCCCCAGACTCAACACCCAGATCCGTCAAGGAGTACGCCTGTGAAGAGCACCGTCGAGACTCTGAGCCCGACGCGCGTGCGGCTCGCCATCGAGGTGCCGTTCGTCGAGCTCGAGCCGAGCCTCAAGAAGGCGTACCGGGAGATCGGCCAGCAGGTCCAGGTTCCCGGCTTCCGCCGGGGCAAGGTCCCCAGCGCGGTGATCGACCAGCGGGTGGGCCGGGGGACCGTCCTCAACGAGGCGATCCAGGAGGCCATCCCGCAGAACATCCTCGCCGCGGTCCGGGAGCACGACCTGAAGACGCTCGGCCGTCCCGAGGTCGACATCACGGAGTTCAACGACGGCGACTCGCTCAATTTCACCGCCGAGGTGGACGTCCGGCCGGAGATCACCCTGCCGGACCCGGCCACCATCGAGGTGACCGTCGACGAGATCCAGATCGCCGACAGCGAGATCGACGAGCAGATCAACAGCCTGCGCGAGCGGTTCGCCACGCTGAAGACCGTCGAGCGGGCCGCCCAGGAGGGCGACTTCGTGCAGATCGACCTGAACGCCACTGTTGACGGCGAGGAGGTCCCGGGCGGTTCGGCGAGCAACATCTCGCACGAGGTGGGCAGCAAGCAGCTCCTGCCGGGTCTGGACGAGGCGCTGGTCGGTCTGGCCGCCGGCGACAGCACCACCTTCACCACGCAGCTCGTCGGCGGCGACTACGCCGGCCGTGACGCCGACGTGGCGGTGACCGTCCGCACGGTCAAGGAGAAGGAGCTCCCCGAGCTCAACGACGACTTCGCGCAGATGGCCAGCGAGTTCGACACCATCGACGAGCTGCGCGCCGACCTGCGGGAGCGGGTCACCCGGGGCAAGCAGGTCGAGCAGATCTACGCCGCCCGTGACAAGGCCCTGGAGCAGATGGTGGCCGCCGCCGAGGTGCCGGCGCCCGAGGGCGTCGTCAAGGAGGAGGTCGAGAGCCGCAAGGCCGCGATGGTCGACCAGCTCGAGCGCATCGGCGCCTCCCTGGAGGAATACCTCGCGGCGGAGGAGAAGACCGAGGAGCAGATCGACACCGAGCTGACCGAGGCGGCGACCGACGGCGTCAAGATCCAGCTCCTGCTGGACACCCTGGCCGACGCCGAGGACGTGCAGGTCTCCGACGACGAGTTCGGTCACGAGATCGTGCACCGGGCGCAGCGTGCCGGCATGGCCCCGCAGCAGTACTACGACCAGCTGGTCCGCTCCGGCGCCGCCGCGGCCGTCTTCGGCGACGTCCGCCGGGGCAAGGCGCTCGCCGCGGTGATGGAGAAGATCAAGATCAAGGACTCGGCGGGCAACGAGGTCTCCCTCGACGCGCTGCGGGCCCAGAACGAGGCCGAGCACGACCACCAGCACTGACCATCGGGGGTGTCGGCCGCCGTCCCGCGCTGCGCGCCGGGAGGCGGCCGAAACCCTTTCCGGGGTACGCCGTGCGGGTGACTGCGCTGAGAGCGAACAGTGCCCCGACCGGGAGTACGCCTCCCGGCTGAGCGGTTAGTGTCGGGTAGGACGGTACGGAGAGCGAAGGGCTGCCATGACCGACATGCACATCCCCAAGAAGTCGCTCCGGGTGAACGAGGCCCGCGGTGGCGACTCCATTGGCAACCTCGACGACTCGGTCTACAACCGGTTGCTCAAGGAACGGATCATCTTCCTGGGCAGTGAGGTGAACGACCAGGTGGCCAACCGCATCTGCGCGCAGCTCCTGCTGCTCGCGGCGGAGGACCCGGACCGCGACATCTTCCTCTGGATCAACTCGCCGGGTGGCTCGGTCTACTCCGGCATGGCGATCTACGACACCATGCAGTACATCGACAACGACGTCTCGACCGTGGCGATGGGCATGGCCGCCTCCATGGGCCAGCTGCTGCTCTGCGCGGGCACCAAGGGCAAGCGCTACGCCCTGCCGCACGCGCGGATCATGATGCACCAGCCCTCGGGTGGCCTCGGCGGCACCGCGTCGGACATCGCGATCCAGGCCGAGCAGATGCTCTACACCAAGCGGATGTTCCAGGAGCGGGTCGCGTTCCACACCGGCCAGTCCCAGGCGCAGATCGAGGCGGACTCGGACCGTGACCGCTGGTTCACCGCCCAGGAGGCCATGGACTACGGCTTCATCGACAAGGTGATCATCGGGGCCGCGCAGGTTCCGGATGGCGCCGGGACCCTGAGCTGACCGAGGAGCTGACGATGACCGACCTGAGCCTGCCGCCCCAGTTCGCGGCCGTGCACAACCGCTACGTTCTGCCGTCGTTCGTCGAGCGCACGTCGTACGGGATGAAGGAGTCCAACCCGTACAACAAGCTCTTCGAGGACCGGATCATCTTCCTCGGCGTGCAGGTGGACGACGCGTCGGCCAACGACGTGATGGCCCAGCTGCTGACGCTGGAGGGCACCGACCCGGACCGCGACATCATCATGTACATCAACTCGCCCGGTGGCTCCTTCACCGCCATGACGGCGATCTACGACACCATGCAGTACGTCCGCCCGGACATCCAGACCGTCTGCCTCGGGCAGGCGGCGAGCGCGGCGGCGGTGCTGCTCTCCGCGGGCACGCCGGGTAAGCGGATGGCGCTGCCCAACTCCCGGATCATCATCCACCAGCCGGCCACCGAGGGCGGCTACGGCCAGGGCTCGGACATCGAGATCCAGGCGCGGGAGATCCTGCGGATGCGGACGCAGCTGGAGGACATGCTCTCCCGGCACTGCAACCGCCCGATCGAGCAGGTTCGCAAGGACATCGACCGTGACAAGATCATGACGGCCGAGGAGTCCAAGGAGTACGGGCTGGTCGACACGATCCTGACCAGCCGCAAGAAGGGTCTGCTGGCGTCGCACGCCGCGGGCTGAGCAACGTGTGGTCGGAGGTCGGTCGGGGTATCGTTCCCGGTCGACCTCTGACACACCCGTTTTGGGGGTCGGAGAAAACCCGGCCACCGGGTAACGTCGGGTCTGTACCGCTCCGCCGGTCGGATCAGGTGGAGCCGACAGCATGGTGGGACGACAGGACGGACGGGCGCTCCGGCGCTCGCAGGTCAGGGCCGGCGTTCCGGCCGACGAGTGCAGGGAGAACGTAGGTGGCACGGATCGGTGACGGCGGCGACCTACTGAAATGCTCGTTCTGCGGCAAGTCGCAGAAGCAGGTCAAGAAGCTCATCGCAGGCCCTGGTGTCTACATCTGCGACGAGTGCATCGACCTCTGCAACGAGATCATCGAAGAGGAGCTGGCCGAGTCCGGCGAGGTGAAGTGGGAAGAGCTTCCCAAGCCGATGGAGATCTGCCAGTTCCTCGACAACTACGTCGTCGGTCAGGAGCAGGCCAAGAAGGCGCTCGCCGTCGCGGTCTACAACCACTACAAGCGGATCCAGGCCGAGGCCGCAGGCGCGCCGGGCTCCGGCACCGACGGCGTCGAGCTGGCCAAGTCCAACATCCTGCTGCTCGGCCCGACGGGTTGCGGCAAGACGCACCTGGCGCAGACGCTCGCGCGGATGCTCAACGTCCCGTTCGCCATCGCCGACGCCACCGCGCTCACCGAGGCGGGCTACGTCGGTGAGGACGTCGAGAACATCCTGCTGAAGCTGATCCAGGCCGCCGACTACGACATCAAGCGCGCCGAGACGGGCATCATCTACATCGACGAGGTCGACAAGATCGCCCGCAAGTCGGAGAACCCGTCGATCACCCGTGACGTCTCCGGCGAGGGCGTGCAGCAGGCGCTGCTGAAGATGCTCGAAGGCACCGTCGCCAACGTGCCGCCGCAGGGCGGGCGCAAGCACCCGCACCAGGAGTTCATCCAGATCGACACCACGAACGTGCTGTTCATCTGCGGTGGCGCGTTCGCCGGGCTCGACCAGATCATCGAGGCCCGCACCGGCTCCGGCGGCACCGGCTTCGGCGCCCGGCTCCGGTCGGTGTCCGAGCGGTCGACCGACGACATCTTCAGCCAGGTCATGCCGGAGGACATGCTGAAGTTCGGGCTCATCCCCGAGTTCATCGGCCGGCTTCCGGTGATCACCAACGTGCGCAGCCTCGACCGCAGCGCCCTGGTGCGGATCCTGACCGAGCCGCGCAACGCGCTGGTCCGGCAGTACCAGCGCCTGTTCGAGCTGGACGGCGTCGAGCTGGAGTTCGAGCAGCCCGCGCTGGAGGCCATCGCCGACCAGGCCATGCTCCGCGGCACCGGCGCCCGCGGCCTGCGGGCGATCATGGAAGAGGTGCTCCTCTCCGTGATGTACGAGGTGCCGAGCAACCCCGACGCCGCCCGGGTGCTGATCACCCGCGAGGTCGTCCTGGAGAACGTCAACCCGACGATCGTGCCCCGCGAGTTCACCGGCCGACGCCGGCGGGACCGCGAGGAGAAGTCGGCCTGATACCGCCGTTCGCGACCGCGCCCGGGTCAGCTCGGGCGCGGTCCGCGTGAGCGGGTCCGCCGGTCCCACTCGCCCGACGGGGTGACCACCACCATCATCAGGCGCACCGGCCCGTCACCGGCCGTGCGATAGCCGTGCTCCCGGTCGGCGTGGAACTCGACCGTCTCGCCGGCGCGTACGTCGTGGTCGACGCCGTCCACTGTGACAGTGGCGACGCCGTCGAGCACGTGCAGGATCTCCCGGGTGCCGTGGGCGTGGTCGGGGGACCGCAACGCCTCCCCGGGTTCCATCCGCCAGTCCCACAGCTCGACCAGGTCGGGTTCGCCGAGGCCGCTGAGCAGACGCGCCAGGCCGCCGTTGGGGCCGCGCCACAGCACCGGCGCCTCGTCGGCCGCGCTGACCCGCACCGTGCTCTGTTCGGCCGGCTCCAGCAGCCGGGCGATGCTGACGCCGAACGCGTCGGCGACCCGGCAGAGCGTGCCGATGCTCGGGTTGGTGCGCGCCCCCTCGATCTGCACCAGCATGCCCTTGCTGACTCCGGACCGGCCGGCCAGTTCCTCGAACGACCAGCCGCGTGCTGCTCGCAGGTCACGTACCTGGCGGGCGACCGCTGAGGTCACCGCGCCGACCCGTCCACCGGTATCGGTCATCACACTGTCCTTCACGGTCACTATTGTGGTACGACTGCGGGATGCTCCCCATTGTCCTCGCCGCCGTGTCCGCGCTGGCCTTCGGCACGGCCGACTTCGCCGGCGGCAAGGCGTCCCGGCGCGCCGACCCGATCGCCGTGACTGTCGTGTCGCAGATCCTCAGCGTTCCGCTGCTGCTCGTCCTCGTCCTCGTGGTGCCCGGCACGCCGAGCCCGCTCGACCTGGGGTGGGGACTGCTCGCCGGCGTGGCGGGCGCGGGCGGCGTCATGCTGCTCTACCGCTCGCTCGCCACCGGCGTGATGGCTGTCGTCGCGCCCGTCACCGCGATCACCGCGGCGATCGTGCCGATCGTCGCCGGCCTGGTCCTCGCGCACTCGCCGGGTGCTGTTGCGCTCGGCGGCGCCGGGCTCGCCGTGGTCGCC